>CAYQMM010000001.1:0-327404 GCA_964418675.1 uncultured Candidatus Bathyarchaeia archaeon
CTAAAGAGTTAACCACTTTTACGGCGTTTGCGCTAGTGCAACAAATATCCGATTCCGCCTTCACCTCAGCGGTTGTGTTGACATAACTCACAACAGCAGCGCTAGGATGCTTTGTCTTCAATTCTCGCAAACCATCAACATCAACCGTAGCCGCCATCGGACACTTAGCCAGCCGGGTTGGAATTAAAACCGTTTTTTCGGGATTCAAAATATAAGCAGATTCAGCCATAAAGTCAACACCACAAAAAACTATGATGTCTGCATCGGTTTCTGTTGCCTTTTTGCTCAAGCCGTAGGAATCGCCAATGAAATCCGCTACTGCATAAATTTCTGGTCTCTGATAGGTGTGAGCCAGAATCACAGCGTTTTTCTCTTTTTTCAGTTTCTTTATTCGTTCAATGAGGTCCTGATCTTCCATTCTTCTGCACTACTTGCTAAAAGTCTAGAGTCTTCATCACAATTAAACGTATCACGGAAGCTTTGGCATAACAAGATCAGCTATGTCCAAGCTATTGTCGTAAATTCGACTTATCGACGAAGCAACAGCGAGAAGATGACGCCCAACCTCTGCTGGCAAATCGCGAATAGCCGATTCAATCTCCTGAAACAAAGCCTTAACTTTCTCTCTTTCAGACCGCACAGACTCCGCCACAGAGACATCATGAGAAAACACAGCGCTCATGGCGTTTTCGTAAGATTCATAGGCAACCTTGTGAAGCTGCAGAATAAGTTCCGAAAGTTTGTCAGGTATTTTTGCGCCACCTAACCTGATTGCAGTCTCACCAATGGAAGCAGATTGATCGCCTATAGCTTCAACCAAACTGGCAGCCAAGCGGTAATCTAAACAATCGATTGGAAGAATCCCAAGTTTTTCGCTCAGCCCCGGATTTTGAATAACCGTCCGAAGAACCCGTACCAAGAGAAAGTATAAGCGGTTAACTTCGTTGTCCCGCGCAACAACGTTTTTAGCCAGTTGTAAGTCTCCCTCAAGAAGGGCAGTCACAGCGTCACGATGCACCCCTGAAACGATAGAATATTCTCTTCGAAGAATCTTTTGAGGCGGGAAAGTAGATGGCTCCAAGAGACATTGCATAACAATTTTAGAGTGATTCTCCTCAACAATCTCCAGCCCGACCAAGCGGCTCGATGCCTGTTTTACCCGCTCACGATCCAAGGGACTTATTCTATCCTTAGCTTGAATCTGAATGATGTCATAGCCCAAAAGATACTTCTCAACAATAACACGATCAAGGAAGGAAGAGGGTCTAATCATCGCCACCTGAGGGGCTCGTTCTGCATCATACTTTGGATTGATAACAAGGGGACCATCAGCGGTCTCGGTAACAGAAACAACGGACCCGCGATCAAGCCCATTTCTCTCAGCCCAATCTTTAGGAAGACACACAAAGAAGGTCCCACCACTCGTTCTTTGAATCTTGCGGAGATCCATCTCTGAATCCTCAAACAAATATTGAATTATCTAAAGCAAAAACGCATTATTAAGAGTTAAGTAAAAACCTCTAAAACATAGGGAAATATCCTAACAGGTATAGACTCGTCCATCAAAGAAAGAAGAGCTGGAAAGGCTTTGCCCATAGGAGAGAACAGAATTAATAGGGTACGAAGGCTATATTTACCGTTTCAACAGAGGGAATCAAAGGAGGCTAAAATTTGAACGAAGGTAATAGGCTGCAGAGAGCCGTTTCCTTCACAATAGCAGCTGGATACCAATTAGACAAAGAAGCCTTCGAATTCTTGAACATAATATCTGAAAGCGAAGACCCCCTCAATTTGATGGAAGAAGCTGTTAAGAAAATTAGGGATTTGCCTCAGAAACCTCTGTTTATCGACCGAAGCTTTCTGGAAGCTATGAAAAGGAAGCCTTGCGGTGAAGAGAAGAAGTCGCCTATGCCCTTTTCACCTCCAACCATTTTGGAAGGGAGGAAGAGTTTTAGACCCTATGCAAAAGACGTTGAAGATATGGTGAAGGTGGTCTCAGACCCCACGGATAAAATCTGCACAACAGGTTCTATCAAGGAATACTTAGAATACTTTCAAGATCGGTTTGAGAGATTAAGTAAGATTCTTAGAAAAAGGATAGATGCCAAAAACGCCGTGCCCATATCGGTTGCACTAAAGACACCAGTCAAGTCGAAGGTTAACATCATAGGAATGGTTACAGAAAAAATAGAATCCAAAGAAAGACTCTTCGTGAAAATCGAGGACTTGGAAGCAAGCGCCACAGTACTCGTGCCTCAGAACGGAAGCCGAGAAGTTATCGCAAAAGCCCGTTCTTTACTCCTAGACCAAGTCGTTTGCGTGAGTGCGGTAAAGGGAAGAAACGACTTGCTTATCGCAAAAGACTTCATCTTGCCAGAAGTACCCCGGAAGACCCCCAACAAAGCTTCAATGCCTGTCCACGCAGTTCTCATGTCAGACCTCCATGTGGGAAGCAAAGAATTCATGGAAAAAGAGTTCAATCGATTTCTACTCTGGCTAAAAGGAAAACTCGGCAACGGAAACCTGAGGAACCTCGCTGGCCACATCAAATATTTGGTCATAGCAGGTGACCTTGTCGACGGGATAGGAATCTATCCGGGACAGATGGAGGGGCTGGCTATAACGGACATTTACGAACAGTATCGGGAAGTGGCAAAACTCATTGAACAGATTCCTGAGTATATTGAGATAATAGTTATTCCCGGCAACCACGACGCATCCAGAAAGGCACTACCACAACCTGCCCTACCCAAAGATTACGCAGAACCATTATATGAAGTGCGAGGGATACGGTCCCTTGGAAACCCCTCCACGCTTAGCCTCCACGAAGTGGAGTTACTTCTATTTCACGGACGGAGCTTGGACGACATCGCGGCAGTTGCGCCGAACGTCAGTTTTGATACTCCCGACAAGTCCATGAAACTCTTGTTACAGAGCAGGCATCTTGCTCCAATTTACGGAGAGAGAACGCCTATTGCTCCTGAAAACCGGGACTTCATGGTTATAGAAAGAATACCGGACATCTTTCACGCTGGTCACGTTCATGTGCTAAAATGTAATGATTATCGGGGAACTCTCCTAGTGAACTCGGGGGCATGGCAAAGACAGACAGACTTTCAAAAGAAGATGGGACTTATCCCTACCCCCGGAATCGTGCCTATAGTAAACCTCCAAACCTTGAAGATTGCAACAATCAATTTCACAGAGGCTTGGTGATTTTCGGAAAACCGAAACCTAGCAATTTACTCAAGAACTTCGGTTTTCAGCTCCTTACTGAAGCTTCAGCTGAAACAGTTAGGGACATAACCTATCAAATCTCTGAATCGGTCATTGTTAGTGAACACTTTTCTAACAAGACTGCGACCTATTCCTAACCGAATCTTTTTTGTACGGCCATATCGCCCCATGCTCACAACCCGTGCATTCAATAGCCCCACCATATCTAATTCGCTGATTAGACCACTTACCCGTCTCTGGGTCAGGGGTGAGAGACCAGACTGATCACAGAGTTCACAGTAGATTCCGTAGATGTCGCCGGTGATTGTGTAACTAACTTTTGTCTTACCCAACAGGTAAACACTGCACAAGACCAATTTGGAGTGCACAGGAAGATTTTCCAGAACCTCCACTATTCGATCATGCTCAACCCGCTTCTCAGCCTGCCGCACATTATCTTCAGTAACAAAAGATGCCCCCTCTCGCTCTGCTAACTCGCCTGCAACGCGAAGGAGATCTAAAGCCCGTCTGGCATCACCGTGCTCCGCAGCAGCTAATGCAGCGCATAAGGCGACAGCGCTGTCGAGGAGAGCCCCTTCGGAGAAGGCCATTTGAGCACGCTCCCAGAGAATGTCTTGAAGTTCAGCTGCGTCGTAGGGTCTAAAGACTAGCTCCTCCTCGCTTAAGGAACTAAGAACCCTTGGGTCTAAGAACTCCTTGAATCGAAGATCGTTTGAAATGCCCACTATGGAGGTTCGACCGTGACGAAGAGTCTCATTAATTCTAGTCAACTCGTAGAGGAGAGTGTCACCTCGCGCCTTTATCAGGGCATCTATTTCGTCGAGGACAACGATGAAAATCTTCTTTTGCAGGTCTAGTCCCTCTTTGAATCTGTCAAAGACCTCTCCGACAGCCAAGCCCGTGAAAGGAACCTGTACGTCTAAAGCGTTGCACAGGTTTGAGAGAATCCTGTATTCAGTGCCAGCCAAGCGGCAGTTTACGTAACAAATTCCGACAGGCGCCCCTAGTTCTTGTGCTTTGAGGGTAAGTCTGTTTAGAACATATTTGGTGGCTGCTGTTTTTCCTGTTCCAGTTTTTCCATAAATAAAGGCGTTGGAACAGGGGGAACCTCTCAGGACCGGGGCAATCATTCCGCCTAAGCAATGAATTTGGTCATCGCGGTGGGGGAGTTTTTCGGGAACATAATCGTGTCTCAGTACTTCTCTATCTTTGAAAATGTGGGTGCTGCTTAGAAAACGGTTGAAAACATCGTCAAGGGTGTTAAGTTTGTTCATCTTTGGTAATCTCCTCTAAGAAGTAAGGGGGTTACTGCCTCGATTGCGTTTCGGGGTAGATAAGAACTATCGTAAAAAAAAGTAGATAATCTACACAAAAATCTAAAGGGAGACAGCGCTTTCTCGAATAGAACGTTTTGAGGCTGTTTGCGGACATAAAAGCTTGTCTGCAGGCTCCCGCACCCCTCTATTTCTCATGGAGAAAAGAAGATTTTCCTGCACTTTTTATGAAAAAAGAATCCATATTTTGAGAGTAAATAATTTGTTAAAAAAGAATTCCGTGAATAGTACTCAATAAGTTAGTATTTAGTTATTATTATCAAAAAACTTAGAGTTAACTCTACAATATTTTACCATTAATGGCTTATAGTGGCTACGCTGGAGGTTTCTTTAATCCAATGGAAATGAAGGGGTCGGCGCCTGAAACAAGTAAGATTTTATTATCCAACTGAATTATTAATTGTTATTTTTACGAAGAGTCTTCCTTTTGTTATGCCAAAAACATTTCATAACTCCGTGTGAAGCACTGTGAAGTTAACTGAAAATTTCACCTTTTTCATACCTTAAATGCTAAAATAAGCTCAATCATAGACTTTAACAAGTATCGAAGGAACCCCTTGGTTTCTACTGGAAAATCAGCTTCCATCCGATTCCTTTTTTCTTTTTGGCAATGGAACGTTAAGTGAAGTGTGTGAACCTAATCAAGTGCAAATATCCGCTATTTTCTATATTAAGGAATTTTTTAGGTTTTTTCATTAATCCTATTTACCGTAATCTCTATAACTTGTGAAGGGTTAAGTAGTAAAGACCACGGTTCAACTGGTGCACTGAATGCCTGCAAAAAAGGTACGTGTAGAGATTTTCAATAATGGAGACCGTTATACCATAACGTTTGAGGGTCAAGTTACGAGGGAAAAGGCTCTTCGTCTACTGGATTTGGTTGAACTTTTAGGCGGTATGCCCACTGTACCTTCGTCAAAACGTTCCGTAGCCGAACTGCCAAAGATCGAGAAAGTACGTTTAGTTGCGGAGAAGAAATTTCCCATCGGCTGGTTTTCTTCAAGAGATGTTCAAGCGGCATATGAGGAACAGTTTAATGAACCAATTCTTTTGAGCACAGTCTCCACCTATCTATCTCGTTTAGCAGACAGAAATATCCTGATTAAAGGCGGTGCTTCAAATCAGCGGCGCTACAGGATTATAACTACACTGTCAGGATATCAAGTTCATGAAAGGCGATAAATAGTCTGTTTTTTAAGATAGATAATAGCCTATATTAAGTTGCAAAACTCTTCGCCTTCTAGGAGAAACCAGAATGAACAAGATACATCAAGATTTGCTGGAGACAAAAACGAAACTGAAAAAATACATCGATAGAGGTCGCAGAATAGGCTATACCGATATTAAACTGCAACCGCTAATCGCCGTCAAACCAGACAAGACCAGAATAAAGCCTCTGAAAAAAGTTGAAACATGTGATTCCCGATTTTTGGCTGTCGACTGCTCAACTAGAACCTTGAAGAGAGCTCACAACTGGGGCATTTACCTTATGCGCGTTGCATACGCCTCGGTTGAGGGTCGTAACGTAAATTGGGGTTATGATGAAAGCATTGTTTGTGCGGTGGGGGATCGTCGTTACCGCTCTAATTTTTTGATAGACCGAAGGTTGCAACTTGAAAGTGAAATGGCTTTGAAAGTTCTTCACGAAGAGTCTACCGGCGATGATAAGATGCCTCTTCGTGGAGTGGGTGAAGGAGATTATGTTCTGTTGGATGGCGCTAGTTTCTTTGGCGGAAAGAGAGGGTTTCATACTTCGCTATACGAAGAGGCTCTTCGTAAAAAGGTTAATCTTCTCGCCGTGAGTAAACAATCCCCCATGTTATGTGATGAAAAAGGGCGAGATTTTATGGCTTCGACAAGTATGCTTGCTCCCTATCCTCTCTGGGTCTACCATCCCGTTAAAGAAGCGAACATGGCTGAACATCTATATGGAGATGTGTCTCTTGTGAAATTATGCGAAGATAGTCCACATATCTTCCGCTGTGACATAATGGACCCGCTGACTTCTAGTAGCGTCTCTGAACTCCTTTCCCCCGTTACATCCCTTTCTGAAGATCCAAGGTGTTTAGGATATCCTGTAACTTTGTGGTTAGCTCATGATTTTTCTGGGGCCTCAAATTCAAAAATTCTTCAATATTATGATTTACTTGAGAAAATGCTGGCGGCTGATGGAATATTAGAGACTCTTCGTATGGAAGAACTTTCCTGCAGTTTTGCTGACAAAATCCATGGAATAACGCGTCCCTATGAAGGTGAATATTTTGAACGGTTTTGAACCTGTTGGTTTCGTTCGTGAAGTGAAAGGGGATACTGTTTCCTTTTTCCTAAATCAAGGGGGCAATCTTTCCTTTGGACAAATTGTCAGAATCGATTCTGATAGTAGAAGCTTCTATGCTCGCGTCGTGGATGCTGGGAGTTCATCGACACTAAATACTAATGAACAACTTCGTGAGGCTGAGGGAAAGGAATCTTTTGGGCCTTACTCCAGTTTTAGGCATGTTGACGCCATTCTCTTCCTCGAAAGAAATGCTACAACGATTCGTTCCCCAACCTTCAATCCAAATTATATGGACAAGGTATATGCAACCAGCGAAGAAGACTGCACTGTTTTGAGACTCTCAGGGGACTTAGAAATAGGTCGCCTGCGTTCAGGAGAAGAAGTTCTAAGCGATGTGGGCATAAGTATCAAAGCTATTCCGAAGATGATGGGCATGTTCGGGATGACCGGCTCAGGAAAGACCAATACCGAACTAGTTCTAAATGCTCGTATTATTGACAACAGCCCTGAAACGGTGGGTTTGATTTTCGATTTTGCTGGTCAGCTGCTGACCGGTAAAGATATAGGGTCTCATGTCGGTCTACGGAATCATCCACTTTTTCACACTAAGGTCCGTTACTACTCAGCCAGAGATGGCAAGTTGTGCATAGGTTTGCATACCCTTACTCCTGGAAGATTGCGAACGATCTTTCCTGAAATCGGGAAGCCCCAAGTGAGAGTTGCTAGGAGATTATATGAGCAACTGGGCAACTGCTGGATAGAGAAATCCATTGACCTCTACAATTTAGAGGGATATTCAGGGGTTGGCAAACTCATCAGTTACCAACAAAAAAATGTAATCAACGCTCTAATGAGCAGGCTTTCCGATCTTCCACCAAATCTCTACCCGCCCTCCAATTATAATTTTATCGATGATGTGGTCCAAAATATAAGCAAGGGAATAACTTGTCTCATTGACATATCAGGAATAAATTCCGAAGAGCAACACAACATCACCTGTCTTACAGCGACCAATGTTGCGCAGCATTATAAGTGGTTGTGGGAAAGCAATTTTGAAAAATGGAAAAAGCTTCCCACTCTCTTAATTACCCTTGAAGAAGCCCATGAGTTCCTTGATCCCGAAATACATAAAACCATTTTTTCTGACATTGCTCTCACCTACCGAAAATATCGTGTAGGACTAAACGCTGTGACTCCAAGACCTTCAAAAATAAATCATGATATCTTCGCTGAGCTCTGGACTAAAGTTATTATGAAGACCGAGTTGCAGCGAGATAGGAGTTATCTCACCCAAAATACTCCTTACCTCGAATACAGTGACACCGAAATAAAGATGCTTGACATTGGGGAAGCATTACTTATTTCTGAACCGCAGATTCGCTTTGCCGTTCCTATAAAGGTTATTCACTACCCTGACTACCTAAAGCAGCGGGGGAAGGTTGAGTATGATTTGCCGCCTTCAAAGCCTCTTTCTGCAATGGATGAGAACTTGAGGAGACTCAAGGCGGCTGGAGAGTCTCTTGCGGCTGGAGAAAAACCTAAGACGCCTTAGCTTCCCTTCGTTTCAATATCTTCTGCATCTCTTCCTTTAATCGATAGACGTAGGGCATTTTATGCGTGTCTCTCTCCAGATATCCGTCTTTGTAAAGCTTCTTCATTAAGCGAGCAGTGTGCTCCCTCGTGAGTCCAATCTTTTCTCTGATCTCAGGCGCCGTTTTTTCCCCTTCTTTGCCAATGGTTTCGAGAACCATTAGCTCGGTTTCAGTCAGTGGAGCCAAGGCCTTTTCCTTTTTTATGGGGATAGCCGCCTCTATATTCGCCTCAGGGACATAAAGCTCTTGCTTGAGCTTCTCGACCTTGACAACCTTTTGCATCACCTTGTCTTGGGCGGCTTTTATGCCTTCCACTTCGTTCCTCATCTCTCTGAGCTGTCCAGAGAATTTTTCCTCAATCTGGGGAACATCCCCTATCTGGCTAGCAAGGTCAGTTAATCGCCTTTCATATTCTTCTACCTTTTTCACAACTTTTTCGTTCTCCAATGAAGTTTTCTCAATTTTTTGAGCGATAAAAAGAACTCTGTCGTCTTGTCTCCGAAATTGGCTGTCAACGCTCACCACAATGTCATCCACAACGCCCCTCGCCTTCTCGTATTCTTGGCGCAGACTCCTTATTCGCCGATAATACAGAAGAGACGCCGAAATTGTGACGAGCAACAGACCCGCCGTCGCTAACAAAAGAAAATCTGAAATCACAGAAACGCCCTCCAAATGGCTGTGATTTTAATGTGATATCCTGTGATCTGCATGCCTGATCACATATCACATTAGTATATAAGTAAACTTAAATCTTTTGTTAAAGTGAAACTCGTGACATCACATGTCACAACTTGTGCTGAGTAATTGCTGTTGAAAACACAACAACAGCCGCCCTTTACTCTCTCGCTTTTTCCCTTCATATTCTTGCCCTGCTCTGTGAAAAGCCTAAAAAATGCTCTGTTTGGAAAATAAGAGTGTGAAAACGCTTTAAGTGTGGGTAAGAATCTGTGTGTTTGGCGCTTTGAGCAGGCTCTCCTGAGCGGTCTCTCATTTAACTTTGGGTTGGTTTTTATGTTGAATAATGGCTGTGATTTGTGATGTCACAGCCTTCCTGACATACTTCGTGGGGTGGCCAGTTCCTCCAGGCTTCTTTTAAGCTCTTCGTGGAGTCGCGCCACGGTCCTCACAAGTTCTTCTTTTGGCGTCTTTTTTGCAAGTTTTCGTTGCGTGTTTATGTATGTTTTTAGCTTGTTTGCAGCCTCTATATACGGTTCTAAGCTGATTTCTTCAAGGATTCCTAGGTATCCTAGGAGAAGAATGGTGTAGATTGATTGGATGACGTTCCGTCGGGCTTGCCTGAGGCTTCTGTTAAAAGCGCCGCGACTTACGGCTAAAAGCCTTGTTCTGGCTTTTTCGTCGTATTTTAATGCTTTATCGGATATATTTTCCGCTAAAACGTCTATTAATAGTGTTTCTAGCTGTATTTTCGTTAAATTGCTGTTTTTTGAGAGTATTTTTACCATCGGGTCGTTTAATGAGTATTTTATCCAATTTTGAGTCTTTTCCTTCGAGTACAATTTTTCAACCTCAAAGTCTAGCTTAAAGGATACACTTTTGTATACGACACCCTTGATACAAAAGCTTTACGGGCCCCATCAGAAAAACACCTATAAAAAATTTACCGCCATGTATGTAATAATTAACAAAATCATAAACTAAATCTCAATAATTAAGCTGAATTAGATAGGAAAAGAATTTTTTTAACCACTCAACAAAACAGTTATCTACCCAGCATTTATGCCTTGACACCCTAATCTGGGAAATCGCTTTTGCAATTAAATTTGTTTTAAGATGTGAAAAGCGGGAATGCATCTTCTCATTTGGAAATGATTAACATCTTCTTCCCAAGTTCAAATATTGAACTTGATGTTCTCCCTCTAATTGCTTCATCTCTCCTTTGTGACATTGTGATTTGTGACTTGTGTGATTTCTGATCACAAGAAGATCACGTGTGATTATCACAGGAATCACGTGTGACGTCACTTACTCGTTTCTTTCTTCAAAGCGCTTCTAAGCTACTTGCCAGCGCCTCTTAACCGTCTCCACGGGTTTTACGGACCGGTTAGTTGTTCAGCTTTTAGGGCAAATATTTAAGCCATGTTTATACACATTTGCATCGGAGGATTTGGTATGGGCAGAAGAAGAAGAAAAGTAGTTCGTATCCCTAAGAGGAGGTTGCCTACAGTTTACCTCTGCCCTAAATGTGGGAAAGAAGCAATCAGTGTGGAGATATTTCCGGGTGGTGAACAAGCTAGAGTGCGGTGTGGGAGCTGCGGCTTAACCGAGGAATTGGCCATTAGGCCCGCTTTTGGAGAAATTGATGTATACTGCCAATTCACAGACAAGTTTTATTCGAGGGCAACTGGAGTCTAGGTAGGAGATTGCATGGTTGGTCCAGTGGAGAGTTATCTCTTAGAGAAGATTAAGAAAGAAGGAGCTATCCACATGACTCTTGTTGATCCAGAAAAGGTTACTCCCTCGTCCGCCTCTCGTGTAGTCAAAGAGGCTGAAGCTTGCAACACAGCAGCTATAATGGTGGGGGGCTCAACCTCTGTTTTCACTTCTCATTTGGACAAGATTGTAAAAGCCATGAAAAAATCTGTGGAAATTCCTGTAATTCTTTTCCCCAACAACATCACTGGAATTAGCAGATATGCCGATGCCATATGGTTCATGTCCCTTCTTAATTCTGCAGACCCATACTTTCTAATGGGCGCTCAAGTTCTAGGCGCCCCCATCATCAAAAACTTCGGTTTAGAACCCATCCCTCTCGGCTACATCGTTGTGGGCGAGGGCGGTGCGGTTAGTGTCGTAGGAAAAGCTGTTCCTATTCCCTATGACAAATCTGAGCTTGTAGCTGCCCATGCTTTAGCCGCTGAATATTTTGGTATGCACTTCGTTTACTTAGAAGCAGGGTCCGGCGTCGGAAAACCGGTGCCGGCTGAGATGGCAAGAGTGGTGAAGAGTGTAATCAGTCTTCCCTTAATTGTGGGCGGCGGTATAAGAACAGGTGAACAGGTGAAGGAAATAGTGAAAGCTGGAGCCGACATCGTTGTAACAGGTACGGTTCTGGAGGAAAACAGAGACCGAAACAAGATAAGAGAACTGGTGGGCAACATGAAAGTCGATAAAAAAGCGCGTTAAGCCAATTCGGTTGAACCTTGTAGACTTTGACTTCCAATAAGTTCTGTATTATCGGTTTTATGTTAGAAAGACTCAATACGGCGCTGGTGAAATCTAGGGAAGGAGGACGATTGGACGATCCCGATGAGTGACGAGTACAAGCAATATGCTGCAGTTTTGGAGAAAAGCCTTGAGAGCATATATGCTGTTGCTAGAAAAGCCAGGGAAAAAGGATTAGATCCCGTTCTCTTTCCCGAGCCTGAGGTTGCGAAGGATTTAGCCGAACTAGTTGAGGGGCTCGTTGGGCCTTACGGCGTCGCTGAAGGCATACGAGA
Source organism: uncultured Candidatus Bathyarchaeia archaeon (assembly GCA_964418675.1). Classification (GTDB taxonomy): domain Archaea; phylum Thermoproteota; class Bathyarchaeia; order Bathyarchaeales; family Bathyarchaeaceae; genus Bathyarchaeum. The sequence continues at coordinate 11,903 of CAYQMM010000001.1, forward strand.
TTTGAGTGAGAAGATGTCTCGAGAAGCGCTTGCCTTCAAAATTGCTGAACAGATTGTTGATGGAAAATTTGGGCATATGAACGCTCGTGAAGCAGCTGAACAAGCCATAAGGACGGCTCTCGCCATCCTAACTGAAGGGATAACAGCAGCTCCCGTACAAGGTGTGGCTCGAGTAGAAATCAAATCCAATCCGGATCGCACAAAGTATCTGGCAATATATTATGCTGGTCCAATACGTTCGGCAGGTGGCACGGAGCAAGCCTTAACCTTGGTTATAGGCGATTTCATTCGTCGTCTGCTTGGGTTGGACCGTTACAAACCCACAGAAGAGGAGATTGCACGTTTCATAGAGGAAGTGCGGCTATTTGAACGGTCTGTAGCTAGGTTTCAGTATCACATCTCAGACGAAGAGCTACGAAGAGCCATTCAACATATTCCGGTGGAGGTCACGGGCACCGAATCCGATCCCGTTGAGGTTGCATCCTTCCGTAACCTTCCTCGAATTGAGACAAACCGTGTTAGAGGCGGGGCTATTCGAGTCGTAAATGACGGGATTGTGGGGCGTTCAGCGAAAGTATTGACAATCATCGAGAAACTTGAGATTGAAGGATGGGATTGGCTTGGAGGACTAAAAGAGTTCGCGAAGAAAAAGAAAGCTGGATTTATGGAAGATGTCATAGCAGGTCGTCCAATTTTCTCCTTTCCCTCCAGAACCGGAGGTTTCAGGCTTCGCTACGGAAGAGCTAGGAACACAGGCCTCACTGCAGTCGGCATCCACCCCGCAACTATGATGGTTGTCCAAAATTTCCTCGCCGCTGGAACACAGCTTCGTTTAGAGGGACCCGGAAAAGCCGGTATTGTCGTTCCCGTGGACGCCATCGAACCGCCTGTTGTGCGATTAAAAAATGGGTCCGTTGTCCGTGTTACTCTTCAAAATTATAAACAAGTAAAAAAGATGATTGACAGGATTCTGTTTCTTGGGGACATCCTCATAGGATTCGGCGACTTTTTATATACCAACAAGCCTCTTCGTCCATCCGGCTTCACTGAAGAATGGTGGCGTGAAGAGCTTCTGGCGGCCATTGAACAAAAATTTGATGGCAACTTAAAGGAAGCCGCCATAGCCGTCAGCGTATCTACCTCACGTCTTGAAGCATTGTTGGCTGATCCCTTCAAAAATAAACCGAACGCCCAAGAAGCCATCGCCATCTCCTCAACTTTAGGGGTGCATCTTCATCCCTTCTTCACTTTCTTCTGGTCAAACGTTTCTCCCGACGAGTTTGGAGTCTTAAGAGAGTGGCTATTAACCTCCGAAAGCCAAGTTGAAGATGCTATAGTTCATGAGATTGTTGGCTTGAAAGACAAAACAATAAAGGGTCTCCTTGAGAAACTCTGCATTCCCCATGAAGTTATTGCAAACAAGATAAAGATAGAAAACGACGAGGCTCGCATCTTCAGTTTCTGCCTCGGATTGCACGCCCCTAAAAGCCAGATAGACTCTTCGCAAAGCGTCTTCGAATCCATGCAGAGGCTCACAGGTATTCCGATTAGAGAAAAGGCCCCCAGCCTTGTGGGTGCCAGAATGGGACGCCCAGAAAAGGCGAAAAGGCGGGAAATGAAGCCGCTTGTTCACGCTCTCTTTCCTGTTGGGCTTGCTGGAGGTTCCCGACGAAACCTTACAGAGGCTGCAAATAAAGGTGCCATCGAAGTTAATCTTGTGAGGCGTCGCTGTTTTGGGTGTAACGAGTTAACTTTCAGAACCAGATGTGCGCGATGTGGTTCGGAGACAGTCTTGGAGAAGTTTTGTCCTCAGTGCGGAAGAGGTTTAAAAGAAGATGTTTGTCCGGTCTGCAAGGTTTCAACGAGAAGCTACGAGAAACAGCAGGTTGACCTAAGGAAGTTGATGAATGAGGCTTGCAGAAAACTACGGCTTCCCCACCTTGTCCTCGTGAAGGGCGTAAAAGGCTTGACAAATGAGACGAAGACAGCGGAAGTCTTAGAGAAGGGGGTTCTGCGGGCTAAATATGATCTGTCAGTCTTCAAAGACGGAACAATCCGCTTCGACGTTACCAACGCTCCCCTGACTCACTTTAAAGCGAAGGAGATCGGCGTCTCCGTTGAGAAGCTCCGAGAGCATGGTTACCGTTATGACAGTGAAGGAAACATTTTAACCGAACTTAACCAAATCTGTGAACTCAAGGTTCAGGATATAATTATCCCGCGGAAGTGCGCCGAATATTTTGTTCAGGTTGCCAACTTTCTGGATGAGCTACTTGAGAAGGTGTACGAGCTTCCGTCATACTATAATGTTAAAAAAGTTGATGACCTAGTTGGACGTCTAGTCGTGGGTTTGGCGCCTCACACATCAGTTGGTATCATCGGAAGAATCATCGGCTTTACTCCTTTGAACGTCTGTTATGCTCATCCTTTGTGGCATTCGGCTAAGCGCAGGGATTGCGACGGCGACGAAGATACCCTGATGCTGGCTTTGGATACAATCCTGAATTTCTCCAAGGTCTATCTGCCGTCCCAGATAGGGGGAATAATGGATGCCCCTATTCTAATTATTCCTTTGATGAATCCTGTGGAAGTGCAGCGGCAAGCTCACGAAGTGGATGTTGCAGAAAAGTATCCTTGCTTGTTTTATGAAAAAACTTTGCAGCAAACAGGACCCAGAGAGTTGAGTGATCTCATAGACCTTATTGAGCATCGATTAAACACTGAGGCGCAGTTTGAGGGCTTCAAGTATACAATTCCTGTTTCAGATATTAACATGGGCAACCCCAAGAGTGCATACAAAAAGTTAAGAAAAATGACTGATAAGCTGCACAGTCAGCTTATGCTGGCAGAAAAGATTGAGGCTGTCGACGCTGAGGTAGTTGCTAGGAAGGTTCTGACCACACATTTTGTTCGCGACATAGCTGGCAACCTACGAGCCTTCACCACTCAAAACTTTCGTTGCAAATCCTGTAACAAAAAATTCAGAAGGATGCCGCTCCTAGGCAAGTGTCCAGCCTGCAAAGGCGAATTGACTCTTACAGTCTATCGTGGAGGGATTGAAAAATACTTGCAAGCGGCTCACCAGCTCGTCAAAAAGTATGGGCTCTCGGAATATTATTCGCAAAGGCTCTCCATTGTGGAAGAGGAGATTAGAACCTTATTTGAGGGCAAGAAACCTAGACAAATCAGTCTCACAGCTTTCGTGGCTTAGTGATACCCGTTAGAAAGCTTTTTGTCTCAAAGGCGAACATATATTGAGGTTCCATGTTCAAGCTTTCCCATCATCCCAAAGCTTTCCTGACCCTGAAAAGGAACGTTCAACCGGGCTTGTCGGCTAGGACGCAAATAATCTCTCTTCTTGAGAAGAGAGCATACAGCACCAAAAAGCTTTCCAGAGAAACGGGGCTGAGCTATGCAGCGGTTCTTTATCACCTTCACCTTCTTGAAGCAGAGAACATTCTAAGCCACCGAGGCAGCAGGTCCTACGTTTGGGAACTAACTGGTGCGGGGCAACAGAGGCTCATAGAGGGGAAGGGAAGCTAAGAAGGGCATCCACAAGGGATTAGTCCACACTTAGGACACCTGTTATCATACTTTGAAATCGCTGCTTTCTCCAAGTCGATGTTAACAACATTTGCTAGAGAAGCCAACCAAGCAAAAACATCAGCAAACTCGTTCTCTATAGCCTTTTTGTCCCCTTCCTTTAGGGCTTCTTTCAGTTCCTCCACTTCCTCAACAAGCCAGTTGAAAGTTCCTGCTGTTCCTCGCTCAGAGTCTCTGTGAAAATAAATCTGTCTCATCATGTTCTGAAATTCATGGATATGCAATTTCTAGTCTTCCTCACAAAAACTATTCGTTGCTTTTCAGCGGTATGCTGGTTTTGATTGTTTTACTCATCCCGCTTTAAACTCCTTCTATAAATTTTGTCGTGGGCAAAAACCATGTCCAAGAACTCATCGTCCAAGAGCTCTAGATTAGGGAGAATACAGTGTCCGCCGATTCCTTCCCCCGAAAACATTTTTGGACGATTCCCAAGGATTTCATGTATCTCCTCTGTGAACTCCCAAACCGCATCCTCGGCTACCCCATATCTCTCGCAGACATGTTTAACGTGCTGAGCAAAGATGATTAGCCAGCCGTAATAGGTGGTGTCCATAAGAATTTTCGCTAGCTCCAAGGCGTCGGGGGCTGTGTTCCACATTTTTGTTTTTACTCCGCACTGCCTCATCTCTTGAGGAAACAGTTTTACCTGCTTTCGGATTCTTGCCGAAGGCTGTGTGCTCCAATATTTTGTGTATCTCTTAAGGTCCACCAGCATCCTTGCGTGAACGCCTCTAATTGGGCTGAAAACCACGGGGGTCTGCGTTTTTTGCTGAAGTTTCATTGTTGTGCCTGGCTTAACAGTGCTGTGGATGACCAGCTCTTTGCATGGATATTTTTTTGTCCAATCCATCACGCAGTTTATGAACTCTTCCCCGTTGACGTATGGAAAACAGATATGCAGCACATCAACAGGCTGGTCTTTGCTGCTAGGAATTCTAAGGAGCCTGTTCTTTTCGGCGTCAAGGTCCTGCCCAATCAATCCTATGTCCGTGCCTTCTGCTAGTAGCTGAAAAATGGATGAGCCAACTTCGCCCATACTTATTACTGCATCTACTCTGCGCCGCATTTATTCATCCCAGTATCATCCACTAATTCCTTTGCTCATTTTTTTTAGTTATGGTGTTGTCTGACAATTTTCTGTGCTCGCAAAGTTTTCGTTCATTAAAATGTGTTGCTGGTTTGCTTTATGCATATTAAAAAGCTAGTGTCTCTGTCTGTATCCTTCTATGCATCCCCGCTTTATCTGCTTGACCAATCGAGCTATTTCCGGCAATGTCTCTTCAGGCTTCTTTAGATTCTTCTCGTAGACCTTAGCGTAGGCGCTTCCGGCTATTGCTCCGTCTGCTCCGGCTGCAACTACTGCTTGGGCTTGCTGCTTAGTTGAGATGCCGAAACCAGCTAACAGAGGCGTTTCTGTGTGTCTTCTCACTCTTTGGACCAGTTTCAGGGTGGAGTCGGCTAAGCTTTCTCTTACTCCTGTAACGCCTTCAACACTTATGACGTAGAGAAAGCCTGATGCCCTGTCTGCAATCTTTTTCAACCTGTCTTCGGTTGTTGTTGGAGCTACTTGAAATATTACCTCTACCCCACTTTTCTTCCCTTCAGCCAACAGAACCTCTGCCTCTTCAACTGGAACATTAGGAACAATTATGGCTTGTGCACCCGCCTCCTTTATTTTGTTCAAGAAGGTTCCTACTCCAGCGACATAGGGAATGTTGTAGTAAGTCGTTACCACTATGGGATTTTCTATGCCGTTCTCTCTCAGCTTCCTTATCCCTTGGATGCACTTGGTGGGGGTTACGCCGTTTTCTAGAGCCCTTTCACATACCGCTTGAAAGGTTGGTCCATCCGCAGTTGGGTCAGAGAAGGGGATTCCGAACTCGATGATGTCTACACCGTTTTCTACTAATGTTTCTATTAATTTGAGGGAAAACTCTTCGTTTGGGTCTCCATAGTAAACATGGGGCATGTGAGCGCCCTCGCCTTTACTCTTCAATTCTTGGAATTTCTCTTCAAGCTTCATGGAAATACCTCATAATGGCATCAAGGTCCTTGTCGCCTCTTCCCGAATAGTTCAAGACAACCAGCTCCTCTTTGTCAAATTCTTTCTTGTGCTTCAACATGTAGGCGATGGCATGGGCTGTTTCAAGAGCGGGTATCAACCCCTCAGTTCTGCACATGACTTTAACAGCGTCAAAAACCTCTTTGTCAAAAGCATAGCCTGCCTTCACCCTTCCGCTTTCAACTAGAAATGAGATTTCGGGTCCTCTTCCAGGATAGTTGAGACCCGCAGCCCTCGTCTTTGAAGGCTTTATCTGCCCATCTTCATCCTGCAGAACCTGCATCAAAGCGCCATGAAGAATCCCCGGCTTCCCTATTTGAAAGGCAGCCGCGCTGTTATCGGCTTCTAAGCTCTCTCCTCCCCCCTCAACGAAGACGAGCCTTACATCTTCATTATCGATAAAAGCTCTAAATGCTCCCAGAGCGTTGCTTCCTCCACTGCCGCAAGCCACTATTGTGTCTGGGAGTCTGCTCTCTTTTTTGATTATCTGCTCTTTGATTTCCTTTCCGATTACGCTTTGAAATGTTGCGACAATCTCCGGAAATGGATGGGGTCCAACAGTTGATCCCATGAGATAATGAGTGGTTTGGGAACAGGCGGTCCATTTTCTCAATGTGTCAGAAACCGCGTCTTTTAGAACTCCCATCCCAATGTTGACGGGGGTTACTTTTGCCCCTAACAGTTTCATCCTTTTTACGTTGCTTGCCTGTCTCTTCATGTCTTTCACGCCCATGAAGACTTCTGTCTCTAATCCGCAGACATTCCCCGCCATCGCTGTGGCGAGTCCATGCTGCCCCGCTGCAGTCTCTGTGATTAAGCGTGATTTTCCCATTTTCTTGGTCAAGAGTGCCTGCCCTAAAGTGTTGTTGAGTTTGTGGGAGCCTCCACATACTAGGTCTTCTCTTTTTAGGTAGACTTTGCACCCGACTAGCTTGCTGAAGCCCTTCGCGTAATAGAGGGGAGTTGGTCTTCCAGCATAATCCCTCAGTAATCCTTTCAGCCTCTCCTGGAATTCGATGGTTGGATAATGCCTCTTAAAAGCCTCCTCCAACCCGATGAGAATAGGCATCAAAATTTCGTTTACAAACTGTCCGCCATACTTCCCGAACTTTCCTTTCTTCAACTTAAAACACCTCTTCCATCGTTAGGGTATCTTTGTCTCCTTCGCATTTTCAACAAAAGCCCGAACCTTTTCAGGGTCCTTAATCCCCGGTCGAAGCTCAACCCCGCTAGCAACATCAACGGCGTAGGGGTGAACCGTGAGAATGGCTTCTTTGACGTTTTCAGGTTTCAGCCCCCCCGCCAGAATTACCGGTGTGGGTTCAACAGCTTCTCTGATTTTTCTGCTCAGCTTCCAGTCATGAACCCTACCTGTTCCACCATATTGACCCCGAGTAAAAGAGTCTAAGAGAACAGCGTCAAAAATTTTCGAATCTTTTATGATTGTTCCGTTCAGAGCGGCTGGATTCACGTAAATGGTTTTTATCAGACGGGCGTCTCTTATCCTCTCGCGGATTTCTGAAGCTTCCAAATGTTTTTTCCCGTGAATCTGGATGGCTGTCGGCTTTAACCTTTCACAGATTTCAACAAGCCCTTCGATGTTCTGGGGAGCCGTAACTACTACGCTGTCAACGAAGATTGGCACCCGCCTCAGCAATTTCTCCGCCTTTTCAAAGGTCAGATTTCTGGGTGATGAGGGGACGCCCATGAGAAAGCCTACGGCGTCCGCTCCGGCAGTCACGGCGACTGCCAAGTCTTCTGGTCTGGTTATTCCGCAGATTTTCACTCTGACGCTTCTCAAAGGGCAGTAACAAACTCCTTAACCTTTGTTTCGATGTTATCAGCCATCATGACCGCTGATCCAATTAAAAAAGCTTGAGCACCACAGTTGCGGAGAAAAAGAAGGTCCGTGGCTGTCATTATTCCGCTTTCGCTGACAACAATTTTTTCGTGGGGACTGTGTCTCTTCAGGATTCTCTCGGTTATTCCCAGATCAACTTCAAGCGTTCTCAGGTCTCTGTTATTAATTCCAATCAGATCAGCATCGCTCTCGATGGCGGATTGAAACTCTTCTTCGCTGTGGGTTTCTAGCAGGACCTCAAGATTTCTAGCGTGTGCTAGTGCAACCATCTCATTAAGCTTATATTTGCAGTATTCTCTCTGGAAGAGGGCTTCTATAAAGAGAACTGCATTCGCGCCGATTTTTGAAGCGGTTTCAAGCTGTAAAGGATTGAGGATTATGTCTTTCATGAGGAGTGGAAGCTTTACCGCCTTCCGAACCTTTGTTAAGTAACCAAGAGAGCCGTTGAAATGTTTTGGCTCTGTCAGAACTGATATTCCCGTTGCTCCGCCTTTTTCCATGGCTCTTGCAACCGCATCTGGCTCAAAGTTGTTTTTGATGGTTCCTCTGGAGGGCGATGCAGCTTTAACCTCCGTGATTACCGCGTTCTTTTCGCTTTCCATAATCGCTTTTTTGAGGCTAATTGACGGAAATAAGTCTTGAGTTGCTACTTCATAGTAACCCTCACCGATAGTCTGCTGAGCATCCCGTGCTAGTACGTCAAGGAAATCAGCCATGTTCAATCTCCAGCTGTTCAAGCTTCGAAAGGTCTCCATGGGAGAATCTGACTAATGCCTTGAGTTTCTTGTAGGCAGCACCGCTCTCGATTGATTCTTGTGCTAATTCCATTCCATAACCAAAATCTTCAGCCTTTCCAGCTACAATAATAGCCGCAGCCCCGTTGACCTGAACTATCTCCCTTTTCGGACCATCGGCATCAGTGCAGCCATACAAGATTTTGAAGGTAATTTCGGCGCTCTCCTCTGGCGTGGTTCCCTTGATATCCCATATCTTAGCCGGTTTGATGCCGAAATCTTTTGGAGCCATTTCTACTGTTGTAACCTCTTCCCTTCTTAACCATGAAATACGCGTCTTTCCGATGGTGGATATCTCATCTAATCCATCTAGCCCATGGACGACCATGGCTTCTTCGCAACCCAGATTCTTCAAAGAATAGGCTAGAGGCTCTGTTAATTTCTGGTCGTAAACTCCAAGCAGTTGGGCATTAGCATCCGCAGGGTTCGTCAAGGGACCAAGAACATTAAAAACTGTTCTAATCCCCACCTCTCTTCTTGGACCAATAGCATATTTCATTGCTGGATGAAAGGCAGGCGCAAACATGAAGCCTACACCGACATTCTCGATGGCTTTCTCAACGGATTCAGGGTCCATGTTGAGATTAAGCCCCAGCCTCTCCAGAACATCGGCGCTGCCGCTCTTGCTGGTAACTGACCTGTTTCCATGCTTTGCCACTGCCACATCTGCTCCAGCGACGACAAAAGCCGCGGTGGTGCTGATGTTGAAGGTTTTGATTCTGTCTCCTCCAGTTCCGCAGGTATCGACAAGGCGTCCCTTTACGTGGGGATGGATTCGGCGGCAGCATTGTTTCATAACCGTGGTGAATGCTGTAATCTCATCTGCAGTCTCGCCCTTCATTCTCAAGGCTGTTAAGAAGGCGCCTATCTGAGCGGTTGTTGCTGTGCCAGACATGATCTCTTTCATAGTTGCGGTAGACTCTTCGTAAGTCAAGTTGGCGCCATCGACCAGTTTTCCTATGCTCTCCTTAATCACCCTCTTCACCTTCCCTCAAGAAAATTCTTGATTATCTTTTTTCCATCCTCGCACAAAATGGATTCAGGGTGGAATTGCACTCCTGTAATTGGGTAGGTTATGTGACGGACCCCCATGACTTCGCCATCGTCAATGGATTCGGCAGTTATTTTAAGGCATGAAGGGATAGAGTTTCTGTCTCCAACAAGGGAGTGATACCGTGTTGCCGTGAAGGGATTCTTAACTCCCTCAAAAATGCCTTTTCCATCATGCTTTATGCGGCTAGTTTTTCCATGCATCAGTCGCCTTGCCTGCACGATTTTTCCGCCGAAAGCGTAAATGATTCCCTGATTTCCGAGGCAAACTCCTAATGTGGGAATCTTACAGCTCATCTGTTGCAAGATGCTGGAACAAACTCCGAAATAATGCGGTTCTTCGGGTGTACCTGGTCCTGGAGATATGACTATGCGTTGGGGGTTGAGCTTCATGGCTTGTTTGAGGGTTATTTGGTCGTTTCTGTAAACAATGGGTTCTCCGCCAAGTTCTCCGATGTATTGGACAAGGTTGTAGACGAAGGAGTCATAATTGTCGATAACTAATACCTCCACTCTTTTTCACTTCCTGAAGATTCTAAAGCTTTAATCAGCGCCATGGCTTTGTGCTCAGTTTCGAACCATTCTCTCTCCGGGTCAGAGTCCGCTACTATGCCAGCTCCCACCTGAATGTGAGCCTTGTCTCCATTGGCAACGAGGGTTCGGATGGTGATGGCGAAATCTGCGTTGCCATTGTAGGAGAAGTAGCCGACAGCTCCAGCGTATGGTCCCCTTCTTGTCGGTTCGAGTTCTTCTATTATCTCCATGGCTCTAACTTTGGGGGCTCCTGAGACTGTGCCGGCTGGAAAAACGGCTCTTAATGCGTCGTAACAATCACATTCGTCTCTGAGGTTGCCGACAACTCTTGAAACGATGTGTTGTACGTGGCTATATTGGTGCACCTTCATGAATTCTGGGAGGTGAACGCTTCCAAACTTTGAGACTTTTCCAATGTCGTTTCTGCCCAAGTCTACGAGCATCACGTGTTCAGCGCGCTCCTTTGGGTCTGCCAAAAGTTCCTCGGTGAGTTGTCTGTTCTCTGCTGGGTTTTTGACGTGGGGTCTTGTGCCTGCGATTGGAAAGGTTTCAACAAGCCTGTTTTCTACTCTTACGAGCATCTCAGGGCTTGATCCAACTATCTGGCGTTCACCAGATTTGAGGAAGTACATGTAGGGTGACGGATTTATTTTTCTGAGGTTGCGATAGAAGCCGATTAGGTTGCCTCTAATCTGAAAATCGTAACGTTTGGAGAGAACAACTTGGAAAATGTCGCCAGCGGTTACGTATTCTTTTGCTTTTTCCACGGCTCTCTCAAAGCGCTCCTTGGATATGTTGACTTTCAGTTGTTTCTGTGACAACGTTTCGTAATCGTTTGGTCCTTGTAGTAGTTCATCGATTTCTGCCAGTCGATTTTCGTTTAGGTAATAGTAGAATGCTTGCTTGTTTCTGTGGTCATAGATTATGCCGTCATCAAAAACTCCAACTTCAACGTCAGGGAAGTTTTGGTCGTCTAGGGTCCTTTGAGGCAGTCTTTCCCAGCATCGAACTGCATCGTAAGAGATGTATCCCACAGCCCCGCCGACGAACCTTTGCTCACTAAAGTCCAGTCGGTTTTTGATTGTTTTCTCGATTGCGCTCAGTGGCTCGTTAACTTTTTCCCTCTCTTCCTCACCCGCTATTTCGTCACGGGTAACAGCTTCTCCGTTCTTAATTTTGATTGTTAAAGCTGGGTCAAATCCTATGAAGGAATACTGTGACAGTTTCTTCGGACCTTCAATTGACTCAAGCATGTATGCATTTTCATAGTGGTTGTAGAGTTTTGAGAAGATTTCGAGAGGCGACTTTTCGAAGGAGAGTCTTCTAATCTTTAATTGATTAGTAAATGTAGATGTCCTTGGCGTAATCGATTTTTGGGAGCCAAACATTATCCCTCATGCTGCAACTCTCCTAAGGCACACGTTTAGACTATAAGGGCATATTTAAACCTTTTGAGTATAAAAATATACTTCAACCCTTTTCAAGTCAAGGCAAGTCCATTTCTGAAATCAGATGCGTAACTTTAATTAATGCCCCGTGGAATTGTATGAAATGAATAGCCATGAGCATGCGTAGGAGAAAAAAGAAATCAGAAGGAACGCGTATGCCCGCTCAAAGCGCTGGGCTTCTGAGATTTTTTGAAGAGGAAACTAGGGGTGTTAAGGTTAAACCTGAGTTAGCTGTTATGATGGCGGTAGTTCTTGTAATAGCAAGCGTTTTGGCGCTGGCCTTTTTCTGATCGATTCTACTTTTCATGCAGAACTTCGATGCGTTGAACAGAACTTAGGTTGACAAAGACTTCGCTTCTATCTTCTCTGCTTACGATTTGCGGCACAGGCTGAGCTATTGTCGTCCTCAACGTTATAATGTCAGCGTCAGAAAGCCAGATGCCTGGAGGCTCTCGAGTTACTGCGGCTAAAGTTCCTTCAAATCCGTAAGAAGGGTCTAAAATAGCAACTATTCTTCGACCAATCTGCCGTTCGAGAATATGGAACACCGACGGAGGAGGACCGGCTTTTGACATAACCTTTAAAGTTAACTAAACTCCCCATAAAAGCTTTTACATCCGAATTAATACTGTCGATTCATGCTTTTTGTTGCTGCTTCTAACAACCGCATCCACTTTTTTCAAACTTTTTCACAAAAACCTCAGCAGCATTTTCCGAATATAATCCATTTTATGTATAAGCGGGTCTTCGCCTCCTCTAAGCCTCACAATCAAGGGGACCCTAAAGGCGCGGAGTTGCTATAACATTAATATTTTTGAGCGTTTCCTAAGAGGATATGGATGAAGGGACAACAGGGTTGACCGACGATTCGACGGACGAATACATTGACAAGGTTGTGCAGCGCTATTCCAAACTCTTTGGGCTTCCTTCCCAGAGTAGAATCACGCTTTATCTTGGGGTCCTGTCTCTGCACGGCGGAGTCCTGTCAATCCTGCCGTTAGGTCTCTCCCTCGAAAATTTTGTTATAGGCTTAACTTTTGGGGGGATCTTCTTTTTCCTAACCTTACTTTCAGACTATGTAATCAGCCACAGTTCCATGAAACATGACCTTATTTTCAATTTGAGACGTTGTTCAGCTCTCTCCTTCTTCTCCTCCCTCATATGGTTTGGAGTGCTTCTCCTCGGCGGCTTAACAAGCGCCCTCCTCAGAGCCCCAGAACTTTGGATCAGATTCTTCTTCTTGGGTTTCAGTGGAGCTCTGATTCTTCGTCTGCTAGTTCTTTCTGTGACATCCTTCGCGAGCTTTGAAGGAACCTTGTTCGCCTCTCTCCTACAGCCCGCCTTGGTTGCGCTTCCAGTCATTTTTATTGGTCCTGTAATTGGTTACAACCTAGAGGTGCAACTTCTATTTTTTTTGTTAACTTCTGTATCTGTGGCTCTCTTAACCGTGGTTGCTTTCAAATATTTCATGGATCGGGTGGGTAAGGGAACTCTTGGTGTAGCTCCTTCTGTCCTGTTTAAAGCCTTTTTAGCCAATTGGACAGAGGATCTGATTCATCCCTTGGAGGCTTTCTTTGAAAAGCTTGGCAACGACAAGGACATCAAAGTCTCTCTGTTGACTTTTAGAGCTGGCAAAAGGATAAAGGCTGTGATTGTTGTTCCAGCCTTGCATCCGGGGCCCTTCAAGAACCTTGGAAGCAGCCTCCTCCCCTCTTTGATTCAAACAACCCTTGAAGACAAGTTTAACTGTGTGGTCTCTGTTCCCCACGGGTTGGTGGGGCATGAATTGGACCTATCCTCGCAGTTTCAAAATCAGAGGGTGGTAAAAAGTATACTTAATGTCGTTGATTCTCCATCCAGCCATTCTGAAGCCACACCTCTTGTGCGAAGTGGAAATGATGATGCGAAAGCTAGTTGCCAGATATTCGGAGACCTTGCTCTACTTACATTAACCACTGCACCGAAAACTATGGAAGACCTTCCCCAAGAATTGAACTCATTCATTGTCGGGGAAGCTGAAAAACGGGGGATTTCCGCTCTTGCAATCGATGCCCACAACAGCATGGATGGTCCCTTCGATTTGGATAAGGCTGTAGAACCCCTCGGCGAAGCTGCTGTGGATAGTCTCGAAAAAGCGCTGAAACACAGCCGTTCATCCTTCAAAGTGGGAGCGGCAACTGTTGTACCCACAGAATTCACAGTTCAGGATGGCATGGGTCCTGGAGGTATAAGCGTGATTGTAACCGAAGTTGCTAAGCAGAAGGCAGCCTATGTGACCATCGATGGAAACAACATGGTGTCGGGGTTGAGAGAAAAAATCCTCTTGGCACTAAAAGAACAGGGAATAGTCGAAGGGGAAGTTCTCACTACTGACACTCATTCGGTATGCGGTATGGTGCGCAGCCGCAGGGGCTACAATCTGGTGGGCGAAGCGGTTGACCAGTCGAAGCTCATCGGTTACGTCAGAGAGGCGGCTACGAGGGCTTTAGACGGCATGGAGCCTGTAGAGGTGTCGTGGCGCACGGAAACAATCCCTAACATCAGAGTCATTGGGGAGCAGCAGCTGTCAGAGATAACTATAGTGGCTGACAAGACCACGCAACGGGCTCGAAGACTCGCCGTATCCCTTTTACCAATGGCTGCTCTCTTACTGGTTCTCCTTTTACTGTTTCTCCTTTAGAACTCAGTCCTACACAATTCAAACACGCTTTTTGAAAATTTCCGAAACCCTTATTCTATGCACTTGTGTTTCTCAAAGCAGGAGGCAACACCTTGAGTTCAAAGGACGAGCTTGTAAAACTTTTTAAGAATCAGATAAAAATTGAAAAAACCATCGTGGGCTCAGTGAATAAGGGGTTAGTTGGTATTAAGAATCCGGCTGTCACTGGAGTTCTGAAGGGAATTTCTTTAGATTCCATGAAGCATGCGGAAATGTATTCCTCTGCGATTAACCTGTTAACCAGCGTTCCGCAAGCTCTTACCGAAGGAAACCTTGACAAACAGAAAGAACTTGTGGAGAAGCACATAGCTATAGAGGCAAAGATCATCAAGATACTCAGCGAGGTAATGCCCTCCATCCAGAATGACAAAGTTAAGCTTCTCTTGAAGGCGATACTATCTGATGAGAAGAGGCATCATGCCCTCTTAAAGCAAGTTTTGGAAATCCTCGTTAGAGGGGAAACCATAACAGACAACGAATGGTGGGACGTACTCTGGGAAAACGTTCCGTTCCACGGAGCCCCAGGCGGATAGACTAAAGCTTGGTAACTGAAAAAATCATCTAAAAGAAAGTCAAGGCGATATTGACTATAGCCCTTTCTCTGTTTATCCAAAGATTAGGCTATTTCACACATTTTTAGAAGTTTTTGCCAGCGCCTGTCAACTTCTGCTTGGATGTTTTCTAGGAGCTGCTTGTTTTCTGGTTTGAATAGGTGTCTGAATCTTCTCTGGGTTTTCAGGTATCCCTCTATCGGCTTCTTTCTCTCTGGCTTCAACTCTATGACCTTGCTCTGGGGTGAGAGCTTGTATTCGCCATATTCAGCTTCCCAGTTTGGGAAGACGCACGTTTCAACTGCCAACCGGGAGATTTCCACGGATTTTCCTGTTTCGCTTCTCCAGCCTCTTGGGCATGGTGCAAAGACGTGGAGGAAAGCTGGTCCGTTTACTTCCATTCCTTTTCTAGCCTTTATTACCAGGTCTTTCCAGTGGGCTATGTTGGCTGTGGCGACATAGGGGATTTCGTGGGCAACCATTATGTCTGCTATGGGCTTCTTGCGCTCAGGCTTTCCTTGGATAACCTTTCCAGCGGGCGAAGTTGTTGTCCATGCTCCCATTGGGGTTCCGCCGCTCCTCTGTATTCCCGTGTTCATGTAGGCTTCGTTGTCGTAGAGAACGTAGAGAAAGTCGTGTCCTCTCTCAACGGCGCCGGACAGAGCTTGGAGGCCTATATCGAAGGTGCCGCCGTCTCCGCCGAAAGCAACAACATCCACATGGTCATACTTCAAACGCCCCTTCTTCTTCAGAACTTTGAGTGCAGCCTCTATGCCAGAAGCGTTGGCAGCCACGTTTTCGAAGGCTGTGTGTATCCATGGTACGTTCCACGCGGTGTAGGGGTAGATTGTCGAGACTACCTCCATGCATCCTGTGGCGTTGGTGGCTATGATTGGTCCTCTTGCCGCCTTCATTATCAAGCGGAGAGCGATTGCCGGACCGCATCCAGCGCATGCTCTGTGGCCAGAGGCGAAGAGTTCAGGTGTTTGAGCGAATTCTTTTGCTGTGAATTTCCATTCTGACATATCTTTCACCTCATCTACTCCCTTAAGCCAATGAATTGAATTCTGTCCTTGATTTGTCCTGTTTCTGCAATCTTCTGCAGGTCTCTGTAGACGCCGTCTATCATGTAGGGTGCCGTGTCTCTTCCTCCCAGACCGTAGATGTAATTCACGAGAGGCGGCTTGTCTGGCATGTCGTAGAGGGAATGGCGAATTTCATGGAAGAGGGGACCTCCGTTCCCGCCGAAACTGTTTGCTCGGTCCATTACTGCAACCGCCTTCTTGCCTGAGAGGCACCTTATGATGTCTTGGACTGGTAGTGGTCTGAAAGCCCTTATTTTTAGGAGTCCGGCTTTGATTCCGTTTTCGCGCAGTTCGTCTACAATTGTTTTTATTGTGCCTGCTGTTGAGCCTATGCATACTGTTGCTGTCTCTGCGTCGTCAAGCCTGTAGGGTTCAACTAAACCGTTTCCGTAGCTGCGACCGCTCTCTTCAGCATATTCGTCGTGAACCTTTTTGATAACTTCGAGGGCTCTTCTCATGGCTTCTTCCTGCTGTCTCTTGTGCTCAAAATAGTAATCGTAAAGGTCAAGGGGTCCAATCGTCAAGGGGTTTTCGGGGTCAAGTTTGAAAGGCACCATCTCCCCGCGGTGATTCATCACTGTTGGAACGTCTCGGTTTCCAACAAATTTTCTCACAGCTTCTGTTGGAAGAACCTTCACGTTTTCCAGTGTGTGGCTTAGAACGAAACCGTCTAGTCCAACCATTGTGGGAAGCATTATGTCTAGGTTTTCTGCTATTCTGAAGGCTTGAATTATGGAGTCGTAGGCTTCTTGGCTGTTTTCTGTGTAGAGTTGAATCCATCCGGAGTCTCTTTCAGCCATGCTGTCCGAGTGGTCGCAGTGGATATTGATGGGCGCTGATAGTGCTCGGTTTACGACTGACATGACAACTGGGGCTCTGCAGCCTGCTGCTACACCCAGTACTTCATGCATTAAAGCTAATCCAGCTGAGGCTGTGGCTGTGAAGACTCTTGCGCCTGTGGCGGATGCTGTTACACAACATGACATGGCGCTGTGTTCTGATTCTACGCAGACGAAGGCTGTGTCTACTTCGCCGTCGGCTACGTATTCGCTGAATTTTTCAACGATTATTGTTTGTGGTGTAATGGGGTAGGCAGCTACCACATCAACGTCACACTGCTTAACAGCGTAGGCGACTGCCTCATCTCCGTTCAGGGGCATAGTTTTCTGTTCAACTTTAGCCATTTTTCACTTACTCCTTTCCTTCCAAGACCATTTCTATGGCGTCTGCGGGGCATTCGTTGGCGCAGATTCCGCATCCCTTACAGAAATCATAGTCGAAAATCATGTTGTTAGTTTCAGGGTCATGTTTTATGGCGCCATCTGGGCAGTAGATGTGGCAGAACATGCAGCGGGTGCACTTCTCTGTGTTCCAGATTGGCTTGTAGGAGCGCCAATCTCCAGTTTTGTAGTCTGTGCTAGGAACCCAGCACACACCAGCTAATGGAAGGTCTTTCCAGCCTTTTTGTTCTGGGCTCATTCAGACTTCGCCTCCTTGTAAGCTTCTTTTATAACTCCCATGTTCTTCTCCGCCAATGGACCTGGAAAACGGTCGTTCACGGCTTTTTCTATGCTTTCCATCTTCACTATCTCTGTTGCACGGGCGACTGCTCCCAGCATGGCTGTATTAGTGATTAATCTGCCGAGAATCCTCATGGCTATATCAGTTGCGGGAACTGTCCAAAGAGTTCCCTTCGCCATTTTCAGCTCTTCCTTCATCTTTTTTGGTTCTTTAGGTGTGTTCAATATGAGAATTCCCTTTTCATCTAAACCCTCTGTGACTGGAACGGTCGCTAAAAGGGTTGGATCCATAACTATGGCGAGACCGGGGTTATAGACATTACAATGTAATCTGATGGGTTCGTCGCTGATACGCGTATAAGCTTTTACAGGTGCTCCCATCCTTTCGGGACCGAACTCCGGAAAGGATTGGATGTATTTTCCTTCATTGATTGCCGCTCGTGCCAGAAGCTCGCTTGCTGTCCATGCTCCCTGACCGCCCCGTCCGTGCCACCTAAACTCTTTGAGGACCAATAAACTTCCTCCAAACAGCATCTCACGTAAATCTGTGGAGAAAAACTAAACCTTACCGCCATTCTTAAGTTTTTAGGAAAAAAGGCTTCTACACGACTTTCTTTCCATGTTCCTTTTTTCTGGAGAGGTTCTTGCGGTTTATGGGCATAAATGGGTCAGATGCATTGCAAGTATGTGTGAAAAAATATAAGAAGCTATAAAACAATCTGATGTTACGGCAGGATATGATTTGTGAACAAACGGGGTATGTGCTTTGGCTAAAAAAGGAGCAAAACCTAAAGGGGAGACAACCGCTGCAGAGAGCGTCGTTTTCATCGGCAAAAAACCAATAATGAGCTATGTTACTGCTTGTATAACCTTCTTCAACAGGGGCGAAGAGGAGGTAGTTGTTAAGGCAAGGGGAAGGGCAATCAGCAGAGCCGTCGATTCTGTCGAGTTGCTTCGCCGCGCCTTTGTCAAAAACTTGGAAATAAAACGCATTGACATAAACACCGAAGAACTTGAGAGAGTTGAAGGCCAAAAATCAAATGTCTCGACAATAGAAATAGTAGTCACCAAATCCGGATCAACGTAGCCTCAGAAAAAATCTTAACCAGCTAATCCTTGCGCGAAATTTTTTCTTGTTATAGGCTAGTGGGATGTCTCAGATATGTATAAAAATGCTGTGATTCAATGAAGTGTTGTTGGTGAGGTAGTTGCCTGATTATCCTAAAATGGTTGTTCGTCCCCCCGGTCCTAAGGCTAGAGATCTCGTCAAAAGAGACTCGGAGTTGATTTCTCCGTCGTACATTCGCTATTATCCCCTTGTGATAGACTCTGGAGATAATTGTATCGTGAAAGACATTGACGGCAACGAGTACATCGACTTTAACTCCGGATTGGCATGCCTAAACGTGGGACACAACCACCCCAAAGTTGTCAAGGCAATAAAGGGTCAATGCGACAAATTTCTCCACTACTCTAACACCGATTTTTACTATCCACAATCCGTCAACCTAGCCGAAAAACTGCTAGAAATAACTCCTGGTAGCTTCCAGAAGAGGGTTCACTATGGAAACAGCGGAACAGAGGCAGTTGAAACAGCCCTCAAACTTTCCAAGTGGCATACTCGCCGACACCAATTTATTGCCTTTATCGGTGCCTTTCATGGAAGAACATTTGGCTCCATGTCCCTCACAGGCAGCAAACCAATCCAGAGGAGACACTACTTTCCCATGCTTCCCGGAGTAACTCATGTGCCCTACCCCTACTGTTACCGCTGTCCCTTCAACCTCTCCTGTCCAGAATGCGGTTACAGATGCATAGACTTCATAGACGAACAGGTTCTGCAAAAATACGTGCCCCCAGAAGAAGTTGCCGCCATAGTCTTTGAACCTATCCAAGGCGAAGGCGGATACATAATTCCCCCTCCCGAATACTTCCAGCGCCTCAAGAAACTGACAGACAAATACGGATTACTCATGATCGCCGACGAAGTTCAATCTGGCATGGGGAGAACAGGAAGATGGTTCGCCATCGAGCATTGGAAAATCGAACCCGACATCATCTGCATAGCCAAAGCCCTAGCCTCAGGACTGCCCATAAGCGCAACCGTGGCAAAAGCCCGGCTCATGGACTGGGAATCCGGCTCCCACGCCAGCACCTTCGGCGGAAATCCCTTAGCCTGCGCTGCAGCGCTGATGGTGATTGACGTAATCAAGGAGGAGAAGCTCCTTGAAAACGCTGAGAAACAGGGCAGCCACATCATGAAGTGGCTAGAAGACTTGAAGGCAGAACAGGAAATCGTGGGGGATGTGCGAGGAAAAGGGTTGATGATTGGGGTTGAGTTTGTGGAAGATAAAGAGACCAAGAAGCCGGGGGTGGGTCAGGCTAGAGAAGTGATGCTGAGATGCTGGAGAAGAGGCGTAGCAACCGTAACCTGCGGGGTTTCCACCCTCAGATTGGTTCCGCCCTTAACCATAACCAGAGAACTGGTAGACACCAGCCTAGAGATAATCGAAGATGTTGTTAAGGAAGTTGAGAGAGAGAAGTAGTTCCTCATTTTTCTGTTTCTGTTAGAACTTCTATGCTTCCTCGTTTTCCCAGATGTAATTCCAGACCTCCACTCCACCCCTCGCGTATGTATCCGTGCGAAATCCTGATGGTTTGTTCCCGTTGAATCTTCCCGCTCTCCACCAAGTCTACCTTGTCGTCCCACAAAACCACCCTCAAAGTTCCGCTCTTATCTGAAACTAGTAGGCTAGCAAGCTTTCCCTCGGTCCAGTCTCGGCGAGTGAAAACTTTTGGGGGATAAACGGCAACGACCTGACCAGAGACTGTTACATCATTTAATCCAGAAATAAGGTCTTGAATCTGAATTTCGAGGCGAAGAGGCTTCTTTCTGCTTTTCACCCCTAGTTCTGAGGCGACAATCCGCGCCGCGGTTTCGTCAGTTAAAAAATTTCCTGCGCCTCTCTTTTTATGTGCAATCATTTCTAGAACTTCGTTACGTTTAAGGTCAGAACGGGACGATAGAATTTGCTCAACGATTTCCTCTAAACTCATCTTCCTTCACTAATCGGCGAAAACTATTGGTTAAGGGAAACTTAGGTTTCTTCGGTTTTTTCTTCTCTGCCGTAAATCATGTACAGAAAGCCTAGAACTAAGGCTATGAAGATTAAACCTACTAGTATATTGAGTATGATGGCAAAGTAGGCTTCAGGGTTCATCCAAGGTCGCTCCTTCATCTAATATTTGAAAGTGAGATATTTAATAGTTGGCTGAATTGGTTACCTATTAACTTTTCTTCTGCCTCCCAGTTAAGCTAAGGGGGCATTCTAAAATAGAAATAATGTCCTTTGTTTTGAGAGTCATGAAATTTCAGCATTCTCTGGTCCAAATAGCTGAATATCTGTGAAGTCTTCTTTTACTGGATAAATCGTGTCGTTAGTTAATGCAGTTTCAACTTTTTCCACGCATGGCTGTGCTCTAATTTGATCAACTGTTTCCTTGATTTCGGCTATGTCTCTAAATGTTAGCATAACTAACACATCAAATGCTCCGACAATCTCTGCAATAAGGAACACATTTTGGATTTTACTAAGAGTTTGTGTTGTCATTCTGTACTTGCAATTTGTGGAACTTGTAATAAACAAGAAAGCTTTCCCCTGAAATCCGATTTTCGAAAGATCAATCATCATTGAAGTTCCAAAAATTATGCCCTCTTTTTTCATTTTTTCATATCTGTTTTGTACAGTAATTGGTGAAATTCCGATTTCTTGTGCAATCTTCAGAAATGGTTTTTTCGGCTTTTTTGTCAATTGAGTTAATATTTCTTGATCAATTTTGTCCATGTAGTTCAGACTCCTTAGTTGCTATAAGGTTAATATTATTGTAGTTTAGTTGAAAATTGCTCCAGATGTTTACCTCGATGTTCTTTACGCCTTTCTGTTTCCTTATGAGATGTTTTAATCTGTCCATATCATTGATGTTTTTTGCAAAGACAAATAGGCAAAGGTCATATTTGCCGATGGTTTGATCAATTCCCGCTACTTGTGTATGCTTTTTGATTAATTTGGTAATATTGTGCTCCTGATTAGGTTCCAGATTAACTCCAATTAGTGCTGGGTAATCGTAACCAAAAAAAGCCATATTGATGTTTGAAGCTGCTTTAATTATTAAACCGCTTTCTTCTAGTCGCACAATTCTATTTTTTATTGCAGTGGATGATAATCCGCAGTCGTTTGCTATGTCTGTCAGTTTTGAGCGTGCATCCACTATTAATGCCTGAAGAATTTTGGCATCAATTTCATCGATTTTTACCATTAATTTCATCCGTTGTTATGTATCTCTACATACAGAAATAATTTTCCTTTGTTTTGTCACTCTGGCTGTTATTGTAAAAACCAAATATTTTTTTAGCTATGACGTTATTTTTTCTGTAATTCACCTGTTTTTGCGAAAAGTGTTAAATATAGGGATTCACAAGAATTCTTTTCTATCATAAAAAGGAGAAAAAAACAGATGAAAAACCTACGAAACATATCTAAAATTTCTGCTATTGCATTTGTTCTATTGTTATCTTTTTCTGCCATATTCATTGCTTTTCCCCTCGTTAGTGCACATGAACCTCCATGGACTGTTGGAACCTTTGCCTTTCTCAGCGTTGAACCTAACCCTGTAGGGGTAGGTCAAACCGCCTACATTGGCATGTGGGTTGACAAGGAGGTCCCGACAGCAATAGGCCGTGAATGGGGTGCGCATTGGCATAACTTTACTGTGAACGTTACGAAACCTAACGGAGAAAAGGAAGTTCTGGGGCCGTTCAGTTCTGATGCTGTGGGAGGAGCATGGACCGCGTTCGTGCCCGACCAACTCGGAGACTATGAATTCGTGTTTTCCTTCCCTGGGCAGGTCTTAGTGGAGGAGAATCCGTATCCTTTCCCCAGCTTCTTTCCTCGTGGTGAAGAGTTCGTCAACGATACTTTTACCGGCAGCACCAGCGATGTAGTGACGCTCACTGTACAGCAGGATCAAATAGAGACTGCTTATCCGCCAAATCCGTTTCCAACAGAGTACTGGGAGCGCCCAATAAACTCAATGAACAGGAACTGGTACCCCCTCGGCGGAAACTGGCTTGGACTTGGAGCAACACAATTTGGTTATAGTGGATTGTACGGTCCTACTTCCGGCGAGAACTTCAATCCATACACCACAGCACCCGGCAGTGGTCACGTATTGTGGACCAAGCCGATAGCTTTCGGAGGTCAAATTGGAGGAGAATTTGGTGACAGCGAAACATCCCTCTACTCAACGGGAACAGCGTACGAAGCCAAATTTTCAGCAGTAATCCTGTACGGGATACTATATTACCAGGAATTTCCAGGAGCTGCGAACAACCCAGGAGATTTGAAAGCTGTGGATCTGCGCACAGGAGAAGAGCTATGGAGTGAGCCATTGCCTAGTGAACAGACGCTAAGGGTCGGTATGGTATACAACATGATAACAGGAGACCAGTACGGCGGCCACGCATACCTATTTACGCAAACTGGAGGGGGATTTGGATTTGGATTCATCCTACCAACACAACCCACTAAGTGGTCAATGTATGAAGCTAAGACAGGAGACTGGATACTGGACATCGCCAACGCATCTGCTGGTACGCTTGTAGAGGGTCCAAACGGGGAAATACTAAGTTACAGCGCTTCTGGAGGCATGTTGAAACTGTGGAACGCAAGCAAATGTGTCGAAGAAGGCTCTTGGATTCAAGGCTATATGGTTTATAGTCCTGCAGAAATTTGGCGACCTCCGCAGGGAGCGACGATTGACTGGAACGGAGGATACGAATGGAGTGTACCAATAGCAACCAACCTTGATGGTGTACCCCTCAATCTAGGCATACAGAAGGTTGCTGACGGTGTAGTGGTTCTGTCCCAATTCCCGGGAGGTGGTAGGTCAAGGGATAATCCGGGTTGGCGAGTTGACGCAGGCTACAGCGCAACTACCGGCGAACTGCTGTGGGGTCCCATAAACCGAACTACAACAGCATGGGCATACCTACCTTTTGGTCCTGCAGGGGAGGGAGTCTACACTGACTACGACGAGCAAGAGATGCTTTGGAATGCATACAACCTCACAACAGGAGAAAAGCTGTGGGGTCAAACTGAAAGCCCCACCGACGTTGCTTGGACTTATTACGATCGTGCGAACGGTGTTATCGGCTATGGCAACCTTTACCAGTGGACCTTTGGCGGAGAGGTGTTCGCCTACGACCTCCAAACAGGTGATATGAAGTGGAGCTGGAGCGCTGGAAGCGCAGGTACCGATACTCCCTATGGTGTATGGCCTCTTGGCACATTTAATTCGAAATATCTTCTTGCAGACGGAAAGCTTTACGTACGCGCTGGCCACGACTACACCCCACCAGTATTCAAGGGCGCCAAGCTATACGCATTAAATGCTACTACCGGAGATGAAATATGGAGTTCCCTATCCTTTAGCGTAGTCGGCTCACCCGCTGTTGCAGACGGCATCATGGTTTGGTATAATGGCTATGACAACCAGATATACTCCTACGGCAAGGGACCAAGCAAAACCACAGTCACAGCACCAGAATCCGCGCAACCACTTGGAACCAAAGTACTGATTCAAGGGTCTATTACTGACGAGTCTCCGGGCACGAAGACCAGCCTTCTGACATCACGCTTCCCCAATGGAGTTCCCGCCATGTCTGATGCAGACCAGAGCGCATGGATGGAATACCTATACCAGCAACAGCCAATGCCCGCAGATGTTCAAGGAGTTACAGTGAAACTGTATGCTGTTGACCCGAACGGCAACTATCAGGACATAGGCACAACCACAACCGACATGTGGGGTAACTTCGGAAAGAGTTGGAACCCACCGGTTGAAGGCGATTACCTCGTCGTAGCTGACTTTGGTGGAACAGAATCTTACTATGGCTCATCCTCTTCAACCTACATAACAGTGGGTCCAGCACCAACACCAGGACAGCCAATAGAGACTGAAGAACCATCAACCGCGCCACCAACAACCGAGGAACCATCAACCGCAGCGCCAACAACTGAAGGACCGACAGGAGAGGTGGGTCCAGCATCCGTCATCACCACAGAAGTAATCATCATCGCAGCCGTTGGCGTAGCAGCCATCATAGGCGTCGGTGCCTACTGGGTACTCAGAAGACGAAAATAAACCCAAAATTTTCCCTCCCTTTTTTTATGGGGAGTAAAGCATCAGAGGAAATGGGGGCTGAGAAGGCTCTAGCATGGGATAAATGAAATCTAACCAAAAGCAATAGCAGTAGTAGCCTTTGGGGTTTCATTTTTTTCTCTCCTTGATTGCCCGTGCAGGAGCCTCAGCAAACCCTATTTACAATGTAATTTTTGGTTCCAATTAGTAAAAGACGGTCATGTCCCCTTCGGTTTGTCGTGGACTTTTTGTAAAAAAAATCAAATATATCAAAAAAATTAAATTATTTTTTTTGTTTTTCTGCGGTTTATACGAAAAATATTAAATATGAAGAATGGCGACTAATAAATTCTAAAAATAAGAAGGAGAAAAAATAGATGAAAAATTTACCAAACAGATCTAAAATTTCTGCTATTACATTTGTACTATTGCTATCTTTTTCTGCCATATTCATTGCTTTACCCATCGTTAGTGCGCACGATCCGCCATGGACTGTTGCAACATGGGCCTTTCTCAGTGTTGAACCTAACCCTGTAGGAATTGGTCAAACCGCCTACATTGGCATGTGGGTTGATAAAGAAGTCCCAACAGCAATAGGTCGTTCATGGGGTGCGCATTGGCATAATTTTGAAGTGACAGTTACGAAACCTAACGGAGACACCGAAGTTCTGGGGCCGTTCAGTTCTGATGCTGTGGGAGGAGCATGGACCGCGTACGTGCCCGACCAACTCGGAGACTATGAATTCGTGTTTTCCTTCCCTGGACAAGTCTTAGTGGAGGAGAATCCCTATCCTTTCCCCAGTACATTTGATCGTGGTGACGCATTCATCGGTGATACTTTTACAGGCAGCACCAGCGATGTAGTGACGCTCACTGTACAGCAGGATCAAATAGAGACTGCTTATCCGCCAAATCCGTTTCCAACAGAATACTGGGAGCGCCCAATACACTCAATGAACAGGAACTGGTACCCCCTCGGCGGAAACTGGCTTGGACTTAGAGCAACGACATTTGGCTATAGTGGAATGTACGATTCTTCTAACGGAAACTTCAATCCATACACCACAGCGCCGAACACTGGTCACGTGATGTGGACGGAACCGCTAGCTTTCGGAGGCCAGATTGGAGGAGAATTTGGCGACAGCGAAACAGGCCTCTACGCAACAGGAACGGCCTACGAAGCCAAATTTTCAGCAGTAATTCTGTACGGAATACTTTACTACACTGAATATCCAGGGGCTGCGAACAATCCAGGAGATTTGAAAGCTGTGGACCTACGCACCGGAGAAACGCTGTGGAGGAGGCCGATGACTAGTAATCAACAGACGCTAAGAGTCGGTATGGTATACAACATGATAACAGGGGACCAGTACGGAGGCCACGCATACCTATTTACGGAGACCGCATCTAGCCCAGGATTCATCCTGCCAACGGAACCCACTAAGTGGTCGATGCATGAAGCTATGACAGGAGACTGGATACTGGACATCGCCAACGCAACTCCTGGTACGCTTGTAGAGGGTCCAAACGGGGAGATACTAAGTTACCGCACTTCTGGAGGCATGTTCAGTCTGTGGAACGTAAGCAAATGTGTCGAAGAAGGCTCTTGGATTCAAAACTATCGAGTTTACAGCCCTGCAGAAATTTGGCGACCTCCGCAGGGAGCGACAATTGACTGGAACGGCGGATACGAATGGAGTGTCCCCATCATTTCAGGACTAAGTCTTGCCGCAGTTTCTGACGGCGTAGCACTTATGACTCAATACTCGGGAGCTAGGTCGAGAGACGAGCTGGGTTGGCGAGTTGATGCAGCCTACGACGCAACTACTGGCGAACTGCTATGGGGTCCCATAAACCGAACGGTAGTACGATCAACGTATACTAGGATTGGTCCTGTGGCGGATGGAGTCTACACCGAATACAACGAGCAAGAGATTACTTGGAGCGCCTACAACCTCACAACAGGAGAAAAGCTGTGGGGTCAAACTGAAAGCCCCACCGACATTGCTTGGACTTATTACGATCGTTCGAACGGTGTTATCGGCTACGGCAACCTTTACCAGTGGACCATGGGCGGAGAGGTGTTCGCCTATGATCTTCAAACAGGTGTTCAAAAGTGGAGCTGGAGCGCTGGAAGCGCTGGGACTGACACTCCCTATGGTGTATGGCCTCTTGGCACTTTCAATAACAAATATCTTCTTGCGGACGGAAAGCTTTACGTACGCGCTGGCCACGACTACACCCCACCAGTATTCAAGGGCGCCAAGCTATACGCAATAGACGTCAATACCGGGAATGAAGTGTGGAGTTCCTTGTCCTTTAGCGTAGTCGGCTCACCCGCTGTTGCAGACGGCTACATGCTTTGGTATAATGGCTATGATAACCAAGTATACTCCTACGGCAAGGGACCAAGTAAAACCACAGTCGCAGCATCACCAGAAATTATAGCGAAAGGGTCCTCAATAATGATCAAAGGAACTGTTACTGATGAGTCTCCGGGCACGAAGACCAGCCTTCTGACATCACGCTTCCCAAATGGAGTTCCCGCCATCTCTGATGCAGACCAGAGCGCATGGATGGAATACCTATACCAGCAACAGCCAAATCCAATGGATGTATCTGGAGTTGAGGTGACAATAGACGCCATCGCTCCTGACGGCACCTTCATTAACATCGGCAGGGTCACAAGCGACGCAAGCGGCTTATTCAAGAAGATGTGGACTCCAGATCAAGAGGGCGAATACACCATCATCGCCACCTTCGAAGGATCCGAGTCCTACTATGCATCATACTCAGAAACCGCTATAGGAGTTGGTCCAGCGCCCTCACCCGCTGAACAAGTATCACCCGAAGCAGAACCCGGAGCAGGCTTGACAACCACACAAATGGCCATCATAGCAGGCGTTGCTGTCCTCGCAGTCGCAGGCATAGGTGCATTCTGGATAGTCAGAAGAAGAAAATAAATCCAAAATTTTCCCTCCCTTTTTTTATGGGGAGTAAAAGCATCGGAAGAAATAGGGGCTGAGAAGGCTCCTGCATGGGAAAATGAAAACTAACCAGAAGCTAGCATCTCTGAAGTTTTCACCTTTGTTCCCCGATTGCCCTGTGCGGGAGCCTCAGCAAACCTTAAGAATGGAATATTCTGAGAAAGGGCTGAACTATTATAGTCCTATATTATTGATCTTTATCTTTGAGTTAGGTATTGGGGCGTAAGCAAAATACGTATGGGTTAGGAGTACGGCTTCTAATCGCTCCACTTGAGGGATTTTTTTTACGCGTTTCACTATCTCAGCAACATGTTTCAAGTCTTTGACTATCGTAACGGCGAAAATGTCAAAATCTCCCATTACTCGGGTGATTATAATTATGTCCTGAATTTTTTTTAAAGCATTAATTATCTGTTTCGTATGCGCGTTTGCCAGGTTGGCTATCAGCAAGAGCATTGTGCCTTGGTATCCCAGTTTTGAGCGATCAACTAGGATTGAACAATTCTGGATTACTCCATTTTCTTTCATTCTCAAGTACCGTTTTCTAACAGTTGATGGTGAAATGCCCAGTTTCTCTCCAATTTTCATAAAAGGCATTTGGGCATCTTCAATCAGTTCTTTTACTATGCGAAGGTCGGTTTTATCAATTGAAACTAGATTCGTGGTGCTAGTGGGTTCATGGATTCCTTGGTTGAATACGGGATCCCCAATCCAGATGTTGGTAACGAAATCCCTTATCCCTGAGAGGTCCCTTATACTTTGTGTTACGTTATTTAATTCATCCATATCATGTGCGATCATAAAAACCCACATGTTGTATTTGCCGATACATTTGAAACAAACAATTACGTTCGGGCAAGCTCGGATCTTTTCAGCGATTTGGTCTTCCTTAGTGTTGTCAACGACCATACCTATACTTGCTTTGAGTGAATATCCAAACATGTCCTGCTTGACCACCACGCTCGTGCCAACGATTACTCCTAAGGCTTTCAGTTTTTGAATCCTCTTCAAAACTGCACTGGAGGATATGCTGCAATCTTCTGCAATGTCTATCAGTTTTGTACGTGCATCTCTTGTCAAAGCGGCTATAATCTTCATGTCGATTTCGTCGATTTCTTCAGAAGTTATGCTTAACACCTCTGGAACAGTAAATCCAACTTGTAAATAAACATAATGTTCTGAGAGTTGCTATTTTCTGAATATAATTCAAAAAAAATTAACCTGTATTAGAAATTAAGTTAATTATTTTCTCTATAAGCTGCGAATATAAAAAAAGTTAAATACAACTGGGAAGAATAACCAAAAATTTGGTGAAAAAAAATGTCGAAAATTTCTATTGCAAACATAGCAAGAGTAACAAGAAGTAAAAAAGCAATGTCTATCGCTTTAGTTCTAGTGTTGACTACTGTTGCATTGATAACAAGCATTTCATCCGTTAATGCTACAGTTCTGGAAGTCGATACCTTCGCCTTCACAATGGCTTCCCCAAACCCTGTAGGCATTAACCAACAGGTAATTATTACAGCTCAGATTGACAAAGTCTCGCCTACAGCCTCAGGCGTAGCTGGGGGTGAGCATTTCACTGGCCTTATGGTAAACATTACCGCACCTGATGGAACAATTGACACCAGCGGACCATATACGGCATATGCAATGTCAAACGCATTCTTTTACTACACACCCACGCAGACAGGAACCTACAAATTACAAACTTTCTTTCCCGGACAATGGATAAACACCACCGACTATGAGTATTGGTTTAAACCCAGCGCTAGTGCAATATTCGAACTAACCGTTCAGCAGGACCAAATAGAAGCCTATCCAGCTGTCCCTCTTCCCACCGACGCTGACTACTGGGAACGCCCAATATACGGCGAGAACAAGGGATGGTATCAAATTGCCGATAACTGGCTGATGAGAAAATACGATCGCCCCAGTCGCTTCTTTAGTGGCGACACTGCTTTCGCTCCTTACACCTCAGCACCGAACAGCCCCCACATACTATGGAATAAACCCATAATTTTCGGAGGAATAGGTGGAGGACAATATGGTGACAAAATCTACTACACAGGGCTATCATACGAGCAGTTTTACAACCCATTAATCCTTAACGGAAGAATCATCTACGTGGATCACGGACCCTATTCCTATGGCGACTCAGCTGGCGGCAGCATTGACCCCTTCGGCGAAATAGGTTACGGTACTTACTGCCTAGACCTATACACTGGAGAAGAGATTTGGTACATGAACAACACTATCATAATGTTTGCTCAATTATTTGACATCGAAAACCCCAACGAGCATGGGCTCATCGCACACTTATGGGAGGTCAGCCCGCCAGACGAGGCAGGTATGTCGACGTGGAAAATGTATGACGCATTCACAGGAAGATATGTACTGACTATTACGAATGTCCCAATGCTTGACCTACAAGAAAACGCAGTAGTATTTGGTCCAAACGGTGAACTTCTATCCTACACGCTTGACCCCATAAACAATAGGTTGGTTCTGTGGAACTCAACTCTGGCTTTGGGGGGTTTCCCATCGAACATATATTATCCAGAAAGGTACAATCTTATCCAAGGGTCGGTTGTAAACGGGCTAAGAGGAATTCAATGGAACGTCTCAATACCGGACATACCAGGCGAACAGGCAATTAATAAAATCAGCTTAGAAGATGGAGTCATACTCGCGTCTTGGGAGACTGTCCATGATTGGAGCCAATACACCGAGTACCCAGGCACAATTGTAGAAGTGGCTTATCCCACAACACTAACGAAAGACCAAGCTGGAAACTACCCAACCTCAATTAATCATTTATGGACCCAAAACCGAACAAACATTCAAGGTCGCGTTTTTTACAGCAATAATATCGGAGACGGAGTCTACACCATATTCGACAGTCCCACGCTGCGAATCCGGGGCTACAATGTTACCACAGGGCAAGAGCTATGGGTAACCGACCCTATCTCGACGAGTGGATGGGCATATTACACCTACATGCACCATATAGCATACGGCAAACTCTACATACAAGGCTACGATGGATACATCCGCGCCATTAACCTTACCGACGGCTCCCTAGAATGGGAGCAATTCTCTGGAAACGCAGGCTTTGAAACTATATTCGGCACCTGGCCCAGTTATGCCGGTTTCAACATTGCCGATCATAAGATATACATAACCAACGATGAACACTCACCCGACTCAGTTCCGTGGAGAGGCGGCAAACTATGGTGCTTTAATGCAGACACCGGAGACCTATTATGGACCGTATCCGGATGGATACGTCATGGTGCTATTTCAGACGGCATCCTTACGGCACTCAATTCCCTCGATGGACAAGTATACACCTTCGGCAAGGGACCGAGCGAAACAACAGTTACAGCGACACCAAAGGTAACGGCAAAAGGCTCCAGCGTGATGGTAGAGGGTACAGTCTTGGACATGTCACCGGGCAAACCTGAAACTCCAGCCGTTGCTGACGAGAGCATGGGTCCGTGGATGGAATACCTGTATATGCAGAAGCCTATGCCCACCGATGTACAAGGAGTTACCGTGAAACTGTATGCTATTGACCCGAACGGCAACTACCAAGACATAGACACAGTTACAACCGACATGTGGGGTAATTTCGGAACGAGTTGGACTCCACCGGTTGAAGGCAACTACCTCATCATAGCCGAATTTGAGGGAACTGCATCTTATGGAAGCTCATCTGCTTCAACCTACATGGCAGTGGGTCCAGCACCATCAGCTGGACAGCCAATGGAAACTGAAGAACCAACAACTGCACCGCCACCAACAACTGAAGAGCCATCAACCGCGCCACCAACAACTGAAGAGCCTACAGCAGTGCCGACTGAAGCACCTGTCATAACCACAGAAGTGCTCATCATCGCAGCCGTTGGCGTAGCAGCCATCATAGGCGTCGGTGCCTACTGGGTACTCAGAAGACGAAAATAAACCATCAATTTCCCTCCCTTTTTTTTATGGGGAGTAAAGCATCATCGGAAAATGGGGGCTGAGAAGGCTCCAGCATGGGAAAAATGAAACCTAACCAAAAGCAATAGCAGTAGTAGCCTTTGGAGTTTCATTTTTTCTCTCTTTGATTGCCCTGTGCGGGAGCCTCAGCTAACCCTCTTTAAGATGCAACCTTTTTCCACTCCTTCATGAGGAAGTCGTAGGATTCGTCATCTTCTTCGATCTTGTCAAACCATGCTAAAGCATCTGCTATCTTCTGGGCGATGAGGTGGTAACAGATGTGTACTTCGCGGTCCATTACGCGGAAGTAGAAATCGTCGCAAGAACAGAAGCCCGCGGCTGGCATAATCTGGTATTCCCGCTCTCTGCCTACGACTATCCAAACGATCCTGCCGCTGGGGCTGAAAATGTATTTCTTAACTCTCTCCTCCTTTAGAGCCTCCCATGCCTTAGTGAACCGTGAACCAAGGGCTTCTGAAAGCTGGGTTAGCTGTTTGCCAGTAACCTCACCGTTGGTCTTTGCTTCCTTGCAAACGTCTTCGAGTACCTTGATTTCTTTAGGCGTCTTCATTTGTTGCTCTCCATCGCTTGAATAGTATTCTGAATCTATTTTATAAATGACGTAACTTCTCTGTGCATGGGTTAACTCAGCGCTTTCAATTGGTTGACTGTTCCTAGAAAGGTTCCGTCCAGCAGATACACCTCTGCCTCGTTCAGGTTGACGCTTCCTGAGCGCAAAACTGGACCTATAAAGGCGCCCCTCTTCTTTCTTTCGTTGATTGGTCTGCCTCCAAGAAATTGGTTGAAGGAAGGCATTATGAAAAGCTGTGAAACCTTAATCTTCACTCCAAACTGGCTATTCAGTGTGGAAGATAGACCATTCTCGTTCTCTTTGGCGCCTAAATGGTTGAGGAGCGATTTCGCTAGCTGCTCCCCGTCGCATGGTGCCTTAACCCAAACCTGTCTTGTCATCCTGAAGCCCATGGGGTCGCGGATGGCTACTGTGGGATGGACGTGACCTGTAACTAGGCTTCTGCATCCTAGGAGTTCCGGTGCAGGCCATGCGTGTCCATGGAAGAGTCCGGCATCGCCAAAAATGGCGCCTGTGGGAGGGAGAATTTTTATGGTTTCAGGAAGGAGGGGCTCAAGGTTTCCGTCGTGGTTTCCTAGAATAACCTGAATGTCTGAGACTTTTTTGTTTATGGCTTCGAAGAAGTCTGGGATGTCGCGCCACTCTTCCATTTCTACTTTTGCTATGGCGTCTTTTACGTCTCCCAGAAATATTAGGCGTGTGGGTTTGCACTCTTTGATGAGCTGTAGCAGTATGTTCTTGATTTTTGGAGTTTGGGATGGAACATGGATTCCCCTTTGGCTTAGCAGTCTTTCCCATCCTATGTGAAGGTCTGAGACCACTAGGGTTCGGTCAGAGTCGTTCTGTAGAAGCAGGGCTGGATGTGGCTGCACGGGCTCTATCTGCGTCAACGTGTGATGGGTCTCCTGAATCTAAATAGCTGCTTCTCTGTTAAAAACTGGAGTGTTGTAAGGTCTAGGTAAGTGACTCTCGGATAGCTTCGTAGATTCTTTTGTTTGAGGCTGCGATGAAGGATAACCGTTGGGTAGGTGCCAAAGGAACGTTGAGTTCTTCTCCTTCTGGTGTGACCATGATTCCTCCTGCTTCCTGAAGTATGATGTAGGAGGCGACCATGTCCGTTACCCGCAGTTTTCCTCGGATGTCAATGAAGGCGTCTGTGGAGCCGTCTGCAACGTAGCAGATTTCTAGGGCGTTGGCTCCAAAGTGGCGGAAATGTTTCCCCCTCTTGAAGAGTCTTTCCAGTTTGGTCTGAAGTTCTCCTATTCTGAAGGTGTTTAAGTCAACGCCGATGACTGCTTCTTCTATGGATGATGTTTCTGAGGGCTTGATTTTTTCTCCGTTTTTGAAGGCGCCTTGGTTCTTCTGTGCCGTGTAGGTTATGTTGTGGAAGAGGTCGGATACGAGGGCCGTCTCCACATCTTTGAGGTAAGGTCCCTTCGAGACTGCTATGACCGTAGCACTGAAGGGTAATCCCCGAACGGCGTTGGTTGTACCATCCACAGGGTCTGTTACAACATAATATTCAGAGGGTTGAGCTCCAATCTTCTTTATTCCAGACTCTTCGCTGACAAGGGTACAGGAGATTTCATGCTTGCTTAAGCACTCTATTAGCGCTTTTTCGGCAGCCAAATCAATCTGTTTCATAGTGTCGCCGCCGGCTCCGACGCCGAAGCCGATGGCTGCTTCTGGAGAGCCGTAAAAGGGAAGAACTTGCTTTCTCATCTTTTGTGAGCATTCCTGTATTATTTCCAGCCAATCCATAACTCTCACGCCTATATGCTGACTGTTTCTCTAAGCTTTTAAGTTTCAATGTAAGCGAAAAGACACTTAAGGAAGAATTATGCCTTGAAACAAAGGGGCGGGGGTCGCCGAGCCAGGTCAAAGGCGCAGAGTCGCTGTAGAAGCGGCGCGGTTGCTTCAGGAGCCTGTCCCGTAGGGGTTCGTGGGTTCGAATCCCACTCCCCGCACCATTTCCCTGATTATATTTGGAGCCTATTAACAGCGTATTGTTGAAAAACAGCTTTTTCCTGTTTTCACGCGTACGCGCACGAAAATTATGAATTTGTTATTGCTGCTTTGTTTGTACAAAAAAATCCCGCCAGAAGTTAGCGGCGGGTCTAGGAAAATGTGTTTTTGCGTGCGTTTGGTTGTAGCGTCTATCAGAATGGGAGTTTGACTGGGCCTAGATGTTTTTGTCGTTTTTGGAGGAATGCGCTTTCTACGCCTGTGAGGACTGCCATGACGCTGGCGGTTCCCTCAAGTCCCTTGCTTACCCTTGCTCCCCAGATTATCTTTGCTTTTGGTGGGATTGAACGTTTCATGAACTCGCCCGCGTGGTGGACCTCTTCTAGGGTCATGTCTTCTCCGCCTGAAACGTGTATCAGCATTCCCTTGGCTTTGGTTACGTCTTCTATGTCGAGGAGGCGCCCGTTCAAGGCTCTGTCCGCGGCTTGTTCAACTTTGCCTTCTCCTTTTCCTTCTCCGATTCCTATGGAGGCGATTCCAGCGCCTGCCATGACGCTGCGCATGTCTGCATAGTCCAGATTGATTAGGCTTGCTGTGGTGATTGTTTCAGTTATCCCTTTAACGAATTTTCCCACGGTTGTGTTGGCTACTCCCAAAGCTTCTGTCATAGGCAGGTTTCCAAAGAGCTTGATGAGTCTGTTATTGTCGATTACAACAACGGTGTCACATGCTGATTTAAGTCGCTGAATCCCCTTCTTCGCCACCTGCATTCTCGCTGTTTCGATTTCGAAGGGGAGGGTGACTACACCTATAATCAGATGCGGGGACCTTTTTGCAGTGAATTGTGCGCGGAGGTTCTCTGCCAGTGCCATGATACCGCCGGTTCCAGTGCCTCCACCTAAACCGGCTAAGAGAAATATGATGTTTGCATCATCGATTTCCTCCATAATTTCACCCATGCTTTCGTTCACTGCTTTTTCTCCTAGTTTCGGGTATCCCCCGCATCCGACTCCTTGACATGCTTTTTCGCCTATCAGAATCATGCTGTCAGCTTTGCTTATGGTCAGATGGTTCGCGTCTGTGTTCATTGAAACAAGTCTTCCTCCAGCTACGCCCCGTTCTTTGACCCATGATATGATGTTGCAGCCTGCTCCGCCGATGCCCACCGCCACGACGGAGGGTTTAGCGGCTCGTGCGAACGACTCGATTTTTTCTCGGTTACTTGCGAATCTTTGTCTCGCCATTTTTATCATTCCTACTTTTTTGATATGTATTTATGTAGAACTTAGATATAAGTATTATGTCTTAAGATTCTATATACATATCTAGCACAAATGTTATATCTCAAGATTCTGGATATATATCCACTTCCAGAACATCCTTTATATCCTCACAGAACGAGTAAATCAATCCAGCCAGAGGTGTATCTCCTTGAAAAAAAATCTGATGAAAAAATTCATGAACACCTACGTAGGAAACAGCATCCACCTAACCATCAAAGATGGAAGAAACCATTTCAGAGTTCACACGATTCAGATAATAGAAAAAACAGACGAGTCCTGTCCCATCAAACAACTCCAAGTAGGGGATTATTTCTTACGCCTCTTAGCGAAAGATAAAAACAATAATGAAGCATCTATCTTGTGTGACTGGAGCGAGCAGCTCTTACAAAATTTGCTAGAGAATTACACTCACGCCAAAGAAGCCGGATGCACCGAGATTACTATGGTTAAAGGGCCTAATCCAGATAACTATTTTTTGAAATGGGGACCCGAATACCAGGAAAAACCTACACCATACATTAGTTAAAGGGCGACTGTTACCACACAACATACCGTTGCAATCTTTTTTTTGCTAATAGTAGAATAATGCAACAAAGGGTATACTTTGAGCAAATGGGGCGGAACCTATTGTTCCATGTAACAGAAGAGAAGTTGAGACTGTAGCCACAGCATTAGCTGTTCTTAACCGATCAAAATTCCCAATTCCTATATCGAATTTGGAGGCAAAAACGATCAATTTTTCTTCGCCATAGTTTAGAGTGATATCCACAAATGACCCTATACTAGTGCTTAATATCGAACCATCAGTGTCCACATTTACTATATACCATGTCCCTTCATTAACTCCAGATCTTCCAGGTTGAAAAAGAAGCGAATGGGAATCAAGTTTTATTAACCGCTCTTGGGGGTCAAAGTTAGTCAGATAACATCCAAATGCAATATATTCACCTTTGGGAACGTTAAAACCATTATTACCCAACGGAAAGTTTGCTAACTTACTGGGTGTTTCATAAGTGAAAAATCGAAATTCGTCGAAATTAAGTCCAATAGCCCCTAAACCTGTTGCAACATTAGCAACGACTACGTTTTGTAGGGTTTCAATAGAAATCCGATTTCCGCGAGCAGTGATAAACCAAGAAGTAAATTTACTTGAAGAAGATAAATCCTCTATCGAAACTAATGGAGCATTTGACCCCGTAAGCTCCAGTGTCTTCCCAACTTCCAAGTAGAAATTAATGGTGTCATTGTAGCCATAATTCTGAGTTGTTAGGTCTACTATCCAAAGCGTGACGATTTCAACTGAAACTGGTCCTTCGTTTGTTACTTGTGTTTGAAGACAAACCTTGTCTTCTTCGTTCACATAAATGAGATTTGAAAAAGAAAGTTTTTCCTGATCCGAGTCTACATCCATTTGGTTTGCTTCTCTTGCCCCCGCCTCAAATCGAGCATTTTCATTCTGAATAAAAATGTAAACTTGAGAATAGAGAAAAAGGATGATAATGACTAGGAATATTGTCGCTAGAATTCCCGAAACCCCTCTGGAATTTTTTTTGATGGATTTTTTAAGCAATGAAGGTTGTGACAAAATATCTTCCTCTTGTTGTTACAATTCGGATGGAATAGCTGGTGTCTTCGGTAAGGTCAGTAGATAATTGGAAGAATCCTTCCTTTTGAGCATCCAAACCCTGAGAAACAGTACCATTGAGCAACTTCAATTCAATATTTTCAAATGATTGGTACAATGAATCGCTAGTCAGATATGCCCTGTCTAAAACTACGTCATCACTTTTTCCACAATTTATTAAAAAAACGGTTAATTCATTTAAGCTACTGTTGAAGTATATGTGCTCGAAAGCTAATTTTTCTTGTATTTTGGCTATGTTGTCACTCGTATTATAAGCATATCGAATGTTAGCCTCCACTGCTTGGTGTTGTGTATAAGCAAATACTATAAAACCAAGTGCTATTACGGCGCTGCACAACATAACACTTGAAATTATTGCGTTTACACCACGCTTATCAGAGATGAGCCGACGTATCTTTCGAAGCAACGTATTATTCATGGAAAGCCCCTCTTCAAGGCGGCACCAGCACTTTTACTTTCAAGTTGGTTCTTCCCTCTTTTTGAAATGGATTATCGTATATCTCACTAAACCATATTCATATCTTTATTTAAAGATTGTTTTGCAACAGTAGAACGCGTATACGGTATCAATTCAAATTTCCAACATTTTGAGCGTTGACTACCCTGAACAGCAACTAAATAAGCCATCAACAGACAACCAATATGCGCGCTAGATTCAGATTAAGTGAGACATATGGAACAGTGAGCGAGCGTTAAACAAATTAAAAAGTGACTTGCTGCAAATATACTCTAAAGGTTCTCGGAGCCTCTCTGGACTATCCCAACAATAATCCAAAAGCCTACCAAAAGTAAGCCCCCAAAGAACATAGCCGTAGCGACTGTAAGAAGCGTTTTCCGAGCAGAAAGACCAATCATCTCGAGTGTCATGTAAGCCACTAATGCTGATAACACAAATAACAGAAATGCAGGAAACAATGTGAATGTTTTAACGTCTAGAGGCATAACTATAAAATACACTCGGAAAGCATTAAACTTTTGCCTGCAGACCAGATTTCACATTTAGCTTTGGGATTAAAACTTACCACCAAAAAATTGCTTGCATCTACCTCTGACCTAGAAAGAAATATAAAAAAATTTACAGCTTGAAAAGACAAGTTTAACTCGGTAATAGTTACGTTTATCTTCTATCGACTCCTTTTTGTTTTATCATCCAGTAGGCGTTGAGTTCTGTGCGAGATGTTATTTATCCCATAGGTGGACCTCGCCCTCCAAGTTCAGAGGAAAAATGCAGCCTATGCAAGCGAACCATGCCGCCCTCGAAACTATTGCGCTGTTTCCGCTGTAAACGACTCTTCTGCAAAAGCTGCATAACCGAAGACTTGGTGGAGGGTAAATATCTCATCTGCCTCAATTGCGCCAGAAGATACGTGTCCCCCAAAGGAACCTTCAAGGGCAAATACACCCCCCTCACCCTGTATCTGTCACGAAAAGCCGAATGGACAAGATGGGTTAAACTCCAGTTCTCTAGAATAGAAGGGATAATCGGCAAAGACCTTCCAGCATCCGCCCACAAAAATTCAGAATGGTGGACGAACCCTAATTCGTCTCAGGGCAAAGCTTGGCTCAGCATAGGCTGGAAAGTAAAGGAGGTAAACTTGGAAGAAGGAACCGTGATTTTCACCCGCCCCAAAGTATTAAGTCCTGAAAAGAAGCACAAACGTAAGAGAGCCTCCGCCCTCGTCGCCCTCCCAGAGTATAAACCAAGAAAAACCAAGAAACCATCCTTGACTCGCATAGCCATTGCTCAAGCTAGACTCCAAAACATTTCCCGCAGAAAAGCCTCCATCCGAAAGTACCGAGGAAAATTTCGTCCAAAATCAGCCTACGAGAAACGCCTCTGGAAATCAGACGAGAAACCCTAAACTTGCGTTGACTAGAATGATGCGAAAGTTTTAACTTCTCACACCTGCTCTTTTGGTTCGAAACAAACAAAGCTATAAATCCAACTTTTCAAATTGCTGAGAGTACAAAAGAATGTGATGTCATGGGAAAAATTAGGGTTGGAGTAGTTGGTGTAGGCAACTGTTTCGCTGGTCTTGCCCAAGGAATAGAATACTACAAGCGAAACAAAACTCAGAAGCTGGGGCTGATGCATGAGAAGATTGGCGGCTACAGCATAGAAGACATCAACTTTGTTTCTGCCTTCGATGTAGGTGAAAACAAGGTAGGTAAGCCTTTAAGCGAAGCCGTTTTCTCAGATCCGAACTACGTTAAGTGGGTTGATAGCGCCTCCGGCTGTACCAACAGAAAAGTGAAAGAGAGCCCCATCCTCGACGGCGTAGGAATCTACGTTGCAAGCATGATTAATCCCATCAAACAGTCAAAAAAACCGAAAGAACTTGAAAAAGAAGCGATAGAAGAGATAGAAGCCACAAAGGCAAAAATATTAATTAACTATCTGCCTGTGGGGAGCCAGAAAGCCACAGAATTTTGGGCAGACATCGCCCTAAAGACAAACTGCGCCTTTATCAACTGCATGCCTGTCTTCATCGCGTCAAACAAAGTGTGGATGAAGAGGTTCGAAGATAAGGGGCTTCCAGTTGTTGGAGACGACGTCAAAGGGGTAATCGGAGCAACAATAACCCACCGAACTCTTGCCAAACTCTGCGTAGACCGGGGGGCAGTGATAGATAGAACCTATCAGATTAACGTCGGCGGTAACACAGACTTCGCAAACATGCTTGAACGGGAGCGGTTGGAGAGCAAGAAGATATCGAAAACAGAGGCAGTGCAAAGTCTGATACCCAAGAAACAACGCTTGGCTGACAAGGATATTTACATAGGACCCAGCGATTTCATCCCCTTCTTGGGAAACACCAAACTGGCTTTCATCCGAATCGAAGGAAGAATGTTCGCAAATATCCCCTTCAACATGGAAGTCAGGTTAGACGTAGACGACAAAGCCAATTCTGGAGGAATAGCAGTAGACGCAATAAGATGCGCACAACTAGCTCTCGACAAAGGAATCAGCGGCAACCTAACTTACGCTTCCGCCTATCTAATGAAACATCCCTTTGAGCAAATGGGCGACGAAGAAGCCAGAAAAAAACTGGATGAATGGATTTCTAAACTGGAAAGATAGAGAGAATCAAAAATTGCGCAACCATAAAACCTACCTGATTTCCTGCGGCATCTTAAAGAAAGAAATAGAAAAACTTGTAGAGGAACGGGCACTTTGCGTTAAACCGTATTTTTTGGACGCTGGTCTCCACGTAGACTATGACGAACTGGAGAGAAAGCTGACATCCGCTATTGAAGAATGTTCAAAACATGAGTCAAACGGAATAGTGGTGGTTTACGGTGATCTGTGCCATCCGAGAATCAAAAAATTAGTTGAGAAGTATAGCAACGCTGTGAAAGTTGATGCCTTAAACTGCATCGATTGTCTGCTTGGCGGTCACGGAAGACTTTTGCAGGTAGACCCAAACAACGATCACTTCTATCTCTCTCCCGGATGGATGCCCTCAAACGTGGAAAAGAACGTATGGTTCCAACAAGTCTTCGATTGGAATCAAGAGGGAATAAAAAACCTGTTTAGAGACCTAAAGGGCGTTATCCTAATTGATTCTCTTGAAAATTTAGACGAGTACAAAAGTGACATACAAGAATTCACTTGTCACACAGGACTTCCAGTCAAAAATAAGGAAGCGGTTGGCATCCACGGACTCAAAGCTGTTATTCTTGAAGCTATTAGAAAACTTGAGATGCAGCATTAAAAACCGTGAGTTTCCGACCAGAATCTGCTCCTTTGGATGGCTTCAAATTGTCAGGGAGTGCCTGCGATATTTGAAGAGGTCGGGAAATAAGTAATATGTGGCTCCCTTTATGGCATAACCGAGAGACTTGACGATGTCATGGCCGTCACTAACTCTGTTCCGAGTTCTCGTGAAAACTCCAGCCCCTCGTTCATAAGAAATTCTTCCAAGCCTCGCCATTAACCTAGAAATTTTATGGTCCTCAGCCACTCCCAGCTCCGGGTCATAGGGTCCGCCTCCATTATTAGCCATCCTGCGGGCAACACTACGCAACAAGGCTATACTACATCCGGGAACGCTGGCTCCAATCACCGCAATTCCCCCTATTCTAACAGTTGGAAACTTCAGGGAAAGACGTGTCACAAAGTTTGCTCCCATGATTCCAAATCTTCTTCCCAGCTTAAGGCTGTCTCTTGGTCTCAAGGATGGAACTGTAGCGACGACATCCTTCCTTTTGAAAGCGGAATACATCACTTCAAAATAGTTTTCGTATCTGTCCAATTCAGAAAATATGTAGGCATCGTCATTCTGGGTTCCCGTAGAAAAGAGGGAGTCAATGTCATGAAAAACGATTATCCTTCCCTTGGCGTGCTTGAATCCCAAATTCCTTCCTATGGCGGGAGAATCCCACCATGAATACTTAATTATCCCAGATTTGCAGAGTTCCTCTCTATACTTTTCATATTCTTCCGGAGAAATTATTTTGGAGTCATCAATTTCAGGCAACTCCGCGTTTTCTCCTGCATCAACAATCAAAAACTCAATTGCTTTTCTATGTCCTCTTTTTTCTTCAAAAACCTTCTTCGCTATCTCCCAGTTGCTGAAAGTCTCTTCGAGGGCTCTTGTATCTTTCTCGCCTCTTCCTGTTGTAATCACTGAGAAGACTGGGTGTGACATAACCTTTCTTAGGAGCGTAAAGGGTTTTTATCACTTTTGCATAAATATCTGCTGAAAACTTCACCTATTTACCGCTACGATATGTCTTGGAACCATATTTTCCATAGGCTAACGCGGCAAGGGCTGAAATCCACGCAGCCGCATTCTGACAGAAAACATATCTCCCCAACAGGTCCCCCCCAGTTAAGGACTGGTGTCCCGATGCTACGAGACCTTCAAAGGCGTTTCTGAAACCGGGAGCTATGGCACGCAAGCCTCCGTCTATGGGAGCCAAGATTCCCTGCACTATCTCAGCTACTTTCACCATAAACCCCTGAAGAGCCGAGTTTGTATTGTAAAATCTAACCGCGAAATCTGTGAACAGATTAGGGTACACCAAAACAGCAAGTAAAATAATTGACAACAGAAAGATCGTTAAGACAGTTACAGTGCTTTCAACGGCTAATCTGCCAAAAGAGAGCCGCCGCTGCACAAATGACACACCGCGAGACCGAAGAAAAAAGCTGCCAACGCGACTGAACAAGTTTTTAATAGCGCCAATAATCCTTTGAAGGAAGTTTACTTGTGTTTTTCTCCTTCTTGGGTGCCTTCGACGGATTTGTGAGACCTTGGCTGGAGATTTTGCACGTCTCCCCATGGCTAAGTATTTCGTGAGGTATATCCAGCTTGAGACTAGGACCAGTACGACGCCGAGGGGAAGAAGATGAAAGAGAGGGCTGACAGTTATGGTGAAAAATTTGAAGGCGAAAGCTTCCGTTAGCCCTGCAACCGTGAAAAATGAGACCATGAAGAACTCGGAAATAAGAGCTAGAGCAAGAAACAAGACTATTGTTAACAGTCCATTCGGCGCTGTCCACCTGAAGGTTAAGCGGGTTCTCCGTTCTTTAGGTGTCATTATCAGTTCCCTCGGGGTAGTATATCTTCTAACTTGCCTTGCTTTAGGTATATTAGGATAATAATCTTCTTATTTAATTTTGACTTGTTCTCCCTTTTCACCCTGCAACATCGCTGTCCAATTGGTCTTAAGTGTATTCTGGTAAAATAATAATGGGATTTTGCTCTTCTCTGTAAAATGATACGGAAAACGTTGGTCCTTGGTGCGCTTCTCATTTTTT
Organism: uncultured Candidatus Bathyarchaeia archaeon; assembly: GCA_964418675.1. Taxonomy (GTDB): domain Archaea; phylum Thermoproteota; class Bathyarchaeia; order Bathyarchaeales; family Bathyarchaeaceae; genus Bathyarchaeum. Next base: position 54,553 of record CAYQMM010000001.1, read on the forward strand.
GGGATGTAAAATGTATGCAATTCTTATGAATTGTTTCATGCAGAAGGGCATCATAATGCTGTGTAATGAAAAGCTGAATGCGAAGTATAAATTACGCCTCCATAAGATTTTAAACGCCTTTGAAGCATAGCATACATCCTAGAAGCGGTTTAGCAGACCTCTTACGTAGCAGTCAGAAAAGGAGACAATAAATGCCGAAAGTTTCGAAAAAGGAACTGCATAAGCTGTACAAAGATCATAAAGTGCAGCTTCTTATCAACAAGTTTATGAGCGATAAGCTTGATGCATTGAATCCAATTTACGATCCGAAGTATGGTTTTAGATATCCGATTGTGGAAGAGATCGTGGGAGACCCCTCCAGTACAGGGGAATTTTTGCAGCAACTATTTGAGGGTGGTGTTCTGGAGAGGAAACTTTACGACAAAATCGTTTATTGTCCGTCTTGCAGTTCAGCGAACGTTTCTATTCATTATACCTGCCCCCACTGCAAATCTTTCGATGTCAAGAAGAGTGCCTTGATTGAGCACATAAAATGTGGATATATTGACACTGAAGACCATTTTCAGGAAGAAGGCAAACTAGTTTGTCCTAGATGCCACAAAGAATTAACCAATCCTGATTTGGACTATCACAGAGCAGGAGTATGGTGTACCTGTAATCAATGTGGCAAAAGCTTTGACATTCCGGTTCCAGCCCACTTTTGCCGTGAATGCCAACAAAGCTTCACTTTTGATGAAGCACTTTACAAAGGCGTCTACTCCTACAGTTTAACCTCTGATGCTAAAAAAGAGGCGACAATTGGTTGGATTCTAATTGCGCCGATAATGGAATTTTTGGATGGTCTTGGATTCGAAGTAGAGAGTCCCGGTTTCTTGAACGGAAAATCTGGAGCCAGTCACATGTTTGACGTAACCGCAGTCTCTACTGGAAAGAAGCGAAACACAACCGCGATTGATCTTGCAACTTCCACGGATGGTGTGGTATCTGAGCAGTCTGTGATCTCTATGTTCGCTAAAATTTTTGATGCTACTCCTGACAAGGCTTGTCTTGTTGCGATTCCAAAGATGAGTGAGAACGGGAGGAAATTAGCGGCACTTTATAAGATAGATTTGGTTGAAGCCAAAGATCAGGATGCAGCAATAAACGCATTGAAGGCTTGCATAGCAAGATAATTAGCTTCCTGAATAGACTGCCATGTTTCCCCGCTCGGTTACAACTTTAACGCTGAAACTGCCTGCTGGCAGAGAGATGTCTGTGCGAAGGTAATTTTTGGTATCTGCCGAATTTACAAAAACATTTATGTCATAACGTTGGTGATTTGTCGAGTTGGTTATCCATAGTGAGACCAGATGGAGTGTTAGGCTTCCATCATTTTTGAAAGTGAATTGTGTTCCGTCCATTATTACTCTAACTCCCAGAAAATCTATGTCAACAGATGTTTGGTTGCTATCGACGCCTGAGTCAACAAGTTTGATATTTATTGTACCGTTGCTATAGACGTAGCTTTGCCATACGTCTGTGAAATTCACGGCGTAGTAATCCCATCCTGTTGTCGGCGTGTGACCTGAGGTGGAGTTGAAGCCGTTGTAGCTGTAGGTGGATGCTGTCCAGTTGTAGGCTTTCAGATACCAATCCTCTGCAGAGTCATCAGCCCTATACCTCAACTGTATCTCAACTGCTTGAATGTCTTCTAATGAGTATGTGGACGTGTCTATTGTGAAGGCTCCATTCATGTCAAGTTGGTAGTTTTCGGGGCTTAGTTCTATCTGGTCGGCTTTGAAGTCGAAGCTTGTCGCAGTTGTTTTTACTCCCTTAATTTTCATCTTCCACTGGCTTGTGGCGTTTCTGAACTGGGTGGGATTCTCTGTTATGGTTTGGCTTTTGGTCTCATCTGTGTCTGCTGTGGCGCTTGACAGGTAATTTATGTATCCGTCTCCGCTTGTCGGATAAGCTCCAAGGGTGAAATTATATAGTTGCATTGTAACATTAACTGAACCCGTTGTCCATGCGCTGTCCGCTGTCCAAGTTAGCTGACTCCAATCTTCTGCGTCGCTTGAACCCGTGAATTCAACTTCTAGGGTGTATTCAATGGACCAGACATGTAGTAGCGTTGCATCAATGTTCCAGCTGTCTTGGGTGGTATCGCTTGTTTCTGTGCCTCCTTTGAATCTGATTGTGAATGTTGATGAGTCTAGATAGGAGGAGACAGATGCGTTGTTCCATCCGTTTGTGAGGTCTGTGAAAATGTTTTGCCATGATGAGCCAGTCCAAACGTCTACCCGAAGGTTTTCGGCTGGCGAGCCGCCGAAGGGAACGCTGGAGGAGAAGGAGTAGCTTCCGGAGCCTGAACCGTCGTTGTTGTCTGGTCCTATATCGTCGAAGTTGTTGTTTAGTTTGAAGTAGGATCGCAGATTGGTTTCGGAGCCTGTGAGCTCAGTGTCGTAATCGCTCTGTATCGCCGCTAAGCTTCTGTCAGTGTTCCAATACCTCAAGTCGTCTCCGCGCCCATCCACCTGATAGAAACCAGCCCTTGAATTCATGAAGTTGTTCTGTGTAACACCTATGGTAGAAACTGCTGAAAACCAGGAACCAGTAGATGCATCCACTGTGGGAGCGCTATCCTCGTCGCCCACATACAAAATTAGATCATTGCTGAACTCATCCCAGACGATTGCAATGAAGTACCATTTTCCAGATGTGAAGCTTGTGCTACTCGTTAGCGAACTGGTGCCGCCCCAGTCAAGAACAAGATTTGTTCCAGAAAATCTAGTTTCCATATTGTCATGTTGACCCCATGGTCTGCCATCAACTGTGTCCCATTGAACCCAGAATGAAATCGTTCCCGTTGTAGAGCCCCAGTCAGGAGTTCCATTGCCAACTCGCATGTATCCGCCTGTAGCATCCAAAGAATGGGTGTTACTTCCTGTAGTTTCGCTATCAAAGTAGATGCATAATTCTTCGTTAGTTTCATAATAGTCAACATTGGTCCATTGGGCTTCTAAATCAAGTTCATAGTTGGCTGCGGATGAGGAAGTTGCGTAAATGCTCTGTTCAAAAGCACTATAACCTGGTGTGCCAAAAGATGAGGGAAATGAACCATAACTATAGGATCGGTAAGCGTGTTGGTTATACGCTCCATTATCATAGCGCCACTGAAGGTAGCTGGTGCTCATTTGAAATGCCAGCCAATAATATGTACTTGCTGAAACAGGAACATTAAATCCAGTGAAAACCTGCCATCCACTACTTGCGATTTCTTGTGAACTGCTTTCACCTAAGAGACTGCCCGGAGCACCACTGTTGTCACTATAGATTGCAGCTCTAGCATATCTTCCAAATGAACCACCTGTAAGATAAAGAGTTATTTGCGTTACTGTACCATCCTGTCCACATTGATACCTGCTTGCTTCCAAATAGCCACTGGAACCATAACTTGTTCCACCGATATCCGTTTTTCCGAAGGTAGCAGAACCTCCACCTGCATTTTCTTCTGTTAAAATGTCATAAACCGAGTCCGGTCCAGCCTGTTGATTGGCAAAGTTTGAATGTGTACCTTTGTCCGCACTGGAATCTACGTTAGATGTGTTATCATCTACAAAATCTGCCGTATCAGTTCCTGAGGAATAGCTTCTGAAAGTCATGTAAGCCTCGTCATCTGACGCCAAATCTGGAACGCTTCCTGAAATCCAGCTCGTTGAGCCACCAAGACTATATTCTGAAGGGTTGTAAGGCGCAACTGAAGCTTCCATGAACCTCTCGAAAACATCGTCAACAGCCTGTGTATCCGCATAAGTACCGTTTACATGGATGCCTGTGTTCAGGGTATATTCGCTTTGAGCTCCAAACCAAGAAGAGCCAGTGACCTGCTCAACATTGGTGATGCTTGCTTCCTCTTTCATTTTCTCCCAGTCATGCTGGTTCAGCTCATAACTCCACAAGACAATATTGGAGACTATGGCTAGAATAATCACTAGGCTAAGCACTATGACGATTATGTTGCTGATGCCCCTTCGATTCTTTTTAAACCGGCGACGTGTAATAGTCCACAACCTTGGTTCCCCTCCGGGTTACAACATTAATTTCGTAAGCGGAGTCTGAGCTCCAGCTGTAAGTGACGTTTAACCAACCATGCTTGCCCTCTTCCAATTCAAGAGGTGTAAACGATTGGGATGTCTGATCGACATACACGGCGGCTATACTGATTGAAACCTTGCCCACATTGCGAATATACAATGAAACCTGATTTGTTGTAAACCAAACATCCTCAACGATGAAGCGTTCACCCATGTTGTCATGAAGATTATTTGTGATAACATAGGTAGCTGTAACAGCAATCGACATAGCAGCCACCGCAATGACCGTCAATAAGAGACTGCTCAAAACAGGGGTTATTCCCTTCCTGTTCCGCAATAGTTTTCTCATATTCTTCACCATTACACTATAAATTTGAAGGTCAGATATCCGCAAGCCAAAAGAATAACACTGTGCTTCAGACCGCCACCAACTGTTCCTTCACCCATTTTTCCAGCCACGAGACCCCCAAAGAAGGCTTGGATAGCGCTCATATGGAAGAAAATACGTCTTGCCTCCTCAGGGGCCATCAACGCAAACTGGGTGGTGGAGAAATCTGACACGTCAACAAAGAAGGATTTAAAGAGCATAATAATGGTGAAGAGGAAGACGAAGAACGCGACGTAGATTATTGCAAGATAAGGTCTTGTCTGAGTTTTACGTTCAGTATCGAATGTCAAGTTTGTCTGCACAAATTTCTCCAGCGGATCAAAGACCTTTTCAACATGCCCTCCAGACCGCTGAGCTTCAAGAATCAAGGGAATCGCTTGCCCTATTAAAGCTGTATTAACACGCTTGCCTAACGATTGGAGCGCCTCTTCGAAAGACACTCCCCAACTCATCTGGGCTACCAACTTCTTCAGTTCCTTAGTCAAGGTTCCATAATTTCTCTTGGATGCTTCCTCCAATGCCTGCGGCAAGGTCATCCCAATTTTTTGGGCTTGAACTATGCTTCGAAAGAGGTCGGGAAGATGTTTGTCGATAGACCTCTTCCAGCGATAATCCCCATAATCGAGGACGGCAGGAGGAAAAACGGTGACTAATATCGCCAATAGGATGTATTCATCGAAGAGAGGGCTATCCTTAAGGAAGATGAGAGCCGTTGCGCAGATAGTTACCCCTACAGCACCGGAGACAATCCACGCAATTTTCTTCTCAATTTTTTCGATTTTAGGCATAATCATCTCTTCGGCGTAGTCATATCCAAGATTATCAGAAAAATCACTGACCCAATAGGCAAGCCGATGTAGGTCAGAAGTTGTAATAGTAGACGAGAGTCAAAGGGTCCAAATCCCCCGCTTCCCAGCATTGCCATAACCGCAAGCATCACCACGAAGATGAGGGACCCTGCCACCATCAGTGTGACGTAAAACTCCGCTAAAACTCCAAGGGTGTCAGAGAAGCGGCGCAGTGCGATTTGCTTTAATTTCATGTATTGCTGTGTTCGATTTCTGAGATATTTTGCTAAGCTTCCTCCTGAATGAACAACGCCGATAAACCCTTCAAGCATCTCTTTAAATCGTTCAGAAGGCGTTCGATGAGAAGTAGTCTCTAATGCCGAAATGACATCATAGCCAAAAAGCTCTACGTCCCGAACTACGGTTCTTGCCACCTTAGAAATTGCCAAGGAAGTGTCAATTTGGGCTAAGGAACGCCATATAAAGTCCGGAGGCACGCCAGCCCCAGCTAAAATCGACATATACCCTACGGTGAAAGGTAAATCATTTTCTAAGGCTCTCTTCAAACTGTCTGCACGATAGATTGGATAAAAATAGAAACCTATTACGGTTAAAGCTCCAGCAAGTAAACTTGCTCCTGCTCCAAAGAGAAGCGATTGAAGGAAAGAAAGGTTGAAGATGAAGTACAACAGCGCTGGAATGAAAATTATAAGCAAGGCAGACAGCAGCGCACTCGTTAGAATGACCGCGCTGACATACGCTTTGAAGTTAATCCTCATCCCCGACTTCTTCAGGTTCACATCCAAATCCTTGAATAATGACAAGAACCTGTTTGCTCCTCCAACGATGCGATAGGCTCTTTTTAGCCCCTTTCTCTCTTTGCTTGAAGTCATGATGACCCCAACCTAGCTTTTCGAAAGATGCGGGTGGGGTCCGTATAGTATTCTCTGATGACGGAAACGACGTCGGTGTATTTGCGGATTCCCTTTTTCACCATCCAGTCTAGCACTGTTTTTCTTCGATTAAGTTCCTCTAGAACCTCTTTTTCATCAAGCCCTTTACGGTTCATTTTTTCTTCCAAGATATGGCTATGACCCGAATACATGTAGGTGTCATGTTTTGCGTCCCACTGATACACTTCGTTGGTTATCAGTTCCTTTGTCTTGGGGTCTAAACCAACGATTTCTGTCACTGTGCGAGTTCTTCGGGCGGGTTTTCCATTAACTTCAGTTCGCAGCTGAACAGTTATAGCATCAATCATTGTTAGGAGAGGTCTCGGAATGTTCATTGGCTCTGATTCCAAGCGGTGAATGACTGAACTTGCAGATTCGCCGTGGATTGTTCCCATTCCTAGGTGACCTGTTGCCATGGCTTGGAAGAGGGTGTAGGCTTCTTCTCCCCGAACTTCGCCTACGATTAGGTAGTCGGGTCTCTGCCGGACAGCTGCCTTTAGCAGGTCATACAGCGTGACAGTTCTGGCTCCTTTCTCATCGTGTCCGAAGCCTATTCTGGCAACAGATGGAATCCAGTTTTCATGGGGCAAGTTTAATTCGGCAGTATCTTCTACGCTGACTAACTTTAGTCCAGGTTTGATGAACATCGAAAAGCAGTTGAGTACTGTCGTTTTTCCCGCGGCTACACCTCCGGATACAAGAATGGATGCCCGATTTTCAATGGCGTACCAGAAGTATGCAGCCATGTCAGATGAGAGGGTGCCGAAGGAGATTAGGTCGGAAATGGTTAGGGGGTCGACACGGAAGCGTCGTATCGTGAAAGTTGAGCCTCGGCGGGTGATTTCGTCGCCGTAGGTCAGTTGTATTCGGCTGCCGTCGGGTAGGGACGCGTCAAGTATCGGCATTGCGAGGGAGATGTTTTTTTTCGCCAAATAGGCTAGTCTTACTATGAAGGAGTTTAGTTCTTCGCTGTTTTTGAAGAGAATGTTTGTTGGGAGGGATTCGTAGTTTCGGTGCCAAACGTAGATTGGGATGTTGACTCCGTCTGCTGAGATATCTTCGATAAGAAGGTCTTTCATTAGAGGGTCTATTTTGCCGTAGCCTAGGAAGTCGCGTATTATATAATACGTTAGTTTATCCACGGCTTCCTCATCGATTTTGAGGCGGTAGTCCTTGATGACTTCGCGAATCTTCGTTGTTAGATACTCTTCCGCCTTGTCTCGTGTTCCGATTTCTTTGAGGTTGACATCGATTTCTTCAACCAATATTTCTTTGATTTCTTTGAGTTGTTGTTCTTCTTCTTTGAGGAGAGTGGGTTCGATTAATTCATATTTTATTCGTTGGGTTTCTGGTTCGGTAACCACTGCGGCGTAGACGTAGGGCTCATGGATGGGGTATACCTCTCGGAAAACCGAGGCTTTTTTTTCAGGTATGGGTTCTGACTTAGAGTTAGTTTTCATTAGCCCTCACGTTTACTCCGTTTTTAGTTCTTCCGATAGGGAGTTGGCTGATGGAGCCAGTTTCTATGGTTTCCATGGCAAAAACATATTATATAGTAAGACTTAATAAAATATATGGAGCGAGAATCACTTATCCGTCAAACATCCCAACCAAAGCTAAGCCGCCCAAAAAGGGGACTCAAGCCTCATAATCTCTATAAACTCGTTCAAGGCTGCAACTTCTTCGGGGGTCAAACGACCTTGAAACTTTGTCAACAAAATCTTTGCGTGAGCTTCAGGTACCCTAACATAGAAGACATCTCCCTCGTGGATGTGGCGACCCACGACGGGTTTGTTCAATGAAACGGCTACCTGCAGCCCAACATCAGCTTCTGATACCGCTTTTCCGCGGTCCTGAATCTGCATAATCTCTCCGATGTTCCGCCCATCTTCCTTAACAAGAGCATACTTCGGTTTGATTCGTCCAGCCAAAATCTCGACGCCGATAACTGCGGGTTTAGCTTTCCTGAAAACGTAACCTGGGAGAAACTTCACTTTAGCTGGTTTTACTAATCTGTCGAATTCTTCTTTAAGTCGGGTCTCTTCCTCTTTTTTCACCCATTGAAGGTATTCATCGATGAGGTGGTAGATGATTTTGTGCCTAAAAATGGGAATGTCACGATTTCTCGCTTCCTCCTCGGCGTCTGGCAACACTCTAACGTTGAAGGCTAAAATAGCTCCATTAAGTGGTTCATGTTCTTTAACTACGACAGCTTCGGTGACGTCACGGCGAGAGACATCACCCACATCCGCCACCTTTATCTGAACATTGTTCCGTTTCAAGCTCTCGGCAATCGCCTCAAGAGACCCCAAGGCGTCGGTTTTCAAGACAACGCCGTCTACGTCAGTGGCAATCTTGATTTTCTCAACCTCGTCAGAAACCAAATCCACATATTCTTCAAGACGAGCCTCAGAAGGAACCGCATACAAAGGCGCACCAGCCAAGGCTTCCTCAAGATTCGGCGCCGCAATCTTTATTCCAGCCGCAGCAGAAACAGAATCAACCGACGAAAATTTGTCTCGAGGGTCTCTTATCTCATCCAGAGGCTTAGGCAGGAGAATTGCGCGAATGTTGGTTGCAATCGGTTTTTCTTTGGCGCCAACCACTATGAGGTCGCCCTTTTGAAGTATGCCATCGTAAATAATCACATTGACCGTAATGCCTAGACCGGGTTCCTCCTTAACTTCCAAAACGGTTCCCTTCGCGGGACCCTCGGTTGTTTTGAGTCTGGGTCTCAGATACTGCTGGGTTAAGCCTACGAGAACAGCTAAGAGTTCGGGTATGCCCTCTCCTGTTTTGGCGCTTGTGGGAACGATGGCGATTGTTTTGGTGAAATCGGATACGTTGTCGAATCGGTCGGTTCTGAAACCCAATCTGGAAAAAGTTCCCATAATCCTGTATAGTTGTTCATCCAGTTCTTTACGAACGTAGGGGTCCTGTTCGCGGTAAGATGTTGAAAATGGTTCCTCAGGATTGGATTTCCATCCTGGGAAGCGGTCAACTTTGTTTGCCGCCACAAGGAAGGGGGTTTTTCTCTCTTTCAGGATGTCGATGCACTCGTAGGTCTGGGCTTCAAATCCCCTGAGAACGTCAACTACGAGAATCGCAATGTCCGCTGCTGCGCCTCCTCTCTTCCGCAGGTTGGCGAAGGCTTCATGACCTGGCGTATCGATTACAAGCAGTCCTGGAATTTGCACGTCCGTTTTTAATCCTTTCAGCAGGGGTCCGCAGATTTTGGTGAGGGTCTTGACGGGGAAGAAGCTTGCGCCGATGTGTTGGGTGATGCCTCCGACTTCGCGGGCTTGAACAGTGCTTTTTCTAATCTTATCGAGGAGCAGGGTCTTTCCTGTGTCTATGTGACCTAGGACCGAGACGATGGGCTGTCTTATGGGCATGAGGCTTCCTCCACGGTAATTCTGTAAATGGCTGCTTTTAGGTTCTACCCTGATTTATGGACGAAGAGAACAAAGGTGTTGTGGCAGATTAATTTTCTGAAATTAGCTTAGAGCCTCAAGATGTTTTTCACATTGAGAGATTATTTTGTCGATTTCTTCAATATCATAATGTGCATCAATATCGACTAGCGACCCCTTTTTTCGGAGATAGTCAATAACGGGCTTTGTTTTTTCCCGATAAACCATCAGCCTATTCTTGATGACCTCCGGCTTCTCATCTGAGCGTTGAATAAGTTTTCCACCGCAGCGGTCGCATATTCCCTCAACTTTTGGAGGGACATTCTTTACGTGGTATATGGCTCCGCATTTGCTGCAGGTTCTTCGCCCGCCAATTCTGGATGTTATAATTTCGTCTGGAGCAACAAAATTCAGGGCAACATCGATTTTGTTGAATTTTTCCATGGCTTCTGCTTGAGCAACTGTTCTAGGATAACCATCAAGGAGAAAACCCCTTCTGCAGTCAGCCTCTTGGAGTCGGTTTTTCACCAATTCAATAACTATTTCGTCGGGAACAAGGTCACCGCTGGATACGTAATCCTTTATTTTTTTGCCCAGTTCAGTTTCATCTTTTATGGCTCTGCGGAAGAGGTCTCCCACCGAAATTTTTGGGATATTGTACTTGTCTGAAAGAAATCCTGCGTAGGTTCCTTTGCCTACCCCCGGAGGACCGAGTATAACTATGTTCATTGTGGCTAGTCACCCAAGCTTTCATGGCTTTTCTATCTTATAAAAGCGAATTAGGCTTTTCCTTTCTCTTCCTTTCCGAAATAGTTTGTCCACCTAATCTTCCGGGAGTCACGTTTTAAGTTGAGGGAACTTTTTCTGCACTTGCTGGAACAGAAATACAGGATGGTTCCGTCGTTCTTTACGTACATCATGCCGGTGCCCGGCGTAAACTCGCTTCCACAAAAAGAACAATCTCTAGATTTTGGCACTGGCAATCTTCCTCTTTATCATCTGATTCTTTTTGCTTCCCGTTCAGTTTCTCTTAGAACGAGAACATCGTTGGTTCGCACTGGACCCTTCACGTTCCTTGTTATGATGCGCCCTTTGTCTCTCCCTTCGAGGACTCGGACCCTGACTTGTGTGATCTCGCCTGTGAGTCCTGTTCGTCCAACGACTTGAATAACTTCGGCAGGAACTAGCTCATCGTCTGCCTCTTTCTTGCTCATTCACTAGAGCCCTTCTTTTTCAGTTCCTCAATTCGGCTGGAGATTTCCTTTATCAGAGACACTGCTTCGCCAACCGCTGTGATGGCGGCTGAAGCCGAGGGAACGTCTATTCCTGAGGAAACGCCGAGTTTTTCTTTGCTGGGTACGAATATGTAGGGAATTTTGCGTTCCTCGCAGAGAAGAGGGAGATGAGCCACAACTTCTGGGGGGTCCACGTCTTCTGCTATAACTACGAGTTTTGCTTGTCCCCTTTCCACGGCTTTTGTTGTTTCGTTGGTGCCTATTCTAACTGATCCTGTTCGATTGGCTATTTGCAGGGCTTCATAGGCTGCATCTGCCACCTCGTTGGGAACCTCAAATTTTGCGTAAAATGGTTTTGACATACGCCTCACCCTTTTTTCAAGTGCAGAGTCTATCAGCGAAAGGGTTTATGAATGTTTCTACCCTGAAGGCTCATGTGCCCCATATAATAATCGAATTTCGGTATTTTTGTTGCGTTCAGAATTTCTGAAAAAGTACTGTTTTCAACAATATGCTGTTATTAGTTTCCTAATATGCTGCTGGGTTGTTAGTTGGGGCAAATATTGTAGGACTTGAATGTGTTAGTGCTCTCACCCAGCCTGTACCACGCCACCCGTGAAAGATCGAATTTTGGCTATCTCAGTGAGAGATGATACAGGTATGGGATTTACGCGTGCAGAGCAGGCTTCATCTCGGTGAGAGCAAGAGACGGATACAGTTTATGCGGTAATAAATCTTATGAAGCCAGAAACCTCTATTAAATCAAGTGTAGCCACACAGCATTGCGTTTTTGTAGTCTCAAACTCGTTATGGGAAATGCAATATGAGCATTAAAAAGATACAAATTCGAATGTGTACAGAGTTAAATCGAAATGGATAAGTTGTGCGTTTGGTTAGATACGGTTGGGTAGAAAGGATGAACATGAAACAGGCTAAGCCTCTTGTTGAAGAATTCATTCGAAGTCACCTCAGGGAGAATGAATGCGTCTATCCCAGCGATGTTGCTGAAGGACTCGGGCTTGACTACGAACTAGTCCGACAAGTATTTGCTGTCCTAGAGAAAGAAGAAAAACTCTGCAAGAAGTGTGAATAGTGTCAAAAACATATTTGAAATACTATGACGGCGAAAGCGACGCTATCCGAGGAAAAAGAATCGTTATTGAGGCACGCAAATTTGGAAAAGTAAGAGTTTTTGGAGATAGAACTTCACGTCATAAAGGACAAAGATTAACCGCCGACAACGCAATCGCATGGATAGAACGAGGCTACGTTGCGGGCAAAGAACTCTAAGTTTAAACTTTCTGAGTGTTCCACGGGCTAAATGTTGCTGTAGTTACCTAAATCAATAAATCCTTACCTCACCTTAATTTCTATGTGGCGGTGATGCGTGTTGGACTTATTGAGCATTTACTTGCTAAATCTCTTAGTTACCCTTGCCATGTTCATTGTGCTGGTGTTTCGAGCATGGGTAGAACACAAAAACTACAGATTAATGTGGAAAGAACTTGAGTGGAGGAAAACCTGCGAAAACGTGGGAAAGATTCTGAAAGCCGAAAAGAGTCTCTTCACCAAAGTTGAGGGCGGCGAAGAACTCTACGAGATGCTCCGTGAACTCTTCCAATGCAAAGAATAACACCCTCTCTACCCTAACAACTCCGCTATTAGTCTCCAAATAACAGAAGATTGTTGAAAACAGTCTTTTTCTGAAATTTGCCTACCAAACAACTAAAAGGCTAACGATGCGCAAAATATACAATCAGCTTCTCATTAATTTCATCAATTCTGACGAAACCAAAACGCTGGAACTGGACAATCTCGTTTGGCTTCAACTCCCTACAGGCCTCTTCTGCGAACCCTGTTACTACTGAACTGTCATTCATCACAACTTCCGCTTGAATACCCTTCAAAGAGAGAATCCAAGGTTCCTGATCTGGTTCTGGCGGACTCGATAGCATTGGAATCCATTGAATCAAAGGGGCTCCCAGCTTCTTAGCTTGCTTGTAGGGCTCTCCCAAAAAAGTGGCTTCAATCACGTTCTTTTCGATATGTTCCACTTTAAAATTGAAGAGATCCATTAAACGGATTGCCTGTTTACCTTCTATAAGACACAAGTCGTCTCCTGAAATGAAGAACGCTACTATACCTTTCACGGGTTTGATCTCGAACTTGCGGACTCCCCCTTCAGGGTGATCAGGATGAAGAGGTATCTCAGCGGTAAACTCGTGTGGAACATTCTCTACAATTAATAGCTTAGAATCGTTCACAAAGAAGTAACGTTTAGCAGTGGGGTCAATCAGCTTTCTGTTATAGGCATACAGGTTTTCCCAGCTCAAAACAACATCTTGCGGCTTGGGACCAACGTCAATCATCAAACTACGGATTGCCTCTGGCATTATTCCCCTCCTTCTCAGAGCCGCAAGAGTGGCGAGGCGCGGGTCATCCCAATGTTTGAACAATCCGCTCCTGAGACCTTTCACAATTTCTGACTTGCTAAGGGATGCTCCTGTTATCTTCAGCCTGCCGTAGTGAATGGTTTCAGGATATTCCCATCCAAAATGCTGATACATGTACTCCTGTCTAGCCTGATTGGTGAGATGCTCCTTTCCCCTTATGATGTGAGTTATACCCATCAGATGGTCATCGACACCAGTTGAAAAGTTGTAGAGAGGCCAAACCCGATATTTGCTCCCCACCCTAGGATGAGGATACTTTTCGGGGTCAATGATTCTCAGTGCAGGCCAGTCTCGAACAGCCGGATTAGGATGATTCAGGTCCGTCTTGATTCGCACCACAGCCTCTCCCTCCCCATATGTTCCATCTAACATACGACTCCAGCGAAGGAGATTTTCATCCACCGACAATTCCCGACATGGACAAACTTGGCTGATCTTCACCTTTTCTTGGAAATCTCCGCGTCTACAGGTGCAGACGTATGCGTTGCCCTCTTTGAGAATTTTTTCTGCGTATTCATAGTAGATTTGAAGTCTGTCGCTTTGAATGAATTCGGCATCCCAATTGCAGCCGAGCCAAGTTAGGTCATCCCTTATGGCGTCATAAAACTCCAACTTGGGTTTCTTAGTTTTTGAGTCTGTATCCTCAAAGCGGAGATAAAAGAACCCCTTATACCTCTTGGCGTAATCGTGACTGAGAATTATCGCCCTAGCCGAGCCTAGGTGGAGAACGAAATCGGGGTTTGGGGAAAAGCGGGTAACTATCTGAGGGTATTTTTCAGCGTTTGGCAACGGCGGAAGCTGCTTCTTCTCTTCTGCTTTTTCTTCAGTTAAAGCCTCAGGCCACTCCTCCTCAACAATCTCTCTCTGCTTCTCTAAGGGAAGCCTGTTAATGTCTTGCAACACGTCGTTGATTATGGGAGCGATCTCTTTTATTCTCTGTCTAAATTGAGGCTGTTCACCGAGCAGCTTGCTAAATACAGGTTTCTGTTGAGCTTTTCCTCCGTAGCGAAGGGCATTTAGGAGCACAATTTTCTTGATGAGCTCTCTAGCTTCTTTTTCTTCGTTCGGATTCAAGGTCAGCCACTATTTTTGAGCTTAATGTTTTCTAGCGAAAATAAGGTCTGAAAGGCTTATGAGGTCTTCTCTATCTTCGGAGGCAGGAAAGCCAGCCAACGCCTCTTTGGCTCTTTCGATATATTCTTCTGCCACCTCTTTTGCGTGGTCAATTGCCCCCAATGAATCAATCAGTTCAATCGTCTCTCGTATCCTTTCAGGAGAAGCGGATTGATTTCCCAGCGTTTCAAGAATTCTTTTCCTCTGGTTTTTTGAAGCCTTTTCGAGGGCGTGAACAACTATCAGGGTTCGTTTTCCTTCGCGAATGTCGCTTCCAACGGGTTTTTTAAGAATTTTTTCGTCCGCGATCAAGCCTAGAATATCGTCGATCACTTGAAACGCAACTCCAGCGTAACGTCCATATTCTCCGAGACGTTTAACTTGGCTTTTATTTGCGCCCCCTAAGATTCCACCGCATCTCGCAGAGGTCTCAAATAACGCTGCGGTTTTGGCTTGGATCATTTCGAAGTATTCATCCTCGGAAATGGTCTCCTTGCTTTCAAACATCATGTCTCGGGTCTGTCCCTCGCATATGGTTATAGTTGCTTCGCTAACTTCCTTCAAAACCTGCAAGATTCGCTTTGGGGCTACTTGTTTAGGGTCTGTGAACTTGGTGATTGTCTCGTAGACCTTGGCGAAGAGAAGGTCTCCTGCAACGATGGCGATGGGCACTCCCCATTGGTTGTGAACTGTTGGGACGCCCCTTCTCTTTTCATCTTGGTCCATTATGTCATCATGAAGGAGAGTAAACGTGTGAAGCAACTCTAAAGCTGCCGCCGTTGGAATCGCATCCTCTTCCCTCCCCCCCACTAGCTTGCAGCTCTTCAAAACCGTGAAAGGTCTCAGTCTCTTTCCTCCAGCGTCAACTATGTGGCGGGCAGCTCTGTAAAGTAACGTGGGTTCATCCTCTAGGTCAACAACTTTCTCAATGAATCGGTTCACTTTTTCAGCCGTTTCGGCTATTTGAGCGGAGAGGCGGCTCATGCTCTTCTCCTCGCGTAAAGTTCAGGTTGGAAACCTCGCGCTCTTAACCATTCAGCCGTCTTTCCAGTCAACACCAAAGGAACCTCCTGCAACTTTTGAACCGAGTCCGCTCCGACAAGGAA
The DNA here is from genome assembly GCA_964418675.1 of uncultured Candidatus Bathyarchaeia archaeon. Taxonomy (GTDB): domain Archaea; phylum Thermoproteota; class Bathyarchaeia; order Bathyarchaeales; family Bathyarchaeaceae; genus Bathyarchaeum. The sequence goes on from CAYQMM010000001.1 coordinate 70,075, forward strand.
CATAGCGTTTCTTGTCTCTCCAATCAAGGATTGAAGCGTCCTCTTAACCTCTTCCGAGCCTTTTGTGGCTGGCTGCAGAATCGGGTAAGCAACACTAGCCAAAGCTGCACCTAGGGCTAAAGCTTTTGTGACGTCTATTCCGTGGCGAATTCCGCCTGAAGCGATTACAGGGATACTGACTGACTGGACAGTTTCTACGAGGCTTACGGCTGTGGGTATGCCCCAGTCCAAGAAGGCTTCCCCCAGCTTTTGATGGAACTCATCTTGGCGTCTTTTCGCTCGGTAATATTCCACCGCTGCCCAACTTGTTCCTCCAACTCCAGCAACATCGATTCCTGCAACACCAGCCTCTTCAAGCATTTTCGCCTCTTCCGCTGCTATGCCTGCACCAGTTTCCTTTACGATGACGGGAACCTCTAGGGCTTGGGCAACTTCACATATCTTGTCTAGGATACCGGAGAAGTTTGTTTCTCCCTCCGGTTGAACCGCCTCCTGTAACGCGTTCAGGTGTATAGCTAAGGCGTTGGCTTCCACCATCTCAACCGCCTTCCCAGCCTCCTTGACACCATATTTACCGACTAACTGGGGACCTCCAATGTTGGCTAAAATGAAGGCTGTCGGCGCCTTCTCCCTAACCACCCTAAAAGAACGCTCCAGTTTTGGGTTGTCAATTGCTGCTCTTTGGCTTCCGACGCCCATCCCGAGATTAAGCTCCTCAACTGCTTCGGCTATGGCAGCATTTATCTTCAGGGCTTTTGCGGTGCCTCCAGTCATGGCACCCACGAAGATAGGAGCAGAAAACTTGTAGCCGAAAACGGTTGTGGAGAGGTCTATTTTTTTGCGTTCGATTTCGGGCAGAGCCTTATGTATAAGGGAAAAGTCTTCGAAGCCCGTGGTTGTTTTTCGGGCTTGAACGTTTTCTTCAAGACATATTTCTATGTGATCAGCTTTTCTTTCTTCGATTGAATCCTTCACCTGTTTCACCTTTCTCGATAATTGTCCCCCTGACTTCTTCTCCCTTAAGTGCCTTGTAGACCCTCTGGGGTTTTGTGGCATTTACGATTAACGTTTGAATCTTATGTTCGATGGCAGCTGTTAATTCGAGCATTTTTCCGAGCATGCCTCCTGTCACGTCGGTTGCCTTTGCCCCTTCAATTGTGTGTTTTAGGCTTTTCAATTCTTCCAAAGTGATTCGATCTAATAGCTGCGCCGAAGAGTCTGTTTTGGGGTCTGCTGTGTAGAGACCATCGACATCCACAGCCATTATTATACGCTCTCCGCCAAGTGCTATTGCCAGTGAAGAGACAAGTTGGTCTCCAGACAATATAGCGAAGCCCTTCTCCGAATCGAAGACGGCGTCTCCGTAGAGCACCGGCACAAACCCCATCTTGAGCATTTTTTTCAGGGGTCTCAGTTCCATGTTGATGATTCGACCAGCCTTCGTTACCACACAGGAAGACGGCTGAACCTCTACTGCGGCAATATTATGGCTTATTAGAGCCTTCATAACCAGGCTGTTGAGCTCGGTCATGGCTCGATGGGTCTCCGAAAACCCCATAATCTGTGACGGCGCTCCATACCCCTCTGCGATACCGTATCGTTCCGCAACCGGATGACCAAAAGAACCGCCCCCATGAACCAAGATAAGGGACGAAACCTTGGCTCGAGAAATTTCGTTTGCCAACCGCTCAATTGCCCGCAAGTTGGGAGTCAACGGCTTCCGCTTGTCGGTTATCACAGAACCTCCGAGCTTCAGAACAGTTGGCTTGACGCTCATCCTTCGCACCATCATCGGTTTTTTCTCATGAAAACTAAAACGGGTTACTTCAACTAACTATTTCTTAATTGTGATAACACCATTTTCTAAATGAACCATATCCCCCGTTTTTATCTTTGAAATATCAACCTCGTCAACACAGGGTATCTCTGAGATTATTGCGCCCACAGCGACTACAGTTTCGCACTCTCTGTTTATGATTCCAGCTGGAGCTATCCCGCCTTTTTTCAGCCTGTAAAGAGTGTAGGAGCCAACTGTTGAACCTTTACCGTTTGGGAAGACCAGTATCTTGTCTTTGACTTTCTTCCCTTGGAGTTCATGTCCCTTTTCTATTATCTCGCTGGTTTCAGGGTCTACTCCCCCATAGAATGAGATTGGCTGGGTTGTGGTTAATGCTTCTCCTTCTGCAACTCCCCTTGAAATTATTCTTCCTTTCAACTCCATTTTCCCTTCACCGCAGCCTCTATGCACTCTTCTAAACTCCCCAGCTTCGTCTGTATGCCATGATGCCTTGAATAGTAGCATCCCTTTGCCGAGGTTGTAGCAACGGTCTTAAATCTTCCTTTCAACGGAGCCACCGCCATGCAGGTGTCGCAGGCAAATTTTGCCCCAGCCTTCTCAATTACTTCAGTGTAGCCTCTTTTGTCCGCGAGCTGCTTCATGGGTCTTGAGGTTGCAATCCAGAATTCAGTGCTGGGAGACACCTTCTTGTTTTCTAACAGCTCCGCTATTTGGGCGATTTCTTTGATGGAGGAGTGGGGGCAGCCTATACAGACAAAATCTATGTCTTCCACATCATCGTTAATATTTTCATATGCTTCTCTTATGTCCCTATCTTCGATGGTGATTTTCTCTTTTGGAGGCTGATGCCTTTCGGACGCCGGAGTAATTCCCTTCATATAGAATAGCGGTTTTGAACCGTAAGTCACCACAGAAGCACAGAAGGACTTCAACTCATCTAGTTCCGCCTCGTTTATGCCTGTTATGTAAGGGATTTTGTTTTGCACTTTCTTTCCGATGCAGTAACCAAGGGCGCCCCAATCCGAGAACTTAGTCAACTTAGCATTTACCTTTACATGGGTGTCTGGTGCTCTGTTCTCGTCGAGATGAAGCCCGTAGTAAGGTGTTTTGCCAACAAAGGCTGCTGCAAGGGCTGACGGTCCTCCTTCACGGTTTGTTTTCGCTCCGATAACTGAATTGGCGAAAGTAACTGCTGAAGACTCAGACCAAGCGATGTGTTCCCCATATCTTGGCAGGTTACCTATGAAGTAGGGTGTACAGGTGCAGGAGATGATTATGCCCATCTTCCTGAAAGCGTCAATAACCAGATTCTGTTTCCGTGCGAACTCCTCGTCAATACCGAGGTTTCTCCAATCTTCCAAATCCATCCCTGCAGGATTCAAGGTCGTCAGTACCTTGACTTTTCCGTCTTCTGCAAGTTCGTTCAAGAATTCTAAGCCAGCATCTCCGAGGTTGTGGTAGGATACGCCTGCAACTTGGACAGACCCAACTTCTATGAGCTTTTCAGCGCCGAAGATGTTTCCGAGGGCAACGAGTATCTCCATGGACTTTTTTACTGCGTAGCCCTCTTCTCCATCCAGCATTTTTTCTTCGTTTTTTGTGAGGTGCATAAAATCACGTGAACTTGTTTAAGTCAACTTTTCGATATGCTGTCCTTTTAAATCCTTTACCTGTCCCCTCAAGGGGAATTGTAGCGTCTAACCCCACCTTGCACGTTCTTGCCTTTCTTCCTTCAGTTAAATCGCCAGACGGATCAAGAGATGAGCCTCTCTGGTTAGGCATGATAACAGCGGCTTTGTCTGCTTGGAACCTCGTTGCAATGGCCCACTCAACATCGTTGTGGTCATAGATGTTTACGTCGTCATCCACAATAACACAATGTTTCAATGACTTGTGGCCTTCAAAGGCTGCCTTAACCGCTTTCTTTCCATCGTCTGGATTCTGCTTTGTTATTTGTACTACCGCGTGGAGCCAGCTGCAGCCTCCAGGAGTTATGTAAACGTCATTACATTTGCAGACCTTGTTAACTTCATTGTAGATTGTGGGTTCTTTAGGCATTCCCATCAGCGTCTTGTGTTCATTTCTTCCTGCAAGTATGGTTTGGTAGATGGGCTTTTCTCTGTAAGTTATGCATTTTACTTCTATCACTGGCTGCTGTCTCACCTTATCCATAATTCCGGTAAGATCCAAGAATGGCCCTTCTGGCGCTTGTTCCTTTGTTATCCTTCCCTCCAGCACGATTTCGCAGTCCCTTGGAACTTCGACATCGATGGTTTTGCACTTCACCAATTCTGTTTTTTCGAGTACATTAGCCATCCCTAGCTCGTCAACGCCCATGGGTAGAGATGTGGAGGCGGAGATAAGAACAGCGGTGGAGTTACCTATGCACATTGCTATGTCGAGTTCGCCGCCAGATTTCTTAAGGGCGGTGTCTGTTCCGCGTTCTTCAACGATTCTTGTCACAAACTTGTTCTTGTCTATAAGCATCAGCCTGTGGAAGGCCATGTTTCTGCCCAGTTCAGGGTCGCGTACTATGGATACGGCGGACGGTATGTATTTTCCTCCATCCTTTGCTGTATACCTCATTATGGGCAACTTTGTCAAGTCAACATCTCGCTCAACAACTTCTTGGCATTCTCCCTTCTCCACAACATCTGGAGGCATAGGATTTTCTATGGCGCCCGATAACTTATGTAGCAGTTGTTTCATGTTAACGCCCAAAGCTTTAGCAACTAGTTCTTTGGAAGAGACAAGACCGCCTACGACAGGGATGTTGGACTCTTTTACTTTCTCAAAATAGACGGGCTGTTCACCTAGAGCCTCGATGATACCCGCCATCTCTAGATTGGTTGACACTTCCTTTCTTATTCTTGTTAATCTTCCTTCTCTCTCAAGTTGTTCTATGAATCCTCTAAAACCCATTTGATTTTCCTCCCTACTTCTGAATTCCAATCTTTGTTCTCAATACTTTAAACCCTTGCTGTTCCATGGCAGTCGCAACTGCCTCCTGCAACTCTTTTCCGGGGGTCAAAGCCACCATGCAGCCTCCTCCGCCCCCACCAGTTAGTTTTGCCCCAAAAGCCCCCTTCTCCCGAGCCAAGTTTACTAGGTAATCTAGTTCTTTAGAGGAGACCTCAATCTCCTGCAAAAGGCGATGGTTTTCATTCATTAGCTTGCCAACTTTTCTTAGGTCAAACTCTTCCAGTGCTTTTCTTGCTGTGAACGCTAGCTCTTCTGCCTGCTTGAACAGCGCGTTATATTTCGCTGGATACTTTTTCTTTCTCTCCCCTACTCCAGCAACCATCACCTTTGTATCAGCTACAATTCCCGTGTTGCCTATGACAATTTCCACTGGCTCCCTTATGCTTAGCCTCTCAATCGTGTTAGGTCCTCCGCTTAGATTCCTCTTGAACCAGATTAATCCTCCAAAGGTTGCTGCGGTATTGTCAATGCCTGAGGGGGTTCCAGCATAAGCCTTCTCAGCCTCATAGGCAGCCTCATTGATCTTCTCATCGGATAAATCCATTTCAAATTCTTCTGCTATGGCTCGGGCAATGGCAACGCTGCTTGCTGCAGAAGCGCCAATCCCACTAAAACCCGGGAGGTTTCCTCCCAACCAGATTCTCAAAGAAACTTTTTCCGGGTGCATATTCATTGCCTTAAGCATTCTTTCGATTGACTCTAATTGCTGAATCCTTTTCTTTTCTGCGTAGCCTTTTGCGCCCTTTCTCGTATCCTCTACGGTGATGCCTTTTCCAGTTTTTTTCACTTCTGCGTCTGCTGCCGAATCGATTGCTGAGACAATTCCGGGTGTGCCGTGGACAACGAAGTGTTCATTGAACAGAATGGCTTTTCCGAAGCCAGAACCTTTTCCCATTGGAATTAACCCAGAAAACAATGTAAGGGATTGAATAAAAGCCTTTTTTCTTAACAAAACACTGGTTTTTGACTTTATTATACCACCAACTAGTAAACAAAAAATGCCCTTTCAGGAACGAAAATTCTAAAATTCACATTGACAATAGGAAGAATGAAACTTAAGGCGCTGAATCACCTTTCCAATTTTGGTATTAACATTGGCACTTTTTTCGTATAATCTTCATATTCTTTGCCAAATTCCTTTATCAGCTCTTTCTCTTCCTTTTTCGATAGCAGATAGATAAGTACAACCATTAAAGGAGTAAAAAGCAAAGAATACCAAGCAGAAAACAGAAAGGAGATTCCCACATGTGCCAGTAATGCGCCAAGATGCTGTGGGTGTCTAACAATGGAATATGCCCCTGTGGTAATAATTTTATCGGTCCTATGTGTTTCTGCTACTTTTACGGTTACCTCTTTTACTCCTTTGATTGCAAGCCATGCACCCGGTATGAGGAAAACCGCACAAAACGTTAGGTGAAGCAAAGGAATCGAGAAATTCACAACTGGAACCATGACTGACAAATTCTGAAGAAGTGGAATAGTGAATCTAGGTTGAGGTGAAACCCAGATTCCTATCAAAAAGAAGAAGAAACCCCATCCTGAAATTAGGCCATAAATTTTACCTATTTTGATTCCTTTTTCCTTTCCATATCTTTCCTGAAGTTTGTGGTGTTCAACTGACAAAAAATGAAGTGGTATCATAGCAATTACAGCGAATACGCAAATGAAAAACCAAATATACATTTCTCAACCATTGAACTTAAACGGCTCCTCAATTTAAATCATTTTATACGCCAGAAGTTAAGCTAAAAAATTTTTTAAGGATAGTCAAGTGCATTGGCGGGAATTCGCTTCCCTTATTAGCTCTTCATGAATGCTATGGATGCGTAGCCAACTACTCCAGAATAGTCTCCTGTTACGTCGCCGCTGGTTCTGTAGCATAGTAGCTTAGCCTTTTTGGCGCCCAGCTCCTTTGAAGCCGTGATGGCTGCGATGGTGGGACCGTAACCGCAGGATGATACGGCGTGAGATTCTATAATTGAATAATACTGTTCCTCATCCAGTTTGACTGCGGCTTCTAATGCTATCCTGTCTTTCTTTTCAGCTCTCGCTTGAGGCTCATAATGGCTCATGTCCGTGGATGCAATCACCAAAGCATTCTTCCCAGACAAAGCCTTTGCAGTTGCCTTTCCCACTTCGCGGCTGGACTCCAAATCCTGCATCATGAAAGTGACTGGGACAAACTTGAAGTCTGAACCGTATAGATACTGAAGAAAGGGGAGCTGAAGCTCAATAGAATGCTCGTAAGCATGTGCCATCTCGTCCACATCAATAATTTGCGACCCCTGCAAAATCTCATCAGCGGTCTCAGTGTCAATCTCCACATCACCCAGAGGGGTACGCCACACACCCTCATTCATAACGGCAAGGGCGCTTCCCCTTCCAGTATGGTTGGGACTGAAAATCACTACAACATCCGGTTTTCCATCCTTCGCAAGCTGGTAATATCCATGGGCAGCTACATGACCGGAGTACATGTATCCTGCATGGGGGCAAACAAGACCAACCACGCTTCGAGGACCATCCTTTACGACTATGGGGAGGCTTCCGGGTCCTAGCTTGCGGGTGAAAGCCTCTTCTATCTGGCTCCGTAACCTGTCTGGAGTGCCAGCATACCATGAACCTGCGAAGGCCGGAGGCCTAACTTTCAAAAGTCCTCTCCTTCCCCTCTTTCCCGGGTCAGTTTTATTTCGAAGTCTTCTATAGACTGACTTATGTCTCCGTCCGGGGGGATTTCGCCTCTCTCACGTAATATCTGTCTGGCTAGAAGCCAGTATATGACAGCTAAGGCACGTCTTCCCTTATTGTTGGTGGGGATAACCAAGTCTACAAAGGAGAAGTCGTTGTCGGTGCTGCAGAGGGCTATAATCGGAATTCCGATGCTTGATGCTTCTTTCACCGCTTGCACATCAGCTTTCGGGTCAGATACTATTATCACACCCGGCTCAATTCGCTGCGGATAAAGAGGATTCGAAAGCATCCCGGGGATGAAACGTCCAACTATAGGGGTTGCTCCAACAACTTCGCAGAATTTCTCTACAGGAGAATGACCATACAATCTCCCAGCTACAGCCGCTATCTTCGCGGGCTCAAAACGGGCGAGAAACTTGGCAGCCACCCGTATACGTTCGTCCGTCTTTTTAACGTCCAAAACGAACAAACCGTCGGCTCTAACCCGGTATATGAAGGGTTCCATGTCCTTGGTTCTCATTCTTGTTCCTATGTGAACCCCCGCGGACAGCAATGTATCCTGAGGTAACAACAGTTCCTCGCCAAATGATTCCATGTTTTCTTCACTTTCAGACAAACTTTTTCCTCCTACAAATCAGAATATTGCCATTTGTGCCCTGTTTCCAAGGGTCTCCTCTATGCGAATGAGCTCGTTGATTTTCGCCACCCGCTCTCCATGTAATACACCAGTCTTGATGACTGGACAAGAGAAGGCAACTGCTAGGTGCGCTATATGCGCGTCAGTTGTTTCTCCAGAACGATGAGACATAACCGGCACATATCGGGCTCTTTTTGCCAGTTGGGTAGTCTCCCACGCGTCGGTGAGGGTGCCCACTTGATTCGTTTTTATGATAATCGAGCTCCCGGCACAAGTTTTTATTCCTTTAATTAACCTTTCGTGGTTTGTGACGAAAAGGTCGTCGCCGCAGATGAGGCAGTTCTTTACTTTTTTCGTGAGTTCCGCAAAGCTTTCGTAGTCTTCCTCATGGAAGGGGTCTTCAACATAAGCAAGTTTATAATCTTTGATGAGGTGCAGCATAAAATCTAGCTGTTCTCCCGAATCTCGTTTGGTTCCTTCCATGGAATAAAAGTAAACCTTTTCTTTCTGTCTCCACAGACTGGAAGCAGCAACATCGAGACCTGCCCTGCATTCGATGCCCCGCTCCTCTGAAACCTCTTCACAAGCCTTCACAACTATCTTCAAAGCTTCTTCATTCTTCATATTGGGCGCCCAAGCTCCCTCGTCTCCTGTTCCACCTGTAAAGGTTTTATCTGTTTTTTTGAGAGCAGCACCAATCTTTCGATGTACCATAATGTTGGCTTTCGCCGCCTCTGCGAAGCTGGGTGCCTTAAGTGGAATAACCAGATATTCTTGTATGTCTGGGGTCTTTCCTATGGCGTGTTTTCCTCCGCCCAGCACGTTTCCTAGAGGATAGGGAAGCTCATTTGCGAGGTATCCGGATAGATGCTGAAATATGGGTAAGCCGTAGGAGGTTGCGGCTGCTTCTGCCGTGGCTAGGGAGATAGCGAAGCCCGTGTTTCCTCCAATACTTCCGAAGTTCTCTGTTCCGTCGATTTCATGAAGAAGAGCATCAATTTCTTTCTGTTCTTCAGCGTCCATGCCGATAAGTTCAGGGACGACTAGCTCCTCTACCTTTTCTATAGCCTTATCCACTCCTCCTTCAGGATAGGAAACAACCTCAGCTTTGCCTTTGCTGGCTCCGGCTGGGGCTGCCGCTCTTCCGAACCCATCAGTAGTCATAATGTCTATTTCCAGCGTTTCCTCTCCTCTACTATTGAAAAGTTTTCTCGCCTCAACATCTTCTATGATGGATGACATGTCTCTATTCCCCTGCTAAAATGGCTGGGTATTGTTTACTTTTCCTTTTTCTTCGTAAAACTTGAGGATTTCATCAGCAATCTCTACGTGAGAAAGAAGCATTCGGCGACAGCAATATCTTGTTAACCCTAAGCTGTCAAGAACCTTTTTTGTATCTTCTCCGGCTTTGATCCTTCTGGTGAACTCTTCCCATTTGTCACCTATCAACTTGCCGCATGTGAAACAGCGAACTGGGATAATTATTTCAACTCAACCTCCATAACTATTTATCTGTAGCTTTTCTGATCCCTAGCCCTAGCGCCGGGACCTCCGAACTTTTTAGGTTCGCTTCTTCTAGGATCACCGGCAATCATTGTTCGATCATAATCTCTAAGGGCAGTGCGAAGACGCGTGCTTTTAGTCCACTTCAGGAGACCCTTAGCTATAGCCATACGTGCCGCCTCAGCCTGTCCCATGAAGCCTCCTCCAGAAACCTTAACGTTGATGTCAAGTTGACTCAGGACCTTTTCATCTGTTAGGAGTAAGGGTTCCAGAATTTTGTCGCGAGCAAGTTTCGTTTCATAAATCTCTAAGGGCACATTGTTTATTCGGACTCTTCCCTTTCCAACTCTAACTGTCGCTCGGGCTATTGCGGTTTTCCGCTTCCCACTTAGTACCATAACCTTTTTTGATTTAGACAACCTATTCAGCCTCCGGGGTCCACCCAATCTCCTTAGCCAATTCTCCAACGGTTATATAAGGTGATTTTAACTTCTCTGCGCTGGCTTCAAGGAGTGTTTGGATTTCTTTGTCATTAAACTCCGAGGGAGTACCAAGGTAAACTTTGAGTCTTTTGTAGGCTTGCTGACCTTTCGATTTCTGCCGAGGAAGCATACCGCGGATAGTTCTGCGAACAATCTTGTCAGGTCTTCTAGGGTGATAGGGTCCCTTTCTTGGGTGACCCACCTCAAGGAACGTTTTAGCGTCCTTTACTATGCTTAGTCTCTTGCCGGATATGGCTGTTTTTTCAGCGTTTAAAACGATGATGGTCTCGCCTTGGAGAAGACGTTTAGCTATGATGCTAGCCATTCGTCCAAGAATCAGTCCCTTAGCGTCGATAATTATGGCATTTTCAGGCATCACAATTCACCCCATGACTCTCACGTTTGTGCCCTCTGGGTTCTTCTCCATCAAGTCTCTTATTGATAAGCAATTCCCCTTAGCCTCTCGAATCTTTGATTGCGCCCGGTCAGAAAAGGCGAAGGCTGCTATAGTCATGGGATGATCGGCTTTTCCGGCACCCAGAACTTTACCCGGAACAGCAACCATGTCTCCCTCTTTCGTGTGACGGTTTAATCGGCTTACGTTTACGGCTATACGGCTTCTTTTTGGAGCTGACAAGCGTTCTGCCAAGTAACGCCATACTTCTGTTTGTTTTTCTTGTGATTTCTTCCTTAAATCTCGAATGAGCGCAATAAGCTCCGGATTGGTTGCCTTTACTTTCTTCACTTCTTCATACCCTTTTTTAGTTGAATGGAAAAATCCTTAAGTTTGTTGTCAAGAATTTTGAGAGCTTCAGTAATGATTCGTTCTACCGGAAGTGCTCCGGTGGATTCGATTTTAAAAATGAAAGCTTCCTTGTCCCAAGATATTTCAAGGGCTGGCGGGTTTTGGGGGCAAGCATCTACACAATCCATACAGAGGGTGCAGTTGATTACTTCCTGAGTTTTTATCCCTTCAGCCATGTCTACAAGAACCTCTTCGGGACACACCTTAACGCATTTAGCACATGCGTCACAGCGTTCTACATCAATCTTGATTTTTGGCAGGTACATATAAGTGCACATGGAAACAGGCTGCCATTTCGCATGTTTCTTCCCTTTCCCCAGTCGAGCGTAAGCTTCCAAGTTTATTCGTTGCTCAGGAGCCAACTTCACTATCGGAATCTTGCTGCTGACCGGAGTGATGTCAGGGTTCTCTGACTTCAAATCTCCTGAATAAACAGTGATCGTCTTATCCGTGGCTTCGGTTTCCAAGGTCAAATTTGCTCGGCAAAGGTTGCATCCCAGCTCGCTTTCGCATTTGCATTCTTCAGGAAGGTTGTAAGAATCTAGGTCGGTTTTGAGGGGTATGAGTCCCATTCTGTGGGCGAGGATTTCATCGTGAAGTATGGAAGAATTTTCGAGGATGACAATTTCATCTATAGCCATGGCGGGAACTTCGGTAAGCATGATTCGCCGTAACGCGTTTACAAAGGGTACATTGGCTCCTCTAACAATGAATCGCATGAAATCATCGGTTTTTTCTAGGATTTGAATCTCTACCACAGTTAAGCCTCAATTGTAGTAGCGCGTTGAAAGCTCGTGCTTTTCAATGAGTAAGAGAGCCATTATTTCAATATTGTGGTTTCTGAGAGGACCCGAACCATGTATATTACAGGTGTTTAAGCCCTGCATTTCACAATTTTCGCGATAATTGCAATATCAGACTCTGCGTCCTCTGCGTCCGCCCTTCCTCCGGGTTCCGTCGTGAGGGATGGGCGTCACTTCTTCAATACGACCTACGCGGAATCCCGCCCTTGCCAAGGCACGTATAGCAGCTTGGGCTCCTGCCCCAGGCGTTCTGGCACCTGATCCTCCTGGAGCTCGGACTTTTACGTGTATAGCTGTTATTCCTTTGTCTTTGGCTATATTGGCGGCATGGGCTGCGGCTCGCATTGTAGCGTATGCTGACGATTCTAGCCGGTCTGATTTGACGTGCATGCCTCCTGAAGACCTTGCTATGGTTTCTGCGCCTGAGATGTCTGTGAAATGGATGATTGTGTTGTTGTAGGAGCTGTAAACGTGAACGACTGCCCATTTCTCAGCTTTTTTACTCACGGCTCTCTTCCTCCTTACTTGGGGCTGCTGGTCCGGTTGAGACGCTTATGGAGCTTTGTAGGGGATGCTCGGGGTTTGTAAGAGGACTTTTGGGGGCGTAGGCTATTTTTGTTTCTTCATTCTTGAGTACCAAATAGCTTGGAGTGGAGACTCTTCTTCCTTCAATGGCAATGTGGCCATGGGTGATAAGTTGACGGGCTTGCTGTATTGACTTAGCTAAACCCTTCTGGAAAACAAGCGTTTGAAGCCTACGTTCAAGAATGTCTTCCAAGCTCATGTCTAAAACGTCATCTAGTGCAGCTTCATCAGGCAGGATTCCTAGACGGTGAAGCCTGTCTAGAAGCTGTTTTTCCTGTCTGCTTCGTTCTTCAATTGACATGCCCAAAAGTGAACGCCCGATGCCACGGTACTTTGAGAGTAAGGTTTTGTGGCGCCATATCTCTCGTTTATTTCGTAAACCGTATTGACCGAGCAGCTTGAGTTCAGTGTCCAATGCGTCGGTCTGCCAAGGGAACCGGGGTGTATCAAACTTTTTCCTTTGTTTCTTGGGGTCTCCCATTTACTCTTTCCGCACCCGTTCCCTTTGTTTTTTCTTTACGCCTATAGCCTTGCCCTTTCTACCAGTTGTTCTGGTTCTCTGCCCTCGGACTTTCAATCCGTAGCTGTGACGGAAGCCTCTCCATGATCTTATCTTTTTCTGGTCGTCTATGTCGTTTTTTGTTTGAAGAACTAGGTCTGAGCCTAAGAGATGAAGGTTGTTTCCTGTTTCTCTGTCTTTTCGCCGATTTAGCAGCCACAGGGGTATGCCATATTTCTGGGGGTTTTTGAGGACATCCTCAATCGTTTCTACGTCAGAGCTGGAAAGGAAACCCATTCGCGCTTCTGGGTTGATTCCAGCTTTCTCTATGATGGCGTTTGCTAGTTTTATTCCTACACCCTTTACACTTGTCAGGGCGTAGGTTACCGGCTGGGTTCCGTTAATGTCGGTTCCTGCAAACCTTATGATGTGCTGAAACTCTCTGGACATCTTGAATACACACGTCTCTTTTAGGCTAACTACCGAAGTGAATTGCATTTTATAAGGTTTCCTTTATTTGCATTGCTTCTTTTCAACAGACCCGAGAAAAAATGTGCACACAGCCAACTCGGTTATTTTGACCTTGCTATTCCGGTGCAGTTACAGCATTCTTTTACGATAAGTTTTTTTGCAGCAACTTTGTTGCTCTCTGTAGGGCTTAAGTTTGGCGCGGCTTAAAGGATTCGAGAAACTCACGAACGTGGATGTTGCTCTTTCATCTTTCTTAGAAAAACTTAAGCCAGAAAGGTTGGATTCTGAACGAATCCCAATTCACGCGGCACTAGGACGAGTCACGGCAGGAGACACCCGAGCCCAATATCATCTGCCGCCATTTGACCGCTCTGCAGTAGACGGCTACGCCCTGAAAGCAAAAGACACCTTCGGAGTCTCTGCCTTTAATCCCAAAATCTTCAAGCTGACCGAAAACCAAGTCCATGAAAACGAAGCGAAAGAACTCTGGACTGGAAACCCGGTTCCGGAAGGCGCTGACGCCGTAGTTATGCTCGAATACACCAAGAAGTTAGAGGACAAAATCGAGCTGGGAACGGCAGTTACTCCCGGCGAAAACGTCTCCAAAAGAGGAGAGGACGTGACTAAAGGGGACGTGGCAATAACGGCTGGAACCCGATTGAATCCCCATCACCTAGGCTTACTGGCGGCGTTAGGTGAGACCCATGTTGACGCTGTCAGGAAACCGAGGGTCGCCATCTTATCCACCGGAAACGAACTCGTAGAGCTGGGTCACAAACTTGAGCCTGGCAAGATAGTGGAGACTAACCGACTGATTTTCTCTAGCATGTGCAGAGAGCTGGGCGCGGAACCCAGAGAATTGGGCATAGCCAAGGATGACCTCAGGGAGATAACCGCCAAAATCAAGGAAGGATTAGACGAGGCAGATGCTGTCATCACCACGGGAGGGACAAGCGTCGGATATCCGGACTTGGTTCCCATGGCAGTTAACCAGCTAGGAAAGCCCGGGGTCATCGTGCACGGCGTAGCTATGAGACCTGGCATGCCAACAGCGCTGGCAATCCTGAAGGGCAAACCCGTCTTCATATTGTCTGGAAACCCCGTGGCAGCCACCATTGGCTTCGAGGTTTTCGTTCGCCCCCTCCTTCTGAGGCTGCTGGGACTTAAAAGGGAGCCCAGACCAGTCATCAAGGCGAAACTAACCAGAAGAGTTGCGGCGGCGTTGGGACGCCGAGTTTTTTTGAGGGTTCGTGTTTTTGAAAGAGACGGCGGCTTCTTCGCTGAGCCTGTTCGCGTTAAGGGGTCTGGTGTGCTCACAACTATGACAAAGGCAAACGGTTACGTGATTATTCCTGAAAACCGTGAGGGACTGGTGGAGGGAGAACCCGTCAACGTCCACCTCTTCTGCAGCATCAAGGGGGAGTAGTATGTTTAGAAAATTAGTTTCATTTGACGAAGCCAAACAGATTCTCAGACAGAACCTTTCTCCTAAACCCCTTGGGGCGGAGCGGGTTTCCCTCTCGAAAGCCCAGGGTCGGGTGCTAGCCCAACCTGTTGTGGCGCCCATAAATATTCCCCCCTTTAGTCGGTCAATCGTGGATGGCTATGCCGTGAAAGCCGCTGACACCTTTGGCGCGAGTGAGGAGAAACCGGTTTCCCTAGGATTCTGTGGACAAGTTGCAGTTGGCGAATCTCCCAGCGTAGTTGTCGAAAAGGGTTTGGCTGCTGAGATAGTCACTGGAGCGCCCCTGCCTGAGGGCGCTGACTCTGTGGTTATGGTGGAGTACACAAACCGACAGGGAGACAATGTCCTCATACACCGTCCAGTTTCAACGGGCGAGAACATGATGGCGGCGGGTTCTGACATCCGTAAGGGTGAAATGGTTCTTAGAAAAAGTCGGGTTCTGGCTTCCCGTGAGATTGGGGTTCTGGCTGCCATAGGCTTGACGGAAGTTACTGTTTACAAGCGTCCCAAGGTAGCCATAATCTCCACGGGAGCGGAAGTTGTAGAACCAGGAAAAACCCTTCCCCCCGGAAAAATCTATGACATAAACGCCCATGCCCTAAGCGCAGCGGTTCTGGAAAGCGGAGGAGAGCCGATTAACTTGGGAATCATCCCCGACAAGAGGGACCGACTGGAAAAAGCTTTTGGGAAGGCATTAGCTTCGGCGGATACAGTGATAACTTCTGGCGGAGTCTCTGTTGGTCCCAAAGACCTCACTCCCCAAATCGTGGATACGCTGGGAAAGCCTGGTGTGATCATATCTGGAATAGCCGTGAAACCCGGGAAACCCACAACCATCGCGGTGGTTGACGGGAAGCCCGTTTTTTCTCTGCCCGGTCACCCCACATCCTCCCTCTTCATGTTCACTGTCTTCGTCCGCCCCATACTTCTTAAGCTGGCTGGGAGAACCGAAGAAACAGTGCCTAAGCTTAGGGCGGTAACGGCTACGAAGATGTTTCCGGCAAGGGGGCGCCGAACCTTCATAATGGTAAATTTGACCTATGACAAAACTGGGACGCTGCTTGCCACTCCAGTTCCTACTGGTTTGTCAGGTGCCATAACCACTTTGGCGAAGGCTGAAGGTTTCGTTGAGATATCTGAGAAACAGCAGTTCATTGATGCGGGAACAGAAATAGACGTTTATCTATTTGGAAAATTGAGAAAGCCTAAAATAGCCTGAATGTTTTCAGTTGAAGTCTTCTCTTTTAGTTATTGTGTAGATGAAGGCTATCAGTAGTATGATCATGTATGCTATGAGGGCTGTGTGGAACAGTGGAGCGCCTCCAAAGGTCTGCAAGACAATAGAGGTGTTGAGGGTTATTGCTGCAAATGTTACTCCTAAAAAGAAGATGCCGATTACAAGGGGCACAGACCATTTTTTCATCCTGAAGAAACCGTAGGCTGTGATTAAACTCAGGATTCCTAGAGCTCCGATGTGGGGGGGCGTAACAGAATTCTCGATTGCCCAATAGCCTACTTCAACCACTCCGACGACAATGTAGAATAGTGAGAATAGAAACACCATTGGATTTTCGATATTAAACCTTGACTTCGACGTCATCTCACATCCCTTGCACTACCGCTAGTGTACAACAGGTAATAAATTAGTTTCTCAAGAATTTGCTTGCAGCATGCTCATTTTCAAAGAATTAACGTCGTAGGAGACAGATGCTCTGAATGGGGAAGATAGATTTGTTGTAATAATTGTGTTTTCATAAGTGTTATCCCCTAATAGTCGAATCCTGATTCCGATCAAAATGGACCCGAAAAAAATGCTTTCAAAGGAGATATCCGCCAAAGTCAAGGGTCACATCAGCGAACAAACCGTTAATGAGAAAGTGGACCAATTCTTCAAGCACGGCAACACCTTTCTTCTCTTAGAATTAGTGAGCCTAAGAAGGGAAGTTGAAAGCCTGAGAGAAGAGCTTCAGTACCAGAGAAAAAGCAAGCGAAGAAGTTCTCTCCGCGCACTAGCTGTTCCATGAGACGTTAAATCTCCCCTGTACCCTTTTTTCGCAAGCTTTAATAGTAAACAAATCTTGGCTGTATCGTTGTTGAGGAACTGCGGATGGGTCAATTTCCTGAGGAGATTGTAAAGAAAGCGTTTGCAAGAGCAAATGCCCGATGCCAATGTGAAAGAGAAGGACATGCGCATTCAACCTTTACATGCTTCAAACAGATTGAATGGAAAAATCGGGGAAGCACATGGGAAGCCCATTATAGGGTAAGCCCCGAAGAAGGCGGAAAACCCACCGTAGAAAATTGTGAAATCCTCTGTTGGGACTGCTATACCCGAACGCTTCAGCCCCAATAATTCTAAATCCTCTATCTACCTTACGTTAAATTGATATGTAACACAATAAATTCTGGGACTGACTAAACATGAGCTACCGTGAACTCTTCGCATCTCCACCCTTCCTCTTCATGGGCAATCAACAAACTTTTGAAAAGGCTGACTACGTGATTTTGGGAGTTCCCCTAGATGTAACCAGCACCTACCGTTCCGGAGCAAGATTTGCGCCTCACGCCATCAGAGAAGCCTCCCTTAACATTGAAGGCTACAGCTTCAGAACCAAAGTTGATGTTGAGGACCTGAAAATCCACGATCTAGGCGACCTACACATAGCTGGAGACGTCGAATTGACTCTAGGACGTTTAGCTTTGGTCGCTCAGGACCTCTTTGAAGCCAAGAAAATCCCAATTTTCATCGGAGGAGAACACACCATTACTCTAGGCGTTATGCGAAGCCTCGACGAAAACACTGCCCTAGTAAGCTTCGATGCCCACTTGGACCTGCGCAACGAATACCTAGGTCTAAACGTATCCCACACAACCTTCATGCGAAGAATCAAAGAACAGGTCAATCCTTCCAAGATTTTAGAGATTGGCACCCGCGCAGTATGCCGAGAAGAACTTGAATACGCAAAAAAATCTGGAATCGAATTCTTAACTGCCAGTCAGATTAGAGAAGATGGCATCGCAAAAACAGTTGAAACAATGGATTGTGCTCTTGCTGGTTGCGAAAAAATCTACGTTACAATCGATTTGGATGTTCTGGACCCTGCTTTTGCGCCTGCCGTTCAAAACCCTGAACCTGAGGGGCTGGATACTTCAACGCTTCTGGACCTCATAAACGAGATTTGTGACCAGCGGGTAGTTGGTTTCGATTTGGTTGAGGTGGCGCCTCATTATGACAGGGGCGTAACGGCTATTCAGGCGGCAAAGACTGTTTTTGAAGTGTTATGCTGTTTGGAGAGCGCACGAAAAAGCTAATCGGCAAATCACGTGGTTTCCTTCATTAGTTTGGCTACGAAAAAGCCGTTGCATTCGTGAATGTGGGGATAGAGTCTTTGGCACTTGGTTAGCCCTCTGAGTCCCGGTAAGCCGATTTTTGGTTTTGTGTCCATAAGCTTGAATTCTGGATGTATCTTCAGAAATCTCTCAATCACCATCTCGTTTTCCTCCACGGTTATGCTGCATGTGGAATAGACCAGAAAGCCTCCCTCCTTCGTATATTCTGCGCAGTGTTCTATCATCTCTCCCTGAATCTTCGCCATACCCAAAATTGACCTTTTGGTGAGCCTCCATTTAGCGTCTGGGGTTTTCCCGAAGGTTCCCGTGCTCGTGCATGGAGGGTCTAAAATCACCAAGTCTGCATGAAGGTTCAGGGGCAATGTTTTCCTTGCATCGGCAACTATTGGAGAGGCTATTTCAGCGCCCATGCGTTCTGTTTCTCCTTTCCAGACCTTTATCCTCCGCTTTGAGTAGTCAACAGAAATGATTATTCCCCTGTTTTCCATCAGTTGAGCCAAGTAAGTTGTTTTGGCTCCCGGCGCTGCGCACACATCAAGTACAGTGGTTCCTGCCTGTGGGTCTGAGATTTCCGCGGCTAGACAGCTGGCTTTGTCTTGAAGGAAGAAGAATCCTTGACGAAAGCTTCGTATTCTTGTGAGGGGTTTCCTGCTTTGAATCAACCTGTACGCGTGCTTGAGTTGCTGAACTTTTTCCAGAACAACCTTCTCCTCCTCTATTTTCTTGAGCAAGATTTCTTCCGGTGCCTTCAAGGTATTCAGCCGCAGATAGGTGGGCGGAATCTCTGTGGCATTTTCTAGGAACATGAGGGCTTCTTTTCTTCCAAGAAGTCGGAAACAGTATTTTACGAACCATGGGGGGTGGTAGGTTAGGAGCCCCACCTTCTCCACCTCATCCAGCCCTTTCAAAGCAGAGTCAGGGTTGATGCTCAGTATTTCGCCAAGAACCTCTTCGACATCATTGAGTTCTCGCCATCCCAGAATCGAGCGTCCCATTCTGGCTATCCTAGCAGCCTTCTCCAAGTTTCCATCCATCATCCTTGTTTCATGGACGTATAGGCGGAGGAAAGCCCTTGGACCGAGTTTGAAGTCGTTAAGGGACCGTGGTGCTAGAGCCGAATTTAATATGAAATCGATGTGGTTCTTTTTTCGAAGGGTCTCGGATACCAGCCTGTGGGCTAATCCGATGGCTTTGCGGTCTTTTATTCCCAGCTGTTTCGCAGCCCTATTTAAGGCTAAACGCTCACTTAACCGCTGTAATTCAATCCAGCTTAATGTTTCTATGACGAGCGCCCAAGCATCCCTTAACATTTTAGCTTGCCTTGAAGAGTCTTAACTGGGTGCCTATTAAAAGCTTGAGCAGTATTATACCTGAAACGCGCTCTTTGAATGTTGATGTGTTGTGGTGGGCATGAAGTTGCTTGAGACTGCTGAGGGGGTTGTTCTGGACTTGTATGTTAAGCCAAAAGCAAAGGCGTTTGGGGTAAAATTTGAAGGCGATGAAATTGTAGTGTCATGTCGTGAGGCTCCGGTGAAGGGCAGAGTTAACCGAGAATTGGTTAAGGAGCTTTCTAGGCTCTTCGATAGAAGGGTGGAGCTTGTCTCAGGGTTTAGTTCAAAGCGCAAGAGGATTTTGATTAGCAACATTGAGGTAGCCGAAGTTAACCGACTCTTAGCTTCCGCTTCAGCCTCGGATGTTCCGTAGTCTTAAATGCTGAAAAAAATACGAATTTGAAGAATGTGGATGGAAGAATAGACCCCAAACTCAAGGAACTAGATGATTTTCTGTTGCACACCTGCTTTTACCTGTGGAGGGGTTAATTTTTATTATTTTTAGTAAAAAAAACAACAATATTTTTAAACACCGAAGTACTCTTAGGTTTCATCTGAACATTAACAATATCACAGGAGCCGCGTATAGAGAATGCCAAACGAACCCCGAATAGGCGTATTCATCTGTCATTGTGGCGGGAACATCAGCGATACAGTAGAAGTGGAAAAAGTTAAAACAAAAATAGGCTCTCTCAAAATTGTCGAAGTCGCCGAGACTTTCGAGTACCTTTGTAGCAACCCTGGACAAGAAACGGTAATTAAAAAATCAATCAAAGACCATAACTTAAATCGAGTGATCGTGGCTTCCTGCTCCCCTAGGATGCATCTAGACACTTTTAGAGGGGCAGTGAAGTCCGCAGGAATCAACCCCTACCTTTTAGACATGGTCAACATCAGAGAACACTGTAGTTGGGTTCATGATGACCCAGAAAAAGCAACCGCGAAGACTATAGCGCTCATCCGTGGCGCCGTGGAACGAGCACGTTACTTGGAACCTCTAACTCCCCAGAGCCTGAAAGTAAAAAAAAGTGTCCTCGTAATTGGAGGAGGCATCGCAGGAATCTATTCTGCCCTAGAATTAGCGGATAAGGGCTATGACGTATACATGGTTGAAAGGACCCCCAGCATAGGAGGTCATATGGCCCAACTCAGCAAGACCTTCCCAACTTTCGACTGTTCCGCTTGTATTTTAACGCCGAAGATGGTAGCAGTATCCCAACATCCCAAAATCAAAATTTTCACCAACGCAGAACCCATTTCCGTAAAGGGTTCTCCAGGAAACTATGAAGTAAAAATAAAAATAAAACCTAGATATGTGAACCCTGAGAAATGTACTGCATGTGGAGAATGCGCACAAAAGTGTCCGGTTAAGAAGCCCAGCAAGTTTGAGGAAAATCTAATTCAAGAAAAAGCCATCTACATACCGTTCAAGCAATCTATACCTAATGTCTATTCAATCGATAAAGACTATTGTCTTTATTTAACCAAGGGAGTTTGCCGAATCTGTGAAAAATTCTGTAAGGGTGACGCGATAGACTTTACTCAAAAAGACGAATTTGTAGACTTGGATGTTGGAAGTATTATCGTCTCCACTGGCTATAGCCTGTTAGACCCTAAAGCTTTTGGTCAATACAGCTATGGTCTTCATCCAGACATTATAACAAGTCTTCAGTTTGAACGATTGATGCTGCAGGGTCTCCATAGACCCTCCACGGGAGAAGTCCCCAAAAAAGTAGCCTTCATTCTTTGCGTAGGAAGCCGCGCAACTGAAACTAAAGGAGTTGGCTATTGCTGCAAAATAGGGTGCATGAATGCAATAAAGCAGGCGTTATTGCTTGACAAGGCGGTACCCGGCGCAGAGCCCTGGGTATTCTATACTGATGTAAGGGCTCACGGTAAAGGTTACGAAGAGTTCTACGCCAAAGCCAGAGACCACCTTACGACGTTTATCCGGGGACGTGCAGCAGAGGTTATACCCAACGGAAATTCTATTACCGTAAGAGCCGAGGACACCATTCTTGGAAAACAGATAGAAGAGAACTTTGATTTGGTTGTGCTTAGTCCCGCTCTCATTCCCAACGTTGGAACGAAAGAATTAGCTGAAATGCTTGGCATCGATTTAGGACCTGACGATTTCTTCTTGGAGCTCCACCATAAACTTAGGGGGGTTGAAACAAAGAGAGAGGGCATTTACACTGCTGGATGTGCTCAAGGCCCGAAGGATGTAAGAGAAACCACAATGGAGTCCATGGCCACAGCATCTAAAGTTGCAACCTTACTTGGGAAAGGAAAAATATCTGTCTCCCCTGAAGTAGCTTATCTCTTACCCGAAAAATGCAATCTTTGTGAAATTTGTATTGACGTGTGTCCAACTAAAGCCATCCAGAAAGGAAAAGACGAAGTGGTAATCGACCCCATATCCTGCGTAGGATGCGGAATATGCGTTCCGTTATGCCCTGAAGAAGCAATTGATCTGAAGCACAACACGGAACATCAACTGATTGCCCAAATTCAGGGAGTAAGTGCGGAAGGAGATACATCGCCTAAAATAATAGCCTTTCTTGAGAGGATGACAGCTTATGGCTCAGCCGACTTAGGTGGACAAAGCAGACGGAGTTATCCTTCAGAAGTTAGAATAATTGGCGTTCCAAGTATAGGTCGTTTAGGCATAAAACATGTGCTACATGCCTTCGCCGCAGGAGCAGATGGCTTAATTTTTGTTGAAGGAGACGACAGTCTGTTAGATGAAGGACAGTTAAGAGAGCAAGTAATAAAATGGAAAAAGGAAGTACGCAAATACGGAATCGAATCTCTTAGATTACAATCAATCACTACAACTCTTCCCCAATTTGAGAAAATTTTCAGTCTTTTCGACTCTTTTGTTGAACGAATCAAAAAAATTGGTCCTCTAAGCCAAGAAAAACGTGAAGAACTTAAGAAGCAACTAGCAGGTGAACAATATGCAATCCAGTACGCAACATGAAAATGAAGAACAAAACGAAGCAAGAAGACTTGTTGCATCGTTGACAGCTAAGAAAACTAGAAGGGACTTTGTCAAAGAAGTCATGAAGATGGATGCAGGAGAAAATATACTAGACTGCATACAATGTGGTTTATGTGCTGGCACATGCCCAACAAGGTTTGCCATGGATTATTCTCCCATGCAGCTAATAAAGATGATACATTTGGGCATGCGGGAAAAAGTTTTGTCGAGTTCAACTATCTGGATTTGTTCCTCTTGCTACTCCTGTTACAGCCGTTGTCCACGAAATATAAACATCACTTCCCTCATGACATCCCTAAAAAATTTGGCCATGGAAGAGAATATAGTCAATAAGGCTAAGATAAAGCCAAAGTTCCATAAATCTTTCTTCGAAGTTGTCAACAAATATGGAAGGCTCCACGAAGCAGCGCTTTTAACTAAAATTTTGAAAAAAACAGACATCAAAAATCTTTTCCACAACGCCAATTTAGCTTTGAGGCTTTTTAGAAAAGGAAAATTACGTATACGACCCGCGAAGATCGAAAAAACTGCCGATCTTGCGCGTTTACTTGAAAAGACTAACGAGGAGGAATCATCATGAAGTACGCTTTTTATCCCGGATGTGCGGTACACTCCGCCTCTAAAGAGTATGGAGATTCCTGCAAAGCTGTTAGCGAAGTTCTGGGTATTGAGCTGGCTGAAATACCTGATTGGAACTGTTGCGGCGCCATAGATGCAGTTTATTCCTATAAGCCGCTTTATGCTGTGACTCTTGATGCCAGAAATTTGGCTTTGGCTGAGAAAATGGGAACGAATATTACAACTCTGTGTAGTGCCTGTTACTACACGTTATCTCGAACCAACCAACTCCTTAGAGACAATTCCAAATTGAAGAGTCAAGTCAACAAGGCGCTAAGCAGCATCGACCTCAACTACAGCGGTAATGTGAAAGTAAGGCATTTTCTCGAAGTCGTTCTGTCAGATGTGGGCTTAGAAAAAGTCGGTGAGAAAGTTACGCATCCGCTACGTACCTTTAATGTAGCGTCCTACTATGGCTGTTTTCTAGTAAGACCTCCAGACTTAATCACTTTTGATGATTCGGATCATCCCACACGCTTAGAGGAGCTGTCTGAAACTCTTGGTGCTTCCAGAGTTGAATATTACGGAAAAACCAGATGTTGTGGAGCCTCCCTTGGTATAACAACCGAAAAAGTCATGCTGGAACTTTCCAAGAAAATTCTCCTCAGTGCGAAGGATGCGGGAGCAAACTGCATGATAACCGCATGTCCTCTATGTCACTTCAACCTTGATGCCAAACAGAAGGATATAGAGTCAAAATTTGATATTAAAATAGACCTGCCAGTTCTCCATTTCACCCAATTAATGGGCTTAGCTTTTGGGATTGAACCAAGGAAACTAGGACTACATAAAAACTGCGTCTCTCCCAAGAATCTCCTTCAACAATATATCATGAGTGTGGCTTAAAATGATCAAGGAAAGACTCTCATTTCATACCCTCAACAAGGAAGTTGTTGAACCCAGAATCTGTTCAGAATGCTACGGATGTGTAAGCTTCTGCACCGCCAACGAACTGAATGTCCTAACAATCAAAGATGAAAAACCCGTATATTGTGATGAAGAGAACTGCCTTGAAGATGGAATATGCTACCTGATCTGTCCAAAAACCCCCGATTTGGACCATGCTTTAGAGACTAAGTACCAATTTAAAGAACCAATAGGCTCTTATGTTGCTGTTCGAAGCCTCCGCGCTACTAACAAAAAAATCGACGACGTCTGCTGTGATGGAGGAGTAGTGACAAGCCTTCTAAAGTTCCTACTGGATACCAGAAGAATCGATGGCGCTGTACTCTCGAAAAGAGAGGGAATGTGGAATAACAAACCTATGATTGCAACGAAATTTGAGGAGCTGCTCGAGTGCGCTGGGTCTAGCTTGGGGCAATCTAAAAGTATTAAAGATTTAGGAGACTTGACAACCTACGCCCCCATCTTCAGTGCCCTTAAAGGGTCGAATTTGATGGACCTAACGAGGCTTGCGGTTGTTGGGACTCCATGTCAAATAGCGGCGATCCGAAAGATGCAACTGCTCCACATAGTACCGAGCCACCTTGTACGCTTTACTATAGGCCTTTTCTGCTTCGAGAACTTTTTAATGCACGATGATGGAAGGGAGTTCCTTTCCAATAAGATTGGAGCAGATTTAGATCAGATTGAAAAGATCAATATTAAAGATGATTTCATCGTAAGATTGAAGGATGGAAGGGTTTCGCACATCGATTTGGATGATCTTCGTCCCATCGTGCGTTTAGGATGCCTAGCATGCACCATGTTCTCCAACTACACTGCTGACATATCACTAGGTGGACTAGGTTCCCCTGATGGTTATACAACTATTTTAGTACGGACTCGGGCTGCTCAAGACCTGATAAACCAAGCTATTAATCAAGGTTACTTGGAGGAAATCCACCCAAAAGGGATCGTAGAAAAAATCGAAAGAATGGCTGAGCGAAAGAAAAAACGTGGAATGCAAGTGCTCACTGAGAGAAAAGCGAAACACACCTCGTAACATATCAGCTCAGAAATCAAGCTCATATAGGTGGGTGCAGATTAACTCGTTTCAAATCAAAAACAATATAAAAGGAGAATGTCATTATTATGAAGGAGGCCTTTGTGAAAATGTCCTTGATAAGCCATCGAGCGTGCCACTTAATTGAAGTGAATGATGAGAGTCTCGAACGGATGATTGAAGAGATCAAAGCTTTCTTAGTAGAGACAAAAATTCCTGAAACATACAAAGTAAACGTCTACAAAGATCAGGTTACTTGTTGCGGGCACATGCCAATTGGTGTAGCTATTGAAATAGAAGGCCCAAAACAACAGCCAATCAAAGACCTAGATGAAAAAATATTGGGGAAAATCAAAGAGATATGTGGAAGAGAACACATCAAATATCATGAGTGCTCACCTATGGAAATTCTTCAAGACATTGATGGAAAAGTCTTTATTTAATGCTGAAAGCAAGCCTCCTTGCAACGAAACCAATAACCAAAAAAATAAACCACGCGCTTTTCTGGTCTAAGAAAAAGGGGTGCTCCTCTCTGTTAGCCTTCTACCCGTCGAATAAGAATATTATTATGATATTTATTGAAATGACAAAAATATTTATAGTCCGTTAATATTCTTTACGTCAGCTAATACCTCCGAAGGATATTGGTATGCCAGACATCAGAGCGCATCTTATGCCAGATGAAAAGGCATTTCAGTCTTATGTAGAGAATACAAGGCAATTACTAGAGTCTGAACTTTTAAAACATCTTTCGAAAATTGCTGACCTAAGAATTTATGGAAAAATTAAGTATGCCTTATTTTCCCCTGGAAAGAGAATGAGACCTCTATTGGTCATACTTAGCGCCCAAAGCGTTGGAGGAAATCGAGAAGACGTAATCTCGCTGGCTCTATCCTTTGAGTTGTTACACACCGCAACTCTCGTTCATGACGATATATTGGATCAGGACAGCTATAGACGCAACGTCCCTGCCATTCATGAAAAGTGGTCTGTAAATGATGCCATTTTAGTTGGAGATGCCATGATATCTCTTGGAATCAACTTGATTTCCGACTATGGACCAGAAATCCTAAAAATTGCATCAGAAACTGGGCTAACACTTTGTGATGGTGAATACATGGATGTGTCAACAACATCAATCGAGCTGGCTGGAACTGAATACTTCGAAAAAATAGGCAAGAAATCAGCTTCTCTCTTTCAAGCTGCAACTCGTAGTGGAGCCATAGCCGGAGGGGGTTCTTATGCTGAAGTTAAGTCCCTAACAAATTTCGGAGAGCATTTCGGAATGGCTTACCAACTAAGCGATGACTTTTTTGACACATCCTCATCAAGAGATGGTATTCCAAAAGATCTTAGAAAACGCCGAATTAGCCTTCCCTTAATTCATCTATATAAATCCAGTAGCTCAGCCGAACGGGAAATGTTGATCAATGACCTGCAAATTTTGGCAAATAACGACGCTGCCGCTAAAGAGGTCCCCCTCACCAGGATTCTTAAAAATCTGGAAACCAAGGGCTCTCTCGCTTATTGCAAAAAGAAAATAAACGAATATGTTGATCAAGCAATTGCTGATGTTAACCCTTTGAGAGCCAGCGATTTTAAGTTCTATTTGATTCAGATGGCGGAATTGTTGAGACCAAAAGAAGGGATTAAATAGAAGCCAGTATGCTAAGGCGTTGATATCGAAACCATCTGTAGTGATGCAGGAGATTTGCGTTTAAATTTTTAGTTAAGAATAATAAATATAAGGTATATATATTCTTCATATTATATTATAGTTAAGCAATGGCGTGAAAGATGAGCGAAAAGAAGGCTTTTGAAGCATTATCCAGTACATCAAGACTTGAAATTTTGAGTTTACTTTATAAAAAGCCTTTGTGTGTTGAGGAAATAGCGAAATTAGTGAATCTGAAACCAATTACTATACGTCATCATCTGCAGTCTTTGAAAAATGCTGGTTTCATAGAAAGTTATGAAAAACGTAGAGGGGCTGTGGGAAGACCAAAAGTTTACTATCGGATTGCAAAAGAGCCTACGCGAGTGGTTTATCCTAAACGTCGCTATCTAACCCTAGCCACCCTTGTGATAAGAGCTCTTCCATTATTGATAGGACCAAAGAGAGCGGGTAAATTCTTGGAAAAGATTGGAAAAAACATGGGCGAAAGCGTAATAGCAGACATTAGCAATAAACATAAAACAAAAGTTTGGTCTTTCGAAGATTTTAAAGAATTATTCATCAAAGGATATCTCCAAGAAGACGGGGCAGAACCAGAAATTGTGAAGACCGATGAGAATTCGGTTGTGTATCGTACTCACAACTGTCTTTTTCTTGAACTTGCTGTTAGAATGCCAGAAATGATGTGTGACGTTCTACATGAGGCATTTCATGAAGGTACCTCTAATGCCTTGGGTGGAAAGTTGAAAATAACCCGGTTGACATGCCAGGGACACGGCGACCCCTACTGTGAACATCACTGCGTGTGGAATGTTTCTTAAAAAAAAGGGAGTTCTACTTTATCACAATTTGTGATAAAGTCCTTGTTAGATACCATTTCAATATGCTGACATTGAGTGTTTGTTTGTCATCCAAAGATTGCTTTGAGCCACGAATTTTTCTTTACTATTTCTAAGTCGTGTACGTATTTGTCCAAGCCGTATACTAGACCTGCGCCGACCAATATGAAGACGATGTACAAACATACTATAATGAAATTTTCGGTGATTGGTCCGGTACTCCATCCATTTCCCCACGGTCCTGTATTGACGACTAGTGCACCTGTGGCATCACGTGATTTAGCCAGAAATTCGGAAATCCAGAATAGCCCGTTCATGATTATTCCGAAGAATGAAGCAAGTCTTGTGAGGAACCCTAAGAGGAGTCCCAACCCGATCGCTACCTCACCAAACATTACTAAGCTACTTAATGCACTACTTCCTGCTATGCTGTGAAACCATGGATTAAATGCTCCGCCGCCTGCAACAAAATTAAGGTATCCAGTAGCGCTCCATCCTGATGTGTGACCTCCCCATGTGGTATAAAGAACTTTTTCAATTCCAGCGAAGAACATCAGAAATCCTACTAACAGTCTAAGACCCAATATTGAAAGTTCAGTCATGGATAATTTTAGTTCCATTTTCTAGCACTCCTTTCTTTTCTTGTTTGCTTAACAGTCCACTAGTTAGGTATATAATTTTTTCGATTGGTTTTTTTCCTATGACTTTTATGATAATTTTAGAATAAATTAAGCTGGTAACACTCTTGAAAACTGGCACAGAGGAGAGTTCAATGCCTCTTAGTAATTGGTTTTGCGTGTATCCTCAGGTTTGCAGAGAACCCTTCAAACCCGCAAAAGCGCTTCTTTGTCGCTCGATTCGCTTATTCATGCAAGACCAGCGGAGATATAACGGTTGGTGAAGTCTCCGACTTACAAAAGGTTAGCATGCCCTCAGCTAAAACCTGCTACATCATAGAAGTTTCAACAAAAATGAGGTTAGATTTGCACGGGCGGCTTGTTTATATACATCATAGCCGTATGTGAAAAGCTTTTTTGCAATAACATTTAATATGTTTTGATTTATTATGATAAACCCGAAAATGCGATGACAGAGGGACGGAAACTGTCAAAGAAATCTGAAAATAAAACAGCTAGGTTTCTTGTATGGGTTAAAGAACTGAGGGCTCCCTTTTTTACAGCAGTCTTAATTCCTGTGCTCCTCGGCACTATAATGGCTTGGTTTTCGTTCGGAGCTTTTGACTCAACGTATTTTATCTTGAGTTTGATAGGCATAGTGTGCGTAAATGCTGGAACAAATCTTGCAAACGATTATTTTGACTACAAAAGCGGATGCGATTCTGTCGATACAGATTTTAATTCACCATTCAGTGGCGGAAGTGGCTTGCTTCCCAGAGGCATTTTAAATCCCAGAAAAGTATACATCGCCTCTCTAGTTGCCTTTATTCTTGCCAGCCTTATTGGAGCATTTCTTGCTTTAACTCGAGGGTGGGTTATTGTCGTTCTCGGCCTTATCGGCGTCTTTTCAGGATATTTCTACACTACTAAATTGGCGCCACTAGGCATTGGTGAACTCATTGTAGGCCTCAACTGCGGGCCACTCGCAGTTATAGGAAGCTATTACGTACAAACACAAATTATCGCATTGGAACCAATAGTGGCATCCATTCCTGTAGGAATATTGATTCTTGAAGTGCTCTGGATAAACGAAATTCCAGACTACTACGCAGACGCTAAGGCTGGAAAAAAGACGCTGGTAACTAGGCTTGGAAGAAAAAGGGCTGCGGATATTTACGGCTTACTTATGTTTTTCACCTACGCTGTAATACTGCTAGGGGTCTCTCTGTCGCTGATGCCAGTGCTCACGTTACTTTCTTTTCTAACGGCTCCACTGGCTATAAGAGCAGTGTACGTTGCCAGAAGAAATTATGGAGATCCACGCAAGCTTATTCCTGCAAATGCAACTACAGTTCTTGTGCACTTGTTCACTGGTCTGCTGTTGTGCATATCATACGTTGTCAGCGGCTACATGGCGGGTCTGTGAAATTGCGCGCGCCAAAAAACAATAACATTCTTTGCATTTTCCTCTTTTTCAATTCCTTCTAAATCCTCTAGCATTTTGCTGAAAGTCTTGTACCATGATTCCTCTACGTTAAACACTAAAAAACGAGAATTTTAATTTGAAAACATCCTCTCATAGGTTTGATGGGACGGTTCTCTTAGCTATTGAGAGGTCCGGGATATTTTTTATGATGAAACTCATAAAAATGATAGCAAAAGTATAAATAGTATTATTTATTTGATAGAAATCTCCAAATAAACTTGGTCAAAGTGGTTTGGAATGGAAAAAGAAGTGATAATTGATTTTGGTGATCTCGATCCGAACTTTAAATATGAGGTTTCTAGTCAACCCGGTGGTGAAAACGTAAAGCAATGTTTTCATTGTGGTATTTGTGCCGTTTCATGCCCCGTAAGGAGAATCGACAATGACTATAACCCAAGAAAGATAATTAGAATGATTCTATACGGGATGAAGAAAGAACTGCTTTCCAGCGAAACCATATGGAAGTGCGTTCACTGTCATACCTGCTACGAACGATGTCCTCAAAATGTGAAGTTTGCTGAGGTTGTTGAGGCCTTAAAGATTCTTGCAATAAGAGAACTAGAAAAAGGGAACATCGAGATTAAGGGATCAACGTTCTTGTTTGATTCAACCTTCACAGACAGCATAAAACATCATGGGCGAGTATTCGAGACGGGTCTAATTGTGAGGTACATGCTGAAAAGGAAGAACCTGAAATTTATGCTGTCGTATTTTCCTCTTGGGTTAAAGATGGCTTGGAAAAGAAAACTAAAGCTGTTTCCGAATAAAGTCAAAGATCTTAAGGAAATAGATAAATTATTCAAAGAAACTTAGGTGGTGCGAAAGTGAAGGTTTCTTATTATCCAGGATGTTCGCTTGAATCTTCTGCAAAAGAGTATCAAATATCCGCAAACGCTGTTTGCCAGAGGCTAGATATAGAACTCGTAGAAATTGAAGATTGGAATTGTTGTGGTGCCCTAGAAGTTAGTTCACTGAACCCGTTGCTTTCGTTGGCTCTACCAGCGAGAAATTTGAAAATCGCGTCCGAAGAGTCCGATAAGCTGGTGGTAACATGCAACGCTTGTTTGAACAATCTTGTTAAAGTCCAGTGGAAGCTTTTCAAGAATGGAGAGCTAAGAAAAAAGATAAATCAACTTTTAAACCACGAATTTCGTGAAATAAAAATAAAGCATCTTCTAGATTTGATTTTGAATGATATAGGTCTGGAGAAGGTAAAAGAGAACGTAAAAAAACCGCTCAAAGGGTTAAAAACCGTTTCCTATTACGGCTGCCTGATAGTTAGACCATCCAAAATCCTCAATTTTGACGATCCAGACGACCCCGAGTTACTCGATAAACTCGTCTTAACTTTAGGGGGAAACCCCCTAGAGTTCTTCAGCAAAACAAAATGTTGCGGCGGTGGTTTACTCATGTCAAATCAGGACATGTCTCTGGAATTAACAAAAGAGATAATCGCCGAGGCGGCAGAACGTGGAGCACAATGTATTACGGTTACTTGTCCCCTTTGCCATATGGCACTTGAAACCTTACAACATAAGGTTATGGCGAAAATAGGGAGCAAACGCAAGATACCCATCCTTTATTTTACGCAACTCATGGGGCTCTCATTTGGCGTCCCTCCAAAGGAGTTAGGTCTTCACAAAAATATGATTTCCGCGAAACCAGTAATTGATTTTGTCAATAGATAAGATTGGTGGTACTTGTGGAGCCTGTGGGTGCTGTAGCTGTAGTCGGTGGGGGGATCTCTGGGATATATGCAGCTCTCGAACTTGCAGATTCAGGTTTTAAAGTATATCTAATTGAGGGTAGCCCCACCATTGGGGGAAGAATGCTTCAACTCGACAAAACATTTCCAACAAATGATTGCGCTATCTGCATTTTGGCTCCTAAGTTGGCTGAGGTTTCGCGGCATCCAAACATAGAGTTATTCACATACTGCGAATTGCTGTCTGTTACTGGGAAGGCAGGAGATTTCGAAATCGAATTGCACAAGAAAGCGAGGTTTGTGGACGAGCGAAGATGCACAGGGTGTGGAACATGCTCCTCTAAGTGTCCAGTAAAAATTCCAGATGCAATGAATGAGAACATCAACCTAACAAAGTGTATAAGAATTGCCCTCCCCCAAGCAGTTCCCCTCGTCGCCCTAATTGACAAGGAAAAGTGTCTTTACTTCACCAAAAATGTTTGTCGAATATGCGAGAAAGTATGCGAAGCCAAGGCTGTGGACTTCACCCAAAAAGACAAAAAAGTCCGATTGAAGGTTGGAAGCATTATCATTGCTGCTGGCGCAGAGGCATACAACCCCACATTCGAAACAGTATTGAATTATAAGCATGAAAATGTAGTTACATCCACGGAATTTGAGAGGCTTTTAAGCGCAAGTGGACCTACAAAGGGGTCCATAATCAAGCCTTCAGATGGCACAAAACCAAAGAAGATTGGTTTTATTCAGTGTGTTGGGTCGAGAGACCCTAGTATGGGTAGGGAATTGTGCTCCGCCGTCTGCTGTATGTACGCAACAAAAGAAGCTATAGTAGCAAAAGAGCATGACCCAGAACTAGACGAGTACATATTTTTTATAGATCTGAGGGCTTATGGGAAGGGGTTTGAAGAGTTTGCGAAAAGAGCTGAGGACGAATATAACATCAAATACATCAGGTGCAAGGATGTTGAGGTAAAAGGGAATATAAACAGTGATTTGCTAACAATCCACTATGAGGACCCAAAAGACAACCAATTCAAGACTATCGACCTCGATCTTGTAGTTCTTTCAGTCGGATTGAAACCACATAAATCGCTGAAAACACTTGCCAAAATGTTGAATCTGGAGCTGAATGAATACGGTTACGTGAAAACAAGCCTTGATAAACCGATGGAGACTAACATCGAAGGTGTGTATGTTTGTGGAACAGCTCAAGGTCCAAAGGACATACCGGATTGTGTAGCACAGGCATGTGGAGCTGCTGCAAAGACTAAGGCTCTACTTTCTTCTACGAGAAACCAGTTAACCATTGAGAAAGTATTTCCAAAAGAACGCAAGATAGCGGAAGAGCCCAGAATAGGTGTGTTTGTTTGTAACTGCGGCATAAACATTGGGGGGGTCGTAAATGTACCTGAAGTGGTCAAATATGTTAGCACGCTAGACAATGTTATTCACTGTGAAGAAAACCTTTACACATGCTCGCAGGAAACGCTGGAAAGAATAAAAGAGGTCATAGAAAAAAGGGAATTGAACAGAATCATAGTTGCATCGTGCACTCCAAGAACTCATGAACCTCTCTTCCAAAACACCTTGAGGGAAGCCGGTTTAAACCCCTATCTCTTTGAATTCTGTAACATCCGCGAACAATGCTCTTGGGTGCACATGAATCAAAAAGAAAGAGCTACGGAGAAGGCTAAGAATCTCATCGAAATAGCGGTTGCCAAGGCAAAATTGTTGACGCCACTCCAAAGACGAATGACCCCCATTACTCAGAAGGCGCTGGTGTTGGGCGGAGGCATTTCTGGGATGACTGCAAGCCTAGATATTGCGAATCAAGGGTTCGAAGTTTTTCTCGTTGAAAAAAACACTACACTGGGAGGGTTTATCAAGAACCTATGGCAAATCCAAGGTGGAACTAGGACATCTGATATCCTAGAAGAAATTGTTCGAAAAGTGAAGAGTAATCCGCGGATAAAGATATTCTTCGAATCAGAAGTGAAAGCAGTTACAGGTCATGTCGGTGACTTCAAGGCAACAATAACTACTCCGAAAGGCTCTGAGGAAATTGAATTTGGAACCGCCATCATCGCTGTTGGAGCCGACGTTCTTGTACCAACAGGATACTACCATTATGGAGAAAACGATAGAATAATCATTCAAAAAGACTTGGAACAGATGTTTGAGAAAGGTTTCAACGCAAAGGCTGTTGTCATGATCCAGTGTGTCGGTTCTAGGGAAAATGAAGGTAGAACCTACTGCTCAAGGGTTTGTTGTAGTGAAGCCATAAAGAATGCAATAAACATTAAGAAGATGAGTCCAGAAACGGACGTGTATATACTATACAAAGATGTTAGGGCATATGGAATCTGGGAGACCATTTACAACACCGCGAGAAGTATGGGCGTAGTTTTCATTAGGTATACAGACGAACACAAACCATCCGTAGACCCTGAAAATCTATCCGTTACAGTTGATGAACTCCTATTGAAGGAAAAGTTGATACTCCACCCAGATTATGTGGTTCTGAGTAGCGCAATAACTTCACGTGAGGACTACGAAAAAATAAGCAGACTATTCAAGGTTCCTCTGGACCCCAACGGTTTCTTTTTGGAGGCTCATGTGAAGCTTAGGCCTGTTGACTTTGCAACGGATGGGGTGTTTGTTTGTGGAACCGCCCATTATCCGAAGATGATATACGAGAGCATAGCGCAGGCGAGCGCAGCGGCGTCAAGAGCTACTACAATCCTCTCAAAGGATTATAGTGAAAGCGAGGTGATCATCAGCCGCGTGACAGATAAAGAAAAATGTATAGGCTGCGAACTTTGTGTGTTTTTATGTCCATTCAACGCTGTCGAAATTGGTGACGATGGAAAAGCAGAAGTTATTTTGGCGGCATGCAAAGGTTGTGGTATTTGCACCGCGTCATGCCCAGAAAAAGCAATCAGCATTACCCATTTCACTGATGAACAACTCGTATCGCAGATAAGGGCGGCGAAGGTGATCTCATGAAAGAAGAGAATGATGAAAAAGATTTTGAACCCTTGATAATTGCGTTCTTATGTAACTGGTGTTCCTACGCGGGAGCAGATTTTGCCGGGGTTTCGAGGTATCAGTATCCCACAAGCATAAGGATCATTAAGGTTATGTGTAGCGGTAGAGTTGACCCGTTCCTAATTTTTGAGGCATTTCGTGATGGCGCCGACGGCGTTTTGGTGGCTGGATGCCACCTAGGAGACTGCCACTATATATCGGGTAACATCGAGGCGCAGCAGAAGATGAAATATGTTGTAAGAGCTATCGAAAGAAGCAAGATTCCTCTACAACGATTTAGATACAAATGGATCTCTGCGTCGGAAGGAAAGCTTTTTGCGGCGACTATTGCCGAGTTTACTGAGGAACTGAAAAAATTAGGGCCTATTTCCAAGGAAGTCATAGACGGCGTTCCTACCCTGGATAAGATAGTTGCTGCTGAAAATGAGTTCTTAGACTTCACAGTAAGGTGGATGATAGGTAAAGAGAAAATACTTTTAGAGGAAGGGAATGTTTATGGAGAGGCGCTCGATCCCGACCATTTAACAAATATAGTCAACGAAGTTGTAGACACAAAATATCTGAAATTTCTTATTCTGAGGATGATCAAGGATACGCCGCTCTCAGTTGCCGATCTTTCGGAAAAACTGGAAATTGAACCGAGAGAGACCTTCGACTGCTTAATGCAGTTGAAAAATGAAGGATCCGTCGGTATAGTTGGCTTCAAGGATGATTATCCCATTTTTCAAGTAATAAGGTGAATTATCATATGAAAGGTTCTGTGCTGGTCGTAGGTGGGGGAATAGCCGGGATTCAAGCATCCTTGGATCTCGCAGATTCAGGTTTCAAAGTTTACCTTATCGATCAAAAACCTAGCATAGGAGGAACCATGCCTCAGCTGGACAAGACGTTTCCAACAAACGACTGTGCCATGTGCATTTTGTCACCAAAACTGGTTAACACATACAGGCATCCGAACATAGAAATAATAGGTAACGCTGACATCATTGATTTTAGTGGTGCTCCAGGGGATTTCAAGGTAAAACTGTTGAAAAGACCGAGATACGTCGACCCTGAAAAATGCAACGGTTGTGGAGAATGTGCACAATCTTGTCCGGTTAGGGCTCTCGATGCCTTCAACAGAAATCTCAGTAAGAAAAGCGCCATATCCGTGATGTATCCCCAAGCAGTTCCCCTCGTTTACTCCATCGACAGAAACGCATGCATTGGATGCGGACTTTGCGAGAAAGTCTGCAAAAGAAAAGCTATAGATTACGACCAGCAGACTAGCCCAACTGAATTGAACGTTGGAGCCGTCATTCTCGCAACTGGTGCAGGACTTTTTGATCCGTCAACCATGAAAAAATATGGGTATCACTATGCAGATGTGATTACGAGCGCTGAGTTTGAAAGAATTTTAAGCGCCAGCGGCCCCTACGGAGGTGTCGTCCTTCGTCCTTCAGACGGAAAAAGACCTAAAACCATTGGGTTTATTCAATGTGTCGGCTCGAGGAACCCTAGCATTGGTAGGGAATTGTGCTCCGCCGTCTGCTGTATGTACGCAACAAAAGAAGCTATAGTAGCAAAAGAACACGACCCAGAACTGGACATAACAATCTTCTACATAGACTTACGCGCTTTTGGGAAGGGATTCGAAGAATTTACTGAGAGGGCAATGAGAGAATATGGCATAAAATACGTAAGGTGTGAAGTTCCAGAGGTATCTCTCAATAAAGACAAGAGTGG
Source organism: uncultured Candidatus Bathyarchaeia archaeon (assembly GCA_964418675.1). Classification (GTDB taxonomy): domain Archaea; phylum Thermoproteota; class Bathyarchaeia; order Bathyarchaeales; family Bathyarchaeaceae; genus Bathyarchaeum. Next base: position 106,140 of record CAYQMM010000001.1, read on the forward strand.
TCTCACAGTTTTCTACGAAGACCCCGTTACTAATGAACTTAAAAGCATGGATTTAGATTTACTTGTTCTCTCAGTGGGATTGACCCCTCCCAGCACGCTTCTTTCGCTCAAAGAAATTATGGGTTTGGAACTAAACGATTTCGGATATGTGAATACTAGACTAACCAGTCCCGTAGAAACTAATATTACAGGGATATATGTTTGTGGCGCATCCCAAGGACCAAAGGACATTCCTGATTCAGTTGCACAGGCGAGCGCAGCAGCTGCAAAGGCAGAGGTGCTTCTATCTTCTGCAAGGAATCAGCTGATTACAACTAAGGAGTATCCGAAAGAGAAGGCTATTCCAGAAGAACCAAGAATTGGGGTTTTCGTTTGTCACTGTGGCATAAACATCGGAGGAATAGTGGACGTCCGAGAAGTGGTCGAATACGTGAAAAAATTACCATATGTGGTTCATGCAGAGAGAAACCTATACACGTGTTCTCAGGACACCCAGGAAAGAATAAAGGAAGTCATAATAGAAAAGAATTTGAACCGGGTTATAGTCGCATCTTGTACTCCGAGAACTCATGAATCCATCTTCAGGAACACTTGCAGAGAAGCTGGTTTAAACCAATATCTTTTCGAGTTCTGCAACATTAGGGAGCAGTGTTCATGGGTTCACATGAGGGATAAGAAGAGTGCGACAGAAAAAGCAAAAGATATCCTTAGGATGGGTGTTGCAAGGGCTAGATTTTTGAAGCCTCTTGAAACTAAGTTAATTTCTGTAAAGAAGAGTGCTCTGGTCATTGGTGGTGGCATTTCAGGGATGACGGCGAGCTTGGATATTGCAAATCAGGGCTTCGAAGTCTATCTTATAGAAAAGCGAGATCAGCTCGGCGGATTTGTACGAAATATAGAAGAGATGCAGGATGGAACCAAGGCAATTGAAATCCTTGAAGAAATAATAAAGAAGGTTGAAAATCACCCAAAAATCAGAGTATTCAAGAATTCAGAGGTCATGGAAGTCGAAGGTTTCGTCGGAAACTTTAAGGCAAAAATCAACACGGAAAGAAAAGTGGAAGAAGTGGAATTTGGAGCAGCGATAATTGCGGTTGGGGCGGAGATGCTAGAACCCCAAGGTCTCTTTCACTATGGAGAAAGTAACAAAATCATTACTCAAAAAATGTTGGAACCTATGATAACAGGAAAATGGATGTGGGATGAAAAGAGGGGTGTAAAGACTGTTGTTATGATCCAATGTGTAGGTTCCAGGGACGAAAATAGACCGTACTGTTCCAGAGTTTGTTGTACAGAGGCAATAAAAAACGCTATCAGAATTAAGAAACTAAACCCTGACACTGAAGTCTACATACTGTACCGGGACATACGTGCATACGGGCTGTGGGAAGCACTATACAGAGAGGCAAGAGACCTTGGAGTAATCTTCTTGAGTTATACTAATGAAAATAGCCCTTCGGTTAATCCAAAGAATTTGACAGTTGAGATATATGATCCAATGTTCAATTCGAAATTGAGATTGAGGCCAGACCTCATAGTTCTGAGTAGCGCAATAGTGCCGAGAGACGATTATGATGAACTAAGCAAAATTTTCAAGGTTCCTCTGGACCCCAACGGTTTCTTTTTGGAGGCTCATGTGAAGCTTAGGCCTGTTGACTTTGCAACGGATGGGGTGTTTGTTTGTGGAACCGCCCATTATCCGAAGATGATATACGAGAGCATAGCGCAGGCGAGCGCAGCGGCGTCCCATGCCTGCACAATATTATCGAAGGATTGCATAGAATCTGAAGGTGCCGTCGGGGTGGTTGATGAGGAGAAATGTAAGGGATGTGGCATTTGTGTTGAGATTTGTCCCTTCAAGGCAATAGAACTTCAGCCCGAGGAAATGATCCTAGAGAAGGTTAAGTTCCTAACAAGGAAGGCGTATATTAACCCCATAACCTGCAAGGGCTGTGGATCCTGTGCAGTAGCATGCCCCGTCGGAGCAATAACACCTCAGCACTTTTCAAAACAACAAATCGAGGCAAGCTTACAAGCAGCCATCATAAAATCTCAAGAGACCGCGGATTTACTCTCCGTACCAATGGTCGAAAAAACTCAAAAAAGTTCGGGTAGTTAATAAGGTATCCAAGTTTACGTGATTTCTTCGGATTTTAGGATTATGTCAACTTTGGCTGCTGCACAACTTCCCTGTGCAATAGAGTAAGCGATGTCTTTTAACCCGCTAGCTGCACCGGCTACAAAAACACCTTTTACGTTTGTGCCAACTGGCCTTTCGACTACCTGAAAAAATCCTGAATCCGATAACTCGAGATTCAACTTATCCTTGAAAAAAACAGTAGCTGGATCAGGAACTCCGCCGGTAGAAAGTACCACAAGGTCGGACTCGAGGAAAACTAAATCATTCTCTAATGTATCTTCCACCTGAACCAAAAAAGCATCCTTGACTTTCCGGACTCTAGCAGGTTTTCCTCTGAGAAATCGGACGCCCAACAGTCTAGCATTATTATAGTCAAACTCGCCTTTATATGGAGCTCTTATGTCCATATACAATATGGTTATCATCATTTCTGGGTGCATTTTTTTGATCTGCTGTGCGAACTTAATGGCATACATGCAGCAAAAGGAGGAGCAGTAGGTATTCGTATTGTTGTCCCTTGAGCCGACACATTGGATTATAGATATGGAAGTTGGTCTCTTCAAATCTGAAGGTCTTACGAGGTTTCCCTTCTTGACCATTTCTTCCAACTCCAAAGAGGTTACCACATCCTTATATTTGCCATATCCATACCGCCTCAAAGGTGAAGGGTCATAAGGTTTGAACCCAATAGCCAAGACAACGGCATTGACACCTAGGCTCTTTTCCTCATTTAAACTCTTCACTTTAACCTTGAACTCTGGAAATTTTCCTGTAACGTCCAGAATTTCAGAGTTCTTCACGACCGTGATGTTCTCCTTGTCCTCAATCTCGCTCAAAAGGCTCGAAAGCAGATCCGATGCCTTCTCACCCGTTGGGAAGAGTTCACCTAGGTTCTTCAGGTTTCCTCCAAGTTGGTGCTCTCTCTCGACCAGAAAAACATGGTGTCCAAAGTCTGCGAGATCCAGTGAAGCTTGAAGACCCGCAACTCCAGAACCAACCACTAATACTCTACTCATTCATAGCACCAACGGTTTTTCGCATAGGATTAGGTTCTAACTCTTTCAACTCGTCCGTAAATTCTCTAATCACGCTTGCGAATTTCGGTCCTTCAGAAGCAGATATCCACTCCAGTCTTAATCTTTTGGCTTCAAACCCCACATATTCTAAGGCTTTCATCGTTTCCCTTATCCTCTTTTCAGTTTTGTAGTTGCCTTCAATATAGTGGCAGTCACCTAGATGGCAGCCTGCAACGAGAACTCCGTCTGCTCCCCTGAGAAAAGCTTTCAAAATGAAGGCTGGATCAACTCGACTTGAGCACATCACTCGTATTATCCTTATTGTAGGAGGATATTGAATTCTACTAACCCCTGCTAAATCTGCCCCCGCGTAGGAACACCAGTTACATGCAAAAACCACAATTCTCGGTTCAAACTCGTTCCTAGTCATTAATTAATCACCTTTTGTCAATTAATTCTGTCAAGAAAACCGTTAGATCTTTAACATCAATGTCAAAATCTTTTATCGGCGGTTTTTCATTCTTCACGCAATTCAGATGCGCATAACATTTTGGGCACGCAGTAATTAGCGTCTTTGAATCTGTATCTATTGCCCTTTCCAGTTTTTCCACCATTAGAAACTTGCCCTCTGGATTACATGAAATCCACGCAGATACCCCACAACATTGTGCATCTTCCCTGGACTCATCAAGTTCTTTGAATGTGAGACCTTTCACTTTTGACAGCACATTTCTAGGTGCATCATACACTCCCATGTGTCTGCCAAGCCTACATGGGTCATGGTATGTGACTGTGGTGCCGTTGGTTTCAATGTCTAATTTATCCCTGTTTTTCTCAAGTATTTGGGATATGTGTTTTATCTCCAAGTCAAGTTCGTAATCTTTTGAAAATGTTCTGAAACATTCTGCGCAAGAGGTGACGAGAGTTTTGATACCGCTTTCATTTATTTTTGCTTCATTGTACTTTCTTAGTGCATTGAAAGTAGCGTTATAGCCCTGCCAGAGTGCGTCGTGCCCGCAGCATTTTAAGGATAAAATTCTGGGTTTGATATCAATTAGGTTTAGTAGCGTGATGCTTGACTCACCGATCGCATGGAAATCTACGCCGACATCTAAAAAACAGTCAAAAAAGTCGAGACAGCCAGGGAAATAAGCAATGTCACTGTTTTGATCTATTTCTCCTTTGAAGTCTGTAGGCACTCCATGAGCATCAGGATATTTCGTCATGATTTCGCAGATAAGTGAAAAAATTGATTTATGAGCGATTACTTCTTCATCAACCTCTTGGTTTCTCAGGTCTCGAACAAAGTCTACGTAGTTAACCTCTTGTGGGCAGTACTGTGAACAAAGTCCGCAGGTAAGACATTCCCACGAGACCTCTCTTTTATTCTCCAATAGAAACTTGTTAATTTTGAAGCGAGGGGAATACTTAGAAATCCGCCTTCTTGGGCAAATTCCTGTGCACAGCCCGCATTGGTAACAACTATTTATCAGCGACATGTATTCCCCTCAAGAGTTTGTTTATTTGAGATGCGACAGCACCCGCCTGCGCTAGAGAATAGTCTATATCTTTTGGGCCACAGGCTGCACCTACCACAAAAACTCGATTTGCATCTGTACCCAAAGGTCTATTGTGAACCTTGAAAAACCCCGTACCGTCCAATGAAACCTTCATCATCTGACTTAACTCCTCTGTTTCTGGAGGAGGAATTCCCCCAACGGACAGAACGACCAAGTCAGATTCAATGCTGTGCGGTTCGCTCGTCAAAGTGTCCTCGAAATTGAGGACTAATTTATTATCTTTTTCGAAAATTTCTGCTGGTCTAGCCCTAATGAACTTCACGCCGATGTTTCTAGCATCCAAATATAGATTCTCATAGAGGTAAGGGGTTCTGATGTCCATGTACATAACCCTTACTTCTATGTCAGGATATTCTCTTTTAATAAGAAGTGCATTTTTCACAGCTAGAGTACAACAAAAATAGGAACAATATCTATATGCCTGAGCATCTCTAAATCCAACGCACTGAACAAATGTTACCGATTTGGGCTTCTCAGAGTTCGAGGGTCTTATCAGCTTTCCTTCTTTCATCACTCTTTCCAGGTCTACTGAAGTTATCACATCTCCATACCTGTTGTATCCATATTCCGTCTTTTCTGTTGGATCATAAGGAACAAAGCCTGTTGCAAGAACTATTGCATCAACGTCGAAGGTGTCATGCTTACCTGCGGCGTCGATTGTAACTCTGAAAGCACGGGCTTTTTCTTCAAACTTGCAGAGAGTTGAATCCGTCAGGATTGATATGTTATCGTGTGTTTTTGCTTTTTCCTTGAAGGTGGAGAGAAATTCCTCTGCTCTCTCGTTTGTAGGAAGGATTTTGTATAGATTCTTCAGATTGCCTCCTAGTTCTCCTTCCTTCTCGACTAGGTATACCCGATGGCCCATATTAGCTAAGTCTAATGAAGACTGAACCCCAGCGATACCGCCGCCTACCACCAACACTCTACCCATTGGAAACCCCCAGTTTCTCCAAGAATTTATCCGTGGGTATCTTGTGGATAACGTTAAGTCCGAGGTCCTTTGCGTCAAATCCGAGAGCCAGCCCAAGAAGTTCGGCATAAAAGAGTATGGGAACGTTCAATTCTTTGTTGAACTTCTTTTTGGCGACAACTTGTCCAATATCGAACTGTTTGAAACAGAATGGACAACCGACCACTATTGCATCGACCACGCCTTTTCTTTCAATAGACTCTATTGCCAATAACTGTGCGGCATCTAAATCACAAAGTGACAGAACCGATCCACAACATTGTTCGGTCCCCACCGGCCTAACAATTCTGGCTCCTGTTAATGCCACAAGTTCTTCAAGTTTCTTCGGGTTTTCGGGGTCATCGAATCCAAGAACATCGCTTGGTCTGAGGATGTGGCAACCATTATGACAGGAGACAGATATGTCATTCAAGTTAAAAACTATCTTTTCCTTAATCTTTGAAGGCCCAACGATATCGTACATCAGTTGGTGAAAGTGAAACACCCGTGATTTTCCTTTGTAGGATAGACCTATTTTTTTCAGAGTCTTGTCGACTCTATTTCTCAGATAAGTGTCTCTTAGCGCGAAAATTGCTTTATTCAATGAAGAGAAACACCCGTTACACAAAGTTAAAATGTCTAGACCCTCCTTCTCCGCTAGGGCAATATTTCTCGCAGAGAAAACTAGGGATGTGTAATAATCCATAGCTTCTGTAAGCTCACCGCAACAACCAAAATCCGCGATGTCTACAAGCTTAATCTTAAAGGCATCTGCAATTTTCCTGACCGAAGCTTCATAATTGTAAACCTGAGTTGGAACATTACACCCGAGAAAAAATGCAAGCTTCATCGGACCAGCTCCGCCAATCCGGTTATTTTAGCGATTTCCTTAAAGTCCTTCGAAACATCTGCTTTCAGTTCTGGCAGCCCCAAACCCCCTCTTTTTTGCGCAGTAAATTTAGTGATGTCACTACTGCGACCTACGGCTAGAATTTTCTTATTTCCTTCCTTCAGAGATGACGGGACAGATCCATTTTGCGATATAAGATTTGTTATGGAATGTACAACTTCAATTGGCTTGATTTCTTGAGGGCATCGCTCATAACATATATAGCAAGTGAGGCAGTACCAGAGGAATTTATTGTTAATATCAATTCTGTTTTCTTTTTTATGTTTGACTATTTTTCTTATATTGTATTCAGGGACCAGCCTTGTAACCGGACATCCACCAGTGCATGTTCCACACTGATAACATAGATGGAGATTATCCATATTATGATTCTCATTTATTTCATTCGAGGAACCTTTGTCCATTTCGGATCCCTAATTAGATATAAACCATCATAATTATCGTAATATTAAGACTTTCGTTTTCCCCCTTTCCGTCGGCGAAGTCGCGATAGGAGCCAAATGGAGAAAGAATTTCTGGAACCATTTATATGCATGTCCAATCCAGTAGAAAAGGCGGGGAGAATGGTTGGCTAAGCGACAAACGGATATCTGTGGTTGCGTTTTTGAGGTTCAACAGGGCATAATGGTTTGCATCAAGCGCTGTCCAAAACATAGCAGACCTAAGCCAAAGCGTCCCTTCAGACCCAAGGCTGAATGTGTCAGACCCTAAACACAAAGCTCTGCCGTTCCACCTGAGAGAGGGAGATTCCTACCGTCGAATCAGAGATTTTTTTAATGGGAGGGAGAAATATAACCTAACGGATACGAATAAAGATGAGTAGACAGAACCCGCCGCTTGACTTCTTCAGCAATCCTAATCCTAAACCGAAGGAAAAGGAGTCGCCAGAATCTCCCTCTGCTGAGGAAAGGTCGCTAGTGAAGAGAAAAAAAGTTGCCTATCCCAGGGTTCCCCAAGAACTGCCTCCGTCATATCTCGTATCCGCATCATACAACGGAAAAAAGAGACTCGCCTCTCTCAAGTTGTATGAGCCGGAATCTCAAAAAATCTATTTCTGGTATGACACAACAGGTCACAAGCCCTATTGTCTCACAAGCCTCCCGCCTAAGGAACTTGAAAAACTCAGCCGCCTAATGTCCCATTCTGGCTTTGACCATTTCGAGATTGCGGAGAAGTATGATCCTCTTCTGGACAAGCAGGTGAAAGTAACAAAGGTTGTGGCTAAAGACCCGTTAGCTATAGGCGGTCGCCCAAGCGGCACTATAAGAGACATAATACCTCAAGATTATCCAGCCTTAACAGGTTCGGAAGAGCCAATTAAAGTCTGGGAATCCTACATACGATACTATCAATCCTACATCTATGACAACAACTTAGCGCCGGGCATGCTGTATAAGATTCAGAAAGGGGAGCTTGTCCCTGTTAAACATGAATCCTCAGAAGACACTGTGGGAAAAATCCTTGAACTCTTCCGGGGCGAAGCAGAAGAATTCGTGCAGCGAGTAGAAATGTGGGCACGTCTCCTAGAATATCCAGCTCCCCAATTTCGAAGAGTCGCCCTCGACATAGAGGTCAGCTCACCAGTTCCAACCCGTATTCCTGACCCTCGCGAAGCCGCTCACCCGGTTATCGCTGCGACGTTATATGGTTCAGATGGAAAGAAAGAGATTCTGATTTTGAAACGGAAGGACATCAAAGACGGTGTAATGAAGTTGCCTTCTGATGTGAAGGTTGAGTATTTTGATTCTGAGGAAAAGTTGATTCTGAAAATCTTTGATGCCCTTCTGGATTATCCCTTCGTTCTCACCTTCAACGGGGACGACTTCGACCTACGCTACCTATACCACAGGGCTATGGACCACTTCGGCTTAAACAGAAGCCAGATTCCCATAGAGCTTGGGAAGAGAGTATGCCTCCTCAAATACGGAATTCACATAGACCTCTACAAATTCTTCTTCAACCGGTCAATCCAAATCTACGCCTTCGGCAACAAATACAGGGATGTAACCCTAGACGCCATCGGCACCTCCATACTGGGACTCCCAAAGATAGAACTCACCAAACCCTTCTCCGAACTGACCTACAGCGAACTCGCCCTATACAATCTGCGAGACGCCGAAATCACGCTGGACCTTACGACCTATGGCGACAATCTTGTTATGAAGCTGATTCTAGCCATCACGCGAATAGCTCGAATGCCAATGGAGGATGTGAGTCGTCAGGGAGTTTCGCGGTGGATACGTAACTTTCTGTACTATGAGCATCGCCAGAGAAACATGCTGATTCCAAACGCCGAGGACATACTCACCATCAAAGGAGGAACAACCACTCAGGCTATCATAAAGGGAAAGAAATACAAGGGAGCCATAGTGGTGGAACCCGTGCCCGGCGTCCACTTCAATGTGGCAGTGATGGACTTCGCCAGCCTGTACCCCTCCATAATAAAAGTTTACAATCTGGGCTACCAGACTCTGCTTTGTAATCATGACGAATGCAAGGTAAACAAGGTTCCTGAGACCCCTCACTGGATATGCACAAAAAAGAAGGCTCTTGAGAGTCTGTTGATAGGCTCCCTCAGAGACCTCAGAGTCAAGTGGTACAAACTTAAAGCCAAAGACAAGACTTTGCCCAACGACCTGCGGAGCTGGTACAACGTAATCCAGAGCGCCCTCAAGGTCATTCTGAACGCGAGCTACGGAGTTTTTGGTGCCCAATCCTTCGCTCTCTACTGCCCACCGGTTGCCGAGGCTACAGCCGCCATCGGGAGACATGTAATAACCCAAGCATTGGAAAAGGCTAGAGAGTTGGGTATCGAGGTTCTTTACGGAGACACAGACAGTATCTTCTTGAAGAATCCTTCTCAGGAGCAGATAAAAATTCTGGAGAAATGGTCGGAGAAGACGCTGGGAATGGAGCTGGATGTAGACAAGTATTATCGGTATGCGGTCTTCAGCTCCCGCAAAAAGAACTATCTAGGAATCTTACCTGATGGAAGCGTTGATGTCAAGGGGATGACTGGAAAGAAGAGGCACATTCCGATCTACATCAAGAAGGCTTTTGATCAGATGGAAGAGCGGCTGGGGAAGGTGCAGTCACCCGCAGAATTCGTGGAAGCCAAGAAGGAGATTCGGAAGATTGTTCGAGACCGCTACTTACGGTTGAAGCAACGGCGCTGGGGAGACAATCCAAACCAGCTGGCGTTCCATGTTGTTCTCGGCAAGGTCCCATCTTCTTATACCAAAACTACTCCTCAGCATGTGAAGGCAGCACTTCAACTTGAGAAGATGGGTTACGAGATGAAGGCTGGAGATCTGATAAGCTTTGTCAAGGTCTTGAAGGAACCCCGTGTTAAACCCGTTCAAATAGCTTCTAACAGTGAGATAGATGTGGACAAGTATGTAGGATATCTGCAATCAACTTTCGATCAGGTTCTCGATGCTTTGGGGCTGGACTTCGATGAAATTATCGGATTAACGAAGCTTGAACGATTCATGTAAAAAAGTACTGTTTTCAAAAACTATTTTTAGAAAAAATGGAGAGATTTCAGCGGTTCTTGTCATTGATGAACTTGGAGTTGGTTCTCACATGCTTAATTTCTATTCCTTTCTCAGTAGGTCTGCAGGGTACTTTGTATTTTTTGAATAGCCACATCAGTTCCCTGAAGGCTTTGTCGTTGACTTCGATTTCCACGACCTCTGTCATCTCCGCTATGACAGCCGGATGTTTGGGGTTCGCTTTGTAAAGCAGCTTAAACTCGATGTCCTTCTCAGAATTTGGGGGTACCGCTACTATTTCCCATAGAGACTTTGCTGGAAAGTTTCGAGGGGGGTACCTCTTTATCGTAATTTTCTTCAATCTCTCCAGTCCCTCTCCTAGGCGCACGTCATATGGTGGGGAACTATCATATAAAGAGTCATGGTAATTTTTTCTATATTTTCTTTCCAATTAATCTATTCTAACCGCTTTAACCCATCGTCTTTCAAGATTTCAATGGTATTTGCTTTCAAACAGTATCATCTCTCCATGAAAACCTTATCTTCCAATCATCCGCAATTAACAGTCAGGGACGACGCCAACTTTGATCCTCTTCGTAGCTTCAACCAAAGACGTTGCTGGAATGAATATCGCCAAAAAGCTCATAGACCACTACAACTTCGAAAAACTCTCAGAATCCTTCCAACAAAATCCTGTGTACTCAAGAACATTTCAGAACAAAAAAACCAAACTAGTTTTCGTTAACACAGAGATAGTGGATACCCAGTTCTTGGGTGACCTCTTCGCCCCCCAGTTGCTCGTTTTCCTGTCTAGGCACAACAGCGCCATGGGCATCTCCACCCTATCTGTTCACACCCCCGGCAACCTCTCAGAAGCTAAATTTGGCGGAGAACCTAGAAGGGTCTCCATCTCTCCCGTGGGCGCCATGAAGAATGCTCTCTTGGAAATGGCACGATTGAGGGATGAGCGGGGGCTTAACTACGAGGTTTCCTACGAATGCACTCACCATGGTCCCTCCTTGGATGTGCCAGCTATGTTTGTGGAGCTGGGGAGCTCGCCGAAGCAGTGGAAGGACGCTAGAGCTGCTGAGGTGGTTGCTCATGCGGCGATGGCTGCTGTTTCTGATAGTTCTAGCTGTTCTGTTGCGCTGGGCATAGGTGGACCCCATTATAACAAAAAGTTTACAAAGATTGCTCTAGGCACTCAGAAGGCGTTTGGTCACATAATTCCCAAATATGCCCTTCCTGAAGTTGACGCTGAAGTAATCAAGCAATGCGTTGAAAAAACAGTGGAAACTGTGGATTCTGCAGTTCTTGATTGGAAGGGAATCAAAGGCGCAGACAAACCCAAGATAGTTGCGGCGCTGGAGGAGCTTGGCGTGCCATCAGAAAGAGTCTAGTTACTTGTTGGCGTCACCCTGGTTTGTAAAAAAGGGGGAGAGGAAGATTTTATTTTATTCCCCATCGTTTAGTGACTTTCACTAGTACGAAGATAACGAAGGCTACGATGATGAAGGTTATCAGAGCCACCAGGAAGTTTCCGATTCCAAATACTTGTGTTCCCACAGCATATTGTAAGCTGGCTAAATCTGAAAGTCCAGGTAACGCGAGACCTATCACTGGCAACAGCAAATCTTTGACTAGAGATTGAACCAGCAAACCCAAATAGACACCTATAATGAAGGCAACAGCCAAACCCATGACCTTGTACTGCTCTAGAAAATCTTTGAACTCATTCCATAGACCCTTAGGAGGCGGTGGAGGAGGAGCGGGCTTAGACGCCAACAATTCACGTATCTGTTTAAGTTCCTTCAGCATCTCATCTTCTTTCGACATTCTACTCACCGCTTAATATTACCACATTTTCAGCTTTTAACATCTGTTGTGGTGAGTAAACCATCTAAAAACTAATGAAACCACTCCAAAAGATGTTAGAAAGAGGCTGTTGTCGGGGATAACTTTACATATTAGAATTTGTTTTTGAAAGGTGCGAGGAACCTTGGGACTAAGATCGTTCTTTACGTCAGCATCCAGATTGCTGAAACTTGCAACAAAACCAGGCAGAACCGAGCTCTGGCTCTCGATAAAAATCTGCTTTCTAGGCACCATCGCTATCGGAGGAATCGGCTACATAATCCAACTCATAGGCTCTGCAATTGAGGGCTGATCAATTATGGGCGAGGAAGAAAATTTTTCGACAGCGGTCTTCGCAGTACGAACCACCGCAGGACAAGAGAAAAACGTGGCAAACCTCATCGAAGCCAGAGTGAAAATGGATGAGCTGCAGATAAAAGCCGTCCTTGTGCCCGAGATGTTAAAGGGCTACGTTTTCATCGAAGCCGACGGACCCCACTCCGTGGAGAAAGCCATAGCCGGAGTTAAACATGTAAGGTCCCGAGTCCCGGGGGTTGTGACTTTTCCAGAAGTAGAACGATACATAGTTGTAAAACCGGTAATCGAAGAACTGGATGATGAAGACCTCGTAGAAGTTGTCGGAGGGCCCTTCAAAGGAATGAGGGCAAAAATAACGAGGGTCGATAAGACAAAGGAAGAGGTGACCCTTGAGCTCCTAGAGGCAACCTTCACTCTGCCAATCACAGTTCACGCCGACTACGTGAAACTCGTCGAGAAAGCCAAAAAGGAAGAATGAAAAAGATGGGCGAAAAAAAGATAGTTGAAGCCTTAGTGAACGGCGGACAAGCTACCGCTGGGCCTCCCCTTGGACCCGCTCTTGGACCTTTGGGAGTCAATGTTCTAGCCATCGTAAACAAAATCAACGAAATCACAAAAGATTATTCCGGAATGAAGGTTCCGGTGAAAATCACCGTTGACACAGATAACAAGGAATTTGAAGTTAGCGTAGGCACACCCACAACCTCAGCATTGCTTGTCAGCGAGTTGGGAGTAACCAAGGGATCAGGGACACCTAACACCGATAAAATTGGGAACATATCCCTAGAGCAGGCGGTACGCATCGCCAAAGTTAAAGAGAATGATATTTTGGCTAGGGACCTGAAGGCAGCGGTTAAAGAGGTTTTAGGGACTAGCGTAAGCATGGGCGTAACAGTGGAAGACAAAGACCCGAGGGAAGTTCAAAAGGAAATAGATGAAGGAAAACACGACGCCCTACTAAAGAAAGAAGCGTGATAGTAACAAGATTTTTATAACTGGCTCTTGTACGTCATTGGCGCGAGGCTCTAAAGATGCCATTAAACATGAAAAACCTCCTTGCTGCAGTGAAAGAGGTTAAAAGCAAATCCGCCAAACGGAAGTTTTCGCAATCCATAGAGCTCGCCATAAACTTGCAGAATGTTGACATGAAGAAGCCGGAGGGCAGAATTCAGGAACTCATCGAGTTACCTAACCCTGTTGGAAAGGAAAAAAAAGTCTGTGTGATTGCCTCAGGCGAGATGGCGTTTAAAGCCAAGAAAGCAGGCGCTAGCTTGGTCCTCGAGAAAGGTGACCTTGAACCTTTAGTGGGTGATAAGAAAAAACAGAAAGACCTTGCTAATAACTATGACATCTTTATCGCCGAAGCCCCCCTCATGCCCCTTGTAGGCAGGAGCCTCGGCGCCACCCTTGGACCCCGAGGAAAAATGCCTACGCCAGTGCCTCCCAACGCTGACATAAAAGAGCAGATTGAGAGGCATCAAAAAATTGTTTTGGTGAGGATGCGGGGGCAACCAGTTCTTCAGTGCCGTATCGGAAGCGAAGATATGGCAGATGAAAAGATAGCTGAAAACATTCAAGCGGTTGTGAGGAGAATTGAGGGGAAACTCAGAAGAGGAATCAAAAACTTCAGGTCGGTTTACCTGAAGACCTCGATGGGTTCTCCAGTTAAAGTGGCTATGTAGGGAAAGTCTATGGTGGTCCGTCAATCAACACTGTTAAAGGCTGATAAAGTCAAAGAAATAACCAGCCTCCTATCTCAATACAAGGCATTAGGAATCGCCAGCCTGCAAAAGGTGAGGGCTGCCCAACTTCAACAGCTGAAGAAAAAGCTGGAAAAAAGCGCCAATTTCCGTGTTATAAAAAACTCCCTCATAAGGAGGGCTGTTTCTGAAGCCAAAGACAAGGCAGGGCTAGAGAATCTTGAAGAATATCTGACTGGACCTAACATTTTCCTTTTCACCAACCTAAACCCCTTCAAACTTGCCCTTCTTCTTGAAAAGAGCAGGGTGACGACAACAGCGAGGGCGGGAGACGCAGCCGCCTTTGACGTTACAGTCCCTGCCGGAAACACTGGATTGCCTCCAGGTCCTATTATTAGCCAATTTACCGCTGTGGGTTTGCGTACCCGAATAGAGGCTGGAAGCGTTTGGGTGGCTAAGGACACTTTGGTGGCTAAAGAAGGAGATGTGATATCAGCCCAGCTGGCGAGCATGCTGTCAAAGCTTGGAATAAAACCCGTGGAGGTGGGTCTCAGCTTAAGAGTTGTCTACGACGACGGGCTGATGCTAACTGGAGAGGAACTGAAGCTGGATCTTGATGAGTTTCGGCGAAGCATTGAAGAAGCCCACAATATTGCTTTTAACTTGTCGTTAAAGGCGGCTTATCCTCTTCCAGATAACATCATGTTCCTTCTCAGGATGGGGCAACAGGAAGCCTACAGTTTAGCGTTAAACGCTGGCATAATCACCTCAGATACGGTCGCCGACCTTATTAGAAAGGCTCATACGGAAATGCTAAGTTTAAGTGCAAGATTAGCTGAGGTAGATGAAAAGAGTGCGTCAGAAAGTTCGGTTCAGAAAGGTTGAAAAGTAAGTATAATGGAAAAGATGGAGGAGAATGAATATGGAATACGTGTATGCTGCGATGCTCCTACACAAGGCTGGAAAGGAAATAAACGAAAAAAACATCTCAGAAGTGCTCACGGCAGCCGGCGTAAGCGCCGATGCTGTTCGAATTAAAGCTTTAGTGGCATCTCTTGCCGAAGTTGACATCGACGAAGCCATCAAAACCGCACCTACGATGATGGCGGCAGCGCCAGCAGCGCCTGCGGCTGCAGCACCAGCCAAGAAGGAAGAAAAGCCCGCAGAAAAAGAGGAAGAGAAAGAAGAAGACGAAGAGAAGAAAGAAGAAGCTGCGATGGAAGGTTTAGGCGCCCTGTTCGGATGACAGCACAACGGAGCTTCGTTTCCCAAGACGGTTTAGGCTTCCCTCACTCTCTCTTTGTTGTATCTTTTTGTAAATTCACATTTTCTTAGCTTTTGCGAGGGACTTTTCAGGTCTTAAATAGAAACATTCGAACCAGTTTAGCGGGATTGAATAGTTACACTAGGAATATTAAGCAGTCTTACCAAAACCCTATCTATGGTTATAGATTCAAAAAAGCTAAAGAAACTGTTCTTGGATTTCTTTAGCGAAAATCAGCATAAGTTGATTCCAAATTCTCCTCTTATTCCCGAATATGACCCTACCGTTCTTTTCACTCCGGCTGGCATGCATCCGCTTATACCGTACTTTTTGGGGCATCCTCATCCGCTTGGAAAGAAACTTGTGAATGTTCAAAAATGCTTCAGGACGGGGGACATCGAATGTGTTGGAGACAGTTCACACCTAACTTTTTTCGAAATGTTGGGCAGCTGGTCTTTAGGCGATTATTTCAAAAAGGAAACCATCAGATTAAGCTACGACTTTTTAACAAACAAACGATGGCTCAACCTTGACAAAAAACGCTTGTTTGTCACCGTATTTGCAGGAGACGAAGATGCTCCAAGAGACAATGAGAGCTGTGAATCATGGAGGGCTTTAGGTGTGCCCGACGATAACATCTTCCTTCAGGCAAAGGAAGAGAATTGGTGGGGTCCAGTAGGTAACACAGGACCTTGCGGACCTTGCACTGAAATGTTCTATGATACTGGAAAACCACTCTGCGATCCTGAATGCAAGCCTGGTTGCTCATGCGGCAAATATTTTGAACTCTGGAACGACGTTTTCATGGAATATAACAAGACTCCTTCAGGTAGTTTTGAATTCTTGAAACAGAAGAACGTTGACACGGGAATGGGTGTAGAGCATACCGCTGCAATGCTTGAAGGGAAGGAAACCGTGTTTGAGATTGCGGCGATTAGACCAATAGCGGAGAGAGTGGAGGAGATTGCTTCAATTAGTGTGCCAGCTCCTGCTCAAGAAAGGTCTATCCGAATTATCACTGATCACATTCGTGCTGCAACATTTATTCTCGGTGACGAACGAGGAGTTAAGCCAAGCAACGTTGACCGAGGGTATGTTTTACGTCGGTTGATCAGGCGTGCGATAAGGTTGGGGCGATTAATCGGAATTGAAAGAGATTTCTTGAGAGACCTTGCTGACATTGTTATAGTGCTTAATGAGTCCGAATATCCCCTGCTTAGAGAGAAAGAAGCCAGCATATTTGACGAACTGAGTAAAGAAGAGGCCAAGTTTAAGAATACTTTGGAAAAGGGTTTGAGGAAATTCCAACGAATAGCTGAAAACAGTCCAAGAATAGACGGAAAAAATGCGTTCTTACTGTTTCAGAGCTTCGGATTTCCTATCGAGTTGACAAAAGAACTTGCTGCAGAGATTGGTGTCGAAGTCGATGAGGTGGAGTTCAGGAATGAATATGAACGACATCAAAAAGTCTCAGCTGCAAGCGCAAAAAAACTGTTCAAAGGCGGTTTAAGCGACGCAACTAAAGAAACCATAAGACTTCACACTGCAACTCACCTGCTGAATGAAGCCTTGCGAAGGGTCTTAAAAAAGAAGGATATTGTTCAGAAAGGGTCGAATATTACTCCAGAACGGTTGCGTTTTGACTTCAATTTCGATAGACCTCTGAAACCCGAAGAAATAGATGCAGTTGAAAGGTTGGTTAATGAACAAATTAAGAAAGCTTTGCCAGTTGATAGAAAAGAAATGACGGTTGAAGAGGCAAAGGCATCTGGTGCACAGGCAGTGTTTGAGAATAAATATGGGGGCGATGCAATATCCGTTTACACCATAGGGAATTTCTCGAAAGAAGCCTGTGGTGGACCTCATGTCAGTAACACCGCTGAGTTAGGCGTTTTCAGAATAACAAAAGAAAAGGGCATCGCATCTGGCGTCAGAAGAATACGAGCAGTACTTGTGCAGAAAAAAGGGAGTTAACACAGCTTCATAATTGATTCGTGTTAGTCTCCACGCTTTTTTTCATGCTTCTTCTTTTTTTGCTTGTTCTTTTTTGCTAACGAAGGCATAACTGTCTCACCCTTAGATGATGCTTTCACTAACTGACAATACCAAAACAGCCCTATATTAACTTGACAACCAAAACAAAAAATAGCCCACACAAACAAGCAATCATATTTGTAGTCTAATAACAGTATATTGTTGAAAACTAACTTTTTCCTGTTTTTTCTTCCCCTAATTGCTTGAAGTGCATTTTGACTGCAAAAACTTTTAACCCTCGCGCTACTCCTTTGGCTTTAATGAAATCTTTAAGGCAGATCGAGGAAAAATGGCGTAAGGCATGGGAAGAAGCCAAAATATTCGAGGCTGAACCAGACCAGACCAGAAAAAAATGCATGGTCACCTTCCCCTTCCCCTACATGAACGGACCACTGCACGTGGGACACGGCTTCACAGCCACCCGCGTTGACGCCTACGCCCGCTTCAGAAGAATGCAAGGCTACAATGTTCTGTTTCCTTGGGCTTGGCACTGGACAGGCGAAACCATAGCCGGCGCAAGCGAACGGGTGAAGACTGGAGACGAAACCCTGATTAGCGCCTTAAGAGATGTGGACGGAGTCTCAGAGGAAGACCTGAAAAAGTTTGTTGACCCAGTTTACATGGCTTCCTACTACACCGATGACAGCAGAGAAGCCGTTAAACGGCTGGGTTTTTCGATAGATTGGAGACGAGAATTTCATACAACATCCCTGTATCCCACCTTCAGCAAGTTTGTCGAGTGGCAATGTGAAAGGCTGCGAGAAAAAGGCTACATCATAAAAGGAACGTATCCTGTGGTTTGGTGTCCCCACGACCAGAGCCCCACAGGAGACCATGACCGCCAGACCGGCGAAGGAGTTGTGCCCGAGGAATACACTCTCATCAAATTCAGAATGGACGATTATTATCTCCCGTCAGCAACCTTCAGACCCGAAACCATCTACGGCATAACAAACATCTGGATAAACCCCGACGCAGACTACGTCAAAGCCCAAGTAGATGGCGAGAAATGGATAATCAGCCACGTCGCAGCAGACAAACTACGGGAACAGCAAAGAAAGGTAGAGATAATCAGCCAATTCAAGGGCAAAGAGATAATCGGCAAACACTTTACAAGCCCCCTCAGCCCCAGAAAGATGCTAATCCTTCCCGCATGGTTCGTTGACCCAGCCAACGCCAGCGGAGTAGTTTACAGCGTTCCAGCCCACGCCCCCTACGACTGGCTAGCCCTAAGAGACCTCCAGAACAGCCCCAAATTGCTGAAGGAATTCGGCATAGACCCTGAAGAGGTCAAGAAGATAAAGTCAATCTCCATGATTAAGGTGGAGGGTTTCGGAGAGCATCCCGCCATCGAACTCGTCGAGCAGATGGGAGTTAAAGACCAGCATGACCCCAAGGCTGAAGAAGCAACAAAAATGCTCTACAAAAAAGAGTTTCATGGCGGCGTGTTAAAGGAAATCTGCGGAGAATACGCTGGAAAAAAGGTCAATGAAGTCAAGGAGACTCTGATTCGAGACTTCAAGGAGAAGGGCATAGCAGACTCCATGTATGATCTGCCCGAACCAGTCATCTGCCGATGCATGACTCCCTGCCTCGTTAAGGTCCTTGAAGAACAATGGTTCATAAAATACTCCGATGAGACATGGAAAGCAGAGACCAAGAAAGCAGTGAAGCAGGCTTCCATCTACCCTGAAACGGCTACGCAATGGTTCATCAACATCATCGACTGGCTGAAGGAGTGGCCATGCGCAAGAAAAAGCGGTTTAGGAACACCCCTTCCTTGGAGTCCCGGCTGGATTGTTGAAACCCTAACCGACTCGACAGTTTACATGGCATTCTACACGATAAACAAACACCTAAAACAACACAACATAAAAGCGGAGCAGCTGGCGGGCGAGGTCTTCGACTACATCTTTTACGGACAAGGGAACCCAGAAAAGATTGCTGCCCAGTCACGTATTAGCCGCAAAATCTTAGATGAGATGCGAAGCGAGTTTCTCTACTGGTATCCCGTGGACCTCAGAGTCTCGGCTAAAGAGCTGCTTCCAAATCACTTGACTTTCTTTCTCTTTCAGCATGTGGCGCTGTTTCCAGAGCATCTGCCGAAGGGTATTGGCGTAAACGGTATGTTAAGCATTGAGGGGATGAAGATGTCGAAGTCCAAGGGCAACTTCGTAACCCTCAAGGATGCCCTCAACGAGTTCGGAGCTGACTCCACCCGCTGCGCCCTCCTCTTAGGTGGAGAAGGAATGGATGACCCAGATTGGAGGAGAGAGAATGTTCGGGACGTTAGAAGCAAGCTTCGCGGCTTTCTCACTCTAGCCGACAACATAATTGAATCTGCAAAGGAAAAGGAGAAGGGGCATCTGGAAGAGTGGCTGGTCAGTATGCTACAGCACAGAATCAAAACCGTTACAGAAAGCATGGAGTCGCTGAAGACCAGAACAGCCATAGAAAACGCCCTCTTTGAAATCTGGAATGACTTCCGATGGTACATTCGAAGAAAAGAAAAAACCGATTCAAAGCTCCTGAAGAAGGCTCTAGAAACATGGATACGCCTCCTAGCTCCCTTTGCACCCTATATCTGCGAGGAAATCTGGAGCAAACTGGGAAAATCAAACTTTGTTTCCTTGGCTAATTGGCCAGTTTACGACGAAAAGCAAGTCGATGTTCAGGCAGAAGAGACGGAAAACCTGATCAAAAACGTGATGGAAGACATATCGAACATACTTCGAGCAACAAAGATGGTACCTAAGAAGATTTACTACTATTCTGCTGCGCCTTGGAAGTGGAAAGTCTACCTATCAGCCCTTAAGAGGTCAATGTCCACCCCGCTTGTTCTCAGCGATCTGATGAAGGAATTGATGCAAGACCCAGAGCTAAAAACGGTGGTTGGAAAGGTTGCCAAATTCGCCCGCGGAATCATAGAGGAAATCAATCGAATGCCAACAGACAGAAAGACGAGGCAACTAGAAATTGGACTTCTAGATGAAAAAACGTTGCTAGAGGAAGCTGAAGCCTTCTTCAGAAGCGACTTTAACGCGAAAATCCATGTGTACAAAGAGGGCGAGGAGCAGCTTTATGACCCCCAAAGGAAAGCAGGGTTTGCCAGACCGTACCGTCCAGCAATCTACATCGAGTGATTGTGGAAACCAGCCGTCTGTTTGAATGAAAGATTATATTTGGGCAGTTCTTAGACTATGACGGTTCAAAAGGGTCCGTGGCCTAGCCAGGATAAGGCATTGGACTTCTAATCTAGGGAAGAAGAAATCCAATGATCCGGGGTTCAAATCCCCGCGGACCCGCCATCAAACTAAATTTAAACCTGAAAAAGGTTCTTCCTAGACAAAAATGGTAGATTGGTAGCGTTTTCTTCATGAAGGGTTCCATAAAGGATATATTGCTGGAACATTTTGTGTTCGCACGTGAAAATAGATGGTTGACAGTATGAAATCGGACTCTCTGCCAGTGGAATTAAGATACTGGCCTATAAAACGGTATATGGATACATACAAAAAATCCTTGGATGACATAGAAGAATTTTGGGGGCAAGAAGCGAGAAACTTAGAGTGGTTCAGCACATGGGACCGAGTGCTCGACTGGGACATACCCTTCGCAAAATGGTTCCCCGGCGGCATGCTGAATGCCTCCTACCTGTGTGTCGACAAGCACCTGAAGACTTGGAGAAGAAACAAAGTAGCAATATACTGGGTAGGAGAAAACGGAGAAAAAAGAACATTAAGCTACTCGCAACTCTACACAGAAGTGAACAAGTTAGCGGCTGCCCTCAAGAAACTGGGCGTAAAGGACGGCGACCGCGTAGCCTTTTATCTGCCCATGATACCTGAAATGATGATAGCCATGCTGGCAACCGCCAGAATAGGCGCAATACACACTGTTGTCTTTTCCGGCTTCAGTGCAATGGCTCTCGCGGAGCGGATAAACCACACGAAAGCCAAGGTTATAATAACGGCAGACGGCAGCTTCAGGAGAGGAAAAATCCTCAAACTAAAAGAGATAGTTGACCAAGCAGTGGAAAACACGCCGTCAGTCGAGAAGGTTATAGTTGTAAAGAGAACTGGTCACAAAATCAAAATGAAGGAGGGCAGAGACCTCTGGTATCATGAAACCGTGAAGCACATAGAAGAACCCGTGCCTCCCTTGCCTGTGGAGAGCACTCATCCGCTCTTCATTCTTTACACTTCTGGAACTACAGGAAAACCGAAAGGCATAGTTCACAGCACAGGAGGCTACCTCGTCTACGTAAACTCCATCTACAAATGGGTTTTTAACATACAGGAAGACAGCGTATACTGGTGCACCGCCGACGTAGGATGGGTAACCGGACACAGCTTCATCGTCTATGCACCCCTGATAAATGGAGCATCAATAGTCGTCTACGAGGGAGCACCAGACTATCCGGAACCCGACAGATGGTGGCAGATAATTGAAGAATACAAAGTAACGACACTTTACACCTCGCCCACAGCCATAAGAATGTTCATGCGCCTCGGAGAAAAATGGCTCAAAAAACACGATCTCAGCAGCCTAGCAATCCTAGGAACCGTGGGAGAACCCATAAACCCCGAAGCTTGGATGTGGTACTTCAAAAACATAGGCGGAGAAAGATGCCCCATAGTAGACACCTGGTGGCAAACAGAAACCGGCGGCATAATGATCTCACCAGCACCAGGCATAGGATTAGTTCCCCTGAAACCCGGATCCGCAACATACCCGCTGCCTGGAATAGACGCTGAAGTAGTAGATGAAAATGGAAAACCCGTACCTGCTGGAGTAAGAGGCTACATCATAATAAAGAAGCCGTGGCCTGGAATGCTCATGACAGTGTATAAGGACCCTGAACGATACAAAGAGACCTACTGGTCCAGGTTCAAGAACGCCTACTATGCTGGGGACTACTGCATGAAAGACGAAGATGGATACATGTGGCTATTAGGCAGAGCAGATGAGGTTCTGAAGGTTGCAGGTCACAGACTGGGAACAGTGGAGCTTGAAAGCGCCATGGTTTCGCATCCGGCAGTGGCAGAGGCTGCGGTAGTCAGCAAG
The DNA here is from genome assembly GCA_964418675.1 of uncultured Candidatus Bathyarchaeia archaeon. Taxonomy (GTDB): domain Archaea; phylum Thermoproteota; class Bathyarchaeia; order Bathyarchaeales; family Bathyarchaeaceae; genus Bathyarchaeum. Next base: position 128,466 of record CAYQMM010000001.1, read on the forward strand.
CCTCACGACATTAAGGGAGAAACAATTGTGGTCTTCGCCGTCCTGAAGCAGAAATACAAGCCTAGCGATGAACTGAAGAAAGAATTAAGGAATCATATGAGAAAAGCTGTGGGTCCCGTTGCAACCCCTGAAGAGATATACTTTGTTGTGAAGCTTCCGAAGACAAGAAGCGGCAAAATCATGCGAAGAGTCCTAAAAGCGCTTGTTTCAGACCAAAAGATAGGTGACATCTCTACCTTAGAGGACAAGGCTTCAGTGGAAGAGGCAAAACAGGCATACGAGGAATTCAAAAGAATTACTAAGAAGTAGACTGGCTAGACTGAAGGAAGTGGCAGATCAGGTAAGTCTTACCCTGTTCAGGGTCTTGTTTTGCCACGAATATTTTCTAATTTTAGTTGACTCCCCGTAACCGCACGCTGAGCACCGTTTCTCTGTTATATGGTACGCTCTTTTGCCGCAGCGTCTACATCGGATATGAAGAGTCTTGTGGGCACGTTTTCCAAAAGATGAGGTGCCCTTACTTATTTTTCCCATTGGTTGTCACCTTGGGGGCGGAGAAATTATCACCACATTGTCTCCACGGACTATGATGGCGCCAAGTTTCTTCACGTTTTCTACATCTGTCGTGTCTTCTGTCTCATCTAACACCAAGTTGAGGTGTTGATCGAAGCCCTTGAGTTTTCCCCGTAGCTTCTTTCCGCCTCTCAATCTTACGAGAACTATTTTTCCGAGGCTATCTTCCAAGATTTTAGTGGCCATTTCGCTCATATGAACCCTCTCGTCCACTTGTCACTTTTGATGTTTATAGGTTTCGGCGTAACGATTTAAAGGTTCTGATTTACTTCCTGTTTTAATTACTGTTTTTCTTGTGTGCCAAGTAATTCCTTTATTGAAGCTACATCCTCTGGAAAGTTCTTCGTTAACCTGTTCTTTTTCAAATTTTCCTTTATTATCCACAGAATATCTGCATCTTGCAGACCCACAAGTTGTTGTATAAGCGCAAACCCTTCTTTGGGAGCAGCACGAACTACAACGCTTAAAGTATAGCCTAATCCCTTTCGCAGAGTTTTGAATTTGTCTGATTTCCGTTCTTTGCTGGAGAGGATTCTGGCAAAGATTTTCTTGTGCAACTCTAAGGCTCTTCGTGCAGTTTTATCATCCTTCAATATGGGTGGTTCAGCTACTCCAGCTGCAATTGCCCTCATAACGAGCCATTCATTGTCCGTAATCCAGTTTTCTAATGCTTTCAAGGTGTTTTGGCTCTGTTTTGTCAACAGTTTCTGAATTCCCATGGCAACACCTTCTCTGGTTCTCCATCTTGGATCATCTGCTAATTCTCGTAACAAAACCAGTGCTTTTTCAAAGAACCTTGGGGAAACTGAGGCGATGGCTCCTATGGCATAAGTTCCGCAAAAGGTAAGGAATTCCTTCGGGTTGTTTGTGGGAGCTTCATCTGCAGAGATTTCGGTTAATTTCAGACATAATTTCCACAGGTTCTCAAGTTCTTTTGAGGAGTAAGCTTCAACTACTTCAGTGAATGCCATAGCCAATTCTAAATTTCCTCTGGGGCTAGGAAGGTTGCTATTTGAAACTAGATATTCAATTATCTTCTCTTTGTTACCGGTTCTAAGAAACTCATCAAGAAAACGAGTTAAATCTGGTTTGTAACTTTCCTTCTTGCCGCCCATCCTGACTAATTCTCCTCCCTCATATAATGTGAATGCGTTAATCCTATTATCCTTATTCTAACTGTTGTATAGATGTTATTTGCACTGCTTACCTTTGGTTAGGCTAAAAAAAGGAAAAGATGTGGGAGGATAGGTGTGTCTAAACCCCATTCATTTACTCTATGTTTATGGTCTCGCCCTTTGGTTTCTCTCCCTTCTTTTTGGGGATAGCGATGTCTAAGACGCCGTTCTTGTATTTTGATGCAGCCTTTTTAATGTCCACTTTGGCGGGCAGTTCAACTTCTTTGAAGTATTTGCGATCAGGAGTATCAACAGAAATCGTTAACTTTTCATCTGTTCCAGAAAGTTTGATGTCTTTCTTCTCGACACCCGGCAGCTCAACTATCACCCTAACTTCATTATCTTCAGTCATCACATCTGCTAAGGGTTCCCTCTTCTCCTTGACGTCTATGTAGGGTTTTCCCATGCGAGTTTCCGTTTTGAAATTTCCGAACTCCCTCACTTTTGGCTTCCCATCTGGACCAACAGTTACGCTGTAGCCGTAAACAAAGGGTCCCCAGCTTTTAACTTTAGTTCCATCAGGCAGGGTTCGTTCTCGTAGGAGGTCTTTGGGTGCTCTCTTGGATAGTTCCTCGAATTCTTTTGCCATCATCTCTTCCATTTCTTTGAATGTTTCGTCTATGTCCCATAGATTGCCTCCAAAGAAGGGCCAGCTTCTTCTTTTCTTAAACCAGCGGGACCATCTATCTTCTTCTGACACGGTTTTTCACCTCCTCAAACTCTCTATTTCCTCTAGAGATTCTATTAATCGGCGTAGGGCGAGGCTTAAGGTTAAGAAGGCTGACTGTCCAAACTCTGAGCAGCGATAGGTTCCTCTGCCGGTCTTCTTTAGAAATCCTCCTTCCCTGAGCTTTCGCGAGTTTTCCCAGACGGTTTTTGGATTTAAATCTAGGTCGCGCATGAAATCTGCGAAGTTCATTGTACGGTCCTCTTCCTCTACCAGCCTTCTCATCATTTTTAGGCGGGTTTCGTTGGAGAGGGCTTCGAACATGTTGGAGAATTTTTGGAAATCTTCTTCGAAGGCTTCGAATTCGGTTGTAAGCTGTTCTTTTGACCAATCCATGGGGGATAGGGGCACTTCTAGGATTACTTTGTTGTCGCGTACTAGCTGTAGTTTTAAGCTCATGTTTCCTCGCCTCTTATTACCGTGAAGTAATAAACGTGGCTTCACATATAAATGTTACTATCTGGTAATAAACTCAACCGTTATTAAACGAAAAAAGAATTAACCCGGGGGAGCCGCGATTTCGTCAAACGAAAGTTAGAATTGTTTGGGAATATCCTGTTTTTCCATGATGTAGCCACAATAATGGCATCTTAGCCGGAGGGGTTCTTCATTATCCACGTAGAAGGTAGGTTTCACTGGTTCTTTACTATTTGAGATGCACGCGGGATTTGCACACTTGACTGTGTCCCGTATCACTTTGGGCAGCTTAACCAGCTGCTTGTCAACAACCTTATAGTTTCTGATGATGTTGATGCTGGCATGGGGAGCCAACAGGGCAATTTTATCCACTTCTCGGGATTTCAGTTCCCTTCCCTCAATCTTTACCATGTCTTTTAAGCCCAATGTTTTGCTGGGCACATTCATGGCAACGGTCACGATTCCATTCACATGTTCCGTAATAGCCAAAATCTTTAACACATCTAAAGCATGTCCAGCCGTGATATGATCTATAACTGTGCCGTCTTTGATTTTGGATACACGCAAAGTTGTTTCAGCCAATTAACTCGCCCCTAGGAAGCTATCTATCACCTTTTATGAATAACGAGTTTATTTAACACTGCTGTTCATTTCCCGTGGAAAACAACTTTAGAAGGGAAAAAAGCGTTTCTTAAGGAGCGTTTACGTCTATTACCCGCTTACCCAGCCATTCATTCATGTTTAAATCCTAGTTTGGAGAGCAGAGAGCGGATTAACATTTTGAGATGATGTTTGATGCTGTAAACTGGAGGGGCTGCATATACTCGCGTATAGGTGATGTTCTTCTTTCGAAGAATTAAGAAAGTTTTGTATTGAGGAGGAGAGAAGGCATTCGTGGGGATGCTGAAGAGCGTAAAAGCGTGCTTGAGTTTTTCCACATCTTCGAAATTCACGGCATCCCCTCAAAACAAATAGAAGTCTATATGGTTTGTCGAACTTGCTTTCAACAGTGAGTGAAGTACCAAGAGTCACTCAACTTTTCCTTTGGCTTTTTCAGCTTTCTATTTTTTATCTGTCGCATTTTCATCACAATTAAAACACAGGGAGTCACATATTTATGGTATCCAAATAATATATAGAAAACTATTTACTCTATATAGAACATGATTAACAATAAGCTGCAACAACATCTACATAAGAAGGAAGATTCACCCTTCATATCAGATGTGTGATTAAATGAAGAAGAAAAGTGTTCTTTTCATTTGTACCCACAATTCTGCCCGTTCCCAAATGGCAGAAGGACTCCTAAATACCTTCTATGGAGACAGATACGAAGCCCGCAGTGCTGGGGTAACTCCCACCCAAATCAATCCCTATGCGATTAAGGCAATGGCGGAAATCAGAATCGACATTTCAAAAAACCGCTCAAAAAGCATCCAAGAGTTCCGAGGAGAGAACTTCAACTACGTTGTAACCGTTTGCGACAGTGCTAGAGAAAGCTGTCCCTTCTTCCCCGGCGAAAAGGTCATTCATAAAGCCTTCGAAGACCCTTCCCAATTCAAAGGCTCTGAAGAGGAGATACTGAAAGGAGTTAGACGAGTAAGAGAAGAAATCAGAGAATGGATAAAGAACGCCTTCGCCCAGTAACTTTTAGACAACATCTGCCACGCAAACGGCTCCACTAATACGTCTACTTTCCCCTCTTATTACCAACGTTAGTTCAATCTCTGGCTAGTTGGTCAGGAATTTGTGACGTTGCCTTTTCCCAGTAGTGAGCATACAAGGCTTTCGACCATTCAACGACCGACTCATTATCTGCCCTAAATCCAAGGTAGTCTAGTCTTCCGTTAAGGTTAGGAAAGGCTAGAGCCGCGACTTCCTTCTCTGAGAGACACAAAAAGACATCAATCTTACTTAGGAATCTGCTTTCCAGTTTCTTAGCTCGGCTTGCCCTCTCGAAAACAGGAGTACTGACTAATTCGCGTACATCCTTCGACGGCAGATAATCCCTTGGCATCAACAGCTTAAATTCTGTTCCCCGCTCTATCGCTTGCGTTAAATAGGGTATCGTGCTTGCCAAGACCTGATCTGTGAGGATCCAAACAAACTTTTCGGCTTTAGCAATCATGTTTTCTATATTATGGAATGCAACCATTACGTCATTTACGAACTCGCAGCTATCAAGAATGCCCAAACTTGCTCGGAACCGTTCAGGCAATTCAGTGAATGTGTGGTTTTTGAGGTACTTTCGGTTCTTGAAAAGGAACCTAAATCCTGAAAGAAGGTTAAGCACTTCTTCACCGTAGGAAGTAAGATGAAAAGCCCCGTCAACATCTTTAATTATCAATTTTGCATCGCTTAGCCTTGTGATGTTTCTTGAAGTCGCTTGAACTGTAAAGTCGAGCTTGCTAGAAATGTGGGAGAGTCTGAGCGGGGTCTCCTTTAAAAGAAAGAGTATATCTAAGCGATCAATGCTTGAAAGCTCGAAAAGCAAACTGTTGAAATTCTCCAATTAGTCAAAGCCTCTTCAAGTATGGTTTTGGAATTTCATAGTCAAGTGTGATATTTCATACTTACTGTTGAGGTTATTTTATCATACTTAATGTCAGCATGCTGTTTGAGGCGAAACATATGGGCAAAAGAATTGAAGAGCATTCATTCTCCATCGAAATGAAATCAGAACACTCCGTAAGAAGAATATCTTTCCTCGACGAAGAAAACGGTCACGTATTCTTCGAAGGTTTCCTTGGCGAACTCGAAAACATCTCAATGGTTGAAGGGGTGATGCTCGAAATAGAAGGCAGAAACGGCGTCCTGAAATTGGACATAACGCAGCAAGATATGGAAAACTGTCTTGCCGTGAAGAAAGCAAGCGGACGTGGAGGTGAAATGCAATGAATAGACAGAGAATCAGAAACGCCTTGATAATACTGATGTTTGCACTATTCCCCCTGATATACTACTACTTCTCGCCATACCTCATAATAATGGGCGCTGCAGAAGGCATAGTAGCAGGCAGCCTCATAATCTTCGCGGCACTCTTTGTTTCCTCCCTGTTTCTGGGACGAGCTTTCTGCGGTTGGGTCTGTCCTGCGGGCGCAACACAAGAACTATGCGCTAAAATCAGAAACAAGAACTTCAAGAAGGGAAAGAGAAACTGGATTAAATACGCCATATGGGTTCCGTGGATATCCATCATAATAATAATGTTCATTCAAGCAGGAACAATAAGGGCGATTGATCCGCTATATCAGACCTACTATGGCATATCAATCACAGGTTTCGAATCAGCCATCATGTTCCTTATCATTGCAGGCTTATTCGCGGGCATTGCACTTGCAGCTGGGAAAAGAGGAGCATGCCACACGATATGCTGGATGGCACCCTTCATGATAATCGGAAGAAAACTCCGCAACTCAGTCAACTGGCCAGCACTACAACTCAAAGCAGACAACAGCAAATGCGTCAACTGCAAGGTATGCACAAGAAACTGCTCAATGAGCCTAGATGTTAATGCCATGGTGCAAAAACAATCCATGGAAAACTCGGAGTGCATTCTATGTGGAAACTGCGTTGACATCTGCCCTAAAGGCGCTATCAAGTACTCTTTCGGTAGCAAAAACTAGTGGAACTTCAACATTTAGGAGAATGGTGGGAAGAGAAATGATTGCTCGTTATATGCCCATCATAGTAGTTCTGTTCTGACTAGGTGGTCAATGGCTTTGGTGTTAGCGAGGGAGTAGTAGACCCATTTTCCCTCCTTTCTGCTGCTGACAATTCCCGTGTTTTCTAGTATTCGAAGATGGTGCGAAAGGTTTGGCTGCGTTAATTGGAGGGCAATCATCAACTCGCACGCACACATCTCCTTAACCCTCAAAAGCTTCAAAATCCTCAGTCTCTTTTCATCCGACAAGGCCTTGAAAAACTTGCTCTGTTTCTTCGCTGTCTCAACATCTGCAAGATTTTGGGCTAACCCAAGCAGTTCCTTTCGATATTTCTCGATGTTTCCGGCTTGACAAACATCTGATGCGATCAGGTTTTGTAGTCGTTTATCAACTTTCTTCATCGTGTACCGCTCTCCTCTGGAGAAAATAATTAATTGCTTCTAAACAAAGAATAGATAAACATATTTAAAAACGTTTATATGAATCCTAGGTTATCTCTCCCATTAGGGAAACGGTATGGGCAGTGAATGTGAAGTTCGCCTAAGCATATTTGAGAAGTATCTTGCCTTGTGGGTTTTGCTGTGTATACTCGTAGGGCTTTTTCTTTCACAATTCATTCCTGAGCTAAGCATCGCAATTAACAGTCTGCAATTTGCTGGAATATCGATACCAATCGGTGTATGCCTTTTTCTAATGATGTACCCAGCTCTCCTGAACCTGCAACTGAACGAACTAAAAAAATTGGCAAAAAACCCAAAACCGATTATCTTGACATTAATATCAAATTGGATATGGGCACCCTTAGTAACTGCCTTCCTTGCTTACTACTTCCTAGCGGGAAATGACCAACTGATTGTATCCCTGATACTGCTAGGCTCTAGCCCATGCACGGCTATGGTCTGTGTCTGGGGTGCCCTCGCCAATGGAAATCAAGAACAAAACGTCGTCAACACTACCTTAAACACCATAACCATCATGTTCCTTTACGCCCCCATCGTCACGCTTTTGACAGGCATCCGGAACATTCAGATTAACAGAATAGCCCTTCTGGTATCCGTCTTTGTTTTCATCGGAATCCCCTTGGTTTCAGGTTATCTCTCAAAGAAAATTATTACGAACAGGAAAGGAGCAGGATGGTTCCAAGGGACTTACCGACCAGCAGTGGGTAAAATGGCGATTCTTGCTCTTTTGGCAACATTGATTGTCCTATTCTCCCTGAATGGGAATGTGTTGATACAACATCCAGAGGAAATGGTGCGCGTCTCAATTCCGCTTCTATTAGGGTTCTTCATCATCGTGGGACTTAACCTGTTGGTTACTAAGTTTGCTGGTCTCAGATACCGAGAGGGAATAATCGCTGTGATAATAGGTTCGTCAAGCCATTTCGAGATTGCAATAGCCACTGCCATCAGCATTTACGGGTTAGGCTCTCAAGCAGCATTGGGAACAACAATGGGGCTATTCTGGGAAGTCCCAATAATGCTCAGCCTAGTGTATATAGGCAAGAAACTCAGAAAAAGAGGTTTCTGGAAAAAATAGTGTGTAAAAACTTGTTCAATACATCCATGAGGTGAAGAAAGTTTGTATGAAGAGTATCATGGAATTCATCGGGACAAGATAGCTTGGCATCCAACAATTGACTACGATAAATGCATTAATTGCGAAACCTGTGTTGAATACTGTAAACTTGGCGTATATGACATTGTGGAAGAGCAGGGAGAAAAAAAGCCTATAGTGAAGAATCCTAACAATTGTGTAGTATTCTGTACAGGTTGTGAAGGACAATGCCCTGCAGGTGCCATAAGCTTTCCCTCAAAGCAAGAGACACGAGAGTTCATTAAGAAACTGAGGGCTGAAAAATAATTTATCTCTTCTCATTAATGTGTTAACAGCTATTGTAATATTAGTCTGAAAGAGACTATTGAGCTTCCCGGGATACTGTTAGGATTCTGACGTAGTCGGCTGTGTCGTCGCATGAATCAGCTACATGCTCCATTTCTTCAATAAGGTCTTTAAGCAACAGGATTGTAGCGGCATCCGTCGTTTTAGAATATTTAAGAAGCAACGCCTTTGACTTCAAGTATTTCTCATCAACTTGACCTTCTATCGCGTCAATTTGTTTCGCGAGCTCCATCGCCCTCACCGGATCTGTCCCTAAATTCTCAATGGCTTTTCGCAAAGTGGTTGCACAAGCAACCAAGTCTTTAGCGGTTTGGGCAAATTGTCTCCACATTTCTTTTGCAACGTCCGCTTCTAAAAGTAAAATAACTGCCCTAGATCCGTCCTTAACGTGGTCCGCCATTTCATCCAGTCTCTTCACAAGATGCATTATGTCTTCTCGGTCTTTTGACAGAAGGCTTCCGCGGGTAAGCTCCTCAAAAACTGTTCTTCTAAGCTCGTCGATTTCATGTTCTACTTTAGATAATTTGTTGAAAGATGCTATGGCGTTTTCCTTATCGCCTTTTAGGGCTGCATTAATAGATTTTTCAAGCTCGATAACCGTGTCGATAGCTAAGGTCATCTGCCTATCCGCCATCTCTAGAACCTTAGATTTTCTTCGTTCAGAAAACCATCTTTCCATGAATGTTCACCTTTAAACAACAAGACATTCGCTGTTTATTTCTAATAATTTGCAAGCACGCGTCCTTAAGAGTCTTTTCCATATTTTCACTCTAGAGCCAACTCCGTTCTCAATCCTCGTTCAGGATAGGAAAAAACAAAGCTTTTTTCAACAGGAAAAGCAACAGTAACTTTCTCTCCCACACTAAGCCATTCTGCCATTAACGCTGGACGCACAACAACCACCAAGTCGTCATTTTCAAGCTTAATTTCGTATCGAACATTAGTTCCTTCAAATCTGAACCCTTCGATGTTGCCGAAGATTGAGTTTAAACCTCTCTTCTCCCCTTTCTTAACGGAAAGAACTTCCGGTCTTATGGCTACGACCACCTTATCTCCTTTTTTGTGTTCCTTATTCATCGATTGCACAGTAATCCCTCTGCGGAGTTCTACTGTGATTTTGTGGTTAGTTCTTCCTGTAACGTAACCTTCTAGGAAATTTGATTCCCCAACAAAATTTGCCACGAATATGTGTTGAGGATTCAGGTACAGTTCTTGGGGGGTCCCAACCTGCAAAATCTTTCCTTTCCTCATTACAGCTATTCTATCGGATATTGCCATAGCTTCTGCTTGGTCATGAGTAACATGAATTGCAGTTAATTGGAGGTCTTTCACAAGTCTTCTAATTTCATACCTCAAGTCTGTTCTGATTTTCGCGTCTAAGGCGCCTAATGGCTCATCCAAGAGTAGAAGCTTGGAGCCGGAGGATAATGCCCTAGCTAAGGCAACCCGTTGTCGCATTCCCCCACTCAATTCGTTTGGAAAAGCATCTGTGCGCTCAAATAGTCTAACTAGCTCCAGCATTTCACGGCCAATTCTTTCGCTTTTTTCCTCTTTCCATCCTTTGACGCTTGGTCCATAGGTAACATTGTCCCATACGTCCATGTGAGGAAACAATGCATATTCCTGAAACACGTATCCGATGTCCCTTTCTTCTGGGGGAAGCCCGGATACACGTTTTTCGCCGATGTATATTTCTCCTTCGTCTGGCAACTCCAGCCCAGCTATCATACGCAAGGTCGTTGTTTTTCCGCAGCCGCTTGGTCCGAGCAGGGTCAGATATTCCCTGTCACGAACGTGCAAATCTATGTGGTCAACAGCGATTATTCGACCTTTGTCAAAGGTTTTGGCTACGTTTATCAATTTGACTTCAGGCATTTCATTTCACCTCAACTTGAGAGCTTTGAATTATGTTTATTTTTCTCATCTAGTAGTCACCTTTCTGAAAACCATAAGGAGAACAAATGAGAGGGCAATTAGATAGGTTGATGCAAAGAGAGCTGCGGGAATCGCGAGGGCTTCAACCATATTGACAACTAAGGGAGGAATTGTTACTGCACTGCCCATTACAAGAAAAGTTGCGCCTGTTTCCCCCAAGGAACGCGTAAAAGACAAGATAACCCCAGCCAATATTCCTCTCTTCAACAATGGAAGGGAGACCGATTCAACCGTGTTGTATGGTGTAGCACCGAGGGTGCGGGCTGCCCCCTCATATATTGGGATGTCAGACCCTTCAAAGGTAGCAAGCATAGGTTCAACTATAACAGGAACTGAAAAAACTATGTGCGTTAAGATTATCAGCCATATTCCCGGAGTTGCCAGATTTAATCCTCCAGGACCCCACAAAAGAAGAATGGATAGACCCAAGGCTGATGTTGGGACGATTAGGGGGACTCTGAGTAGGGCTCTGAGGAAACGACCGAATCTGTAACGTTTTATCCAGAATACGGTTGGAATGGCTATACAAGCTGCTATGAAGGTTGCGATGGATGCGGAAGCAAACGAAACCAGTGTAGCGTTTAGTAGAGCTGAGAAATAGTTTGATGGTCCAAATAGTTGATAATTTACGCTTTCTGTCACTTTGCCTGTGTCGGGGTCACTGTTCCAGGATAGCACAACAGAGTTTAAAACGACGATTATGGGAATTACCACAACTAGAATAATGAAAAGTATAACAACTACATCCCTGAGTCGTGATAGCTTTTTGGAAGCAAACCTCTCAACCTTTAGAAGTTTCTTTTCAACATGGAGAGTCGAAAAAATTGAGAATGATGAAAGTCCTTGTTTCTGTAATATGAATTCTACGGGCAGAATTATTGCTGAAGCCACAATGATTAAGAGGCTGCCTAAGAAAGCAGCAGACCCGAAATTAAATTGGGAGACCCATTGAATAACGGCGATGGGGGCTGTCGTAAAGACACCGGCTACGGCAAGCGTGGCTCCGGTTTCTCCAAGGGATCTTGCAAAGGCTAAGACTGCTCCTGAAAAGACTGCTGGCAGGGTTAAAGGTAACAGGACTTTTCTGAAGGTTGTCAGCGGCGAAGCTCCTAGTGACCCGGAAGCCTGTTCAAATAATGTCGACATATCTTCAAGTTTGGCTTTAAGAGTTCTAACGATGTATGGAAAGGTTAGAGCGACGTGTACGATAAGCATTATTACGGGAACGTTGAAAACGGGAATAAGGGCATTTTGCTGAGTTACTCCACCTCCGAAAAGAGCCCCTATCCCAGAAGTTGATGTCCACGTTATGAGGGTTGCAAAGCCGAAAGCAGATGTAGGGATGACCAAGGTAAAAGTAATGAGGTCTTCAAGAAACCCTTTTCCCCAGAAGTTCTTCCGAGCCAGTATGTAGGCAAGAGGAATTCCAAAGATGAGGTCTATGGCAACTGCGGTAATGGCAAGTCGCAGAGACAACCAAAGATATTTCTGAATTTCTAGCCAGTTTGTGTCTCCGATAAAAGGATTCGCAAAAACTTCAGTGTAAACCTCTGGCCATCGGGTAAACGTGAAGGATATCAGAAAAAAACTTGGCAAAAAAACGAAGAGGATCAAGCTTGCTGCGGTTGCAGTTATTCCAAGTCGGGAGAGCAGATTTCTTTTCCCGGTGTGGCTGCTAAAAACGGTCACACTCCTGGATTTTTGACAGAGGGCCACACCGTGAAGAGCATGTTTGTGGCTTCTCCCGACATTGGTCTGTAGATTGGAACTTTGATTTCGAATTCGACGCCGTTTTGTTCGTTAAAGATTTCTGAGTTAAGGGGGACGCTGGGGTTGGCTGGTCTAAATCCGTGAATTTGGGCTTTGTCCTGATTCTCCTCTTGAAGCAAGAAATATAGATACTGGGATGCAGCGAATCTTTGATACTCATCAACCCAAGGGGCGTCTAATATGACGAAGGGGTGATCAGAAAGAAGAGTTCCCTTCTCTGGATAAACTGCAACTAACGCATCCCCCCACTTCTTGTCAGCCTTTTCTGAGTTACTAATCACCACACTTTCATAGACAGTGAAGCAATCTATAGCAGAGGGACCATTCTCAGCCGCCCACCTTCCAAAGAAGCCGGTGCTCTTGCCATAGTTTACTGCCTTAGCTTCGATGGTTCTGACAAAATCTAGGGCAGCGTCGTTTGTGAAATCGTTGGCTTCGAACTGCTCAGGTTTCTTATCTAGGGCATCAACAAATTCTAAAACTTCAGCCATGACCCCGCCATTGCTTAGCAATGGGTCTGGGTGTCCATACTTGTAATCAGTGCCGTCCACTGCTAGTTGGTATAGGTCTTGGAAGTTGTTAACGTTATTTTCTTGAAGGAAGGAACTCCATCCGGCTATTACTACAGGGGACAATACAAGAGGGGTTGAATCCTTAGCTATCTCGTGTTCTCCCCCCTCTTCCAACCATATGTCATTCAGGTAGGGTATCCAGAGGCTTGATGCTGGGCTCCAAGCTGTTGGCTCTGCACCCCAGAGAATCTGATTTACACTGTCGTGACTTCCTGTAACTACGAGTTCAACATTAACTGTAATATTGAATCGGTCAAAAAACCACTGTTCAAAGTCAGGAGTGACATCTTCTATCCACCCCTGTTTCTCACTTGTATATAGAAACTTGAAATTGATGCTGGATGGCAATCCTCCTTGTCCAGCACCTCCGCTTCTTCCTACGGAGGAGATTGAGGAGACCGCGAGGAAAACCATGAAGCCGACGAGTATTCCAATAAGCAGCATTATGTACCCTTGCTTAGGAAATAGCCTCAAACGTCGCCCTCTCTTTCTCCGAGCCATCCCCATTTCCAGCCTCGCAATAGTATTCAAGAGAACGGTATAAAAACTTCGCTTCCAAAAAAGATGTTACCACACATTCGGCTTTATCACTTCTTTATGGGAAAGAAAAACTGCAATAATTAAATAGTTAATCTACAGAGAATATATGTGTCTATATAAACTATATAGTGATGGTGCAGAATAATGAGAGAGAATTCATTGAAAGATAGCGAAACAAGAAAACTTCAGGTAACTGGCGGCTCCACCTATGTACTTTCCTTACCAAAAATGTGGGTCACCCAAAATGGGCTTAAAAAGGGCAGTCCATTAATCATTCGCCAAGAAGAAAATGGTTCCTTAGCAATTTTACCTCCGGAACTCGGAAAGATGGAAAAGACGGAGGAGGCGCTAATCAAGGTCTCTCCAGAGGACAGCTCTGAGGCGCTAGTAAGAAAAACTGTTTCTGTGTATTTGCTGGGTTACAACATAATTCACATTAGAGCAAAAGATCAGAAGGAGATTTTGTCAACGCAGAGAAATGCCGTCAAAACTTTTGCTCGGAATATGCTTGTTGGAACAGAGATAGTGATTGACACTTCCACAGACTTGACTTTACAGGTTTTGTTGAGTTATCCCGAATTGTCTGTTCCAAGCGCTTTGCGGCGAATGTCTATCATAACAGCGTCTATGCATAAGGATGCTATAACTGCTCTAAGGAACATTGATTATCAATTGGCAAAGGATGTCAGAGCCACCGACTATGAAGTTAACAGATTTCACCTATACATAATACGGCAGCTAAAAATGGCGATTCAGAACCCGAGAATAATAACGGAGATAGGGTTAAAAAAACCAAGAGATTTGCTTGGCTACAGGCTCATAACCAAAATGGTGGAGAGAACAGCCGACCACGCTACTAACATAGCAAAAAATGTTCTCCTTCTCAAAAAACGGTTAGACGAAGAGTTTCTTCAGGCAATTCAAGAAATGAACAAGGTGGCGATTTCCTCCTTCGAAACTGCGATAGAATCGTTGTTCAGGCTTGACTTTGATTTGGCAGAAAGCGTTATCGCAAAAGCCAACAAGATAGTTTCTCTGGAGAAGAAGGCGCTGCTTTCATCAAAGGAGACGGACATAGAGGAGATAGCTAACATTCGATTGGTGATTGAGAGCGTCCGAAGAATAGCAGAGTACTCAACGGACATAGCAGAGGTTGTTCTCAACATGACCGTCGAATCAGTAATCAGATAGATTAAAGCATTTATTTACGAGTTCCCTAAAGTGTGTCTGGTGCAGAAACTTGGAGTTTAAGGGACGCGACATAGCATCCATCAAAGATTTTACCCGAAAAGAGATTGATTACATCCTGAAAATCGCCAGTGCCATGGAACCCATAGCCAGAAGCGGCTCAGACATGCTTCGCGGCAAGATATTGGCAACCCTCTTCTTTGAACCCAGCACCCGAACCCGCCTAAGCTTCGAAGCCGCCATGAACAAACTTGGAGGAACCACCATAGGCTTCGCAGAACCTAAAGTCGCCGCCATCAAGAAAGGCGAAAACTTGGCGGACACTATCAGAGTTGTTGAAAAGTACGCTGACGTCCTTGTGCTGAGGCATCCACTGGAGGGAGCGGCTAGGTTAGCATCAGAATTTGCTGAGGTGCCAGTGATAAATGCTGGTTCCGGTGCTGAGGAACATCCGACTCAAGCTTTGCTGGACTTGTACACCATCCTGAAGGAGAAGGGACGGATTGACGGGCTTAACATCACCTTGATGGGAGACCTGCGGTATGGACGCACCGTTCACTCGTTGGCATATGCACTATCTCTCTACAAGGTGAAGCTGTTTCTGGTCTCGCCGGAGCTTCTCCGAATGCGAAGGGAGGTTTCTGACGCCATAAAAAAGAAGATTGAGATAGTGGAGGGAACCATGGTCGAGGAGTTTTTGCCTGAAACGGATGTGCTCTATGTAACGCGGATTCAGGAGGAACGGTTTCCTGACCCAGCTGAATACGTCAAGGTGCGGGGAACCTATAAGATCGGGGTTGACACGCTGAAGGATGCCAAGGAGGACATGATTATTATGCATCCTTTGCCGAGGGTTGACGAGATAGATCCTGAAGTGGACAAAACGCCACATGCTAGATATTTCCAGCAGGTGTGGAATGGCATAGTTACTCGCATGGCTCTTCTAGCCCTCATCCTAGGAGCAATAGAATAACAGGCTTTTTTCTCTCTGAAGTATCTTGAAAGACTGCTTTGTAGACGTAGGCAGAAATGTTAAAGACCAAGCAATAAAGTTACTGATATATGGAGAATATCGTTATGGCATCAAGTATCGTGAAAGATGTTTTTTCTGAGAAATTTACTAGTGTCAATCAGGGTGAGATGCTTTCGGCTTGTCTCTCGCTCTTTAAAGAAGAGATGCCGCCAGTCTTGGTTGTGACGGATAGCAGAGGAAAATACCGTGGCGTGATTGCCCACAGGTGGATTGTCCGATCGAGGATGGATCCATCTACAACTAAGGTGGAGACTCTTATGCGTTCAGCTCCCACAGTTACCTTGCAGGATTCTCTCAGCAAGGTAGCTAGGTTGATGATTAATGGCGGGATTAAGCAGCTTCCCGTTTTCAGCGGAGAGAAGCTAATGGGAATCATTACGGATGAGGATGTTATCCACGGGGCAGTGATTGGGAAATGGGGTAGCCTCAAGGTTGAGGAGATAATGACTAAGAAACCTTTTGTTGTTGAAGAGGACGAGTCGGTGGGAGCAGTTCTCAGCCTCTTTAGGGAACATGGCATTTCTCATGCACCCGTGGTCAGCGACGGTAAGCTTGTTGGAATGGTAAGCATCAGCGACATTATCACACATATCTTCCAACCAAAACAGCGTCAGACAGTGGGCGAATTAGGTGGAGAGAAAGTTCCTGTTCTAAGCCTTCCAGCGAAGGGCATAATGGCAAAACCAGCCATCACAGTCTTGCCCGAGACCATGCTGAAAGATGCGGAAAAGCAGATGCACAAATTCAACATTTCTTCGCTGGTGGTTGCCAGTAAGGGAAGACCTGTGGGGATTCTGACAAAACGAGACTTCCTTGAACCCCTAGCTGAACTGGAAATGCCAAAACAGGGAATCACTGTCCAGTTTTCGGTGAAGGATGTGAAATTAGATGATGCTCAGCGGGAGTTCATAATGGATGACTTCGAGTCCTTCACGAGTAGATACAAAGAGATAGTGGAGGCGGGCACGCTCTTCGTTTACATGAAGACCCATGGAACAAACTACAAGGGAGAGCGGCTGATTCATTGTCGCCTTCAGTTTAGAACGAGGAAGGGTTCTTTCTTCAGTTCTAGCGAAGGCTTTGGAGTTGAACAGACTTTCCGCCTCGCCTTAGGCAGGATTGAGAGGCAGATTCTGAGAAGCAAAGAATTCTCATACGACCCAATTTATGCTAGGAAATACTTAGGGCTGATTGATTTCCCTTAACAGAACTTTAGACCCATCTAGATGGCACCTGCAAACTTGAAGTGGAGGTGAAACGATGACTACAGAGGGAGAATTTTACGCCTGCAAAAACTGCGGCAATGTGGTTCAGGTCATTGCATCTGGCTCTGGAACCCTTGTTTGCTGCGGAAAACCCATGGAACTCGTAGAAGAATAAAAAGCGTGCTCGGATTAACTAGGTTTTAAGTTGAAAATTAGCAGCAAATACGAAATTTAGAATTTATACTGTAACAGTAGACTTGCATCTGTTAAGAATAAGAAGAGAATCAGGGAGGTTATGTTAAGGATAACCTGTTTACCGACATTGTTTGTGCGGGCTTTAATGCCAACTATTGAGGCAATTAAGGGAAGAAGAGAAAATATTGCCATTGATGTTGAATCAAAACTTTTTCCCGTAACTCCTGTGAGGGATATTATTACCAGAGAAATTGTTCCGAGAATATTAGCGAGAATGCAAATGCGTTTTCCTGTTTTCGTTCCCCAGTTTACGGGTATGTTTCTCTTCTGGGCAATTGCATCGCTCTCAACGTCTGGTAATTCAACTGTTAGAATGAAAAAGAGCCCATAACAAATCATAGGAAAAACGAATAGATAGAATAGATATTCTAGTGAACCCGAGGCAATAAAATATCCCATTCCTGGAATAAAAAAGCCTATTGCAAGCATGGTCGCTAATTCGCCTAATCCTAGGTAAGCAAATTTTAAGGGAGGGGCTGTGTAAAACCAGCCAATCAATCCCCCAAATAATCCGAAAACAAAAAACCAGAAGGAATAAGCATAATTAATCGTGAATATTGCGCTCCCCATAATTGAAAGACCAAGAAGAAGAATGGCTATTCTCAGCGCTAGTTGCTCAAGTTCAGGATGTTCCACTAAGACCTTGCTTCCTCCTGAAAAGGCTGTCTTAACGGAATTCTTGTCAGAATGCCTATCGAAGTAGTCATTACTAAAGGAGACAGAGAGCTGCGCAGTGCCAAAAATGAAATATCCAAAAACAAATTTTTCTAACCTGAAATCGGCTCCTCCATTAATCGCCAGAAGATAGCCCATAAGATAAAGCATAAAACCTGGAATCAGAAAATGAGGTCGAGCCAGGCGGAATAAGAGTTTTAGTTTTTTCGAAATGTCCATACTGAATAAATTTGGTGTGCTGCCTTTTACCTTTGTTCCATCCGGCTCAATGCCGGATAATAGCTCTTGCTCATTGCACGTCTATGGACAGCTATTAATGCGAGTTTCGCCAAATTCTTTTGTGATGAAGCCTATACATATCCATTCAAGAGTCACCAATAATGGAGTTGATGTCCGCTTTCGCGAAAAATCCTACCCAATAATATATCCAGCGCATGTTTGGGAGGCAACACCAAAAGAAACACAAACAGCACTAAAAGACAACCTTGCTCTCGCCACCACCATGCATCTCCCCCTCGTATTCGATTCACTCAGCATTATCTACCATTCAGGGTACCCTCTCCTGGAACCCTACTTTGTACAAAACTTTCTGAGAGATATCCCATCCTGCACAGAGGTTGACGGAACCAGCACTGACGAGACTGTTCGAAAATTCTTCAACATAGACTACCAGTTTCTAGACCCAGACATAGTGTATCCTTCACAGCAGCCCGTAGATTCGGCATCCGGCGCCCTTGTTGGAACAAGCTTCGGAAAGGACAGCCTCCTCACCTACGCAGTAGCAGACGAAATCGGGCTTAAACCTGAAATGGTCTATGTTATAGAGCAGAGCATGACCTACGAACAGAAACACAAAACCGAGTTGGCGAAGCGCTTCAAAAACGAATTCGGCAAACAATTGAACATTCTGTGGCATGAACCCGGAAAGTTCAGGGACTACCCCTATCTGAGGATGCCCTTCACAGAGATGGGCTGGGGACTGCAAACAACCGAGTATGCGCTGGAGCTGATACCATTTGCGTATGCTCTCAAAGCGAGGTATCTGCTGTTTGGCAACGAACAAACAGCTGCTGCAACATACATGGATGGTGAAGGCAGATGGACAGTTCATCCCTGCTATGATCAGTCTCACCGTTGGACTGTGCATATTGACCAGATTACTCAGACGTTCTCTGGACGTTCTGTCAACACTGGAAGCGTGATAGAACCGCTTATGGACATGATGGTCCAGTATATTCTGGCGCACCGCTATCCAGAGATTGCAAAATATCAGATGAGCTGCTTCACCGAAACAGAGGCAGGACGAAACTATCACTGGTGCCACAACTGCTCCATCTGCGCTAAAATGTATTTGATGTGTGTTGGAAGCGGAATTGACCCCAAAAAGATTGGACTACGAGAGAACATGCTGGAGCGCGGGTATAAACGGTTTTTTACGTTGTTTGGCGGAAAATCCATCACGATGACCTATGCTCACACCAAGGTGGGCAGGGATGAACAGCTTTTTGCGTTCTATCTTGCAGCCAAGAAGGGGGCTAAGGGAGGGCTGATTGAGGAGTTTAAGGCAAGCCCACTATGTCAGGAAGCAAAGAACCGAGAAGAGGAGCTGTGGAAAACCTTCTGCACATTGCATACTTCGATATCTGTGCCTAGAGAATTGAGGAACAAGGTGAATTCAATATATAAAGAGGAACTGGCTTCATTCCAGATTTAACAGAACAAATGTGAGGGCTAAGATTTTATTCATGCTCAGATTCTTCTTTAGAGAAAGGGTGAGTAATAATGCGAGTAGCATTAGTTCTGAATACGCGCCACGCAGAAACCGAATTCGAGGTCGAGTATGATCCACCACATACGATTGAACTCATAAAACATGGCATCGATGCCACTGGACACGAATACGTCTTTGTTGAAGCCGATGAAAACTTTACTGAAAACATCAAAGCAGCGAAGCCAGACCTCGTCTTTAACCGAGCAGAGGGGCTAAGAGGAGATAGCCGCGAATCACATGTGCCCGCAATACTTGAAATGCTTGGAATACCCTATGTTGGCTCTAACGTGCTGACTACTGCTGTTTGCCTCAACAAAGGATGGACAAAATCGGTTCTTCTTTTTCATGGCATTTCGACGCCGAAATTTTTTGTTTGCAAAAACCTTCAAGAAGCAGAGAAAATCAACGGAGGCTTCCCGTATATCCTGAAGCCCAACGAAGAAGGCTCCTCGATAGGCATCACCGAAGAAAACTTGGTACAAGACAAAATACAACTTCGCACACGACTAAATCAGATGATTCGAGAATATCAGCAGCCGATTCTCATTGAACAGTTTATTGAGGGCAGAGAATTCAGCATTGGATTACTTGGACGGGAGGGCGAAGACCCAGAGGTTCTTTCGATTCTGGAAATCGATTTCTCCAAGTTCCCTGAAGTAGGCGGCGTATATGGGCAAAGAGCCAAAACCGTCTTAGACTCTCTGGATCATTACATTTGTCCCGCACAAATCCCACAGAAACTGAAGGATACGCTTGAGCGGCTTTCAGTGGATATCTGGTATGCCTTGGATGTTAAAGATTTTGCGAGAATCGACTTTCGCATGAACAGTGAAGGGAAACTGTTTTTCTTGGAAATTAATCCTCTGCCTGGCATGGACTTCGATACAGAAGAAAACGACCTTTCCTTCTATCCTTATATGGCAATGAAATCGGGCTACAGCTACGATGAGCTTGTCCGCAGACTTATCGAATCTGCATGTAGCCGCTATGGTCTGAAACTATAGAAGATTTAGAACTTGTTAATCAGGGGAGAAAAGAAGCTGTGAGGGAAAAAAAACCGATACTTCAACCAGAAAAAGATAATCCATTTTGGCAGCAGCTCTTACGCGAACTAGCCAAGATATTCAAGGGAGAACTGGAGATAGTTTTTCCAACAGAATGGAACAAACATTACTTCTCTTGGTTTCACAGTATGGAAGAGGCGGGCTTCAGGCAGGAGTTACAGTACTCCTTTAAAGAAGTAACGAAGAATCTTGAAAATCCACAGCTACTTTTCTGGTTCATCACAATGGATGGTGAGCCCAAAATTCTTCTTTTTGGCTATTCGATTCCAGATGAACAGGCGAAATCCTTCTATTTAGACACTTTCGCTGTCAAGCGCAGAGGAGAAGGTATCGGAAACATTGTCATGGGGTTCCTGATTCGCTGGGCGCAAACAAAACAGTTCAGGGCAATAATTTTGGAAACCGAAGTAAGGAACGAGAAAGGGGTTCCTCTACAGCAGTTTTATGCAAAACATGGATTTGAGACAGTCTCCCTTTCTGAAAACGGAGATGTCATCATGAAGCGCATGCTGTAATTCCAGATGCGGACGGTTTGGGCAAGTTTTAGTCGAAGTCTCTGCCAGTAAGGATTGCCACGAATGTTCCTTTTACGATGAAACCGTTTCTGCCAAGAGTTTGCATGACAGCGAGGGTGCTAGCGGCTGCGGGGAGAACGCTTAATCCTTCTTCTGAGCGGACTAGCTTTGAGAACTCCATCATTTTTGTGTCTGAGGCGTATTCTGCGAAGCCTCCAGATTCATAAATTGCGTCTAGGGCAAGTTGTCCATCGAATGCATGCCAGTTTGTCAACGGCTCATTGATTTTGCTTTCTTTGATTTCTTCAGGGTTTAAATCAACTATTGATCGTTTATTGTCTTTAAAGGATTTTATAACGGGGTTGCCTCGCCGTGTACTGGTAGCAACCATCTTTGGAACAGTCATGGTCTTACCGGAGAGATACAGTTTTTTGAAGCCCGCGTAGATGCCCGCAAGGGTTGTGCCATTTCCAACAGGACAGAAGATGTAGTTGGGAACTCGCCTTAAGTCGCGGTAAATCTCAACAGAAATATCTCCATAAGCGGACAGAGACAAGTCGGGAATCCCGTTTACTCCAGGGTTGGCGTCAAACAAACTCTGCTCATTTGCCTGCTGGGAAGAGTAAGCCACTGCGTCTTCGTAGTATCCATCGACGAAATACACTTTTGCGCCGAAATTTTCCATGCGCTTTAATCGATCCTTTGGCACTTCATATTTTTTGGGAATATAGATGTGGGCAGCCAAATCATAATGGCGTGCAGCGTATGCAATAGCTACACCAAAGTTGCCGCAGGTTGCTGTCGTAATTCCTTCTAGTCCTGAGGTAACCGTCTGATCAGCGAGCATCATGGCTATGCGGTCTTTCTGTGTTCCAGTAGGATTGCTGCCTTCAAACTTCAGATAAACACGTTCGCAGCCTAATACAGGAGCAAGATTTCTTGCTTCAAGAAATATTGTGTTACCCACCATAACTTGCCATGATTGGCGTTTTAGCTTTAGTTGGCGTTCACGAGTGTCGCTCCAATCGGTTGGTCGCAAATCTGATAAACCAGGAGAGGGGATTTTAGAGCTTCCGTTACTTCGGATTCTTGCCATTTTCCTGTTTTGACACTCCAAATACAATCAGCGAATTCTTCGCAATGATTCACACAGCAGCTATTTTAAATTTACTGTGCAAGGGTTGAAAAAAGGCAGATTTGGGGATTATTTTGTGTTCCCGTAATGTTTCAGCCTAGTTTTACAGGTTGGTTCTGTATCTGTCTATGAGTTCCTGCCTTTTGCCTTTGTTCCATCCGCTCACTGCCTGATAATAGCCTGTTACTCTGGACCACCACTCCACTTGGGTGGAGCCGCAGTGGGGACACTGTTCACGTATGGGCGAAGTGACTTTCCCGCAGCTGCTGCAGACTGTCAGGTCCTTGGTGTAGGAGTAGTAGCCTATGTTGGTTTTAGTGGTGATTCTCTTAGTCAGCTTATAGAGGGCTTCAGGGTCCGGAGAGGCATCTCCAAGCCAGATATGCAGCATGTTTCCGCCGTTCAGGAGGGGGAAGAACTTCTGCTCAAGGTTAATCCTGTCAAACAACCCCATCTTGGCACCCACATAGGCGTGAGTGCCGTTGCTGTAATAGACGGGAACATCCTTCTTCCCATTGGCAAGGAGAAACTTTGCCTGACCCACGTCTCCCTTGACAAGCTTCTCTGCATTGTTTCGGTAACCGTTCGTGAGGAGGTCGGCAATGGCAAATCTCTGGGCTGTGGACTCAGCTGGCGTCCTGGCTAAGGCGATTTTGTAGCCGCTCCGTTCCTCCAGCACTTTCTTGTACTTCTGCATCTCCAGAATCAGCTTGACAAGAATCTTTACTGCTTCCGGATTTTCGTGCAGTTGGTAGCCCGTGTGATATTGTGCCATCTCGTTTCCGCCCACAAGACCGATAGTAAAGGTTAGCTGATCAAAGTCCACAGCCTGAGTTCCCTTCTCGCCAGTTCGAGGGTCTAAGGGTCGCTGGGTAGCGAAGGGTATCCGATCATGCTTCAGAACAAGGTTCATCCACTTCTTCTTAGCTCTGAAGACGTCAAGGGCTAAATCCATCAGCCTGCGGCTCTCCTCGAAGAGCTTCTCATCGTCTCCGCCCGCCTTGTAGGCTATCCTTGGAAGATTTAGGCTTGTAACCTGCCAGCTTCCCATGGTGAAATGCTTTCCGTTGTTGAAGTAGAGCTTGTCCTCAAAGTCCTCGCTGTCTTCAGGAGTCTCAACAAAACAGTAAGCACAACACTGGTAGCAGGAAACCCCTTTGCCGTAGCCCCTGTAAGCCGGCATCAGATTATCAAAGTAGGGCAGTCCAAACTTGGCAACAACCTTGTGAACATCAAGCCACACATCGTCATATTCAGGCTTGAAAAACTCGGGACTCAACGAGTTCTCAAGTTTCGGAAAGTTGAAGGGCTTTCCCCAGTAATCACCCTGATAAGCCACATCATAAAGCGCTCGGAACATGAGACGAACTTCATCCTCGTAATCTCCGTAAACGTCAGGTCCAACATGTCCGTGCATCACCACAGGAACATTTCTCCACAGCTCAGGAACCCCGGGCTGCACCTGAATGTTGCTGAAGACCAGTTGTCCCCCTCTAGCCACGTAAGCCTGAGTGTACTCAAAGAACATCATCTGCATAAGCTGCCTAATCCGCTCATACCCAACACCCCTCACATAAGGAGCTAAGAAGACTAGGAAATTGTAGAAGCCCTCGCCACCAGCAAAGTTTGTCTGAGCAGAAGCCAGAATCTTGGCAGTATGAAGAATCGCCACCTCCGCATGCTTAGCTGGACCAGCAATGCTTGTCCTCGTGCCTATTCCATCCGGCATCAGCCCATAATAGAAGAAATAGCGAAGATCCCAATCTTGGCAGAAAGGCCGCGTTCCAAAATACTCTAAGTCGTGGATGTGGAGGTCTCCAGACAGATGGGCGTCAGCAATCTGCGGAGGCATCAGCAGCAGGTACTCTTCTCCAGAAACCCAGTCCGCCTTCCTCTTGTGAGCTGTCTCAGGATTAGGTTGAAGATTCGCGTTTTCCTTTGCTTTGAAACCCTGTCCAACATCCATCAGGTATGCATTATAGACGGGCGCTCCTACCCTCGTCAAGATGTTTCTGTAAAGGGCAAACTCGGGTTTCTCTCTGGACTTTGCGAGAAGGACATTGTTCACCAGTTCTCGTATGAGGGGTCCGCTGATGAACTTAAGCTGTAGGTCAAAGACCTTCCGTTCTACTTCAAAGGCTATCGCTTCAGCGTCTTCTTTGCTTATGGCTCTTGTTTCATAGAATTCTTCAGCTAATTTAGTTTCAGTTAGGAGCTGTTCCACGATTTCCCTTCGGTCCCACGGTACCATGAAGCCGTCGGTTTTCCTAACAGTTGGTCTAAGTTTTTGAATCATTTCAGTCATTTACATACCTCCAAAAAGTTTTGAGAAATCTGGGTTGATCAAGCCGTTGCTTTCGAAGATTTGGTTCTCCGTGTAAACGGTTCCTTCAACCTCTACGGCTGGCGCCGCCAATACCACAAAGTTTCTCATCACCAAATCGGCCATAACTTCAGAATCTTCCAGATTTTTTTCCTCGAAAATTGCGTCTTTATTCTTTAACCATTTTTTCAGCATGTCACATCTGGTGCAGCCATTGGTTGTGTAGACCACTATGCCGTTGGCTGATGGATGCTCAGGGGAACTGCCGAAATCTTTCGAAAAGCCCATGAAAATTGTCTCCTTCCTCTTTACCGGCGAGATATTATCTTAGGTATACATTGTTATTTATTTAGTTTTTTAGACAAATGCTGTAAAAATCTGTATAAACCCCTGTTCACAAATTAACACTTAGGTTCCGCACAGTTAACATACTGTTAAGGTAGGACGGCGGAATCTAGGAACTCTATTACCTAAAAATGGGTGTTTTGTTTATATACGACTGAAGGATTGAAGCATGTTAACTGACCCGCACGACGGGCACCTCGCCAACTTCCCAATAAAGGTCTTCTGGCAACTCGCGCAATAGGCTATATTCCGATTGAAAATGTAGAGTCCAACCCCGAAGGTTCCAGCGACCTCTCGGGTAAACGACACTAACTCATCTGGGTCTTGTTCAGAATCAACGAGGGGCAAAACGGCTAAGTGACCGCCCGAAGTTAACCTGTGAAATTTCTCCTCGACCCTTAATCGTTCTTTCCAAGAAACATCGACGCTCCGAGGCAAGGCAACTAAGTCAGTGTAGAAGGGTTTTTCTCTGGTGCCTTGGGCGTGAACCATTGCCCACCCATATTTTTCGGCGTCAAGTATTGCCAGTCTTTTCGCGGCGACAGCTGCGGGAACCATAGCTAGGGCTGCCCGGGTCTCAGGCTTCCTTGAATACCTCTCAATGTCACTGGAGAGATAGGCAACGGTTTTCTTGGCAAAGTCGAGGGTCTCGCCATCTTGCCGTAAGGGTTTCCCGAGGAATGCATGGACGGCTTCGCTTAAGCCGACGAAGCTGACGAGGCGGGCGGAGTTTTCGATTCTAAAGTAATGGTCGCCGTCAGTTTTCTGCGTCAGGAAGGGGAGAAGATTTTCCCTTGCCCGTTGCTTGATGGTGTGATATTTTATATCTAGAGCCCGCAAAGCCATTTCCAGCTGTTCGTCTAATAGGCGGAAAAAGTTGGTCTCTTTGCTTCCTGCTTCATACATGACTCTGGGCAAGTTTATTATGACGCTGTCCATGCTCCCTGTCTGCAGGGTGTCCAGTTCCCAGTCTCCTCTCCATTCAGATGCTAGCCTGAAACCAGTTGAAGTGTAAGATGCCTTCTCCTGTTCCTTTGTACAGAGATTAACAAAGTAGGGAAGACCCAGTTCAGCAGCAAGTTTATGGGACTTGTAGAGAAGAGAGGCGCATTCCTTGTCTTTGAGGACTTCAGGCCGTATTTTTATCATCAATTTTGGGTTGAAAACTGGTTTATGCCCGTCATCTTCAGACACGACCTCGAGAATAATTGAGGCTAGGCGGCGGCTTTCCTCAACAAAATCTCCGTAGCATCCCACAGTTTTTCCTTCAGGTCCAACGGCTTCCTTCTCTTTCAGAAAGTCGGGGACAAGAAATTCTAGACCCAAGGAAGCCCCCACTGAACTTCCCTCTGAGAGGGGTTGATTCAGGTTGGAGACAAAGAGGCGTAGCCCCTCCCTAATTCTTTCTTCTGAAAGCCCCTGAGTGAAGGGGGCTAAAATGATGTTGAAGAAATCCAGAGCCTGTTCTCCAGAAATTTCGGTTGCAGCGATTTTTAAGATGCTGGAAGCTGTTAGCAGCGCGCCTTCTAACGTTTTGGGGGGAAGATAAGAGGGTTCCTGTAGGTTCATTCTTCCCCGGTTCAGTCCGCCCTGAAGGAAGAAGCGGAGGTCATGCATGAATTGGTCAGGTTTCAAAACCCAGATGCCGAGATTTTTGAGGTGGAGACCTCCAGAGAGGTGGGCGTCGGCAATATCTCTTGGAAGAACATTAAGGAGAGTGTACTCCTCCATGACGGCGTCGGCAGCCGCCTTGTGAATCGCCTCCACGCTCTGGGACATGGTGCCAGTTGACTTTATCAGCTGGTTGACGTCGAAAACTGGGAGTCCCAGACGGGTGAGCTTGTGGCGGTACTCCTCGAGACCCTTTTCCAAGAGTATAGCGTTGACTATCTCCCGTATTAGTGGAGCAGTTAGGTATTTCGTTTTGAATTCTAGGAGGCGCTTTTCTGTTTCTCGAGCGATTTTCTGAGCTTGCGTTATTGGAACGTTTGCCTCCTTTACCAAGGATTCAACTATTTTGTTTCTGTCAAATTCTTCCATAGCTAGGCGGGAGGTTCGAACCAGAATCTTTTTTCTTTGAAAGAACTGTTGCTGGATGTCCTCTGTGAAACTGATTATGGTCTTGCCGAGGTCGGTTAGGCGGTATTCCTTGTTGTCCACGTCAGGTTCTATGAGATTGGCTTTGAGGAGATATTTGAGGTGGTAGGCGAACCTTCCTGCGTCTCTGCTTGGGTTGAGCTTCAGAATCTTCATGAGGTCGGTGTAGGACTGAGGTCCCTTATCTACAAGAATGAGAAGAAGCTGCATACGCAGGGAGGATGACGCAGCCTTAAGAACCCTTAAACCCGATTTTTGTCTTCGCCTCGGCATACCTAATTCACCATCCACAGCTATTACAACGGTTTAGTTTAAAAAATTAAACTTAAAAACTTTGCAGTAGCAATTAATGTTCTTTTTTCTGGGGCTCCTCAACGAAGCTGACTAAAAAACTGCTTCAAATATTTCTGCAATATCTCTTGTAATTCTTGGTCACGTTCCCTACGTTTCCGTGTTCAAAGGCGTAAATTTCTGTCAGCTTTTTCTTCCAGTCTCCAGAGCTTACAGCCTAGAATGCGAAGGACCCAGCATTCTCAGAATATTCTTTCTTTGCGCGTGCCTATGGCAATTTTTATATAAAAATTGGAAACAAAATAACAAAATGGAGGTAGGAAAATGGCTCAAGAAGCAAAAGGGATTGCTAGGGCAACAATATTTGCTGTGCTGTCGTCAGTAGTGTTCATCCTACTGGGGCTAATATTTTTCATGATATTTCTATGGATAGTGAAGACCGGCGCTTCTCTGATGGGATTGGAGGGTCTCGACGCCAGCTGGGCTGTATTTTCTGCTGCACTACTATCTTCCGCCGTAGTAATCGGGGCAGCAATCCAAAAAGAGTGACAACAACCCCAGTTCACTCCCCTCTTTCCCTCTTTTTCTGCAAAACCAGCCATCATATTTGGAGACTAATAACACTTCATTGTTGCAAACAGTCTTTTTTCAGAAAACGCAGCACCAAACTTTTTCAACCATCCAAAGTTTACATCCATTTTTTAAGCCACCAAAGCATCTTTTCGGGGTGCTCTCCAAAATATTGGTAACCTTGAAATCTGTGGTTCAGCTTTTCAATCCAAAAGAATTCCTTTTCGGTTGGCGTGTTTTCGTAGAAGCCAAGAATGTCATTTAGTTCTGTCCATGGGTCATTTCTTGTTTGAACATATAATGTGGGCACTTTAAGGTCTTTAACAAACTTGGCTGGCGACATATCTTCTAGGCGATATTTGCTTTGTAAGTTTACAAACAGTTTAATCACTGGAAACAGCAGTGTGGCTCCAAGAGGGGTCAGCCGTCTTCGCAGATATGTGCGCACAAACACTTCCATAGAAATCGGCTGAACGGCAACCAAACACTTAACATTCTCAAATTTTTTAGGCTGTTTACTCATAGCAATAATAGTAGAGTTTGCTCCCATACAAAAACTGACAAACCCCACTTCTTTATTCTTCAAAGTTTCATTGCTCTGAATGTAATCCATCGCCGCCACAACATCTTGATACTCTTCTAAACCTATTCCCGCTTTGCCGCCATTCGGGCTGGGGTCACTTTCGCCATGGTTGCGAAAATCAAACATCAAAACTCCATAGCCTTCACTGTGCAAGTGTCGAGCTATTTTCAAGAACTCGATCTCTTCGTTGTAAAGTTTAGAAAAACTGCTATAATCTTTGGTGGACCCATACTTTGTCAATCCTCCAACATGAGTGATAATTATCAACTTGTTTGATTTGGCAGGTATAAGCCAGCCCTTTATGTCAACCCCATCTGTTGCTTTAAATTC
Organism: uncultured Candidatus Bathyarchaeia archaeon; assembly: GCA_964418675.1. Taxonomy (GTDB): domain Archaea; phylum Thermoproteota; class Bathyarchaeia; order Bathyarchaeales; family Bathyarchaeaceae; genus Bathyarchaeum. The sequence continues at coordinate 157,122 of CAYQMM010000001.1, forward strand.
TATGTTTTGGTAATCCATTCCATACTCTTTTGGCGTTTTTGGCACAGGTTGCCTATCCAAGTGGATGACGGTTCTTGAAAGAAAATAACAAATCGCTAAATAGCCAAAGATTACCACCAATAATGGAACAGAAAGAATTGTGAACATGGACTTCCCCATTACCTCTCTTTTGAATATATCATTTAAAAATTAATGCATACACCAAACTGCTTCTAGAAGTTCATCGAGGTCTGACTTGTTTACATTCTGGCTGATCTGTCTTGGGGTGTTCTTACTTCTTCAACGATTCTTGTTCCAGCTGCAACCTCGTCAACGGAGTGGATAGTAGCTCCCATCTCCTCCAGTTTCTTCTTGATTTCGTCAAAGCTAATTGAGTTTCCAGCAATGATGACCTTTGCATTTTCGACTTGCTGGTCTATCTCGTAAATAATTATGTTCACCCCTTCCACGCCTTCTAGATGACTAAGAACCTCAGAGAGTTCCACAACACTAGGTTTATGGGGTTTTAAGACATCTAGGACGAGTCTACGTATCATCTTAGAACGACGGAATTATAATTCATGGTGCGCGTATTTAACTATTCCTCAATATAACAGCATAGAAACAGACTAAAAGTATGTTGCCATTCGTATCCAAGAGTAGATTTCTTCCATCGTCGGATATTCATCCTTAGAAATTTTGCCCTCATCAACATAGGTTTTGGCGATTTCGCCTACTCTTCTGCTGAACTTGATCAAATCCTGATCTGCCAGTTCCTTCCTTGACTTAATTCCGGCGCCCATAAGTAATTCAGCGTCATTCTCATCTACTCCCGGGATCATCAGTAGCTGAGCAAATATCTGGAGGTTATCTGCCATCTCTTGGGATACTCGCGTTTTTTCCCCAATAAGTGTTGGGTCAGTTGTAAGGAATTCGCCTACAGAGGTTATTCCAAGACCCCTCAACTCTTTTCCCAAAGTCGGTCCGATCCCCTTTATATCCTCAGGATTGTCGACGCTCTTCAACTTCGCTTGAATTGGCATAATTTTTTCCTCGATTTTTTCGAGTCTAACTTTAATCTCTCTTAGCTCTGCACGCTGCTTCTTCAGAGCTGTGGCGCCATCTTGGCTTAATTGTTTGACTCCCACCAAGACTTTTCCCTGTCCTTTCAGGTCAGTGGACAGCTTCTCTCCAGTTTCATTTGCCTTATTCTCTATAATGGAGATCAAATCGCGGCGTGCCTTTTTTATCGCTTTTCCTTGCCCGCCTACAAGGGCAAGCATCTCTTTGTTAGCGTCTTCGACTTTTGAGTTGACTTTCATAAAAAACTTTTGATTTGTCTTCTGGTTGTATTCCAACTGGTCAACCATATCGGTCAATGTCTCCCCATGTGTTTTCCTGAGGTCTTCCATGTTTCCCTTTACGTTTACCAACATCCTAAGGATTTCAGCGTCAAGTGGCTTACGGAATGCCACCATGCAGGTGATGCCTAGAAGGATGAATGTTACAATTACGGATATCCATAAGTAGGCTTCTACGTTGAGGTCACCGGCTATACTGCTTATTATGTCCCCTATAAGGTAGGGTCTTACGATAGAAGCTGCTCCCTCGTTTATCAATAGGACGCTCATGGCAACGGAACTTAAAATTGCTAGGAAAGTTGCAAATGCAGATATCCATATAGTTATATCTCTCTTTGCCAACATTCATGTATCCCCTGCTTTTGCCCTCTGTAGTCGTAATGGAACATGGTTCTTGCAGGTTGCTTTAGGACGTTTGGTTTGAAAGGGTTATGAAGGCAGAATGTATAGTTAAAATCTAGGTGTTTATTTAAGCTCACTTTGGGTCCCGGCTGATTCGATGGTGAGCGTTTATTATGTATTAATATTTAATAAACATTATCACGTAACAGATGAACAAAAATACAAATCAAACATCGCAATCAACTCTCAATGTAACTAGCCCTTGGCTTCACAGCCCGTGCTTAAGCCTCCGGTAAGTATTGTAGTCCACATACTCCAAGTTCTCGTTTTCAATCTGATGGCTAACCGTAAACTTCTGCCGCTGCCTCTTCTCCACTATCTGACTGGTAGTCATAAGAGAGTAGGCATCACTTCCAGCCCCAGACCCGTAACTGACGATAACTATCCGCTCATCCGGTTTAGCAATATCCAAGACAGCCGCCAAACCGATAGGGGAAGAACCCGAGTAAGCGTTGCCAAACTTAGCTACCTTTAGACCTGGCGCATACTGCTCCTCCTTGAATCCCAGTTGCTGTGCAACCTTAACTGGAAATCGGATATTTGGCTGGTGAGAAACGAAGTAATCCACATCTTCCACTTGGAGATTCAGCTGCTCCATAAGCGTCCTGCAAGCCTTTAGGACATGCTTGAAGTAGGCGGGTTCACCAGTGAATCGACCTCCATGTCTTGGGTAAGCTTCTTGGTCTCTTCTCCAGAAGTCCGGCGTGTCCGAAGTGTAGGAGTACCATCCCTCCAGTTCAGCTATGACATCTTGCATTCCAAAGATGAAGGCGGAGCCGCCAAAACCCACGAAGAGATCCAGCTCGCCTCCAAGTTCGTTTCTGGGGGCGGCTTGAGAGTTGTCTGCTCCTATGGACATGGCGTAGGCTGTGTTAGCTTGGGGATAATAAACCAGAGACGCGGCGTCCTTGAACATGCTCGTAGCGGATTTGCATGCAAACCTCGTGTCGATTGCATCCACCCCTTGGATACCGTCAGTTTTATCCTCTCTCCCTAACTTCAGAACTTGGGCTACTTTGGAGGCTATGGGTTTAACAGCGTAGGGGTTTGATTCTGAGCCGACGTAAACCTTACCGATAAGGGATTTGTCTACCCCAGAATGAATCAACGCCATCTTACCAGCCTCCACCGCTGCCGTGACCGAGTCTTCGTCGATGAAAGGTACAGACCTTTCCATCATTCCCTCTTTAATCCGGAACTTTGAAGTGTAAACTCCATACCCAACTATTCCCGGTGTCGTATACTCCTTCTTTGGTTTCGTCACTTTGTATTCTTGATGGGGATAGTAGCTGTCCGCGAGGGTGAAAGCAAGAGAGATAGTTGGAATAATATCGCTTTCTCCTACGGCGTATCTTCTTCGAAACCTTGGAACAACATCGCAATCCTCAAAACAGGCGACACCAGCTTCTCCCTCCTTAATCAGCAGGTCCGTTATTCTTCCCGGAACCCTCGTTTTTCCATCGTGAAATGAGACAACACCGTAAACGTAGGATCCCATCTTTACGAACTTGTTAGTGGGTTGGCTAACGAGGGTGGAGACTTCCAGTTTACCTTTTTCATAGAAGAAGTCTATGTCCTTCATCCTTCCGAAGCTCTTTCTTCCGCAGCTACCGCAGTAATCTTTGCCTCTGAAGTATTCCTTTCCGCAGAGAGTACATCTGCTACCTCTCAGTCTGTCCCCGATATAGGAGACTCTCCGTTCGATAGGTTCGCTGCTCACCTTTAACTCCTCCCCAAGATGTGCACGTAAGATTTTGTGCCGAAACCTTCCAACTCTGAGACACAACCCAGTTTAGGCGGGTCTCCGTTCATTTCAACCTGTCGGCTCTCAGCCTCTCCTCTGAGCTGCTTAACAACCTCAAAGATTTGGGCTCCTCCCGTGGCTCCCATGGGATTCCCGTCTGCCTTGAGACCGCCGTTCAGGTTTACGAAGAGCCGTTTTCCCTCGATTTCGTAGAAGCCGCAGTATTCTTCACAGCTGTTGTAGATGTCAAGCCAAGCCTTCCCTCTCTTAGCGAAGCCCAAGTCTTCTAGAGATATCATCTCCAAGAGCGTGGACTGGTCATAGAGCTCGGCTACCTGAATGTCGCCTATACTAACTTCAGCCTGTTTGAGGGCTGCTTGCATAGCCAAAGTGCTGGCTACAAACCCTGTTCTCTCCTCTCGTGCGGGAAAGGTGATGTAATCAGTGGCTGAAGTGGAACCCAATACGTGAACAGGAATATCGGAGCAGCTCTTGGCGGTCTCTGGACTTGCCAGAATCAAGGCTGAGGCTCCGTCAGAGATGGGAGCAAAGTCAAAGAGCCCCAAGGACTTGCAAGCTTTAGTCCGCTCCTTCAGGACCTTGTCAACTGTTATGGCGCTCGTATATTGGGCGTGGGGGTTTTTTGTGGCATTTTGGTGGTTTTTGACAGATATCTGAGCTAGAGCCATGTTGAGTTTTTCGAGTTGTTCTCCTGAGATTCCGTATTTCTTGATGTAGCCTCTGAGAAGAAGTTCATGATTTGCTTCTGGTGTGCAACCCGCGTAGAAGCTCCATGGGTCCTCTAGGAGCATGAGGTCGTCTCTGATTTTGTCCCAGCGGTCAGTCATCTTTTCCACCCCGCCCACCAAAACTATGTCATATTTTCCTGATTGAACTCCGTGGCAGGCGTTGAGGAGGGCGGAACTGAAGGACCGTGTTTTTTCCATGGGAACATGGAGCTCCAGAAGCTCAGAGAGAAAGCCTTCTTCTAGTCCAATCTTGTTTGTTATCTGAAGAAAATAATCTGAAAAGTAGCAGGCGTCCAAATCTTTTCGCGTTACGCCTGCAGAATCCAGCGCCTGAAGCCCAGCTTCCTCTATCAGTTTTTCTGGGTCTCTCTCGTAATATTCTCCAAATTTTGTCCTGCCAACTCCGATTATGGCAGGATTTTGTGATTTCATAATTCAACGTCCTTTTAACAGGGATTCTATTTCTGGAATTACCCTCCTTTAAAGAGTTACTATTCTCTGGGAAAAGAGGGAATGCCCGTTATGTTCAAAGTTTGGCGCCGGATGAGCTTCTTAAGGGCTATTTTTTGGTTAGAGGTTAAGAGGTGACAAATCCTTATTTGGAAGCCTGCGGTTATCGTAAGTTATCTTGGTGACGTCTTATGTTAGCAGCCTCCATCGCCGCCCGCATGGTGGGAACGTTGCTTCAACCATCTGGACTGACTGAGATTCTGTTTTCCATAATCTCTTTTGCCATAATCCTTATTGTCCTGTCAGTCGTCTTTTATCTAGCTGGTCTTGCTGTAGTTGGGGGACGTAGAGCCCTCTTCAGGGATGCTTTCGCAATCTCTGTTCTCGGAACTCTCGTGTTGATTGTCTGCCTTTCGGTTTTTAGCCTTGAGGTCGCGATGATTCTTTCCTTGGTAGCTTGGTTACTTTTAGTTCGATATTACTATGAGACAGGCTTGTTGGGTTCCATCGCCGTGGGATTAATCTCAATGATTGTCGCAGTGGTTATTCTGATTGCTTTAAGTATCCTTCTGGGGCTTTCAGAACCGCTTTTCAGGTGGTTGCCCGTTCTCGCAATCGTTTAGCAAGCAGTGAGGAACAGAAAGTGGACCAGAAGAAAAGAACAGTGATTCTCGGCTTAGTTTTTCTCTTGTTACTGGTTCCTGCGTACTTAGAGAACAGTTCTTTTTTCAGGCTTTCAGGAGACATTTTTTTGAATCCGCCCTTGGCTGTTCTTTTCATTTTCGTTCACAACGTTCTGGTTGTCTCTCTTATTCTGCTTGGAATGACCTTCTATGTTGGACTTGTCTTAACCTTCATGCCTAAGAGGAAGATAGAATACGTGGTTCTCCAGAATCCCCGCATATTTGCCCTTGTCTTCACCATAATGATTATTCTATTGAGCATCCTCAGGGCAAGCATGCTGGTTTACGGTCAAGTTTTCGTGAACACCTTGGCTTTCGTCATTCTATTAAGCACCCCAAACGCCATCATTGAAGGATACGGCATATTTCAAACTATAGAAAGAACCTTGAAGAGAAAGATGACCTTGAAAGCCCTCGCTGGAATCTACCTGCTTTTCTTCATAGCCGCAATCATAGAAGTTGGCTACGTATATCTCTTGAGGGCAACGATTTGAAACAAAAACCAGAATTCAGCCTTTACCAGAAAGACTGTCAAGGAGCATTTTGGCGTCCGTGGGAGAGTGCCCCGAGTAATATTTGCTGAAGTAACCAAAGACCTCTACAGATTCATCAATCAGAGCCTTTATCTTCTCTGCCCATTCAAGTATATCCGTTCCTCTTTCCCGTTCGACCTTGCCGGTGGTTCCTTTGATTTTCTTTCTGTTTCCCTCCCACCGTAAATAGGTGAAATCGGCGGTAATCTCGTTTAGTTCGGGCATCCATGGGGTGTCTGTCGTAGCCAAGGCAACATTGTTTTCCTTAAGCATCACGTAGAACCTTTCTTCCAACCAGCTTTTGTGTTTGACTTCCACAACATACCTGTGCCCTTTAGGTAAGATGGAGAGAAAGTCTTTCAGAACATTGAACTCTTCGGATTTGAAGCTATAGGGAAACTGAAGCAACAAGGGTCCAAGCTTATCACCCAAAAAAGAGATGTTCTTTATGAAAAAATCCAAGTCGTCCCTGCTGGCTCTCAACATCTTTTCATGGGTTATCCTCTGGGGAAACTTGGCTGAAAAGAGGAAGCCTGGGGGCGTCTGGTCCCTCCACTTCTTCACCGTGCGTTCATAGGGGATTCGGTAGAAGGTGCTGTCTATCTCCACCGTGCTGAAATGCTTCGAATATTCAGGGAGGAAGTCCTGCGGCTGGGTTTCGGGCGGATAGAAGTTGCCTACCCAAAAGTCATAGCCCCAGCCCATGGTGCCTATGTGAAATCGCTTTTCAGTCATCTCCCCTCGCCTTCAAGAGGAGCCAATTCTTCTCTCCCCCCCTCTTTAACCTAACCAGAACATACCTTCCCCTGAGCCTCTCTCCCTGAAGAGCAAACTCGATCTTATCCTCCTCCCAAACCTTAACTTCATAATATCCTCTGTCCCAAATCTTAACCGTTCCCGCCCCATACTGCCCCTTCGGAATCTCCCCCTCAAATCCCCCATAATCCAAAGGATGATCCTCGGTTTGTACGGCTAATCTCTTCACTCCCTGTTTTTCTGGAATTCCTTTGGGCACAGCCCAGCTCTTAAGAACCCCCTCTTTCTCCAACCGCAAGTCATAGTGAAGCCTCCTAGCATCGTGCTCCTGCACCACAAAAAATTTCCCCACCCTTTCCTTCTCACGTCCTACTGGCTCAGGGGTCTTGCTGAAATCCCTCTTAGCCAAATATTCTTGGAGGATTTTAGGTTGTATCTGCTCGACAGTGCATTCGCCCGGTGTCTTGTCGGACCTTATTCCCAGAAACTTGGGTATGCGAAGCTTGCCATCCGAAGTTACAACCTGATAGCCTACTTGACAGACAAGAGCTGGCTTGAGCCATGTGACCTCTTCGGGAACATCAACGCCCTCCAGAGTTTTCTCCTCCACAGTTAATTCCTTGAAAGCCTGACTCAGCGTCTCCAAATCTTTTTGGCTAAAGCCAGTTCCAACCTTGCCCACGAAGACCGGAACGTCGCCATCGTATAATCCTAAGATTAACGCTCCAAAGGTTTTTTTTCTGTTCCCTTTGCCTTTTGTATAGCCAAAGATGACGCAATCGCACTCCTTGGTTTTCTTTATTTTCAGCCAATTACTGCTCCTCCTGCCCGCATCGTAGGTGCTCATCTTCTTCTTAGCTATGACTCCCTCCAAGCCCTTTTCGAGAGTAGCCTTGTAGAAAGCTTCCCCATCCTCCTCAACAAAAACCGAAAACACAACATTTCTTCCCTCCTTCACATTTTCTTCCAGCATCCTCTTTCTTTCTAACAACGGCTTGTCAATAAGGGATTCTTCATCCTTCTCAAGGATGTCAAAGATCACGTAGATGGCTGGAAATTTACGGCTCAAATACTCGTTCTCTCTAGGAGAGGTCGCTTGAATCCTTTTGATAAGAGTCTGGAAGTCAACCTTTCCGTCTCTCATGACAATTATTTCGCCGTCGAGAACAATATTCTCGGCAAGCTCCTTCAGTTCTTGTAGTTCAGGAAAATTGTTTTTCAGTTCTTTCTGGTTTCGGCTCCTTATGCTTAATTGTTCATTGATGTATGCTATCGCCCTTATGCCATCCCACTTTACCTCGAAAATCCAGTCCTTAGAGGAGAAGGGGGCTTCTGCTGTACGAGCCAGCATAGGTTTGTAATGTTTCATTTTTTGAGCTTCTTCAGCGTTTCTTGGAGAGCCACCATCAGCTCTTTAACCTCTTCTTTCTGAGGCTTCTCGACAACTATGGTCTCTCCCTTCATCTTTTTCTCAATGAGCTCTGCAACTTTCTCCCTGAAGCCATCACTATACTCTGTTATATCGAAACTGCCAGAAAGATTCTCAATTATCTTGGTGGCTAGCTCCAGTTCTTCTTTTGTTGGTTTCTTAAGGTCTTTAACCTCTTCTAAGTCTTGGGGGTCCACAATTTCGTTGGCGTATCTCAGGGTAGTTAAAATTAGGGCTCCCTTGTATTCGTGGATTACGACGGGATGTTCTTTGTTTTTGAGAGTGAATCTGCCTACTCCAACCATCCCCATCTTCTGAAAGGCTGATAGCAGTAGGCTGTATGCGTCTTTGCTCTGGTTGGGCGCTAGGATGTATGACTTGTCGAATTGTAGGGGGTCAATGGAGACGAGGTTGACGAACTTGTCTATTCGGATTCGTTCATCCGATTCTGGTCTAAAGGCATCTAATTCCTCCTTGCTGAAAACCACAAACTCATCCTTACCCACCTCATATCCCCTCACTATATCAGCCCAGTCAACAACTTTGCCATCTAGAGTGCAGACACGCTCATACTTTAACGGTGAGCCGTCCTCTTTGTGGAGGAACCTAAAAGAGAATGACTTGTCACGAATCATGGTGTAGAGTTTAACGGGCACATTAACCAAGCCGATGCTTATTCTTCCCCTCCAAATTGGTCGTTTCGGGGGTTCAGCTTTTTCTGTTTTCGCCATTTTACTTGACCTCCAGTTTCTGTTTGTGTTTCCACAAATCCTCCCAAGGATTGGCTTCTCTCTTTACCGCTGAGAAGATATTGAATTCCTGAGGCTTTAATCCTTTCTTGAGTTCTCTCCACTCCAGAGGAGCAGATACGGTTGCTTCTTCTTCAGCTCTTAGACTGTAGGGACACGCCATTGTTCTTCCCGCGGAATTCTGCAGGTAATCGATATAGACTGTGCCGGGGTCTCTGGAACGAGAAAATTCCGAGACCACAAGCGCAGTTTCGCTTGCCAGATGTTTTCCTATCTGATGAACGAACTCTCTCGCCTGCCTGTAACTGTAGGATCGGACAACTGGCAGAACAATGTGGAGTCCCTTCTTGCCAGAGGTTTTCAAGTAAAAGACTAGGGAGAGGGCATCGAGTTTCTCCTTCAATAACTGGGCAACTTCAACGGCGTCATCAAAGTCGGCTGGAGGTTCAGGGTCTATGTCAAAGATGACTAGATCGGGTTTTTCGTAGGCGTCCACTCTGGAGAGGGGTATGTGGATTTCCAAGGCGGCGAGGTTTGCCAGCCAGAGAAGAGTGTCGAGGCTGTTGCACACCACATAGTTTACGTTCCGTTTGGCGGTTTTTGAGTATCTCCTGAAGGTTTTTACCCATGGAGGCGTGCCTTTGGGAGCGTCTTTTTCGTAGAAGCCTTCTTGGTTTATGCCATCAGGATATCTGGTGGTGACTAGAGGTCTGTCGGTTAGGAAGCCCAGCATCTTTGGGGCTACCTTGATGTAATATTCGATTACCTGAGCTTTTCGGATTTTGGACTTTGGAAAGAGAACTTTTTCTAAATTGGTGAACTTTACTTTTGTGAGCCTCTCCATAACATTCCTCTCACAGATAACATATCTGAAGATTCTCCGATTTTACACTATCTAACAATGATTTACCTTTTCATTTCCAACTGTGAAAAGATGATGGTTACCGAAAAAATTTAAGCACTAAACCTGTGATGATGTATATCGTGACGAGTTGACAGGAAAAAAGGGTGATTTTTGGAGGGAATTGTTGTGCGAATTTTTCATCACGCCACCGACAAAGAAATTAAGGATGGCCAGACCACCGACGTTTACTTCTCTAGAACCAAACAGATTATTAAAGCAAAAAAATTAGACCGGCTCAATACTCTAGCAGAGGTTACGTCTGGCAAACTTCCGGGCGGATGGTCTTGGGGCATCCTCTGCGGAATCGAGGAGGAAGCCCACCTCTTTGAAGGTGTGCCTGTGGATGTTTATTGCATGCCTGAGGGAAGCGTCTTCTACCCCGCAGATTACAGGGGAGTTAGAGAGCCAGTCATGTTCATTGAGGGTCCTTACGGGGAATATTGCCTCTTTGAGACTCCTATGCTGGGTCTAATCTGTCAGGCTTCTGGAGCGGCTACACGAGCAGCTAGAATAAAGAAGACCGCAGGCGAAAAGGCTGTTGTGGCTTTCGGGATTCGCCGCATGCATCCGGCTCTGTCTCCCATGCTTGACCGAGCAGCATACATAGGGGGTTTTGACGGCGTCTCCAGCCTCAGGGGAGCCGAAATAATTGGGGAGAAGCCCACAGGAACGATGCCTCATGCGCTCATAATCATGTTTGGAGACCAAGTTAAGGCTTGGAAGGCATTTGACGAGATAATATCTCCTGCTGTTCCCCGAGTTGCGCTGGTGGACACGTATTATGATGAGAAGATTGAGGCGGTTATGGCTGCTGAAGCCTTGAAGAACCGGCTATACGGCGTGAGGCTTGATACTCCGGGGTCGAGGAGAGGAGACTTTGTTGAAATTATCCGGGAGGTTCGTTGGGAATTGGATGTGCGAGGCTACAAGGATGTTAAGATTTTTGTTTCGGGGGGTCTTGACGAGGAGAAGGTTAAGGTTCTTGGCGAGGCTGGGGCAGAGGCTTTCGGCGTAGGAACCTCTGTCAGCAATGCGCCTACCGTGGATTTTGCCATGGATATCATCGAGCTTGAAGGCAAGCTTGTGGCTAAGCGGGGTAAGCTGGGGGGAAAGAAGCAGGTTTGGAGATGCCCAGAATGTTTAGTTGATACGGTGCTTCCCTTCAACTTGCCTAAGCCTGAATGTCCAGAGTGTGGAGGCGAAACAGAGCCGATGCTGAAACCCCTGATAAAACAGGGAAAAATCGTTGCAGAACTACCAAAGCCAAAAGAAATCCGTCGGTACGTCTTGGAACAGATTAAAAAGCTCTCAGGGCCACTGTAGATGGGACCCGTGAACTTTATATAGTTATCATGGAGAAAAGAATTGAGGGTTAACCGTGTTTTTTGTGGTTCTCGCCAAGCTGAAAGGAAAGATGTCGCCAGTCTTCATGGAAGCCACGGAAAAAGCTTTGAAGAGTCCGCCGCCTGGACTAAAGATTCATAATGTCTTCTGGACACTGGGGCAATATGACTTTATTATAATCTATGAGGCACCTAACGAGAAAGCAGCCATCAAAATGGGCACAGAATGGGTGGAATTCTGTGATACCCAGACCTTAGTTGCAGTTCCAAACGAAGAAGCAAAGAAAATGTTCTCCAAATAACCCCCCTTCTTTTTTGCCTCGGTGCCGAGAGGGATGTACGCGCTATATCTGCTCTGAAACTAAGAAGGTTATTATGTTTCTCAACCATTTTTCGTTGTCCGACTTCTCTATGAAATCGTCTTGGAATAATCTTGTTTGACCAATAATGAGAACTTGTCCATTTCCATATGGAACGAGCGCTGCAACAGGTGCATTTGGTGGATTTGCAGAATTGCTGCTGGAGGCAAGGACAACCGCGTTTTGGCTTACTTCGATGGGATAGCAACCGTATTTTCCAAAACAGATAGTGTTGACTCCAGCGTTTAGGGGATGATTCACAAAATCTTTTACTATGATATGATCCTTGTGCTTGCCGTCATTGCTGATTTCGTCCACGATCCGCTTTTTAAGGAATTTCGTGCCAAATGGCTCGATGAAGGAGTTTGGGGGGTCATAGGGTGAATATGCTGTCAGAAGGAGTCGACCGCCATTTTTGACATAGTCGCTAATGAGTTCGAGTTCTTGCTGTTCGATTTTTCCTGCCTTCATTCCAAATAGTATGATGAGAACTGTTCTTGGAAGAAGCTGGTGGTTGGCTATGAAGAGTTTATCACGTGGGTGACCTTGAAGGGCAAATGGTTCATCTAAGCCTAGTTTGCTGCAGACTCCGTTTATGGCTTCGGCTATTATTCTGTTTCCTGTTTGACCTTCTTGGTCGTGAGATTGGTCAACGATTACAAGAGTTCTTTCAGGTGTTTTTTCTCCTACAGTGGGTGCCTTTGACTGTCGGATTTCCTTCATTCTCTCATGTATAGCTTCAACCCAAGGAGCGTAATCCACCTCCACCTGTTGGGCTGCTGTATCATGAATTAATGAAAGGATGTCTTCTCCTTGCTCACTGCGATACCTAACCGTTAGATAAGGGGTTCCTAATCGAAAATCCGATGCAACTTCAACTATTTTTGACAGAGGAATCTCCGATTCGGCCTTTCCCTCTCTGTGGAACTTATCCAGTTCTTTTGTCTTCACAAAAACTAACTTGTCGTCGGTGAGAAAGAGCCACCCTGCTTTACCGCCAAAAACACCCGGTTTTTCTTTCTTGTGAAGACTAACTTGATCTTTGAGAATAATCTTCAATTAGCTACCCCCAGAGATAATGGAAATAAATTCATAGATATGTCTTATGGATGAGTTTGTGCGCATATCTATAACTATTTCAAGAGACTTGTTTTATTAGATTATGGCTTGAATTGTTCGGTTATTATCATGGTTGTGGTGAGAAAAACATCTGGTAATACCCTGAGTTTGTCGGTTAAGAATTTGTCGAGTTGAGCTATGTCCTTAGCCTTAACTTTTATGACAGCATCATTTTCTCCAATGACAAGATTTGCCTCTACAACCTCTTTAAATTCTGAAACCTCTTTCAAGAACTCTCGCTCTGAACCCGACTTCACTGTAATCAGAATATAAGCAAGCAAACCAGCTCACACCTCCACTTTAATCCACATTCAATTCAACAGAACTTAACCTTTTTGGGAGAGAAAGGCAAGGTCTTACGAAAAAGCTAGTTTTCAACAATATACTGTTATTAGACTACAAATATGACGGGGGGGAGCGATTCTGGGTTTTGTTTGTGGTAGCCCGGGGGAGATTCGAACTCCCGTCGGCGGGTCCAAAGCCCGCCATGATTGTCCACTACACCACCGGGCTAAATGGGTTCTCTGGGGGTACGTTCTCTGTTATAATTTCCTCTTTAATATTAACCTTTAACTTCCAGCATTTTGTTCTCTAGAGAGAGCCTATTGTACATTGATTTATGGATTCTAGAATCGTGTAAGAAAGAAAGCTGCCTGTAAGCAGGATTATTCTTTTTCGCTTTCCTCTGCTGTTTTTTCGATTACTTCTGCTTCTGCGAATCGCCTACTGATTCTAGTTACTTTGATTCGCACTTTATCTCCGGGTTTGGTGTTTGGAACAAAGACTACCAATCCCTCAATTCTTGTTATCCCTTCTCCTCGGCGACTTGTCTCCTGAATCTCTACATCGTATTCTTTTTCAAGCTCAACCGGTTTTGGAGGAAGTCTTCGTTCAAACCCTCTTCGCTCATACGGCATTTATTTCACCTCTTGTTTTTCATACAGAAAAAAATCTAAAGGACTGTTAATGTTCCATACTTTCCTGAGTTAAGTTGAAGCTCTCCTCTGAAGGATTTAATGTATCCGTTCTCAATTTTCACTCTGTCGTCAACGTTAACTTGGTCAATCTGTTCGTTCCACAGCGTTAAAGTTATGGTGCCTGTTTCATCTTCTATCGTGGCGTCAGCTACTCTGTATGTTTCGTCTGTGTATCTTGAACGAACCTCGCGGGTTTCCGATTTTTGAACAACCTTTGCTTCAATGTCTACTCGTCTCATCCCATCTCTCAGTTCATTAATTTTCAAATCTTTCTTCATCCCGTTTTGATTAAAGCCTCCAAAATGAACCAGCCGTCATCAATTGACTTCACGCTTGCTCCGTTTTGTTGGCGAAATGAAGGAGGAATAATGTCGAATATAAGCTTTACCGCATAGGATTCAAGGGGTTCTGCAAGCCTCAATTCTTCATTCTACGGGTCCGAAAGAAGGCGGGTGCTCCTTAGACCCCTATGAATAATCTCAGGAGGAACCTTATGCCGAAAGCAACTGCAGCGATGGTTGTAGCCTTACTCCAAGTTGTCTCTCTCATGAGGCGTACAACAACAGCGCCGAGAGCGGCTATCCAAACTTCTCCTATTAACGGGAGATACAGCCACACTTGATAAGCCAGAAGGGAACCCCAAGCCTCGCTGAGCAGAGCATTAAAGGCTTCAGATTCCAGAGGGACGTTTAACGGTGGAAGGGTTGAGAGAGGCACCGCGCTTGCAAGGTTATAAACAAACGTGGTTATGAAAACGTATCCCATGATGACGAAGAAAACGTTCCATCGCCCAAGGTTTTCTTGGAAAAGTCTTCCAACTATTATCAGAATGCCTGACCATAAAATCCAATTGATGACAAAGGTTATCGCCACCTGAATTATCACGGGCAATATTAGTGTGCTGAACTCCCCAGAATAGACGGGAGAACTGAATTTTCTGAAAAACAAGCCGTCAATTTTCATGGTTAAGTTCGCCGAGGATGACCAATCCACACTAAATTCCAGCCCTGTTATACTTTGCCAGTCAGGAGAATTGTTTGAGGTCCAACCTTGGTTTGGACCGATATTGAGGGTTGCGTTTGTCCATTCTCCATTTGGCGCTAATAAACTGGTTATGTCTTTTTGAAAGTAGCTGTCTTCGCTGCCGGAGAATAATTTCAGGGTTCCCGAATTGGGAGTTGATCCATCCTCGTGACTCCATTTGATCCAGAAGAATAGTTCTGTGTATCCTTTCTCTTCGGCACTGTTGATGGGGTCTATATCTGTTAGTTTCATCCAGATGCTGTCTCGGATTGAAGATGCTATGCTGTGGTTGCCATCGGAGTTTCCCATCCGATAATCCGTTTCGTCTAATGAAAGCACGCCGTTGGAGAGCCAGTTGTGCTGATTTGTTAGCGATTCGGTCCAGTCATCGTTTTCTGGTTCTCTGGTTTCGAGGAAAAGCTTTGAAGATGCAACGTACTGCACAACTATCATGGAGGATATTACGAGCACTAAGACGAGGAGGACTCCTTTGAAGTCTGGTTTTTCAATGATTTTTCGAAAAGCTTTAACCGGAGAATACAGAACCTCAAGTACTTCTTGAACAACCAACTTTAAAGCAGACTCCACAACAGTTGATGCTTATTTCCATGCCTTTCTAGCTAGCTACAGTAGTCTTCTTAACTTCCTAATAACTCTTAACATCAAGATTTTAATTGCTCAAAATTAGGCAAGCAATTGCGTGCCCATGAACAGGTTTAGAGATTAGTTTCGAGGTTGGATAAATTATATAATGGGAAAAGGTTCATTAAGTTCATGCAAATTAGGTAAATGTTGAGGGAAGACTGGTCAGTTAATGCCTTTATCGAGTGCAGTAAGTTTTTGCCTTAATGCCGTAGCGTTTCGCAGAACTTTTGTTGTGATGAATATTGTTTAGTGGTTTGAAAGCTCTAATTAAACGCCTCCGAATGTACCTCAGAATCACCGGGATGGGACCAATAGCGAGAAGATACTTCGTGAAGAACGGGTTTGACGGTTCCATGACTATGCTGGGGATAATTGTTGGCTCATGGGTTGCGGGGGTTACACGAGCAGCGATAATTGTAACCGCTGGTTTGGGTGCCTGTTTAGCCATGGGAATTTCAGGGTTATTCGGAGCATACATGACTGAAAGGGCTGAAAGGAAGAGAGACCTTAAGAACCTTGAAAACGCGATGATGAGGAAACTTGATGATTCCGTGATAACCGACGCCTCCTCATTCGTCTCTTTCTATGCAGCCATTGTTGATGGAGGCTCACCGATTTTAACTGCAATCATTTCTCTGCTGCCCTTTATTCTCACGTTATATGGTTTGATAGCGATTGAAAACGCCTTCATAACCTCCTTTGCATTAACGCTTGTCACTCTCTTTGTGCTTGGAATATATCTGGGAAAAATAGCTAAAGAGAACGCGTTACTTTACGGACTCCAGACATTAGTGGCTGGCATAATAACTGTGGCAATAGCATTATTGTTAGGAGCAATATAACAGGGTTAGAAATTAAATTTTACTGCACACACAAATTATATTTGAAGACTAATAATACTTCATTGTTGAAAACAGTCTTTTTTCTGGGAAAGACAGCTGCCAACATATTATTGTGGTATAGCGGAAAGTGTTATATGGGAAGACGTAGGATAAACTGAAGATGCCTTGTTCATGAATCTGAATCCGACTCCGATACAGCACCAGTTCATTTTTCTAATCCTCATCCTAGGCGTCTTCCTAACTCTTCTCTTCCTCCCATCTCTATTAGAACTCAGAAACCCCAAAGACGCTGGACCCCGCAGAATAGCTGAAATTGCAACTGAACAAGACAAAACCCTGGCCAACAACTAGATTCGCGTACATTTGAATCTCCACTGAGTTAATTTAGTAATAGTTTCTCCAGAAGTAGCTAGGTAGATGTCTCTATTTTCTGGTTAATGAGAGAAAGAGGGGTGGCGCCGCCGGACGGACTCGAACCGTCGACCCACGAGTTAACAGCCCGTTGCTCTACCTAACTGAGCTACGGCGGCTCGATCAACAACATGAGCGGCGCCGCTATTCTGAGAATTTGTGGCGGTATTTAAGTTTAATCGACTCTTTCAGGAGCAAGCACAGAATAGAATAAATTCCGCCCCGAAAAATACAATAATATCCAACAGTGGTCGAGCACGGATGAAAGTCGAAGTCAAGTTTTTCACTTCACTGCGAGAGATAACCGGCAAGAAAGTGGAAGAAGTTCAGTTGCAGGGCATCACCACTGTTGAAAAACTGCTGACCAAGCTTTCCGCGAAATACGACAGAGAATTTAGAGAATACCTCTACAACGAAAAGGGACAGGTGCATAGTTATCTTTCGATTCTTGTAAACGGCAAGAGCACAAACGTTCTACAGGGATTAGACACGGTGCTGAAAGAGGGAGATACAGTTGCGATTCTTCCTCCGGTGGGCGGAGGCTAAGGTCCATCTACAATCTCGGCTTCAAGATACGTGGAGAAGGCATGGACTACCCTCACCTGAACAATTTTTCCAAACAGAGATTCGCATGTCTTAGCCACTATAGGCTTGTAGGCGAAGTTTCTTCCCATCCAAGACTCCCCTTTCCCTCTCTCATCAAACAGCACGGTTCCCTCCCAGTTTATCCAAGCCCTATTCTTCTCAAGGGAAATCCTTTTGGACAAAGCCGCCATCTCCCTGCTCCTCCTGTTCACCTCTTTTGGGGAAAGGGGATTCAATTTCTCAGCGGCAGTGTTGGGTCTTGAGAAAAACTTTGAGACATTGACGATGTCGGGCTGAATCTCTGTTATAAGCTTCTTTGTCTGCTCGAAAGCCTCTCTGCTTTCTCCGGGGAAGCCGCATATAACATCTGTCGCGAGGGTTATTCGTGGAATCTCCTCCCTGAAGGCATAGACAATCTCTTTGAAGTCGTCTACAGTGTAGCGGCGTTTCATAAGCTTGAGGACATCGTCGTCTCCGCTTTGAACGGGCAAATGCAGAAACTTGAAAACCTTCTCGCCTTTGTAAGCCTCAACAAGTTCATCAAGCATCCCCATAACCTGATTCGGAGTCATCATTCCCACTCGGACAAAAAAATTCCCCTCAATTTCGCAGACCCGCCTCAACAACTCCGCCAGGCTCGTTCCTAGGTCCTTCCCATAACACGCCGTGTCTTGAGACGTCAACCACACTTCTTTGGCGCCAGAAGCCAAGTCCTGTTTCACCCTCTCAATGATTTCATCGACCGAGTTGCTTCTTAGCTGTCCTCTAGCAAAGAGAACACAGCAGTAGGAGCAATTTCCAAGACAACCGTAGTTGATGGGCACGACGCTTACGACCCGGTTCACCGGAATCCGGGGAAGGCATAGGCTCGGTTTAGAAGCTTCCCCCAAAGAAACAGCTTTTTCTCCCCTATCTACACGGCGTAAAACTTCAACGATTCTGGCGCCAGGCGCTGGACCCGCTACCCCGTCAAAGTCTACTTCATTTTTCAATCGTTCAAAGTTTATCAGGGGCAGACAGCCAGTTACCACGAGCTTCTTATCTTTGGGAGCCTCTCTCAAGATGCCTATGACCCGATTTTCTGTGGGCGCTTTAACCGCACATGTGTTATAAAGTAAAATATCCGCCTCCATAGGGTCCTCAACGATGTCGAAGCCAGCCCCTGATAGGCAGCCAGCAATCACTTCCCCATCAGCAAGGTTCGCCGAACAACCAAAACTCTTAACGTAAACTCGTCTAGACCGCTTAACCATCAAGTTTCAGCCCAATTTCAAAGCCACAGTTACAGAAGGCAAAGCCTGATTTATACGGTTTTAATCGTACGAGAGAAACATAAAGATTCTGTAACGCCCATTTTTTACACGAGTGTACACGGGGATCTGGGTAAGGGTTGGAAAAGCTTATAAATAGTGACATGTTCATATTTGAATCATGTTTGTATTTTAACATTAAGACATATAAGACTCAAACAATCTCAGCATACTTAATTGTTCCCACGGAGTGATGCAAATGAAATTGATTACATTACATCTACCTGAGCCGTACATTCGGGCACTGGATAATCTAGTTAACGAAAAATATTATCCAAACAGAGCTGAGGCTATCCGCGTAGCGGTTCGAGACCTCCTCAGCATAGAGGCTTGGGGAAGACAAAGAAATGGTTAAAAACATGGAAAAACTCTTGAAAATCGAGTGTCCGAAGGGGGTTCCCAAACTGGAAACTGAAACGATTCAAGTTATTCCCGAGACCCTCGGACTAGACCTCATTAACATAGAACACTGCACAGAACCAAGAACTACCGTACACATCGACCTAGAATTAGACCAACTTGAAGACACTGAAGAATAGCCTTTTCCTCCTCAAATTTTTCTTTTAAATTTTAGTGCCGTTCTTTCCATTCTTATTTTCCAGGGAATAGCGTTTCCCTCAGGAACAGTAGCTCCCTTTTTGATGGCGCCAACAATTTCGTCCACGTCAGGATCAGCGTCAACGAGGGTGTAGGCTGCCCCAATTTCAGGAGCGTAATGAGAGTCGCTTCCAGCGGTCTGGGGAAGACCTAGACGAGTGGCAAGTTTTTTTCTTAAATACTTGTAGAGTTGGAAGGGTATAGAAGATGCGTTCATCACCTCGATGGCATCGTAAGAATTCTTCCGACTGTTCGGAGACAATTTGCGGAATATTGAAGGATGCGCTGCCACAGCGATTCCTCCTGCTTCATGGATTCTACGGATAGTCTCTTCAGCACCCAGTTTTGCAGGTATCGGCGCGGTTACATTGAGACCTAGGAGATGTCCGTTCAGGGTGGATATTTCGATTCCGGGGACAACAATGATGTCGCGGGTTTTTAGCCTGAGGGCGCCTTTGACGGTGTTGTGGTCTGTGATGGCAACTCCATCTAACCCCCGTCTCTTGGAGTAAGTGACAATCTCCTTGAAGGTTATTGTAGAGTCACTGGAATAACAGGTGTGAACGTGAAAGTCGATTTTCAGCCCCAAAAACTTCCCCTTCATCTCACCCATCAAAATTGTGACAGTTTCTGTAGCTTAGCCCTCGCTTCTTCCAGCTTGGCTTGAAGTTCCTCTTCGTCTAAAGTTATTTTAGTGAAGAGAGGCTTTGCCCGGTTTATCTTGTGGTCTGGGGGTAGTTCCTTTTCTGTTTCGTCCCATCTTTGCTCGTGAACAGAACCGGGCAGATTGAGGAGCTGCCAGAGCTTCTCAGCTGTGAAGGGAATGAAGGGTTCCAAGGTTATGGCCAGTTGTTTGACAATCTGGACAGCCACATATAGGGTGTTGGCTGAGGATTGCCGGTTCGTTTTTATGGTTTTCCAAGGCTCCTTCTCGTTGAAGTATCTGTTTCCAAGGTGGCTGAGGCTTATGGCTTGGCGTAGAGCCTCTTGCAGTTTAAAGTCTTCCAAGCTCTCCGATGTTTTCTTCACGATTCCTTTAGTTTCTTCGAGGATGGCTTTGTCCTTTTCGTCAAGGCTGCTTGGTTGCGGCACTGTGCTGTCGAAGTGGCGATTTACGAAGGTTACTGTTCTGTGGATGAAGTTGCCGAGGGTGTCGTTTAGGTCACAGTTCACTTTTTCGATGAAGGTCGTCCACGAGAAGTTGGTGTCTTTTACTTCAGGGCGTATTGACATGAGGGCGTATCTCCAGTAGTCGGCGGGAAAGAGTTCTAGGGCTTCGTCTATCCAGATGCCTATCCTTCGGCTTTTGGAGAAGGCTTGACCATCAAACATTAGAAACTCGATGGAGTGGACCGTCCAGGGCAGGTTGTAGTCTTCGTGAGTAGCCAGAAGCAAGGCTGGGAGAATAATTGTGTGGAAGGGGATGTTGTCTTTTCCGATAAAGTACAGCGTTTTAGCTTCTTTGTTAAACCAGTATTCCTTCCATCGCTCTTCTTCTCCTCGCTTCTTGAAGTATTCAAGGGTGGCTGAGAGGTATCCCAGAACGGCTTCGACCCAGACATAGATTGTTTTGTCCTCAGAACCGGGAAAGGGTGACGGAATCCCCCACTTGTTGTCCCGGGTGACTGGTCTTGGCTTCAATCCTTCCTTGAGAAGGTTTAAACTGAAGTTTCGGGCGTTGTCGGGAAGATGCGGGTTATTCTGGATGTAGTCGCTGAGCTTTTCGCTTAGCTGGGGCAGGTCAAAGTACCAGTGTTTTCTTTTTTCTTTGATGGGTGTGGAGCCGCATATGGCACAGCGGGGTTCTATAAGGTTTGTGGGTTCGAGAAGGTTTCCGCAGGAGTCACACTGGTCTCCTCGGGCGTTGGTGTAGCCGCAGTAGGGGCAGGTTCCCTCCACGAATCTGTCGGGTAGGAATCTGTCGTCTTGGGGACAGTAAAGCTGTTCTGTTTCTTGGGTGAAGATGTAGCCGTTCTCGTAGATTTTCAGCAAAAGGTCTCGCACGAACTTCTTGTGGATGGGGTTTTCTGTGCGGGTGTAGTTGCTGAAGGCTATGCCCCACCTTTTGAAGAGGTCCACCACTTTTGCGTGATTTCGGTCTGTTAGTTGTTTTGGGGGGATGTTCAGTCGGACGGCTTCTACCTCGATGGGTGTTCCATGCTCGTCTGAGCCTGTCACATACACAACATCGTCTCCCTTTAGCCGGTAGTAACGGGCTACAACATCCGCTGAAAGAATGGAGCTTACAATATTGCCTAGATGAGGAACATAATTGATGTAGGGCCACGCCGAAGTGACCAGAATCTTAGCGAGCGCAACACACCTCCAGATTTACTATGATACACTGATTTTGTTAGGATGCTGGTGTACTTAAAGACAACGGAAACAAAAATTCTCTATGGCACAAGTTTAACTAGCTGCTCTAACGCTTCACTTTGCGTATTGTTTCCGGAAAGCTCTTCAATCAAGACAGGACAAACTATCAGCGGAAGGAAAGCTCTGATGGCTGATGGGAAGGAAACGGGACAGGGAACAAAGCGTTTGGTTGTCTTCGATGTAGAAGGCATTCTTATACCGAAGAATCGTTATCTCCTCTTCGAGATATCACGTAAAGTGGGATTTCTGGGCTTCATAAAAATTCTAGCATTAGGGCTTCTCTACGAAACAGGACTGTTATCCCTAGACTCTGCCCTGAGAAGAATTTTTGCGATGCTCAAGGGTCTCAGAGCAGAAGAGGTCCTTCAACTCCACAAGAAGATACCTCTGATGCCCGGCACCGAAAAGGTCTTCAAAAGATTAAACGCGAAAGGATACAGGACAGCGCTCATAAGTTCAGGTCTCCCCGTCCTCTTTGTAGAGGACCTGGCGGCGAGATTGAAAGCTGACTACGCCTTCGGTCTAGAACTAGAGATAGTTAACGAACGTTTAACTGGCGCCATAGGAGGCAACGTTCTAAAACCAGGCGGCAAAGCCGTTGTTCTGAAGAAGATACTTGCGAAGGAAGGCTTAGACTCCCAAAACTGCGTCATGGTCGCTGATGACCGAAACAACCTTCCCATGTTTCCCTTATGCAACTTAAGGATAGGCTATAATCCCGACTTCTTTCTGAGCGCTAAATCCGACTATGTGACAAGAGGGGACCTAACAGAAATCTTACCGCCCATAATAGGGAAGAACCCGCAAGTTTCCCATCCTGCCATATCAAGAAGCCGAGGTCTCCGAGAAACAATGCATATGAGCAGCTTTCTGCTCTCCTTCATTTCCATATACCTCACAGGAAATATCCTGCTGGCTTCGGTGATACTTCTCGTAACCGTGTTTTACACTCTGTCCGAGTTCGCCAGAATTCGCGGAATCAACATACCCATCCTCTCATCAATAACATGGAACGCAGCCAACAAACCGGAACTCTACGAGTTCGCAACCGCTCCTATCGCTTTTGCCCTAGGCATAGCAATCTCCCTCCTCATCTTCCCAGCGCCTATACGCTACGTAGCCATCACAATACTCACCTTAGGCGATGGATTCGCTCATATCACTGGAATGAAGCTTGGAAGAACCCCTCTCCCCTTCAACAAAGGAAAGAATCTGGAAGGAACAATCTTCGGTTTCCTCTTTGCCTTCTTAGCTGCAATGATTTTTGTTGACCCACTGAGAGCCTTGATTGGCGCCGCAGTTGGAATGATAGTGGAAGGGCTTCCCCTTCCGGTCAACGACAACCTAACCATGCCCTTAGTTTCTGGGCTAGTATTGACCTTGATTTCGTAAGGTAGAACGGGTTGTTACGATAAAATTAAAAGATGCACAGGTTATCATATAGTAACGACACGGTAAATTGATAACGTGCAAAAAGAATTGATTTAAGGGAGCTTTCTCTGCTTGGCAGAATCTGGGAAAATCGAGTATAAACCCATCTCTGTTCGCGAAGCCCTCACTGAAATGAAGGACATTTCAGAGATTATGATCGACCTCGCATATTCGGCAGCCCTCTTCAACAGCCATGAATTAGCTGAAGAGGTTTTGGAACTTGAAAAACGCGTGGACTACCTAGCCTACATGATAGACATGAGCACCATGCTCGCAGCGAGAGACGCAGAAGATGCCCAGCAACTCACAGCAGTGACAACCGTAGCCGCTGCCACCAACAAAATCTCGGACGCCGCCGCCGACATAGCAACTATCGTTCTCAAAGATATCGGCATTCATCCTATCGTCAGAAAAGCCTTCGAACAAGTTGAGGAACGACTAGCACGAGCAATAGTTGAACCCAACTCGATTCTTGTAAACAAGAAACTTGGAGACCTAGAGTTAGCCGCCAAGATAGGTGTAGATGTAATAGCAGTTCGCCGACAAAAAGAGTGGACCATAGACCCAGACGAGAAGGAGAGAATTATGGAGGGCGACGTTTTAATCGCCAGAGGAGCGCCCCATGGCATTGATGAACTGAAAGCATTAGCCACGGGCGAGATAAAGGAGATAGAATGAGGGAAGAGGAATGACTCTAACCGAGAAACATTTCAAGAAGATTGTTGATAAACTCGTGTTTCTAAAAGACACTTCCGAACTTATGATAGACCTCGCCTACTCCTCCCTCCTCCTCAACAGTCGAGCATTAGCCGAAGAAGTTGAAGCCCTAGAAAATCACATGGATGACTTCCACACAGACTTTGAGCTTCTAGTCTTATCCAGCGGCTTCAAACCTAAAGAATCCAAAGACTTCCTCGGTCTAATAAGGCTAGGAGTAGTCACAGAGGAAATCGCAGACGCAGCCATGGAAATCGCTGACGTCGTATTGCGAGGACTGGAGCCCCACCCCATCCTCAGACAGGTTATCGAGGAAGCTGAAGAAACCGTAACTCGGGTTACGGTTTCAGAAAGTTCTCCTTTAGTGGGAAAGAAAATTCGGGAAGCTCAAATCCAGGAGGAGACGGGTATGTGGGTGCTGGTCATCAGAAGAGGAAAATATTGGTTACGACCTCGTCCTGACACAGTAATTAAAGCAGGCGATATTTTACTTGCTGCAGGTTATGCCGAGGGAGAAACCGACTTTGAAACATTGGCTTCCGGAGTCAAAGAACCGGATACGGAAGAATCTTAGAATCCGCTCGGAAATTTTAGATGATAAGCGCCAGTGCTATTAGAACAGAAGCGGTGGTCACGCTGTCTGCTAAAGAGCTTTCGATAGGAATCACGAAGTTGTCAGGGTTCCATCCTCGCCTGTAGGTGAAAATGGCTACGGCGTAAGCGATAAGAATCATAACTGAGACAGCAAGAATGTTCGTGGTTAAGAGTTGGCTAACGAAGCTCATCAGATTCCCCCAAGTTCTTACACCACTAGTAAGTGATGATATCGCGGCGTAAGAAATGAACAGCACCATTGATGCAGACCAAGCTCCACCAACCTCGATTATATGCTCCTTTATGGAGGAAAAAGAGGGTTTAGTTAAGCCCAGAGCGAGTTTCGTTGTGGCGGTTGAGCCTACTATAGAGCCCACATCTCCCACAGTGTCGATTAACGCTGGGTAAACCACATACATCTCTTGTCGGTTACCTATAGCCTCGCTTACCCTCACAAGGAGGGAACCCGTGACATTTACTATGAACGTTACAGATAAGAGAGTTAGAAGAAACTCTTTAATCGTTTCAACAAATTCTTTTTCTTTAATGTTTTTAACCAACATGTATATCACAATGAAGAGGAAAACGAAGTCGAACAACCAAATCAAGTAATTCCCAAATGAGGCTACCTTAAAGAAGACATTGAGACTGAAAATGTAACATGCTGTATCAATAATATCTGACACCGTCGATATGATGGGATATACAATTATGTCTGGGTCCAAACCACGTCTAAAAGAGATAACAGAAACGGCTATTGTAATGGGAGGAACAAAAAGAACAGATAACCCCATGGTTGCGACAACCACCGCAAGTATTTCAATTAAATCCATGATGTTAGCTTTCCAGAAGAATAGACCAAAAATTGAGGCTCCTGTCCCTATCATGATGGCGCTTACAAAGGACAATACGATGACCGAACGCAAGAGCAGATAAAAGCTCTTCGTGTTTTTGGTGTAGGTGGCTTTGACAGTTCCTAAGTGTAAATCCGTGCTTAGGCGACCACTAAAAAGACCACCAATGGCTCCCCTAACACTTAGAATTCCGGGAAAAAGAGCAATTGCCCACGGAGTTATGGAGAAGACACTGAAGTATACGGCAAGTGTCCCAGCCAGCATTCCACCAAAATTAAACGAAAGGGATAGTATAGATTGACCAAAGCTTGAGAGGAATCTTTTCACCTGAGGCACAGCTGTGGCTATGTTGGTCCGCGTCATCGCAATCACTTCCGTCCATCCAGCTGGTCCTCCCCATTTTTGACATCATGCTTTCTGCAGGGATATGGAGCGCATGGCCGGGTATGTAGAGTTCTTGATCCATCTCTGGATCGGCAGTCCTCCGTAATGCTAACACCGCTTTCTGTCGCTCCTTCTACAAGAACATAGACTCGACAACAACCCTTAAAGGCTTTTTGTCCAACCTTCCCTGATAACCCCGAAAGTTATGGCAGAACCAAAGGAACCGGTTAGAATATTAAAAGAAATTCATCTTGGCAATTCGTTAAGTGGTTACATTCGTTAGGTTTCATGGGCTACGCTAACTTTGTCTTCTATAGCTGTTAGCTATATTAGAAAAATGTTCGCCAGGTGCTAGGAGGAGCCATGAAATTATAGTTTCTTCATGTGGAGGCTCTTCATTAGGTCCCTTTTTCTGTTTCTCACAGTAACTTCGGTTACGTCTGCCGCTTTGGCTAGGCGGCTCTGAGTTATCTTCTCTCTTTTCATTTTGGAGGCAATGTAGAGGGCTGCAGCCGCTAGTCCCGAGGGGTCTTTCCCTGTGGTAGCGTACTTCCTTTTAGCCTCTCCTATTAGTTTGATGGCTAACCCCTCAACTTCACTGGAAACCTTAGCCTTCTCAGCTATCTTCGTGACATAATCCGACGGATCGTCTATGGGCATCCTCATCTCCAAGTTCCTAACTATAACGCCGTAGGATCGGGCTATCTCCTTTTGGGTCCTCTGGCTGGCTTCCGCTATCTCCTTCAGAGTCCTAGGGAGTTTGGTGAATCTAACTGCCGCGTAGAGGGCTCCAGCCACCATTCCTCCAATGCTGCGTCCCCGAACCAAGCCTTCATTCAAAGTTTTTCGGTAGACAATCGAAGCCATATCCTGTACCGAGGTTGGAATGTGAAGTATCTCGGATAGACGTTGGAGTTCGCTCAGGGCTAGCATGAGATTTCTGCTCTGGGAGGCATGGACTCTTGAGCGCATTTGCCATCTTCTGAGGCGCCACATCTGTTGTTTGACTTTTGGTGAGAGGGGGCGACCGAAGGCGTCCTTTTCTACGCGGATGACCGTGGATAAGCCTTTGTCGTAGTGGGAATATTTGGTGGGTGTTCCTGCTCTTGCTCTGGAGGCTCTTTCTTGGGCGGTGAAGGCTCTCCATTCAGCACCTTGGCTTGGGACATCCTCTTCGATGACCAGACCGCAGTTGCCACAGACATATTCTCCCATATCCGAATCGACAATTATGTTCGTGCTCCCGCACTCGGGGCACCTAACGGTAACTATTTGCTCTGACACAATACAACATCCGGTTTGTGTAACCAATTATAATATGGGAAAAGCAATATTTAAATATGACGTATGTCATATCCTTTCTCTCCGACCAACAAAGAAAAAACAGACAGTCAAAAGGCGCTGCTCTTTTGGAATGAACAATCTTTCTTTGAGGCTTTTGAGAAGATTTATCTTACCTGATTTCTAAAAGGATTAAATGCGATAAGAGATGAAGTTCTCGTTCATAAACCCAAGCCCCCCTTCAGAATCGATGTATATGGTTACAGCGTGGCCCCCTCTAGGAATTCTGTATTGCGCAGCAGCATTAAAAGAGGGAGGAATCGAGGTCTCTATCCTCGACCAACCCGCGAAACGTTTCTCCATAGATCAAACAGTGAATTGGGTGAAGAAAGAAGATCCGGACATCATAGGCTTCTCCGTTTTGCTCAGCGCTGCAAAGGAGGCGCCAAAGATTGCCGAACGAGTTAAAGCGGAAAACCCCAACATCACAGTGGTCTTTGGGAGCCATCATGCAACCTTCAACGCCGAGAGAATTCTCCAGAAATATCCTTTTGTGGACATTGTGGTTAGGGGGGAGGGCGAGCACACGAGTCTCGAGATTGCGAGAGCTTTAGAAAAACAAGCAGACCTAGACAAAATTCAGGGAATAACCTTCAGGAAAGATGGCAGAGTGGTCTCCACCCCTAATAGACCATTAAACAAAGACGTGGATTCGCTTCCCTTCCCAGATCGTGATCTTGCAAAGGTCCAATATGTTTCCGCAATCTTTGGCGCTAAAATCAACACTAAAAAGTTCACCACGGTCCTCTCATCCCGTGGGTGCCCTTTCAGGTGCAGTTTCTGCGGAATCAGAAAGTTCGCTCGGAGAGCTTGGAGACCCCGATCAGTTGAGAACGTTATGGCAGAATTGGAGTATCTGCAGAGCGAAGGCTATGAGCAATTTCTCTTTGCCGACGACAACTTCACCCTAGATGCCAAGAGAGTGTCAAAGCTTTGCCGAAGCATCAAAAAGGAAGGGATGGACATCGAGTGGTTCTGCGACTCGCGAGTGGATCACGTCAGCTATGACATGTTCAGGGAGATGGTGAAGGCAGGATGCAGATGTCTCTTCTTTGGGATAGAGAGTGCCAATCAGAGAATCTTAGACTATTACAAGAAAGGCATCACCCCCAAACAGTCCGAAAAGGCAGTTCGCAAGGCTAGAAAGGCTGACATAGACATTATTGTGGGTTCCTTTATCGTGGGGGCTCCTGACGAAACTAGGCGGGAGGTTGTAAATACGTTGCAGTTTGCAAACAAACTAGACGTTGATGTGCCCGACGTCAACATTCTGGGTGCTCATGTGGGAACAGACATATGGAATGACCTTGTGGCGAAGGGGCTTCTGAACGAGGAAAAACAGTGGGAAGATGAAATCTGCATTCCAAGAGATGTGCCAACTCCTGTTTCTTATGAAGATGTGAGGTCGCTTATTTTTGAGTACTTCCGTGCCTTCTATCTAAACCCAAAACAATTGTTGACTGAGTTGTTGAGAACTTCAAAGAGTAGTTTCAGAATAGCTGCTGTCCTGCAGAACCTCGTTGGTTTTCCCCAGTTAATTGAGACTCTGACTCAAGCCATTAGGCGAGACGAAAACTGAAAAGCCGATAAGTAAAATAGTACTTTAACTAGCTATTTGTATAGCTGGGGAGAAAGCTCATGTCGGCGGAGAACGGAAGCACCCGAAAAGAAATTGAGATCCTGAGGATTTTGAGCGAATTTGATAGCCCAGTTGGTTCCACCTTACTCAAGCGGGAGTTAAGAAAAAGAGGCTTTCTTCTCAGTGAAAGAACTGTAAGATACCACCTTCTACTGCTAGAGACAAAGGGCTTTGTGCTGGGGCACGATCGAAGGGGAAGAACAATAACCCCCAAAGGTCTGGAAGAGCTGAGCAGAGCCTTAGCCTCTCAAAGGCTCGGTTTCACCACAACCCGCTTCATGTCCCTAGCCTACTCGGCGACCTATGACCCTGCCACAGACTCGGGAAAAGTTGTTGCGAACGTGTCAGTATTGGATAAACGTCTTCGCGACAAAACTTTGGAGACCGTGAAAGCTCTGCACAAGATGGACCTCTTGTCAGCGCCGTACATCAAGCTGCTGGGCGAAAATGAAGAATATTGTGACATTTCTGTTCCTGAGGGGAAGATTGCGCTCTTTACAGTCTGCAACTTAACCATAGATGGTATCCTCATCCACTCGGGAATCCCCCTCTCTTTTCAGTACGGTGGTCTTGTTCAAGTGGTGAATCGTAAGCCCATTCGGTTCGCGGAGATAGTCTCTTATGAAGGAACCACTGTGCCACCCTTGGAAGTGTTCGTGTACAAGAAGATGACTTCCATCACAAGGATGTTGAAAACTGGGTCAGGCATGTTATTGGCGACCTTAAGGGAGATTCCTGCTGAAGCGAGGGAGAGGACGGTTAAGATTCTTGAAAATCAAAAGAAAAAGGGTTGGGGGGGAATTCTGGTTTTGGGAGAACCTAATGAACCGATACTTGGAGTACCTGTAGGCATGGACAGATTCGGCATATGCATGGTTGGCGGCATCGTCCCCGCAGCAGCCATGGCAGAGGAAGGAGCAGAAATCGTCACCTCAGCCCCCCACTGCTTCATCCCCATCAAAGACATGACCCGAATCTAAACAACAGACTTCTCATTTCACGTTATGCGAGTCAAGGCGTTTGGGACAGTTGTATTATTTGTCGGTATGCGCATTTTTCTAAAATGAGCTAAAAGAGGGGGAGCAGCCCAAGGATGGGTGCATGAAACTCTTATTCTTCTAGGATTTTCTTTGCTTCTTCACCGTAGGCGTTCATCACGTATGGTATGCCTGAGATTTTTGATGCTTCTTCGGTTAATGCCATGAGGTCTTTGCGGGATATTGTTGAGAGTCTGAAGTTTCTACTTCCAGCCATCAGTTGCTGAAGACCGACCTTGAACTTTTGACAGTAGGTGTAGATGCCAACAGCACCCAAAGGTATATTCTTCATCTCGGAACCAAACTTCTCCTCAAGTTCCGCATAAGCAACAAAGATTTCCCTCGCTTCACTTCCATATTTGGAAACAGTCCTCGGCAACTTGCCCTCTTTCAGCCACACCCCTATGTTCTTTCCCACCATGCCAGGAATCATCAAACCTCTTCCCATACAAACCGCCTTAACGTAAGGAGTGCCCATGGCAAGAGCCTTAAACACACAATCCTCTGTTGAGAAACCACCAGCCATAGCAATGTCAGGAACTCTCACTCCTCTTTTTGAGAGCTTTTCACAGTACTTATACATGAGAGCTTGAAGATAAAACGTTGGAATACCCCACTCATTCATCATAGGCCAAGGGCTCATCCCTGTGCCGCCAGGAGCACCATCAATTGTAAGGAGATCCAACTTTGCTTCAGCACCATAACGCAACGCCATAGCCAGCTCTAAGGCAGAATAAGCTCCAGTCTTCAAGGTAATCCGCTTAAACCCTAAGCCTCGGAGACGATCAACTTCCTCCAAGAATCCCTCCTTAGTCACAAAACCTAACCGCGAATGCCTCTCAAAATCCTTCAAGCCTCCTTCCTTATACGCAATCTGAGTTTCATGAAGAGTTGGATCAGGCGAAACAATGTAACCACGCTGTTTAAGCTCAGCAGCCCTCTCTAGTGTATCAACTTTGATCTCTCCACCAATGCATTTGGCACCCTGCCCCCACTTCAACTCGATCGTATCTAGGTTATGTTTCGATGAGACATATTCTGCTACTCCAAATCTTGTGTCTTCCACATTCATTTGGACAAGGAGCTCCCCATAGCCTTCATAGAACTTCCGGTAAATCTCTATTCGCCGATCCATATCGGGAGACTTTGTAATCTTTCCCTTACTATCTAACATAAGACCCGGATCGATTCCGCAGACATTCTCCCCGCAAACAAGCGTGATACCGGAGATTGCGGCTCCTATGGCAAAGTGTTCCCAGTTCTTCCTAGCAATCTCGGTGGAGCCTAGGGCGCCTGTGAAGATGGGTATTCTCAACTTTACCTTCTTATCCCAGCCGTATTCTGTTTCCGTGTCAACTTTAGGGAAAAGGGCTGTATCCGGATTCCCTTCAACTCCTTCTGGAAGGCCTTTTGCTCCCCGTGCATAACCTTGAATGTTCAGATGGGAATAATCCACAGGGTAGGTTTTGTCTGCACCTGCGGTCATTCCTCCGAAGGGTCCTGGGTAGAGTACCTCACGGCCTCTGAACGTTGATAACCAAATTTCGCAACCGCCTCTACATCCATCGATGCATCTTGAACAGATCCCAGACATGGGAGCAACGTCTTTTGATCGATTGAATGTGCCGGTTGACTCATCTGCGTTAGGCCTTCTCAGATTCATTTCCTTTCCTCTCCAAGTTTTTCAATAATGTTAATCACGGTATGCAACAACTTTTCGCCTTAATATAGAAGATTCTTATAAATTTTTTCAAAAAAGAATGCTGGTAACATAAATTCATTCATTTTCTAATGGGTAAAACTCACCCAAAATGAACAGACATTCAGGGCATTCATTCTTTTTTCTTTCTTGGTTTTCAAGCAGAATTTTCATGCTGGATGTTTCTAAAGAAGCTTTTAAAAGATGAGGATATATGATTATAGATTAGAAGTTATTGGAGTTTTTAATAATGAAAGTTGCCGTTTCGTGGAGCGGAGGTAAAGACTCATTCCTAGCATGTTACGAGGTGCTATCTCAAAGGCACGACGTCTCCTCCCTTGTTACTTTTGTATTGGACGGTTGGCCCTCAATGCAACATCCACTTCCAATAATGGATCTCCAATCCAAAGCTTTGGGGATACCTCATAAGATCATTAGGCTGGAAGTGGGCACGCGCTCTTATCGAGAACTTTACGAGGAAGCTATTCTGGACTTGATTGAAAATGAGGAGATTGAGGGGATTGTAACCGGGGACATTCATGTTATTGATGTTTCTCATGGACATTGGATGGATACAGTTTGCCAAGGCTTAGATATCGAAGTTATTATGCCCTTGTGGGATCTAGATCCATACGAGATTCTGAATAAGCAAATTTCATTGGGGTTAAAGGCAATCTTTACCCATGTGAAACGACCTTGGTTTGATGAAGAGTGGCTAGGAAGAGAACTTGACAGTGACTCTCTTAAAGACCTGAAAAGGCTTGTGGACAATTTTGGGATTAATCCAAATGGTGAAAATGGAGAGTATCATACAATGGTACTTGATGGACCATTTTTCGGGAGAAAAATTGAAGTCCACAGATTTAGCAAGGTAAGAGAAAACAGACACTTTTATCTCAGAATTGACGGAGCCACCCTAACGATGAAAAACCGCACCCAAGAATTGTTCCGGACAACACCATGTTGACATGTGAAAATTGTGGGGTACTCACATAATGAATCCTACCATATTATGTAAAGATGGAAATCATTTGATGCGCGCGCATCGATTACATTTTGCTTTTTAATACCTTAAAAATTCGTGGAACCCATTCATTTTGTGTATAGTGGCTTCAGGAAAATAT
Source organism: uncultured Candidatus Bathyarchaeia archaeon (assembly GCA_964418675.1). GTDB lineage: Archaea > Thermoproteota > Bathyarchaeia > Bathyarchaeales > Bathyarchaeaceae > Bathyarchaeum. The sequence goes on from CAYQMM010000001.1 coordinate 189,268, forward strand.
TTTTGGGTTTGGGGACTAAATTTTAACTTTCTCTCACATTCATACTCTTCTACCCCTATTCTTCCAGGATTTTGTTTGCTTCTTCGTTGTAGGCGTTCATCACGTATGGTATGCCTGAGATTTTTGATGCTTCTTCGGTTAATGCCATGAGGTCCTTGCGAAAATGAATGTACATTCAGTGCATCCATACTTTTTACTTCATAAGCAGAATTTTTCATGTTGTTGGATGTTGCCAAAGAAGCCTTTAAAAGACGCATTTCAGCTTAAGGTGCATGACGAGGGCTAGTCCATGAAACTCGACGCGATTCTCGTGCTGGACTTCGGCGGGCAATATTGCAATCTCATAGCCAGAAGAATCAGAGAACATAAGGTATACTCCGAGATAGTGCCATGCGACATAACTCCCGAAGAAATCAAGGAACTGAACAAGAAAATGAACGTGAAGGGCTTAATCTTGTCGGGAGGTCCCTGGAGCGTTTACGAAAAAGATGCTCCAAAATTTGATTCAGGAATCTTGAAGATGGGCATTCCCGTTCTTGGGTTGTGCTATGGTCATCAATTGATAGCCCATTTATCGAAGGGAAAGGTGGAGCCGGGGACAAAGAGGGAGTATGGGATAGCCCATATTGTTATCGATAAGCCAGTGGGCGTTCTGAAGGGGCTGAGTGGAGAGGAGAAGGTGTGGATGAGCCACGGGGACACGGTCTATGAGCTCCCCGAAGATTATGAGGTGTTGGCTTTCACAAAGAACTGTCCCGTTGCCGCTTTTCGACACAAAGAGAGACCGATATATGGTCTTCAGTGGCATCCTGAGGTGGTTCACACCGAAAATGGCATGAAAATGCTCCGCAACTTCATCTTTGAAGTTTGCAAGTGTCAAGCAAACTGGAGACCCGAATCACTAATAGACAAGGCAATCCGCGAAACAAGAGAGACGGTTGGTGACGGCAAGGCTATAATCGGTTTAAGCGGAGGCATAGACTCTAGCGTAGCCACCTTCTTGGCTGCCAGAGCCCTTGGGGAGAGGCTTTTGGCGATTTATGTTGACCACGGCTTCATGCGTTTTGGCGAAGCAGAATTCGTTGAATCCACATTCCAGAAGCATGGCGTCAACGTTGTCATAATTCGCGCTCAGGAACGTTTTCTGAAGAGACTAAAGGGCGTAACTGATCCTGAGAAGAAGAGAAAAATCATCGGAAGCGAATTCATCAGGGTCTTTGAGGAAGCGGCGAAGAAGATTGGAGCAGAATATCTCATACAGGGAACCATATACCCAGATAGAATCGAATCTGGTTTCAGGAAGCACTCAGACACTATAAAGACACACCATAACGTTGGAGGCTTGCCTGCGGAGATAGAGTTCAAAGCCATCATTGAACCCCTGCGGGACCTTTACAAGGACGAGGTTAGAGAGATAGCAAAGATTATGGGCTTGCCCCGAGAACTTGTTCGGAGACAACCTTTCCCAGGTCCAGGTTTGGCAGTGAGAATCATCGGCGAGGTGACACAGGAAAAGGCTATGCTGGTTAGGAAGGCGGACAAAATCGTTACAGATGAGGTTGAAAAAAGCGGTCTAGGAGATAGTTTGTGGCAGTATTTTGCTGTGCTAACAGACTCGAAGAGTACGGGTGTGAAGGGTGATTCCAGAGCCTACGGTTACACTGTTGCCGTCAGGATTGTGGAAAGCAAGGAAGCTATGACCGCCAGCTTCGCAAAGATTCCCTACGATGTGCTGGAGAGGATTTCCACGCGGATAACTAACGAGTTGCCTCAGGTAACAAGGGTTGTGTACGACATAACCCATAAGCCGCCGGCAACCATAGAGTGGGAATGAGAGAACGAACAATTGGCCGTCAGCTCTTCTCGGCAATCGGACGAAGCTTTAGAGACGCCTGATATCGCTGTTGCGAATTTATTAGGGAAAAGATGGCAAAGATGTAACTGGAGCGGATTGCATGGAGCTTAAAACAGTGAAGATAGAAATGCCCAAAGAGTGTAATGTGATCTTGGGCACTGCTCATTTTATCAAGACCGTTGAAGACCTTTACGAAGCTTTAGTTAACGCGGTTCCAGCCATAAAATTTGGTATAGGATTCTGCGAAAGCTCTGGACCACGTTTGGTTAGGTCTGAGGGCAACGATAAAGAACTGGAGAAACTAGCCGTAAGCCATGCTTTGAAGTTAGGGTGTGGACACTGCTTCATAATTTTCATCAAAAACGCATATCCCATTAACGTCTTGGATAAAATCAAGCAGGTGCCTGAGGTCTGCACCATCCACGCTGCGACGGCTAATCCCCTAGAGGTTATAGTTGCTGAGACAGAGCAAGGTAGAGGAATTCTGGGCGTAATCGACGGCTTTAAGACAGAGGGAAGCGAAACCGAGAAAGATGTGGAAGCAAGAAAGGAGTTCCTCAGAAAGATTGGCTATAAATTGTAAAATGTTTCAAAATTATAACTCCTAGTTACATTTTTTCTATCAACTGAGAAAAAGCTTTTCTGCTCAACAAATCATATATGGCAAATTACGCTGAACTATGCAGTAGTAGTGTTTCTCTTGAGAAGTAACGAAGAGAGATTGGAACCTCCAAGAGTGAAACCTGATTTCCTTCACATGGCCGTTGGTTCGGGCTTGGCGGCAGTCATAATCATAGCAGCTTTTCAGCTAGTTCCCCTACTTAGTTTGTCTGCGCAGATTGCTATCATCCTCTTTAATCTCCTCTTTGTCTTTCTCCTGTTTCCGCTGGAAGGTCCACTTCTTCGCAAAGTTGGTCTTCTCTTCGCAGGAAACGTTGTGGGGGCTCTGTGGTACCTTATCCGAGCAGCCTTCCAAGAAGCATCCGTTCTCTTTCTGAGCATATATGCATTCAAAATTATAGCTGTAGTCCTCAGTCCCATCATCGATTTTATATGGATAGTGTCTTTGTGGTCGCTAAGTTTGTCCGTATTAGCTTCCGCCAAAAAACGAGGAGGATAGAGAATAAGTGCTGATTCCTTTTTTGAGTCTGATTTTTGCGGTCATAGCCACCTTCATGGCAGCCTACCTCACAAGACACTATCTCTTCACGCTTGCCGCCCTATACCACAATAAAGAACAGCCTTCGTTTGTGCCCCAGAAAACAGAATACCAACCAGCCGTGTCAGTTCTGATTCCTGCCCGCAACGAAGAATATGTGATTGAACGAATCCTTCAGAGGATGACCGAATTAACGTATCCTAAAGAAAAGATGGAGGTAATCGTGATAGATGACGCCTCTGCCGACGGAACAGGCGAGAAAGCTGAAAAGTTTGCCAAAGAACATGAATTCATAAAGGTTGTTCACCGAGGACTAGAGGAGGGGGGAAAGGGAAAACCAGATGCTTTGAACTGCGGATTAAAACATGCTTCTGGAGAGCTTATCTACTGTTTTGACGCCGACTATTACCCCCAGAGAGACATCCTTGAGAAGCTAACAGTCTACTTCAGAGACCCCAAAGTCGGAGCAGTACAGGGAAGGGTCACCGTCCTTAATGAGCCTAACAGCTTAGTTACGCGCCTTGTTGCCTTAGAGCGAACCGGAGGATATCGAGTAGACCAGTTTGCCCGGGACGAACTAGACCTTATCTCCCAATTCGGAGGAACCGTGGGGGGATTTAGAAAAAGCTTGATAGAATCTTTGGGCGGCTGGGATTCTGACATGCTAACAGAAGACACAGACCTGACCTTCAAAGTTTATCTTGCGGGCTTCAAAGTCAAATATGTTAACGACGCGGACTGCTACGAAGAAGCAGTTGAAGATTGGCGCTCTTATTGGCGTCAACGGTCCCGATGGGCTAAAGGGCACATGCAGTGTGCTTTTAGGCACTTATGGCCTATTATAAAGACAAAAAATCTGCGGCTCAGAGAAAAGATTGATGGGTTCCTTCTACTCAACGTCTATTTTGTTCCCATCCTTGCGGGTTTAGCTTGGATTCTCGGAGCAGCCCTGTTCTTGGTTCAGCCCCTATCATGGACAAATATTCTCTGGGCAACTATACCTATTTCCTTCTACAGTTCTATGGGGAATTTTGCGCCCTTCTTCGAGGTTGGCATAGGCGCATACTTGGACGGGAGGGATAGAACATACTGGCTAATACCATTACTGCTCCTAACTTTCATGCTTAACATGTTCATCTGCACAAAGGCTCTCATTGACCTCTTCATCGCAAAAATCACTGGAAAGAAGCACCAAGCATGGTCCAAAACAATCCATACTGGCAGAGGGAAACCTACATAGGCTAAACTTGGCTGTTGTTTTGGGGTTTTGTTTGATTCAGAAATTTCTGCGGTGTTGCGTAAAGCTTAAGTATAACGGCGTTATTTATAATTACGAGTGCTCGTAATTTCTAGGTGAAACCCAATGACAAACGAAGAAGCCTCAATTTCGCACCAAGCCGAAGAATACCTTGAGGCAATCTACAGATTAGAGAAAAAAAGAGGCTTTGCCAAGACCATGGAGCTTGCCAGAAAATTAGAAGTGGTTCCCGGTTCAGTTACAAACACCATTGAAGGTTTAGAAAGGCGAGGCTTAGTAACACACGAACCCTACAAGGGAGTAAAGCTGACAGAAAAGGGACGAAGAATAGCCACAAACGTTTTGAGGAGACACCGCCTCGCAGAAAGATTTCTCACAGACATTTTACATCTAGATTGGAGCGAAGTCCACGACGCAGCCTGCAAACTAGAACATGCCCTATCCCCCGAAATTCTCGATCCATTAGAAAACGCTTTGGGACATCCGGAAACATGCCCTCACGGAAACCCCATCCCCACCAAAAAAGGAAGAGTTGTGGAAGAGGAGTCAAAGCCCTTGACTGACCTGAACTCCGGGGAAAGCGGCGTTGTCGTGAAAATAGCCGATGAGAAAACCAACATTCTGAGGACTCTGGATAGCCTCGGTCTCATAGTTGGGTCTCACGTGGAGATTGAGGGAAAAAGGTCCTTTACTGGGCCTCTCAACATTCAAGTAGAGGGAAAACGGCACACAGTGGAACGAACGCTAGCAACCCACGTTCACGTTAAACCAGTCAACACATATAGCGGAGGAACAAAACGTGACTAGATTCCGGAGAAGACGACGCTTTCGGGGTGGTTGCCACTCTCCCTCAGGAGAGCCAATTACCGGATTAAAGAAGATAGCTCTTGTTGGGAGTCCCAACACTGGCAAAAGCGTGATGTTCCATAACCTGACAGGTTCCTACACAACCGTATCCAATTATCCAGGAACCACTGTTGAGGTTTCTAGAGGCAAAGGAAAGATAGGCGATAATGAAGTTGAAGTTGTGGACACCCCGGGCACATATGCCCTTCTCCCCATAACAGAGGACGAAAGGGTTGCTAGATCCATACTTCTCAAGGAAAAGCCAGAGGTTGTACTCCAGCTAGTCGACGCCAAGAACCTGGAAAGGATGCTTCCTCTAACCCTCCAGCTAATCGAAGCCAGGCTTCCAGTTATTCTGGACTTGAATATGATTGACGAAGCCGAGAAACTGGCAATAAAAATCGATGTGAAACGCTTGGAGGAGGAACTTGGCATTCCAGTTGCAACCACTGTTGCCACATCCGGAAGAGGGATGGAGAGCCTGAGAGAGAGAATTCTCAACTACTGCAGAACTGAATCAACAAGAAAGCCTCAATATAATCAACCTATCGAATCTGCTTTGGAGAAGATTTCTAGGCTCCTAAAAGAAGATTACATGCTTTCCAAGAGAGCCGTTGGGCTATTGCTTTTGCAGGACGATCATGAAATTTGGGAACTTGTTAAGGCAAGGGAAGGCAAGAACTTCGGACGTATCGAAAAGGTGGTGGAGGAAACTCGGCAGAAGTATAGCCAGCCGATTAACTACATTGTCAACAGAAAGAGAGTGTGGGAAGCAAAGCAGATAGCTGCAGAGGCTGTGACTAATCCTCCCGAATTCAAGATTACAGCCAAAGAAAGACTTAGCAGGCTTATGATGAATCCCATAACAGGAATTCCCATTCTAGTCCTCGTCTTGTATTTTGGTCTCTACCAGTTCGTGGGAGTGCTAGGAGCCCAAACTTTAGTAGACTTCCTAGAAGGTCAAGTTTTTGAAGGATACTTTAACCCCTTCGTAACTCAGCTGTTCAACACGTACATCCAATACGTTCCCATCCAGCAATTGTTCGTAGGAGAATACGGAATCATCACCCTAGGAGTCCGATATGCCATAGCGCTTATCCTACCCATCGTCGGCACCTTCTTCATTGCCTTCTCAATAATCGAAGACACGGGATACCTCCCCAGAATGGCTCTCCTCATTGACAGAGTCTTCAAGAAAATCGGATTGAACGGCAGAGCAGTGATTCCCATGACCTTGGGTTTAGGATGCGGCACCATGGCTACCATAGTCACCAGAACTTTAGAGACCAAGAGGGAGAGAGTAATAGCCACAATTCTATTGGCTCTCGCCATCCCCTGCTCAGCCCAGCTAGGAGTTCTCTTCGCCATCATGGCAGGTAATCCCATGGCACTTTTGATCTGGGCGCTTGTGGTAGTTCTGGTCTTTCTGTTGGTGGGCTTCCTTGCTGCCCGTCTTATGCCTGGAGAGAAACCGGGCTTCTACATGGAGATTCCGCCGCTTAGGATGCCGAAGATAAGTAACGTGCTGATGAAGACCTATACGAGGATAGAATGGTACTTTAAAGAGGTCTTTCCCCTCTTCATCCTAGCCAGCATTCTCATATGGATAGGACAAATAACAGGAATCTTTGACATGCTCATAAACGTTTTAGCCTATCCCGTTCAAGGGATTGGGCTTCCCTCGGGAGCTGCCACCGCAGTGCTCTTCGGCTTCTTCAGAAGGGATTATGGAGCCGCTGGTCTCTATGACCTGCAACAAGCAGGCGTGCTATCTGGTATACCCTTGGTGGTGGCGGCGGTAACCCTTACTCTCTTTGTTCCGTGCATCGCCCAATTCTCTGTGACGATAAAAGAGAGGGGACTAAAGACAGCCTTAGCCATAGCATTGTTTGTATTCCCCTTCGCCTTTGTTGTTGGTTTTCTCTTAAACCTAATATTAACTACAATGGGGGTTCAACTGTGAAGTGCTCACTATGCGGTTACGAATTTGAAGAAGAGGAAAGCCTTGCAAGCTGCGGAGCATGCATACTTTCCAAAAGCTGCAACATGGTTTGCTGCCCCAATTGCGGATATGAGATGCCAAAAACAAGAAAGATTAAACTCTTTAAGAAAAAGGAGGATAGACAAAAATGAGTCTAAGTGAAGATGCAGAGGAGATTCTAGAGAACTTGTGGATTCGCAATGAGGAGGGGGGAGAACCTACATGCAGCTTCGAAAGCATGGAAGTAGAAGCAAAGGACAGAGCGCTCAAAGAGTTGGCAAAGTTCAACTTTATCTCCGCTTCAGGGAATCAGATTTCGTTGACTGAAAAGGGAAAAGCAGAAGCGGAGAATGTGGTTCGAAGACACAGGCTCGCGGAACGTTTACTGGTGGACATTCTGGACACCGAAGCCGGCTTAGTCGAAGAAGCCGCATGCAAACTTGAACATGCTATCCGAAGAGGCATAGACGACAACGTCTGCATTCTACTGGGACATCCAAGAGTTTGTCCCCATGGAAAGCCGATACCCAAAGGAAGATGCTGCCGCAGGGGATCAACCAAAGCAGAAAAAGTTGTGGTTCCCCTCGCCCAGATGGAACCTAACAGGGAAGGAAGAATCGCGTACATCCACCCAAAGGGAAGAGGAAGACTCCAAAAACTCATGGCAATGGGCGTTACACCCGGAATGCCAATCCGCGTAATCCAAAGATTCCCCGCACACGTTTTCGAGACAGGACGAACCCAAATCGCCGTGGACGAAGAAATCGCAAACGAAATCTTCGTAGTCGAATACAGCTCCGAATAAGAGAAAAAGCTGAGACCCTCTTCAAGTAGGAGACCATTAAAGCTTTAAAACTTGTTTTTAACATAGATTTTGGCTAACTAGTAGTTCTCGGAAATTGACTGTAAAAATGAAAGATGATGACAAGATAGTCAACCTAATGGCAGTTGGCTTAGATTCAAAATTAGCCCAAAAAATAGTTTCTGCAGGATATACCCTGTCAAGCCTTCAGTCTCTCTCTAAATCAGTTCTATCTAAGAATTTTGAATCTTGGGAAATTTCACGTATTATTGAGGCGACGAAAAGGAAACCAATTCAAAAAGATACAATAAAGAGGTTAGTTCAGGAGTCTGATTGGAAATGTTGCATTTGCTGGGAATTTTCCGAAGAAACTCCTGTGATAATCCATCACATCATTGAATACTCAAATACAAAAGATGACAGCTATGGAAATCTTATTTTATTATGTCTAAACCACCACGCGTTAGCTCATAGTACTTGGCAAATATCTCGCCATCCTCTTCCTCCAGAACTGCTTAAACAAAGAAAAGAGGAGTGGGTCAGAGCGGTAGCTGAGTTTAAGAAGGGGCTTCGTCCTGCACCTAGTAAGAAATTAGTATTGAAAAATGCTTTTAGTCAAAGTGATAGAGAAGCTTTGGAACATTTTCGATTAATTATTGAACGCCCAGCTATGCACCAGCCTTTTCGAATAGAAGGGAATATGTATGATTTCTTAGTAGCCATTACGGATATTATTCGCGCATTAAACACAGGAATATTAAAAACCCGAGAAGGCGATGAAATTAGTAGAACAAAACCACGTAGCATGCTTTCAAATCCAGATTGGAGGCAAAAGTTAGACATCATCACTTCTCGCTTGGAAGAACTTCGTACTCGTTTTGAAATTGCAGTTAGGAGTGGTGAGATGATATTAAGACCCGATGGTTTTTATGCATTCAATAATCAGGAACTTCCCAATGAAATTGATGCTATGCGAGAGTCAATTACTTTACTATTTAATGAGTTGTTACAAGAAGCAAAATTGCAACCTATCAAAAGCGTTAGGACTGCTAGAAGTCAGCTTGACCACTTGAGAGGCTGGTGAAAAACTTGAGAATTATTGCCGACCTTCACATTCACAGCAGATTCAGCCGTGCCACAAGCCAGAAGATGAACATAACGGAGATAAGCCGTTTTGCCAGAATCAAAGGTTTGAAGCTTGTGGGCACAGGAGACTTCACCCACCCAAAGTGGCACAGCGAATTAACCGCAGAATTAGCTGAAGTTCCGGGCACCAGCCTCTACAGACCCATAAAACAGCCGGAATCGCCACTTCGTTACATGATAACCGCGGAAGTCAGCACCATATTCTCCTTCAAGGGGGAGACCAAGAAGATTCATCACGTCATCTTGACACCAGACCTTGAGACCGCTTCTCAGATTAGTGATAGGCTAGGGCGTCATGGCAATCTAGGCGTGGACGGCAGACCGATACTGGATATGGCAGCCCCCCAGCTTGTGGAAGAGGTTATGCAGGTTTCAGATGAGAATGTGGTCATACCCGCCCATGTTTGGACTCCGTGGTTCAGCCTCTTCGGCGCCTTCAGCGGCTTCAACAGCGTAGAAGAGTGCTACCAGGACATGACACGGCACATCCCTGCTCTGGAAACAGGTCTCTCCTCAGACCCTCCCATGAACTGGAGACTAAGCGCCCTCGACAAGTTCGCTCTAGTCTCCAACAGCGACTGCCACAGCCACTGGCCCTGGAGAATCGGAAGAGAAGCCAACGTCTTCGAGCTAGACAACCTAACATACATGGAAGTGGTTGATACTCTTCGCAAGAAAGATCCGAAACGCTTCCTTTTCACCATAGAAACCAACCCCGCCTACGGCAAATATCACTGGACAGGCCACAGAAACTGCAATGTCTCCCTCTCCCCTCAGGAAGCCATAAAGTATGGGAATCATTGTCCAGTCTGCGGCAGAAGACTCACAGAAGGGGTTGAACAGCGAGTTGAAGAACTGGCTGACCGCCCCGCCGGCTTCAAGCCCCCAGATGCTATAGGCTATAGGCGTTTGCTGCCCCTCTCTGAGATTATAACTGCAGTCTTGGGAGTCAGCTATCCAGGTTCCAAAACAGTTTGGAGCGTCTACAATCCGTTGGTGAAGCGGTTTGGTGACGAATACTCTGTGCTCATGGATGCGCCCATGGAAGAAATGGCGAAGACTGTTGAGCCGAGGATTGCAGAAGCCATAGTTCGGGTCAGAGAAGAGAAAGTGAAGGTAATACCGGGTTATGATGGCGTCTACGGACAACTGGAAATCTTTGAGGAAAAACAAGAAGATGCGGTTCAGAAGCCGTCACAGAAGAGCATATCCGACTTCATGTAGGTTCTTTTGTTAGCCCAAGAACACCCATCTAGCAAAGAGATACATCGAAATCAGGTCGGTAAAAGCTAGTACAAGAATAATTGGGATTAACCACAGGTTTTTCTTTGCTCGAAACAGAAACCACACCGGAAATATGAAACTGAAATACCGCGGATAACTGAGAATATTCCCAATACCTACTACAATCGAAAATGTGAGAATGGAATAAATCGCCAGTTTCCAGTCCAACACCCGAATTTTTAGGATTAACAGAAAGAAGATGGCAATAAAACATATTGCAATACCTATAAAAGCCTCCGTAAGAGGCAGATTGAAGGGAAACGGGGGATTTGTTTGGAAAAGAGCAGGCAAGACATACTGTGTAGGAAATCTTCGGTAACCCCAGTATTTCTGAGCCTCAAGGACAACGAAGAAATTCCCAGTTCTCAAATAACCATAAAAAAACCAAGCACCAACCGCCAAAACAGGTAAAATATACAGTAATGCTTCACGAAATCGCCTACCCCGAACACTATCTATGATCATGGGCACCATTAAGATGATGCCAACAAGCCTTGTCAGAGAGGCTGCCGCTACCAGCAATGAAGCGTACAGGTGCCTTTTTTTAGATGGAGATAATACGAAGCTAACACTAAGGTGAGAAACAAGCCTTCGTTATATCCCACGGAAGTAAAAAGAAAAACAGTGGGAAACAAGGATGCAGTAAGGGTCACCGAGAAAGCTTGGCCAGAATCAAAATATTGTTCCGCAACAAGTTGAAACAACGGAATCCAAAGGATGCCAAAGATAGAAGACAATACCACTTGGGCTACATTAAAATTCCCAATTACAAGACCCAGCCCCCTAAGCGCAGCCGGGAATAAGGGTTGAAAGGCAAACGTTTGTTCCATGGGCAGTGGAGAAGCTAGGGGAATGGTCTCGTACCCATACTGGGCAATGAGGTTGTACCAACCTCCATCCCAGATGGTGAACGTGTCCCACCAGAACTTGAAGGGAAAATTGTCGGGGCGCCAGTTGATTGACAACTGAATCCATGAAAACACAAGAATCTTAACGATTACAACGATAGCAATGGGGATAAGGAAGCGTTTTGCCCTTCTCAGCTGAGCTGTTAAGCCTTCAAAGAAGAAATGATCCATGCCAAGTTTCAACTTTTGGAGGCTCAATCGTCTTCCCCTTTTATCGTACCATTTAACGGATATAAGATTTGTAGCTTATCCAGTTCAGGGATAGCTAGTAACCTTTTGATTTGACATTTAATTTTAAGCAATTGAAGCCTAGACTTCCTGTAAACTCCCCCTTTTCAAAAATTGGGTTTTATTTATGTTCTGGGCATGCACTATTTCAAATTGAGGAGCGTGGAGAGATGACTGGAACTGAAAAAGGAAATTGTCAAAACTGTGGATGCGAAATTTCGAGAGAAGAAAGCTATGTGTTAAATGGTCAAACTCTTTGTGAGGATTGTTATTTACAGGAAAGCCACCCCGTTCGCACATGTGACCCGTGGCCAACTTATTCAGCTAAAAGGCTTAAAACCTCAGGTGGTCGTAAGGCAGAAGAAAGCTTAACTGACCTTCAGAAAGCTATCTACGAATTCATCAAGTCTAAAGGCAAGGTTACCAAGCAAGAACTTGCCTACAAATTTAATCTTTCTCAAGTGAAAACGGAAAATCTGCTAGCGATTCTTAGACATCTTGAACTGACCAAAGCAAAAAAAGAAGATAAAATCTACATAGTTCTCTTCTAGTCCTTCTCTAAGACAACTGGATATCTCCTGTTAAAAATACATTTCAGTTTCAAATCACCAACAGTTTTAAGACGCATTCGAATCTTAACTCACAATCAAAGATGGGATGGAAGCAATTTTGAAGGACGAACTGGTGAAGACCGTTGATTATGGGCGGAGTCTCGACGCCGAGTACGTTGAAGTTCGGGCGCAACAGCTCTTCAAAACCCAGTTGACGACCAAGGATGGCAGAGTTGAGGGGGCAAAGGAGGGCATGGAGAGCGGGGCTGGCGTCAGAGTCTTGGTGAAGGGAGCCTGGGGCTTCGTGTCTCTCGGAAAACTTGAATCTAAAATGCTAACAGAAGCCGTTGAGGAGGCAGTCAAATTAGCAGGGGCAGCTAGTCTCCGGGTGAAGAAGCCAGTAGAGCTTGTCGACATAAAGGCAATGGAAGACAAGGTGGTGGCAAAGTCTAAGAGGAATCCACGGGACGTCCCTTTAGAAGAGAAGATTGCTGTGGCTTTGGCAATGGACAAAATGATCTTTGGCTATGACAGTCGAATGAAGAGCTGCACCATCGACTACATGGATGTAACGGGAACAAATCACTTCATGAACAGCGACGGAACATGCATAGAACAGGACAAGCTCTACGTCTGGTCCCGAATCCAAGCCTCAGCACGAGAAGCAGACATCTTCGCCTCTGGAAGAGAAGAGATAGGCTCTACATCAGGCTTCGAAATCTTCAACACAGAAACCCCAGAAAAAGTAGGAACCATAATCGCCCAACGCGTTATCAACCAGCTGAAAGCCAAAACACCAAAGGGCGGAACATTCCCAGCCGTCATAGGCCCCAACGTCGTAGGCGTCTTCATCCACGAAGCCATGGGGCACCTAGCAGAAGCAGACCTCACCCTGTCCGGGTCTATTCTCTACGACAAACTGGGAAAGAAAATCGCATCAGACAATGTCACAGTCTATGACGACGGCACAGTCGAGGGCGCCTTCGGATCCTTCAAGTACGACGATGAGGGAGTCCGGACACAGAAAACACCTCTGATCGAGAGGGGAGAATTGACTGGGCTTATGCACAACCGAGAAACAGCACACAAGCTTAACATGGAGCCTACGGGAAACGCCCGAGCCGAAGATTTCCGGTTTGAACCCATCATCAGAATGCGGAACACCTACCTTGCCCCCGGAGACAGAACCTTCGAGGAGCTAATTGAAGACATTGATTATGGATATTACCTCAAAAGCTTCAGAGGCGGACAAGCAAACTTGGATGGAACCTTCCAGGTCGGAATACAGGAAGCCTACGAAATCGTTAAGGGCAGACTAGAAGCTCCGGTTAGAAATGCTTCCATAAGCGGAAACACCCTTGAAACGCTGCATCAGGTGGATGCGGTTGGCAGAGACTTGGAACTGTGGCCAGGAAGATGCGGCAAAGGCCAAACAGCTTTCGTCTGTGACGGCGGACCCCACATACGAGTAAGAGAGGTGATTATCGGTGGCGGAGCCTAGCCCCGCAGAATTGGTTGACTTTGGGAAGCGAGCCGTTGACTTTGCCCTTAGAAGAGGCGCCGAAGAGGCTGAGGCTTTCCTGAACATGCTCTCCAGCACCTCCATAAATATCGAGAGAGGGCAAATCGTCAGAAGCACCAAGAGAATCGATCAGGGCTTGGGAGTAAGGGCAATATCTAGGAAAGCCATGGGCTTCTCATACACCAACACATTAACAATCAAGAATATAGAAGACGCCGCAACGAAGGCTTTCAAATCTGCTAGAGCCAGCAGACCAGACACGAACTGGCGGAAGCTTCCTGATCCCAAAAGATTCAGCGAAACAAAAGACACCTATGACAAAAGACTGGCGGAAATTTCTTCTGACGAATTGGTGGAGATGGCAGCTGTCATGTTGGAGGCGGTTGAAGCCTATGACAAGAGGGTTTTATCGGTAGATGGAGGGGTCGGGGCATCTCTTGTCCACACGGTTGTTGTCAACTCTCATGGCGTGGAAGCCTACGATAGGGGCACTGCCATTGGATGTTCCATGGAGACTATAGCGAGGGCTAGCAGCGATGTGACTCCCGCTTGTTTCGAAATGGATGCCAAGCGAATCTACAGTATTGACTCTGAATGGGTTGGAAGGGAGGCTGCAAGGCAAGCTGTCTCCTCCCTTAAAGCCAAGAAGATCGGGTCTAGAAGTTTTCCAGTGATATTCACTCAGGCTGCGTTTCGTTCCCTCCTCTATTTCACGCTGATAAACGCTGTCAAGGCGGATTATGTTCAGAGAGAACGGTCTGCCTTAAAGGGAAAAATTGGAGAAAAAGTTGCCTCAGACCTTGTTACTGTATACGACGATGGGCTTCTTGAAGGAGGCTTATTAACCCGAAAATTTGATGATGAGGGTGTTTCATGCCAAAAAACCTTGGTTATAGAGAAGGGCGTCCTGAAGCACTTCTTGTATGATAATTACACGGCAAATAAGACTGGAGATGAGAGCACCGGCAACGCTTCACGAACAGGACTTGCCCCTTATGCTTCTACGCCGATTCTGGAGGCTAGCAACTTTGTGTTCACCGGAGGAAACAGGACGCCTGAAGACCTCATGGGCGAGGTTGAGGAGGGTCTTATTGTTTATGGTGTGCAGGGTGCTCACAGCAGCAATGCGGAGAGTGGAGAATTTTCTGTTGTGGCTACTCCAGTGTGGAAGATTGAGGGGGGAAATGTGGCTTACGCTGTGAGAGGGGTGATGCTGACAGGCGTTATCTTTGATGTTCTGAAGAATGTGTCTGCCCTTGGCAATAACGTGAGGAAGATTGGTCAGCTTGTTGCGCCGTGGATTCGGGTGGAAGACGTTAAAGCCGTTGGGAGGAGCTGAAACATTTTTATGTCAAGGGGGACTCACGTCTTTACTATTACATAAAGATTGAAAAGGGTAAAAACCGTGCAGGAGTAAGAGCAGAGGAATTGACTAATCCAGAAGAGACAACATCCCGCCTTAGAAGCATCCTTTGGAGAATAGAGACTGCCAGAAAGCTCGTTCAGATTCTCTCTCTACTGCTGTTCGTTGCTGTTCTTTTTGGTT
Organism: uncultured Candidatus Bathyarchaeia archaeon; assembly: GCA_964418675.1. Lineage (GTDB taxonomy): Archaea > Thermoproteota > Bathyarchaeia > Bathyarchaeales > Bathyarchaeaceae > Bathyarchaeum. Next base: position 204,354 of record CAYQMM010000001.1, read on the forward strand.
TGGGACCTTTTCCTGTTGTTCTTCCAGTTGTCTTCACTTTGGGGCTTCAGCAACAGGCTATAGGGGACGCGTTGGCGATGCTGCAGGTGATGCTCAGCGAAGCCATTTTCCCATGGATTCCCTTAGCCTCATTCTTTCTAGTTGCTGCCTTTCTGGGCAGGTCTCTCTGCGGTTGGGTGTGTCCCTTCGGTTTGATTCAGGACCTGATGGGATATGTCAAGAGAAAGCATCTAGAGATTTCTGGAAGAACCCATGAGTGGCTGGTTAGAATTAAGTATCCGATTTTGGCGATTATCCTCCTTGTCAGTGGCTCTTTTGCTGCGATGCTGGCTACTGGGTCAGGGGAGGGTTTCAGGTCGGCTTTGGGAGTTTTTGCCTCGGCGCCCTTCAATGCTTTGAGTCCAGGTGACACGCTTTTTGCTGTTATTCCAACAGGGATTTTTAATCTTTACAGTGGTTTTGCTGCGGGGGCTTTGGGTGTTCACCCTCTCCTGTGGGCGCGTTTCGCTGTATTGGGGATAGTTTTGGTTTTGGCAGCTTATGTTCCTAGAAGCTGGTGCAGGTACCTGTGTCCCCACGGCGCGTTCTTGGCTTTGCTGAATCGGTTCAGTTTTCTGGGTTTGAAGAGGGACCCGTTGAAGTGTACAAAGGCAGGATGTAGCGATTGTGTCCAAGTCTGTCCCATGAAGGTTCCTATACTGGATTTGCCTTGGGAAAAGTTCAGCCACCCCGAATGCATTTACTGCCTCAAATGCGTCGAGTCCTGCACAACAAAAGCCATCAAACCGAAATTCCCATAACATCTTAACTTCTAAAGTTAGAAAGTTAATGCGAGTCTACGGTTTAGTGTAGATTCCATCTAGGCAGTAGACTGTTAGTTTTTGTTTTTCTGGGCATTTATGCTCTAAGTCGCATTTTGGGCACAGTGTGGAAATGTCAGACACGTTCAGTGTTCCGTTACGTTCGTGAAGAGAGTAGACCAGTTTGAGATATTTGCCTTCAGCTATCCTTGGAATCTTGTTTCGTTTTTCGAGTCCAAACCATTCGTAGAGCCGTTTGTCTCCTTTCGAGCAATTGCAGGTTCTACATACGAAAACGGCATTGTCTACCGTGTCGGGACCACCTCTTGAACGAGGCAAAATATGCTCCAGAGTCAAATCTCCCTCTTTTCCACAGTAAATGCAGATATCCTGCTTTTCTCTCTCCTTAACGTATTCTCTGACTGAAGTGGACCAGTTGATTTCTCCAGAAACCAATTTTTGAAATCGATTCATCACGAATCCGAACTGTTTCTTTCCGTATCCTGCTGATTCAGAAATTATCTTGGCGTACTGCCAGAAGATGAGTTCCTGAATGGTCTTTACGGCACGAGGAGGCAAATCTGAGACCTCAAATAACTTAGCTTCAGAATGTGTTTTATCTCTTACTGCATACATTTTTGTCTGTAGAAAGAAAAATGTAGTTGAGGTTGTTAACAGATTAGGGGTGTTTAGAGATGAGACAGATAAGAACCACGTTGTTTGCGCTACTTACCATAGCGGTGGTCATATTTATGATAAGTGAGGCACAGAGCGTGGGTGCCCCGTGGATATTCACCGCATTTGCCATATTGGTGATTATCGTGATTGTGATTTCTGTAATCAGAGCGTGGCTGCGCCTCTAATGGGGTTTCGAGAAGTGGTTGTAGACGTCAAAATTGATTACAGCCGCTGCACTGGCTGCAGAAAGTGCGTTGAAACGTGTAGTTTCGGGGTTTTAGAATGGTTTGAGGAGCGACCCATAGTCACACATCCCAGTAGCTGCTCAGCATGTTTAGAATGTAAATCGTGTTGTCCAGTTGACGCCATAAGCGTGAAAGAAAAATAGTTTCGTAACCTCAGCATTTCCTCGTCGTACATAATTATCTCTTTTTTGGCGTATCCGCCTATTTAAGAAAAAAGTGGGGGATTTTCGCGTCTAACTCCTGAGTCATCATTTGATTATGGCTCGAAAAGGGAGTTTGCGAGCGAGGGATTCAAGTCGATGTCGTAGATTCTAATCGAATCCCCGTCTGGAGTAGTATAGCTCCAATCTCCAACGCCAGTCCATGCCTCAAGATTGGTTCTGTATCCTTCCATCGATGAATTCCAGGTATCCCAATAGGTTGAGTACGCGGCAGAAAAGTCTGTCCATTCCCCATCAGCATACACCCACGCCTTCTGCTGGGCTCCATTTATGATGTAAATATAGTCACCTTCCGAGGTTGCCAGTTCTACCCGTAGCATTACACTAGCCGTTCCCGCGTTCTTCATCATATACGTGTATACACCTTGATCCACCCCTGCATGAGTGACGCTAACCTTAAACCGCAAACTGCTTGCCCCCGCAACATCCGGAGTGGTTCCACCATCGCCTGTGCCTTCAGTTGTGCTCTCACTTGTGCCTTCGGTTGTGCCTTCACTTGTGACCTCAGTTGTGCCTTTGCCTCCACCCCCACTACTCATAGCCCAGTAAGCTGTAACGCCCACCACCAGCACAACAACGACGATTATGACCGCAATAACTAATTTAGATATGCCCTTTTGATTCATTAAAATTCCCCATTTTATTTTTAATTATACATTCTATAACTGCAGTCAATTTAACATTTTTGCACATGCCAAAAGTCCCAAAAATTCAAGTCAGATTGGATTCTAGCTTTGTTATCTGCTACACCAATATAGACTCACTGCATCAGCTGTCTCTCAAAAGCTAGTATGCAATATTTCGAGTCTTTTCATTTCTTTGATTGAAACTTAAAATTAAGAATCTCCGCACCCAACCACTTTAATATCCAGAATTATTGATATCTATTGAACAAGTGCAAGTGAAACGTATGAGTACAAATCGCCCGACACCCGTTCTCATGATAGCTTTAGATGCTGCTGAACCCCGTTTGATAGAACAGTGGATAACTGATGGAACATTGCCCAATCTCAAACGTTTACGTGAGAAGGGATGTTACGGGCGAATGGCATCGTCAGCCTATTGGATGGCTGGGTCGCCTTGGCCTACCTTTTACACGGGAACAATGCCCGCCGACCATGGCTTATATCACACCCGGCAGTGGCGAGCCGACAAAATGCGGCACATCCCGGTTAATCCTGATTGGTTGCCCTTACCCTCGTTTTGGCGCGATTTGAGTGCGAGAGGTTACCGTGTTGTGGCTGTTGACATACCCATGGCGTATCCCCCCACCCCATTTAACGGCGTAGAAATCTATGCTTGGGCTGCTCATGATCCACTGATCCGGCAAGATACGTCAATTGCATACCCGCCGTCAACGATGGACTTGATTCGTCGAGAGCTAGGTTTAGAACTGACTCCTCTGGGCGATGAGCCGTGGGGAATACATCACATCAATACGCTGCTTAATCTTCGTGACCAATTAATTCAGATGACAAACCAAGTTGCTGACGTAGCCAAAGTGTTAATGAGACGAGAGAGATGGGATCTGTTTATGGTTGCCTTAGCAGCTACTCATCGTGCCGGTCACAGGTTATGGGACCTTTCAGGAATAGGGGGAGACGCTAAACCAGACGAGATAGCAGATTTCTCCCATGCCCTACGAGATGTATATGTAGCCTGTGATAAAGCCGTTGGGCAACTGATTGAAGCGGCAGGGGACGGCGTGACTGTACTTGTTTTCTCGTTGCACGGAATGGGACCAAATACGGAACGCACCTGCATTCTACCCACAATGCTAAGCCGTATTCTAGGCAAGAAAGAACATTCTAGTATATTCCAAAGGCTAAAGGATTACATACCCATCGAGTCGCGGCTAATGGCACCTCAAAACCCACTGCTATCATGGCTCTACAAAGTTTACAGTTATTGGTCCATAGGCAGCAACACCAACTGGCCCGCAACACAAGCCATCACCTTGGTCGCCGACCTACAGGGCTACATTCGCATCAACCTACGGGGACGGGAAGCTGCTGGAATCGTTGAACTAGGCGAAGAATACAATCAACTGTGTACAATCATTGCAGAGGGACTCAGTACATTCGTGGACGCCGATACTGGCAAGCCAATCGTTGAGAGCGTGATACGAACCGATCAGCAATTTAAGGGAGGACGCCGACTGAACAACTTGCCTGACCTTATCATCCGCTGGGATGACAGTCCAGCTGCAAACCACCGAGAAATTCAGTCAGCTCGTTACGGGTCTATTCCTTGGCCCCTGCCTAACCGCCACCCCACAGGTCGAAGTGGTAACCACCGAGGTGAGGGATTTTTGCTTGCAATCGGCGATGGTATCCAACCAGATTCACGATTAGAGAACGCTCATATTCTCGACCTTGCCCCTACAGTATGTGCTCTGCTCAACACCTCTAAACCAACCGAGATGCAGGGTCATGTGCTATCGACAATCCGATCAGGCTCTTAGCTTAGTTGCCATAACAGGATAAGCAACTTGACAGTGTGGCGCGGGGTGCGGGATTTGAACCCGCGCGGCCACATGGACCACAGACTTAGCAGGCCTGCTCCCTACCAGGCTAGGACAACCCCGCTCCGGATATTTTGTGCAGGGAGTAACCTAAAAAAAGTATCTGTCAGCAATAGCCAACTTTTTAATAAACATCTGCATCCAATATCATGAATGGGCGGGCCGGTCGTCTAGTCTGGTTAGGACGCAGCCCTTACGAGGCTGAGGTCGCAGGTCCAAGTCCTGCCCGGCCCACCATATTTGGAGCCTAATATAGTAAAGTTACAAGCTAACATTTAAGTACCAATTCTTCCTTTAGTTATTTACCATGGTGGGAAGTCTGAAACATGGTAAATGAGCAACCATTAATAGTGGACAAGGTGGATTGGGAAGACCCTGCTCTCAAACGTTGGCTTGACACTATTACCAGAAAGAGCACGAGGTGGGGGTATAGAACAGCCTTCCGGGCATATCACACGTTCACCGGAAAATCTGCTTCTGAGTTGATAGATGAAGCTCTTGAAGACTCCAAAAAAGATCCAATGGAAAGAAGAGATATTGTTCTGAAAAGACTTGTAGAATTTTATCACTGGATGAAAACGGAATATCCTCAAAAGAGCAGAGGTAAAGGGCCTAAACGAATTGTCGGAAAAGGTTCAACCGACAAGAGAGCCAATGTTACAGTCAACTCAATACGCAGCTTCTATGCAACGTTTGGCGTTACAGTGAGGATGAAAGGAAGACACGCCCTTCCAAGGCCAAAAGTCAAGAATAAGCGGATGAAAATAGCAGCAGACCAAGTAAAGATTCTCGTTGACCATGCTAGAACTCCAAGAGATAGAGCCATAATTTTAACCCTTTTTCAAGGTGGAATGGACGTATCCACACTCTGCAGCCTAAAATATGGAGACATAGCTGAAGCTCTGAAGAAAGATGAGCAACCATTAAAGCTTGACTTGTTCAGAAAGAAGAGCGGAACCGAATACTACACCTTTTTGGGAAAGGATGCTGTGGAAGCAATCAAGGCTTATTTGGCTGACATGATCTCTCGAAGCAGAAGATTCCGGCATGAGACTCAATTGTTCTTGAAGGAAAGAGGCAATTCGGGTATTACAACTAACTTGGTTCAAAACATGATGAGAACGGTAGCCCTGAAATCCGGTCTAATCGATGAAGAAAACAACGGCAAAGCATTCAATCCGCTTGGACCTCACGCTCTAAGAGAGAGCTTCGGCAGTATCATGATTAACAGCGGTGTTCTTGATACGATTGTTGATTTCTGGCTTGGTCACAGAATTGGGGAGATGGCTGAAGCCTATAAGGGGGTTCAGTTTGAAAGTCTCAAGCAGATTTACATGGAACGGGAGAAGTTAATCAGCGTTTCAACATCGAAGGTGGACGTTAAAGAGATTGAAGCTAAGCTTAGAGCAGAGCTTAATGAAGGAAAGAAAGAACTCCAGAAATTAGTAAATGGTCTGGCAACAAAATCTTTGAGGCTAGAAGAAGAGAATAAGGATTTGAAAAGGCGCATCCAATCTACAGAGGAGAAACTCTCTGAACTGGAGAAACTAATTCGCGAAACCATAGAACAGCCAATAGAAGGATAAATCGGTAAGCTGGACTTGAACCGGCACAAATAGAGATATTGATTGATCACCTAGTCAATTATTGGTGCGTTATAATTTTATGTCTTCATCTATAAACAAATATATTATAAACTCAAAAAGATAGAAAGAAATAGAGGAGAAAATTTTGACTTTAATAATCAGAGCTCTCCCATTATGGAATAGCCATGGCGGCTGATTCTGCCGTAACAATATTTTTTGATTCTCCAGAAATAGAAAGATATTCAAAAGTTAAGGTTACGAACCTTTCGAATTACTCAACACAGCGCATACGTTTATAAAAACTTATAAATTCCCTTGCCAAATTGTTGACCGTGAGTTATCTATGGAATCATATGTTGGAATCTTTAACGGAAAAGACTGGTTAGAAACCCAATCTTGGAGTCAAGATGATCTCAAAATAATTCTTGCAGCTGCAAAGGATTTAAAACAGAAATATAAATCTAGGAAATCTACGTCCGAGATCTTAAAAGAACGCACGCTGTTTATGTTATTTTTTAATCGATCTTTGCGAACACGAAATAGCTTCGAAGCGGGAATGACCCAGCTTGGAGGACATGCTCATTTTCTTTCTCCACAAGACATCTACGTTCCGGCGTTACCTGAAGATGAAGAAGCATACAAAACCGAGCGTATATCCGACGTAGCACGAGTTTTAAATGAAATGGGAGATGCCATTGCCATTAGGATTTATGGTGATTCTGCAAAATGGCAGTATGGATTTGGACATCGTATTATCGAGGAGTTCGCCAAATGGGCACAAATACCCTTGATTAATATGGAAGATGACGTTTTCCATCCTTGCCAAGCAATGGCGGATGTCCAAGCGATTGATGAACATGTCGGAAAATTCCAAGGTAAGAAATTTGTCATGTCATGGGCTTTCAGCGAAGGGCTTAAGCCCCTTGCAGTTCCTCAGAGTTCAGTCTTAGTAGCTACGAAGATGGGTATGGATGTAGTGTTTGCGCGACCTCAAGGGTTTGAATTAGATGAAAAAATAATTAAATTGTGCAAGGAAAACGCTGATCGATATGGGGGAAGCTTTGAAGAAGTGACTAACATGGAGGAAGCTTTCGAAGGGGCTGATGTTGTTTATCCGAAAAGCTGGACTGCTAGGGTTGCGTTGCCAGGACCATGGGGTGGTCCCTCCCAACCCGATAAAAAACTAGCTCTAGAATTTGCAAGGAAAAACAAATCGTGGATATGTGACTTAGAAAAGATGGACTTAACCAATAATGCCATATACATGCACTGTTTGCCAGCGGACCGGGGAATGGAAGTAACCGATGAAGTGATCGATGGGTCTCAAAGCATAGTTTTTGATGAAGCAGGGAACAGACTGCACGCTCAGAAAGCAATTATGGCAGCAATTATGTAGATCATGGCAGTTCAAACTGAACCTTGCTTTGGCATTTATACTTCTTTGGACTGGGCATGTAATCTTTGGTGCACATATTAGCTGGATACACCGTAAACAGAGATTTTAATAGCAAATTGTTGTATTAAAAGATGAGGAGTGCAGATGGGACATGTCTACTGACACTATTTTGGTTTTAGGAAGCACAGGACAAGTAGGGAGGTATGTTCTTGATTATTTAGCCAGAACACCTTCGATAGGCAGAATCGTAGCAACTTCGATTGAAGAAGAACAACACCGCGCACAAAGGATAATAAGCAATTCAATTGTCAGCGCGAACATTGGCAATATTTATCCGAAAATCGTTTTTACGAAGCTAAACCTTGAAGATGAGGATGAAACAATCAATGTTCTTCAAAATGTACAACCAAAGGTTATAATCCATTCAGCTACATTGATGTCCTCATACTATTACATTGCAAAAATAAAAAAAATTGCCAGTAATATGGGTTTTAAATCTTATCTAGCTGGACATACTTTGGCAAAAGATTTGCATCTGATTTACAAGTTGATGAGAGCAGTGGCAAAATCAGGCATTAAAACTTTCGTTGTAAACCTTTCTTTTCCGGACATCACTAATTATATACTTGCAAAAGTAGGTCTATCACCTACTGTGGGTGCTGGAACTATCGATCTCACTGTAAATGGCATAAAAAGAATAGTAGCAAATAATTTAGGAGTTCCAGCTAACAATCTTTTCATAAATATGGTAGCTCATCATTCTCTGCGAATAAATCCCCCTGAAATCGTGCCTTTCTACTTGAAGATAAAGCTTGGGGATAAGGATGTTACAGACAGATTTGATTTGCACAAATTGGTCGGGGAGGCAACAAGAACTACGACTAGCACTCCGGAAGTCAGCAATGCTCCGCTAGCAGCTTCCTCAGCGTATGCTAACGCCCGGAACATCCTATTTGATACAGGAAATCTAAAACATGCTCCCGGTGCGAATGGCATGATTGGCGGAACCCCAGTACGTTTAGATGCCTCAGGAGTTGAAATTATCTTACCTGAGGGTTTGAGTATGAAAGATGCTGAAGATATCAATATGAAAGGCTTGAAGTTCGATGGAATAGAGAGAATAGCTGATGATGGAACTGTAGTGTTCACAGAGCAAACTGTTCGATTGCTCCATGATGTCTTAAATCTCAGCTGGGACAAAATGAAGATCAAGGAAGCTAAAGAGATGTCTGATGCCCTCGTCCGCGCATATCAAAGGCTCTCCTAAATGATATTTTGCTAATATTTGCGTGCGCCGCTAACAGTTCTCTTTATTATACGGTCGCATTCAGTATAATTTGGGAAAGATCCACTACACTTATCCTTTTACCATTGCGATTAATAACTGAAAGCAAATTCGTTTGACAACCTGGACATGCAGTTACAATTTTCTCAGCTTCAGTTCCTAATGCCTCTTCCAGACGCTTAGTCCCAATCTTCTCTGCCATCTCAGGAAAAACCATCTTTAGAAAGCTTCCACCGCCACAACAATAACTGTCCTCAGCATGTCTAGGCATCTCCACCAGCTCGAGACCGGGTATACTATTTAAGAGCCGTCGTGGCTGCTCGTGGATATTAAGGTGCCGAGCTAAAATACATGGATCATGATAAGTAACTTTTTCAGCTTGCTTCCTAAGACGAATTCTTCCGTTCTGAATCTGTTCGTCCAACAGCTCAGAGATGTGAAGAGTCTTAAAGGGGATTTTTATATCAAATATTTCCCTAGTATCTTTTCGGAATGATTTGAGACAAGCTGGGCATGAAAAAACGACCCTATTAACCCCAATGTTTTCAATGGCTTCGATATTATGTTCCAAGAATTCTCTAGCTACATCTATCTGACCTGAAGCTAAATAAGGGTGACCACAACACCATTCATTACTCAAGATAGAAAAGTTCACCTTAGCCAACTCTAAGAGATTATATGCAGATGATGCTATTCTTCGACGCAAATATGTAGAGGTGCAACCCACAAAGTAGAGAACATCAACTTTCTTTCCTAATCGTGGTTTTCCCTTTATCCAATCAAAACGTTTGTGGGGTGGTTTTCCATATATATTCTTGGACTCTTTCAAGTTTTCGGAAATCTTGGCAAATCTTTCGGGCATCAAACCTACTTTAACAAGTTCTGATTTTATTGCTCCGAAAACTCTCTGTAAATCCACGAACTTGAAGCAATTGGATTGGCAAGCTAAGCACTCTGTGCATGAAAAGAATCGTTTTGCCACAGATTCATTGAGCTCTAGCGTGCCTTGATGAATTGCTCGAGCAATTGCAATCTTTCCTCTAGCACCATATGATTCGAAACCCTGGACATCATAAGGCGGACACATACGGTATGAGCCTATCCAGCTAAAGTCAAGACAGAAGCCGCATCTTATGCAGGAATATAAATCTGATTCAAATTCTTTTATCATTTGTTTACCTCATGTTAGGCAACGAAAGATGCCGTTTGGATCAAGTGTTTTCTTCAGTTGTCTAAGGAGAGTAAAAGTAGAACCAAGTTTTGGTGCGACAAAAGGGCTAATCCCCGCCGGGAGCCCGCAAGGGCATAATCCTAAATTAAAGAAAATAGAAAGAATTTCTTTGCGTACTTTTAACGCGGCGTTCCAAGATGTTTCATTTCGTTCGTCATACAATATATCTACCCATAAATATCCCCCATTCTTTGAGACATAAACATCAAAGTTGTTAACGATTAGATCGTGATTTATTAAGTATGTTTCCGTGTCCTTTACGTATTTTTTATAGGCACGATAGCATAGTGAGATATTAGGAATCGAGAGATACCCACCCACTTCGGTCCAATATCTTCCTTTGTCCCACTTTGTATGCGGTACTAGACGCAACCACGAATACATGTGCTCCTCCCAATATTTTCTTGTTCCCAGTGGATCAATGTTTTTACCTCCAAGCTCTTCGCATACTTTCTTGGCAATTGAACTTCCTTCCGCAACATATGAATGACGACCTTGAATCATAATATGAAGTAGAGCCTCGCTCTTGGTTGGAAGATCCCCATGGACAAGGACCATGAATGTTGTAGAACGTTCTTTTTGCAGTCTTAGAACTGCATCTAATGCTTCTTTGTGTAAATCAAAGCTATAACATAGAAATGAGGAAGCTTCTCCAACCTTTGTCATCCTCAAAACTGCCTTGGTCAAGACGCCGAACATTCCACTTGAACCGATAAAAAGGCCTGTGAGATCGGGACCAAGACAATATCTTTCAAAGGGTTCACTATTTGGATTAGCTGCAGAACCAGTACGAATGATAGATCCTGTTGGTAAGACAACTTCGAGTCCCACGACGTTTTCACCCGTATTTCCTTCACCAGTCATTCCATGTGGAATAGAATTGTGGGCGATTGCTCCTCCGATAGTGCATGAATATAAACCTCCAGGTCCAAGCACAGGGAGGTCAAGACCGTCTCTTCTTAACTCTGACGCTACGGAGTGCCAGACAGCTCCAGCTTCTGTTACGACCGTCATAGTATTTTCATTAACCTGTAATATTCGGTTCATACCACTCATGTCCAGTACGATGGACCCGTTTATGATTCCAGTACCATTGAAATCTGTGGCTCGACCCCAAATAAAAACAGGGATCTGAATCTTGTTAGCAAAAGTAATTATTTTGGATACATCTTGGGCACTGGTTGGTCTGACCACTAGTTCGGGTATACCTGCTTTATCTGGTCCGCAGTCTCTACTGTAACATAATCTATCGATAAGATCATCAGTAACATTCGTTTTACCTACGATAGAAGCAAGCTCAGAGAGAATCTTTGATTTAGGAATTCTCATTCATATCAAGGTCCATGTTTTCCCATTGGATTTATTTCATCAGCTGCCCAGCCAATGTCAAGTTCCTCGAGTGTTGTCCTTTCAGGTATTCCTTGTTCGTTCCATCCCATCATTTGATAGTAAATAGCTTTGGCTTTTTTGAATTCTTCCGAGTTAACAGCAGTATTAGAAAGAGCGCCATTTGTTTTGGGCCTGAAAAATCTCGGAGGAAGATAATCATCTTCAGCCGTAAAACCTTCCCTTACGTTAAAAACTCTTGCTAAGTTGATAGCCCTTTCCGAGACTTTCATCAGCTCAAATGATGAAGTGTTCCATCCAGTTACTGATCGTATAATGTCAACTTTCTGCTGTACGCTCCAAGGAGGAAGACGGCACATTACCAGACAGTTATCCAAGCTCCTCCACGCGGCAACATATTTAAACAAACGTACCTTCTTTGATCCAAAATCTTCAATAGGGACAGCTTCAAGAACCCCAAGGCTTTTATAATTCTCCGGTATCGCTGGCCACAAAAGTGTGTCATGTATGTTGTGAACGTGGTCTGCGCCTGTCGGGGATACTGTGTATCCTAATGCCTCACCAGGTTTTAATCTAGGATCATGCATGGGAACTTCCTGTCCCTTAACATGAACTGCAAGTTCCTTTGCACCCTTTTGTATGCGTTCAGCTGCTCTCTTTACGCCCTCAGCCAAAAGATTTCCTATCCCCCTTCTTTCTCCAATCATTTCCACCAGCTTAACCATAGATTGGGCATTCCCAAAACTCAGGTCCATGCCTTCAGTATCCTCCTTTGTGAGTAATCCTCGTTCGAAACATTCCATGGCGAAACTTATCGACACTCCCGTGCTTATGGTGTCTAATGAGTATCTCTGGCAGAGTTCATTGGCTTTACAGATAGCCTCGAGATCAGAAACACCACAGTTGGAACCCAGAGCCGCTAAAGTCTCATATTCAGGTCCACCATACGCAGGGTCCACATTCCACGGTTCATCAACTTTAACCTCCTTCTTGCAACGCACAGCGCAAGAGAAACAAGTTCCCATGCCTACTCTTACTTTCTCTTTGATCGCTTTTGCTGAGATAAAATCAACTTCTGGAAAAAGTCCATCTCTGAAGTTATTAACTGGGAGGTTGCCACTCTCTTCGTAGACATCCATAGCAGACCCTGTTCCATAAGTGTGTAAACCATGAGCTACCTCATCAACATTTGTAGCCATCCACATAGCGAGTTCACGAAGGGTCTCTGGATCAGCAACCTCAACTTTTTTACTTCCCTTAATCGCTATTGCTTTAAGTCTTTTTGATCCCATTACCGCCCCCAGACCACAACGTCCCGCTACATGATTCATATCATTAATTATTGATGCAAATCTTACCGTTTTTTCGGCTCCAGGACCTATTTGGGCAATCTTTATCGAATCATCTCCCAAATCCTTTCGAATCATTTCTTGTGATTTCTTAATTTCCATTCCCCAAATTTGAGATGCATCCATAATTTTAGTTTCGCCATTTCTAATCCATATATATACAGGGACTGTTGCTTTTCCCTCTATTATTATAGCATCGAATCCAGCTCTTTTTAGCTCAGCTCCCCAGAAACCTCCCACCTCCGCTTCTCCATAACCTCCAGTGAGAGGCGATTTGGCACCTACGCTATTACGGCCGCTGCCGCTTACCGGAGCCCCAGTCACAGGGCCACTGGCGAAGATCAATTTGTTGCCATCACCCAATGGATCTAAGCCAGGTACAAGTTCTTTTAGAAGAAAATATGCGATCAGACTTCGGCCACCAAAGTACTGGCGATAAAAAGTGTCATCCTTTTCTTCGAAATAGACTTTGTTCTTAGTGAGATTTATCCTCAAAATCTTTCCCATATATCCGTAATTCATGGAACATCCGCCCAGATTCTAAGAACCAAAAATATTTTTCCGATTCTTATATTTTTTCATAATTTGTTGATGCGTAGCTTCAAGAAACTACTTATTCTCTGCTCGAATGCGGGCTTATCCTCCTGCAACAGGAGGATAAATTGTGATTAGATCCCCGTTCTTCAGCAGGGTTTTTGCACCCTTTCGAGAATAAATGTTGTGTCCGTTAACCAGTATTTGAAAATCGTTTCTCAGGCTATTTGTTTGAGGGTGGAATAGGATCTTTCGCATTTCTGCGCCATATTTCTCAACTAATAAGCTTAACGCGTCCATTACGTTAGATTCTTCCACTGTAGTCATTTCAATTTCTTTTTCTTTTGATATTTCTCGGAAGGGCCCAAAGAATCTAAATTTCACTTTCATCGTCTCTTTCCTTCAGTGAGGTTGAATTGGTCTAGTCATCATTATGTCTAATTCCATTAGTTTTTTTCTTGTGGGGTGTCCTTTGGAATCCCAACCCCTCGCTGCATAATAATCGTCTAACATCCTTTCAAAGGTTTTTCGACCAATTTTTCGTCCTTTAGCGTTCCCTGATGGTAAAGGTGTTTCGAGAAATCTTCTTGGAAGTGTATCATCTTTCTTTGAAAATCCTTCTCTAATTAGAAACAGTCTAGTTAAATTAAAGGTTCTTTCGCCATACTTCAAGAGAGTTTTGTCGTCGATGTCAAAACCTGTTAACTCAGATGTTAATTCTGCTACAATCTTTGGGTTTAAGACTACTTCAGTTTCATAACATAATCCAATTGAGTCCATGGCTGCATACCAATCTTGCATCCACTTGACAATTTCGCCTTTGTGCTTTGAGGAGAATCGATTAATGGTCTCACGTTTACCCTTAAGATAGCCGGCGGGTCCGGACGGCCATTTTTGGTTCCAAAGCTCGATAGCTATTGTCCAGCCTCCTCGTAGATGGCATCCTCCCCTGTCTGAAGTGGCAGTTGCCAAGGCATGGCCAAAAGCTCCCCGAAGATCATACCCCGGTAATTCTAATCCTTTCGATTCCATTGCGTAGTCTTGCGCTCCTAATCTCTCTGCCGCAATTCTAGTTCCTTCTGCCAGAAGGTCACCAACATCCTGTCGGTATGCAATCATTTTAACGAGCTTTGTTATTGATTCGTGATTACCAAAATTCAACTCTACATTTTCGCTGGAAAGTATGCCGTTTGCGTGGCATTCCATTGCGAAGGCTATGACATCACCACAGGATATTGTATCGATTCCAAGCAAGTCGCACAGGTGGCTGGCTTTGATGATTGATTCGAAATTACTATTTCCGCAATTCGATCCGAAAGCGTAAATTGTCTCATATTCGGGTCCGCTAGTAAGCGCTCCCTTGTAAGGACCTTGTTTGACGCAGGTTATCTTTCTGCTTCCGATGGGACAACCCATGCATGCTTTGTCTTTAACAACAAATTTATTTCTCATTGCTTCACCCGAAATTTTTTCGGAGTGTTCAAAAGTTCCTGTTTGAAAGTTACGGGTAGGTAACATACCTGATTCATCCATAGGTAAAAGAAGGTTTGAGGTTCCAAAATAGGATGTATTTTTAATCTTCTCTGAAGGCGTCGAAGATAGGTAACCGTGAAGTTGTTTCATCGTTTTCATAGCAAGATCCATGAATTTTTTTAGGTTGGAGACTTCAAAGCCTCTTGTTCCGTGAACGGCTATAGCTTTAAGCTTCTTTGAACCCATAACTGCTCCCAAACCAGTTCTACCAAAAGCTCTATGCCAGCATGAGATTATGTTGGCAAATCTAACAAGGTTCTCCCCGGCTGGGCCAATGTAACATGCTTGAATGGTACTATCCCCAAGGTCCTCCTTGATGAGGCTGTCCGTTTCATGGGTGTTTTTTCCCCACAAATGATGTGCTGCTTTTATTTCAACTTCATCATCATTTATCCACAAATAGACTGGTTCTTTCGAACATCCCTCAACTATAAGAACGTCATATCCCGCATATTTGAGTTCAGCGTTGAAGTAACCACCTGCATTTGAATCTCCCCAGCCATTTGTCAATGGACTTTTGCTAGCAACTACTCCTCTACTTGAACATGGAACAAGTGAACCGGTTAGTGGTCCTGTCGCAAAAACAAGCTTGTTCTCCGAAGAAAGAGGGTTAATGCCTGGAGTCAACTCATCAAGAAGAATCTTTGCGGCAAAACCCTTTCCACCTAAAAATCGGCTGGCGAAATCTGAGGATAGCATCTGTTTGGATACTTTTTTACTTGCCAAATCAACTCTAAGAATTCGTCCCGCATATCCATGAAGCTTCTTCATAAACAATACCTTCTAAGAGAGGAATTCAAGGGCGTGCATACTTCTGTTTTTTTAATATACAAATATACTTATTTGCAAAGTCTTCTCTACGTTTCTGCCCAAGCCTTTCTCTAGGTTCAAATTTTAACGCGCCAGTGGGACACCACGAAGCGCACCGAGGATTACCATTACACAAATCACATTTAAGGGCAAGATTATCCTCAGAAAGCTTCATCACTCCAAATGGACATACTTCAACACAAATTCCGCATCCAGTGCATTTATTTGGATCCACTTTCCAAGGGCCGGTATGCCCGTTTCTACTA
Source organism: uncultured Candidatus Bathyarchaeia archaeon (assembly GCA_964418675.1). Lineage (GTDB taxonomy): Archaea > Thermoproteota > Bathyarchaeia > Bathyarchaeales > Bathyarchaeaceae > Bathyarchaeum. Next base: position 220,159 of record CAYQMM010000001.1, read on the forward strand.
ATAGCTTCTGTAGGGCATTTTTCTGCACACGGAGCAAAAACACATTGACGACAGACAAACACTGCATCTTTAAGTGGATAATTGTAAATTGCTTTTAATCTAGCTTTTCGTGGAACAAATTTTTTCTCTTTTTCTATTGAGCAAGATAATTCACAAATCCTACAACCAGTACATTTTTCAATGTAAAAATTGAGTTTTTTTTTATCACTTTTGAAGGTCTCCTTTTTGGGTTTGAACAGATTCAAGTCCATGTAACATAATACTAAACCAATTCTTAAAAACTTTCATCTATTGTTCATGAGACTCCCATTTTTTTAAAAATCTTCTTTGTAGAAGCTTTCGCAAAATTTTCTCTTTTTTTCTGAGGACTTTGATCAAGAGATGTGAACTCGAGGGCTCCGGTGGGACAATGCTTAACACACTGTGGGTTGCCATTACATAGGTCACATTTTATAGGTGTATTTTTTTCTGGATGTACAAACATCGCCCCAAAAGGGCATGATTCAATGCACATACCGCATCCGATGCATTTGTCTTCCTCTATCAGAACCACTCCATCGTCATTAAGAATTATCGCTTCTACAGGGCATATTTCACCACAGGGTGCTTTTTTGCATTGTTGACAGGTTATTGGCATATCTATTGCGGGCTTGAGCCTGACAACATGTATTCTTGCTTTTTTTGGATTGAAAGCTCTCTCATGGAACGAAGAGCAGAACAGTTCGCAAATCCTGCAACCAGTACATCTTTCAGGATGAACAATAATTTTTGGTTGTATAGCCATCACCCATATGATTAAACATCTAATTGGCTAATTCGACTAATTATCTCTAAAATAAGTTTTATGGATGTCCTCAAAGCACTTAATGCCCACGGCGTCCGCGGTGGTTTATTAAGTTTCAGATTATGGATGCATGAAATGCAACCGAATGCTATCCTTTGAAGAAGATCAAAGCTAAAGAGCGTGGAACAAACTTCAATTAATTTCTAGTATATCTTTTCGCAGATATTACGGAATATAAAAATGAATACAGAAACTCTTGCCCAGCTCATTATCCAAATGGATAGATCAGTTTAAGTGTCGACTCTACTGTGAATGAAATGCCCATGGCCCGGCTTGGCAATTACTTCGCCATCTTGCGCGACTACTTTACCTCGCACTAGTGTCATCACAGGTTTTCCTTTTACTTTCCAGTTTTCGAAGGGCGTAAAGTCTCCTACACACTTTAACTGATCCGCTTTGATTATGGATTCTTTTTTGAGGTCTATAATCGTTATATCAGCATCTGAACCTACCTGAATCGTTCCTTTACGAGGATAGAGACCGAAGATTTTTGCTGGATTCTCGGAAGTAAAGGAAACGAATTTCTCTAGGGTAACTCTCTTTTTGTTAATCCCTTCGCTGAGAAGTAGGCTTACGGAAGTCTCAAGGCCAGGTATTCCGGGTGGCGTATCCCAGATACTTTTCCGACTCGAAACTTTATCTTCCTTGGAGAGCGCAGAGTGATCGGTCGCTAAGGCGTCCAAGGTTCCATCCGCCAGAGCCATCCAAAGAGCTTCTACATCTGCATTTGAGCGTAATGGTGGATTAACAATAACACTGCGTCCAAACTTCTGGTAGTCTTTCTTAGTTAGTAGTAAATGATGTGGACAAACCTCAGCTGTCAGCCGTTGACCCATTTGTTTTGCTTTTTTAACAAGTTCAACGCCTTCTCTAGTGCTCATATGAGCGATGTGAACTCTATTGCCCACTTCTCGAGCCATTAATATCGCTCTAGATATGGCTTCGGCTTCCACGATGTTCGGTCTTGCTTCAGAGTGAGCTTCTGGGTCCTTTCTTCCTTTCGCGATAAGTTTATCTCTAAAATAAATGAATAGTTGTTGACTTTCAGCATGTAAAGACGCTATGGATGATGTCTTTGCTATCCGTTGAAAGGCCTCCATTACTACTCCGTCGTTTTCAACTGGTCCATAACGCTCACTTGGAATATAGCCGCCGAGTGTTATCTTGAAACCAACAACCCCCTCCTTAACGAGATTAGCGATTTCAAGAGTCTCGTTTTTCTTTGTTATTTCGCCACCATAGAGACCGAAATCTACAATCGATTCTCTTTCCCCTATCTCCTTCTTCCACCTAAAACCCTCTACAGTTGTGGTTGCATGCTTCCCTCCCGTAGGCATTTCAAGCACAGTCGTGACGCCCCCAACAGCTGCGGCCATAGTTCCCGTTTCAAAAGTCTCTCTAACAAACCCTGGAAGAAAAAGATGAACATGTGTGTCTATGACCCCAGGCAATGCAAAACAATCACCCGGGTTAATAATTGAACTTGCTTTAGGTAAGAGAGTGTCTTTTGAAATGGAAACGATCTTTCCGTCGTCTATAGCTATTCCTGCTTTGTAGATCCCGGTGGGGGTAACTATTTTTATGTTTTTGATAATAGCATCTACAATTTGCATGCCCATAGGGTTCACAGCATTGTTGTTTGAGCTGTACAATTATGAACTATTTTATAAGTAATTTTCTGAGACATGAATAGAACCGAGTTTTTGTGCACCTATAAAACAAGCAGTTAGTTGGATTTGTGGTATACTTCAAAAAATCTTTGCCAAATGTACTATATTTTACGAGTCTCTTCAAAATGACCTTTGCGATTATTGCTTATACTCGGAAAGAAGGCTCACATACAAAAAGCTCATATCATGCAATTTTTGCGTGACCGAAGTATTTCCACAGCCTCTTTCATATGATATACTATTTTAATTTCAGCCGTTTCATAGGCCCCCATTGCTAAGATCTCTGGCTCCAAGTTATATTTTTGGAATGCTTCCAAACTGGGAGCTTCATAGATCACATAAATCATATGTTCTTCCGGCACATGGTACTCTTCGACTATCTTCACTCCATGTTTTTTACATCGTTCTTCTTGTTTATACACAAGATTCTCAATTGCTTCCGCTGCCTTTCTATTGAAGGCGCTACAATTTTCTGGAGAATGCCGAAATATTACTAGAAATGTAGGTATATTAGACCCTCCTTAGAGAATTATCATTTAGTTCAACACGTATATATTGATTTGTGATTAATCGTGCGCCGAAGAAAGATAAACAAGAGTTCGTAATTTTTTAATATTCCAAAAAAAACTTATATATTGAAAAGCTGTGAACTCACTAGAAGTGAGGAAATAAAAATGAAGTTTGATGTAGGTATTTTCCCTTGGCCACCTCCAACTTTAAATGACTACATAGGATACGCAAAAATGCTTGATGAAGCAAACGTCTTCGATATCATGTGGTTAGCTGAGCTCTACAATTACCGCGAAGGCATGGTTAGTGGTGCAGCGTTTGCCATGAATACCAAAAAAATCAAGATTGGCTTCGGTGTTGTAAGTGAATACCTCAGAGAGCCTGCGATCTTGGCTTCTGCTTTAGTGACTCTTGATGAACTCTCGAACGGCAGGGTGGTGTGCGCCATTGGACCTGGTGACAAGACTATGCTTTCGACGTTGGGTCTCAAAAGACCTAAGCCTTTAAGGGTAACTCAAGAACATGCATATGTCCTCAGGAAGCTATTGGATGGAGAGAAATTCACTTTCAATGGTGAATTCTACAAATACGAAGATGCGCAACTTGAGATTCCAATAACCCACAAGATTCCAGTATGGATTGGAGCTAGAGGACCTAAAATGTTAAAGCTTGCAGGAGCCATAGGAGATGGAGTCATAATTGACTTTTCACATCCCATTGATATCAAATGGGCTGCAGAATTAATATGGCAAGGAGCTAAGGAAGCTAATAGAGATCCGAAAAAGATAGAGATAGCGCCTTATGTGGATACGTCAGTCTCAAGAAAAAATGTGAAAGAAGCAATAAACAGGGGAAGACATATGGCAACCTTCATTGGTGCAACTGAACAACCCCAAACATATGATAGACATGGCATTGATTGGCACAGCAAGGTCTTGCCGATTAAGAAACTATTGGATGAACACAAGATAGAAGAAGCTATGGCTGCTTGCCCAGAGGAGTTGATAGACGTTTTCTCCAACTGTGGAGATCCGGAGAGAGTTACTCAGAGATTTCAAGAGATTATCGATACAAAGGCTGTGACTAGGATATTGATCGGAGAACCACTCGGTCCTGACATACCCGAAGCGATAAAGCTTATCACAAAGGAGGTAATTCCAAACCTTTCCTATTGAGATCAGATTATTGCTGATCAGAGTCTAAGTGCGTGCGTGGGAAGTACGCGCGCCTTATTTTCTATTTTTTCTTTAAGGGATAATTGAAGATGGTTGATGTAAAAATTACTGTTGAAAGGATGCTAAGAATAGAGGATTTAATAGAAAAATATAGCACACATGGATCAGAACAGTGTCCTTTGTTTAAGCTGGGAGACGAGTTTGTCAGTAAGAACTTCAAGAAACCAGAGGGATTCTGTGATTGGGCTTGGGTCGACATACAGAGAGACGTTGTTGTTCTAGCTTCTGGAGGAAATTATCCGTGGGTCAGAGTGAAGGGTCTTCAGTTTTCTTGTTGTACGGCTGGCTTAACGCCTGTTATCTTCAAGCTAGAGAGGATTGAATAGAAAAAGACGACTCTCAATGCATTATTAGCATAATTTGCTTTAGACTTATTTCCCAAGCATTCTACTTAGAAAAAATTAAACTGATTGCCTACAAAAGAGTACGGCGCAAATTTTTAAATTTTCTTTCAGAGCCTTTTTTGGTTTCCTAGCGTAAGTGCAAATCGTCTATCACATATTCCAAACCAAGTTCTTTCAGTTTCTCAGGGGTTGGAATTCCCGTTTGGATATTCCAGTTTCGTGCCGCGTAGTATTCATCTAGCATTTCTTTTATTGGCGGTATGCCGCCCTTTGGCAGTGGCTCTTTCAAAATTCTCTTTGGCAGCATATCATCTTCTCTTGTGGCTCCCTCTCTGACATTGAAAGCCCTCATCAAATTTGATATACGCTCACCCACTTTAACTACGCTTTTTGGATTGAAACTAATTCCCGTTGCTGCTGAGAGGAGTTCACTCCACGTTTGCACCTCCAACAATGGGTTTGTAACATACTCAGAAACTATCGTTCCAAACAACATCTTGCAGGTTACTAGTGAATCTGTAATGTTGCAGATGTCCTCCCGCAGTTTAATCAGGAATCCTTTGCCCTTTACCCCCAGCTTCGTTCCCGCCTCTTTCGATCCAAACAGTCTCTCAGCTGTCTCAAGGGAGTTTGTATACTCAAAACAGGGTAACGCTCCCAGGTGGTCCCCTCCCCGGTAACAAGTTGCATATCCAAGTGCAAATCCAAATTGGCCTCTGGGGTCTCCTCCAATAAGTTCAAGACCCTTAACGTGGATAGCATAGTATTTAGTTTCCTCTCCCCAAATCTCTGAAGCTCTCTTTACGCCCTCCGCCAGTGTATCTCCGAGACCTTGACGAAAAGCTATGTCGTGAATAAGCTTCAAAATCAAATCAGGGTCTCCCCATTCAAGTAGAACTCCTCCAGTTTGTTCCGCTGAGATTAATCCGCGTTGAAAACATTCAATGGCGAATGCTATCGCATTTCCAGTTGAGATGGTATCTAAACCGAATCTGTCACAGAGTTCAGCAGCTTTAATTATTACAGCTAAATCTCCAACTCCACAATTGGAACCCAACATCGCAATAGTTTCAAATTCAGGATGTTTATGAACCAACCCTGCGAATGGCCCATTTCCAATCGCAACAATCTTACCACAGGCTATCCTGCAACCAAAGCACGCATGATCATGGACAGCATATTCACTTTTTAATCTCTCACCACTAATTTGGTCCACATTCTCAAAAGTCCCAGACTGAAAATTTCGAGTAACCAAAGCGCCATTAAAGTCATTTATTTTTTTTACAAGATTTGGAGTCCCCAGTTCAGACCATTCATGGGCGCCGGGGTCATTGCTTATGATTTTTTCTATTTTGGAAATTGCCCTTTCAAATTTTTGGGGATTTGCTACTGCCACATCATTACTGCCCATCACACCTACTGCCTTCAGATTTTTTGATCCCATTACTGCACCTATGCCGGTTCTTGCAGCTGCCCTTCCTTTCATTCGTGTAGCAACGATTACGCTAGCATAGCGTACTAGATTCTCTCCAGCCTGTCCTATGGCTATAACCGCTAGATCATTGTTATTATCTTTAGAAATTATTTCGCCAGTTTCGAAAACATCTTTCCCCCAAATGTGAGAAGCATCCTCAAGTTTTACTTGATTATCTTCAATAGTTAAGTAAACAGGTTTTTTCGCCTTTCCCCATATGTCGACCAAGTCGTAACCTGCAAACTTCAATTCCGGGCCGAAATCACCGCCAGCCGCTGCACTGCCAACCAGTCCAGTAAGTGGAGATTTAGAACAGATAACAAATTTTCCATTACATGGAGCCGCCGTCCCATTTAATGGACCAACTCCAATAATCAAATGATTTTCCACATGAAATGGATCTAATCCCCTCTCCATTTCATAGAGAATTCTAGCAGCAAAACCTTTGCCACCTATGTATTTTTTTACCATAGATCGCGGAGTTTTTTTTTGCTGGATCTTTTTATTTGTTAAGTTTATTCTTAAAATTTTTCCAGCGTAACCGCCCTTGTAACTCATTTTGTTTCCTCGACAAATTCGCTAAGCAATTTTAAAGTTTTTTCTATCTTTGAACCGAATGGTGAACTAAAAACTATTTGATTAATACCTGCACTTGCAAACTTTTCAATTTTATCCATACATTCATCTGGGGTTCCCGTTATAGAGAAAATCTCTACCATATCTTCAGTTACGTACTTAGCTGCTTCGAAAATACCTTTTGACATTGCTTGTCGAATAGGCATTACATCTCCTTCTGTAAGTCCCACTTGCTCAAGCATTAGAGTCGGTGCTTCAGCGGCTAGAAAAGTTACAAAGGGTTTTGCAAGTTCAATAGCTTCATTTCTATTTTTTGACATTGATAGGGGAACAACATTTGCTATGTCGAATTCTTCCATAGACCTTTCGGCCTTTTTGATGCCATTTTCTATTTGTTTAATGGCAAAAGGGATGTATTTCAAAGGAGCACCAGCCAAAAGAGCTCCATCCGCAAGTCTTCCTGCCATTCTTAGCATGTATTTCCCGCGAGTGCCTATGTATATTGGAATCTTATGTGAAGGACTGAAAGAGAGTTGTGCATTAGACAAATTGAACTTTTGGTTCTTGCAAGTCACTTCTTCTCCATTTAATAATTTGATTACGATCGTTAGGTATTCTTCGACTGTTTGAGAAACGCGCTTCACCGGTATGTCAAAAGGTATCGTAAGTAGAGCACCTCCAAAACCCATTCCAAGAATTGCTCTTCCGTTTGATATCTCATTAAGCGTTGCGATGCCTAAGGCAGTGACTGCTGGATGCCTTGTATGGGGATTTGTTACACCGGGACCGATTTTTATTCGTTGAGTGTTTGAAGCTATAAGAGAAAGTGTTGTATAAGCCTCTCTCATGAAATCTTCATCCATTATCCAAGCATATTCCATATTTGCTTGTTCTGCGAGCTCAACGAGCTTTGAAACTTCCCTCGAAGGTCTTTCTGGTGCTACCATTATTCCAAATTCCATTTGATACGTCTCCTGACTTTTGACGTCTCCTAACTTTTGTAATGTAGTCTATTCACAGTAGCCTTTAAATAATTAATTGCTATTGTGCGTGCAAAGGCATAACCTCGGATAATCTGTCAAAATAATTAGCAGCACTAATAGTTGGGTTTGTTATCTATTTTCATCTTTATTTACGGGTGATGCTTGTCTTAAATTTTTGCTGATGGCAATAATCGTGTCACTTTTGCTGTGCTCATGCAATTCGCTCACAATGCCAGCGATTACTAAAACACAAACAGCAAGGGGTTATTTCTGTGCGCGTATTACCTCTTTTAGATGATAAAATTAAAATAGTCATAAAAAATAAAAAGATTCGGAACCGGATTGGAGAGAAAGTAAAATTAAAAATGAATTTGAAACAAAGAGAGTATCCTGTTTTTTTTGCCATATGAACTGTGGAATGTTAGTTCATATAAAAAATGGGAGAATCATCAAGGTTAAGGGAAACAAGGAACATCCAGTGAGTCAGGGTTATATATGTGCAAGAGGAGCTACAGCTGTAGACTTCCATTATCATCCTAGGCGACTTAATTATCCGCTAAAGCGAGCGGGCAAACGTGGCGAAGGCAAGTGGAGCCAAATCTCATGGGATGATGCCTTAGACGAAGTAGCAAAAAAATTACAACAGATAAAAGATAAACATGGATCTGAGGCTCTAGCTCATTCCAGAGGGACGTACAGAACTGACCACTACTTTGCAACTAGGTTCTTCAATCTATTCGGCAGCCCCAACATATTTGGAGCTCCCAATATCTGTTTCGGCAATCCAACTGCTGTAATGACCGCAATCTATGGAGGTTTAACGTCTACTCATTATATTAGCCCTAAATCCACAAAATGTCTGGTCTTGTGGGGTGGAAACCCTGCGGAGTCATATCCAAGACAATGGAGTGAAATTATCGCGGCAAAAAAACTAGGAGTCAAAATAATAACAATAGATCCTCGTTTCAGTGCCGCTGCTAAGCATGCAGACATTTGGCTGAAAATCAAACCTGGAACAGATTGTGCCCTAGCATTAGCATGGCTTAACGTAATTATCGAAAATGGCATTTATGATCAAGATTTTGTAGAAAGATGGACGTATGGTTTTGAAATACTTCACAACAATATCAAAAATTACACACCGACAAAAATGGCTAAAATTACTTTAATCCCAGAAGAAAAAATAATCGAATCTGCTATGATGTATGCAAAAAATCGACCAGCATTAATATCTTTAGGAGTCAAAATTGATCAACTCGGTAAAAACGCAACTTATGCAACGCAAGCACAATGTATTCTTCGAGCAATTACAGGCAATCTTGATAATCAAGGAGGAGAGCTTATGGGCGTTGACAAAAAGCTGCAAAAGGTTGTGAAGGACACTGATATGGAACTTAATAATAAACTCTCATCGGAGCAAAAAAAGAAGCAAATAGGGTCAACCAAATTTAAACTAATGTCTCAAATTGGTTATGAGCTAATGACCCCTTACGTAGAGAAGACACCATATATTCCAGTTCAAACCGCTTGCAATGTAGCTATTGCTCATGCACCTAGTGTATGGAGAGCCATAATCTCTGGGGAACCCTACCCGGTTAAAGCTTTAATTGTTCAGGCAAATAACCCGCTTCTACAAGCTACAAACACAAAACTTGTTTATGAAGCGTTAGAAAAATTAGATCTATTAGTCGTCATGGATTATTTTATGACACCAACGGCTATGATGGCTGACTATGTATTTCCGGCTGCCGATTGGTTAGAGAGACCTGTAATGACAACCACTACAACTAGAAACTACATAAACGTTGGAGAAAGAGCAGTGAAACCAGAATTTCAAAGACGAACAGACTATCAATTATGGCGCGGATTAGGAATTAGACTCGGACAGGAAGAATATTGGCCTTGGAAAACTCTAGAAGACTGCTATGAATTTCGAATTAGACCGCTTGGGTACTCTCTTAAAGATTTTTCGAACAATATTTTTGCAATAAAGGGACAAGTAAACTATATGAAATATGAGCAATACGGTTTTGCAACACCATCTGGAAAAGTGGAACTTTACTCAACCATATTCAAAAAATTGGGCTATTACCCACTACCGGTTTATCAAGAACCGGCTGAAAATGGGCTTATTGATGCTGCTGAGTATCCGTATATTCTGGTAACAGGCGGAAGAGTAAAGTGGTTTTACCACTCAGAATTTCGTCAGATTACCCAATTGCGTGACAAACACCCCGACCCCCTCATAGAGATCAATCCCAAAACAGCAGAAAAATTGAACATCAAGGAAGGCGAATGGGTATGGATTGAAACTCCATTGGGACGGATTAAACAAAGAGCAAAATTTTCGGATATACCCCCCGAGGTAGTTCATGCAGAACATAGCTGGTGGTTTCCAGAGAAATCTGGAAATAAACCAAGTTTGTTTGGTCTATGGGAATCAAATGTAAATGTGGTAATATCTGATAACCCAGAATTATGCGACCCTTTAACTGGAAGTTGGCCCCATCGAACATTATGCAAAATCTACAAAGTTGTAAATTAACAAATTTTTAATTGATGGTTTTGCAACTCCAGATTCTGCATGTAGGAATATGTTACTTCTAGGTTAGTTCATGAATCATAAATGTCCTTAATTACATTATCCAAGCCCAATTTTCGAAGTGTGCGTTTCGATGGGAAACCTGTTTTTTTATTCCAACCTCGTAGATCGTAATATTGATCTAACATAAGGTCTAGCTCTACCACTTGACCTTTGGCTGGTCCGTCAGGTGCAGGTTCATAAAGAAACCTGTCGGGAAGAGTGTCATCTTTCCTTCCTATGCCTTCCCGGATGTTGAAGGCTCTTTCCAAATTTACAATTCTCTCACCAATTACCTTAAGTTCCTCAACAGTGATTTCCATACCTGTTACTAGTGAAATTGCCTTAGCAAGATCTGGCCAGTAGAAGACAGCAGGACCATGAATGCCGCTCTTACAAACTCCCACAGAATCTGCAATTGCACTTAGTTCTTCGCCGTCTTTCACCAATAAGGCTTTGTCAATAGGACTCAGCCTATCAAGGATCAACAAGTGTTCTTTGCCGAATCTCTCGATTACAGCTTCTTTGTAGCCACTCTCATCTAACGTAGGATAACCCTTTAAATGATCTGCTCCTCTGCTTGAAACGGCATGAGCTAATCCCATGGATTTTTGTGCTCGCCCATCCTGAGCTGATATATCCATCCCTTTCACATGCATCGCGAACTTGTAAGAGCCTTTGCCGATTTTTTTAGCCAAATTAATTGTTCCTTCAGCTAAAGAATCTCCAAAGCCTTTCCGGTGAGCAATTGAGTGAATTATAGAAATTATGTTTTCAGGATTATCCCAATTGAAATTCATACCACCAGTGTCTTTATCTGTTAGTATACATTTTTCATAAAGTTCCATTGCAAATGCAATTACTCCTCCTGTGGATATTGAATCCATACCGTAGTCATTACAGAGTCTGTTCATGAATACAATCGATTTCAAATCTCTGTTACCGACGCGACTACCAAAGCTGTTCAAAGTTTCATATTCAGGGATTCTGAAATAAGTCCCCTTGAATTTGCCAGAGGTTATTGTAAGATAATTATCGCAGGCATAAAGACAACCAAAACATGCTTTATCCTTAATTTTTAGTTGAAATAATTTTTCTCCGCCAACTTCTTCAGCATAGGGGAATACCCCAGTTTGGAAATTTCTTGTTGGAAACCTAGCTATTTCGTTCATAATCTCTACAAGTCTTGGAGTTCCATATTTTCTCTTAGAAGTTGTATATGGATGGTCTAACAATCTTTTTTGGAATCTTTTCATCAAATCTACAAATTCATCAAAATGTGCAATTTCTACATCCTTCGAGCCGCGTATTGCTATCGCTTTTAGTTTCTTGGAACCCATCACCGCCCCAATGCCTGCTCTCGCAGCTGCCCTCATAGTGCTACACATTATGGAGGCAAATCTTACTAGATTTTCACCCGCAATACCAATTGAAGCTAATTTGATAGTTGGGTCTCCAAGTTCTTCTCTGACAATTTCTTCCGTTTCAATTACTCCCTTACCCCATAGATCCTTTGCATCTCTGAGTTCTATTTTGTCATCATCAATCCATAGGTATACTGGTTTGCTCGATCTTCCCTGGATAATAATCCCATCGTAACCAGCAAACTTAATCTCAGGTCCCACGTCGCCTCCAGAACTTGTATCACCATATATGCCTGTTAATGGTGACTTTGCGCCGATTTCAACTCTTCCAGATTGAGGCCATAATGTTCCACTAAGAGGACCTACTGCAAATATTAACCTGTTTGTTGGGTCAAATGCATCGGTCTTTGGTTTCACTTCATCATACAAGATTCGAGCGATTATACCGCTACCACCCAAATAATTTCGTATTAAGTGGTTCAAACAGATTTGTTTGACAACTTTCCCAGATGTTAAGTCTACCCGTAGTAGTGTACCAGAATAATTACTTACCAATTTTAATCCCTATAATTATGATGTTCATTATTTTTTTGTGCAATTAACTATTTGGCGGAGACTTAAGTTTTTTGATGGGTATCTGGCGAAATAGCCAGTATTGCAGAATGTTCAAAAGACCTTTGAATTACTTGTTTAAACATAGAATTCATCTCGAGCTTCGACCATAGCCCTGATATTCTTGAGCGGTGTTATAGGAGAAATTCCGCAGCTGGGCTCAAGCAAATCGATGCCAGCTTCTAGAGCCCTTTTTGCCTCTTTTTTAACTTCAATAGGAGAACCGAAGACCAGAGTTTTTTTGGAGGATACATTTCCCATGATTCTCACATTACCCACGAAAGGTCGCAGATTAGCAATTTCGTTGTCTTCTTCTACACTTAGACCATCAAAACCGATTTCTGCCATCTCTTGCAGAATAGATCTCGTATATCCACAAATATGTAGGACTCTAATCCCTCCCAAATTATTTGTAATCTCAGTCAGTGCTGGCTTAACGAACTCATTGAACATCCTTTGGCTTATCATTTCTCCAGATGCCATGGGATCACCAACCTCAACAATGTCTGAACCTGCTTGATATTGGGCCTTGGCATATTCTATGGTTATATCCTTTGCAAAGTTGACAAATTTTTTAACCCAATTAGGCTTCTTTATAACCCATTTTAACAATCTACTTACACCAACCAAATCCGCCGCTATTGAAAAAGGTCCAAGAGCGAGACTTGAGATTGGATAGGTATCTCCCACTTCGTTTCTGATCTTCCGAATGGCTTCCAACACTATAGGAATTCTCCCTAACTCCTTTAGATTGTCGGGCATCTTGAGGTCGTCGGGTTTTTGGTAAGGGTGCCCCGCAACAGAAGGAACACTTTCCAATCTGTCATACCAGCGAATATCGCACCCTAAGGCTTCTGCTTCTACGACAAAATCAAAGGGAACTCTTACAGACTCAAGTCCAGTGAGTTCAGAGCTTGCTATTGCAAGTTTAGCCATCTTTGCGGCGTCTTTATGTCCCTCAGGCCAGTAGATTTTTATGGCTTTTTGCATGTCAAGGCAAACTGTTCCTCCGCATCCTGAGATAGAAGTTACTGGTATCTTGTCAACTTTGCCTCCAAGTAACGTAGAAAGAACCCTACGCTTAGGGGTAAACTTCACTAAAGTTTCCTCCGTAATGCTCTATTCAAGCCATGTTTGTTAGACCTTAAGTTTCTTAGAAGCTGCAAAATCCCACCTTGTTAGAGCGTTACCTAACTCATGTGTTTTTTAGGTGTTCCCTTATAATGTATTTGCAAACTTCGGTAACTTTTGTATCATTTGCTTTGGCCCTCTCCTCTAATATTTTGAACAGTTCCATATCGTTGGCGGATTCTTTGTTTAGTGTAATCCTTACGATAATGTATTTTCCTTTGGGTGTGCCTCTTTTGCATCTTTTATGGGCGAGTCTTTCCACTTCTCTGTTAAACTTCTCGATTCCTTCAAGTTCAAGTATTTCAGCCAGTTCATATTCTTGTTTTAGGTGGCTAATCTGAGATCTAGCTAGTTTTAAGGCATCCGTATAACCTAGGATTCCCGTTTTTACCGCTTCTTGCATTTTTGGACTTATTTCCAAGATTTTCAGCCACTCACTCAAAGTTGATGGAGAAATACCCAATTCTTTCGCTGTGCCTCTTAAACTTGATGACGAGGTTGAGATAATCTCATTAAGCTTTTGAGCCCTACTGATCGGACCTATATCCTTCCGTAGGACCTTCAAGTTTTCTATCAAGGATTGACGTCTAGCCTCATCTTCACTTATATTATCAATTATTACATCGACACCTACCACAAAATATTGCACTCCCGTTTCTCTTTTTGCTAGAAATCTTCTTCTTCCAACAAAAACACCATAGCCCCCTTCTTCAGGTCTTGCTTTAAATGGTCCAACAATTTTTTTACCCGCCCATATTTGCTGGATAAGGGTTTGATCTTCTTCAGCCTTTCCGAAAGGCTCGTTAGCACGCATGTTCAAAGGAGAAACATGAAATTTTTCTACCGGTATCTTTTCTCCAAAATTGGGTAAATTCTTCATTTCTGCTTCCAGATCCATTGTATGAATGTGGTATTATAAAATATTTTCTATTGTTCGGTAACCGAACAACATCGAAATCTTCAAAACATACTTTTTTAACTTTCTCAAAATGTATAATTCGCTCCCAACAAATATAAATTCGTTCAATAAAGCTTCACCCGATTCTTCATGCAACGGATCACACGACTTTTATGCACAATGAAATGGCATATTGGCAAAAAATTTAAAAACAGTTTCATTAGTAATTAATAATTCAGATGGTGAAAATGAAGAAAATCTTTATCAGACTTAAGAGAGCAGTGGTTGAAGGTGACTCTGAAGAGGCAATAAAAGCTGCTCAAGATGCTTTAGATAATGGGGTGGACCCCTATGAGGCAATTATTCAAGGGCTAGCAGCCGGAATGGAAGATGTGGGAGAGAAATTTGAGAGAAAGGAATATTTCATTCCTGAAATGCTTATTTCAGCCGATGCTATGTACGCTGGTTTAAACCTCCTTCTCCCTCATTTGAAGAAAGAAGAAACGAAGAAAAAAGAGAAAATTATCCTCGGCGTAGTTGAAGGAGACATCCATGATATAGGGAAAAACATCGTTAAAGCTATGTTGACAGCAGGCGGCTATGAAGTCATTGATTTAGGAAAGGATGTTTCAACTTCTGACTTCATTGAAAGAGCGAAGAAGGAAGGGGCGTCTGTAATAGCTATGTCAACTATGATGACGCCAACGCTGATGTCACTAAAGGTTGTAGAAGATCAACTTCAACAAAAAGGATTAAAGGGAAATGTTAAGACTATCATCGGAGGCGGTTCGGTCACAGAAGATTTTAAGGCAAGAATAGGGTCAGACGCCTATGGTAAGGATGCCTCAGAGGCAGTCAACAAGGTCAACATGCTCCTTGATCAAATTAAAACTGCTGTGGAACTTGCAAAAAAGAAGAGGGAAAAATCACAGCAGTGATCGAAGATGACACGGAATCGAGTTGATTTAGGACAAACGGAGGTACTATTCCTTCCTCATGGAAAGAGAAGTGTCCTGAAAAGAAGAATAACGTTACTTGGCATCGCCAGAGCTCTAGGTATTGATTTAACTTCCTTATGCAACGGCATGGGCACTTGCGGAAAATGCAAAATCAAGATTGAAAAAGGCATCGAAAATCTCGGCTCATTGACAGAACTGGAACTCAAACACCTTACTGAAAAAGAAATTAAAGACAATTTTAGACTCGCTTGCCAAGTAAAACCAACGAGTCCCGTTGTAGTTTATGTTCCGGAAAGAAGCAGAATGGGAAAACAGAGACTTCAAACCGAGGGGCTTGAAGTACCTGTGAAGAAGTTGAACCCATTTGTTAAAAAGTACTTTGTAGAGTTGCCGAAGCCAACTCTTAAAGATTCTAGGGCGGATGAAGATAGACTTCTTGTTACATTAAATGAAAAGCATGGCATTTCTCCAGACCTTAAACTTGATATGGAAATATCCCGGGATTTGGCAAACGTATTAAGAAGAAAAGATTGGAAGATAACTGCAACGGTATGGAAAGATCAGATCATAGATATTCAATCGGGTAACGTTGTTGACAGATGTTTCGGATTCGCAGCCGATGTTGGGACGACCAAACTTGCCGGATTCTTAATGGATCTCAATAGTGGTGAGGTTGTTGCTGTTTCTGCTAGAATGAATCCGCAGATTCCATTTGGTGAAGAGGTGATGTCGAGGATTACTTATCAGATGATGAATGGGTGGGAAGGAGTCAAGGCTTTACAGAAAGCAGTAGTATCAGGGATTAATGAAATGATAGAAGAATGCTGTGAACAAGCTAAGGTTAGCCCAAATGAAATTTATGAGCTCTGTTTCGTTGGTAATACTGCAATGCAACTTTGTTTTCTAGGCATCTACGGGCAATCTGTTGCTTTCTCACCATATCCCCCTGTTTTACGTAGGGGAGTAGATGTAAAGGGTCGTAGTCTAGGATTAAAATGCAATGAAAGAGCTAATTCTTATTTTGCGCCTATTATCGGAGGCTTCGTAGGTTCGGACAATGTTGCAGTCATTCTTGCAACTAGAATGTTAGAATCGGATGAAATAGTGCTGGCACTGGATATAGGCACAAATACTGAAATTGACTTAGGTAATAAAGATCTAATTCGGGTTGCATCCTGTGCATCCGGACCCGCATTTGAAGGAATGTCCATCAGACATGGAATGAGAGCCGCCTCTGGATCAATAGAGAGAGTGAGTATTGACAACGATAGTTTAGATGTTTATTATCGAACCATAGATAATCAACCTGCTATTGGACTCTGCGGTTCTGCTCTTGTGGACATTCCGGCTGAACTGCTCAAAGCGGGCTTTATCGATTGGAGCGGAAGATTTATCCCCGAAATGTCAACGCGAACTAACCGATTGAGAAAGGATCCAAGTGGGATATGGGAATTCGTTATAGCTTGGCAGCCTAACACAGCTATTGAGACGGACATAACAATAACACAGGGAGACATAAGAGAGATACAGAAAGCAAAAGCAGCAATGCGAGCAGGCGCAGGCCTCCTGATGAAGCGAATGGGCATAAATACAGATGAAATAGACAAACTGTATTTAGCAGGAGCGTTTGGAAACTACATTGATCCTGAAAACGCTAGAATAATCGGAATGTACCCTGAAATGCATTTGGATAAAGTTGAATTTGTGGGAAACATTGCAGGAACTGGATCAAGAATGTGTTTGATATCTAAGGAAGAAAGGGAATATGCTGAGAAAATAAGCAAAATTGCAGAATACTACGAATTAGCCGCGGACAAATATTTCCAAACAGAATATATACACGCGATGTATTTTCCACACAAGGACTTAGAAAGGTATCCTGACACTGTAGACCTACTTCGAAAACTTGGTCGCGAACCTAGATGAAATACAAATTGGTTAAAATTCGTTGGAGAGAATATTAATGGCTGGTATTTTGATCACTAATGGCACTATCGTCACTCTTAATCGGAATAGAGATATCATCTATGACGGATCAGTGTTCATTAATGACGGCAAAATAATAGATGTAGGCAAGACAGGAAATCTAAAAAAGAAGAAGTATAGCTATGAAGAGATAATAGATGCAAAAAATAAGATCGTACTCCCTGGGTTTATCAATGTTCACACCCACGTTGACAATATTTTACTTAGAGGAGGATTAGGTCAAGATAGATATCTTGATGATTGGCTAGAGAACATCAATTTTCCTGGTGTTTGGGCTCTAAAGGCTGAAGATTGCAAGATAGCAACTGCCCTATATTGTCAAGAGGCAATATTGTCAGGCATTACAACAATTGTTGACAATTCTACATGGGGTATGGGGGGATCCAAAGCTGAGGAAATTGCGATTCCAACAATTGAAACATATAGGAAAATTGGTGTTCGGGCTATTTATGGACGAATGATAGGCGATCAATTTCCTCCAGAGTTAGAAACTTCAACAAGATTGCTGCGAGAGAAAGAAGCCGATATAGTTCACATTCCCATTGATTGCCTCTCTATTGAGAGCCCAGATGATGCTCGAAAAGAGATTGTAAGGCTAATCAACAGATACCATCTGGGTGAAGAAGGACTCATACAAATATGGCCCAACCCAGTGAAACCTAGCTTTAATTCCATCGAGAGCCTGAGAATGTCTTTAGAATTAGCTGAAGAATACGACACAATGGTTATGCTGCACCTAGATGAAACCGAAAAAGATGCGGTCTTCGACAGGACGCGATATGGAATGAGTAGTGTAGAGTACTTAGATTCGATTGGTTTCTTGAACAAAAGGCTACTAACAGGCCACTGCGTTTGGGTAGATGAAAAGGATATTAGGTTATTAAAGAGAAACGATGTTAAGATTGCACATTTGCCCGTATGCAACATGTATCTTGGTTCAGGTATAGCACCCATCGTAGAGATGCTAAATTTGGGTCTGGTAGTGGGAATTGGAACGGATGATGCTTGTGCCTCAGACAGCGTGAATATGATATCTTCAATGAAGTTTGCGGCTTTGCTACAGAAAGTAAAAACTCTTGATGCCTCGTCTATAACCGCCGAAAAAGTTTTGGAAATGTCCACAATAGATGCCGCAAAAGCTCTTGGTATGGAAAATCTCATCGGTTCATTGGAAGTTGGTAAAAGAGCGGACGTGATAATTTTGGACCCGAATTATCCAAATCTCAAACCTATGCACCATATACCTTCAGCCATAGTATATCAAGCATACGGGAACGAAGTTGATACAGTCATAGTTGACGGAAAAATACTAATGAAAAGCAGAAATATACCTTCAATAGAAGAATTATATGCCGATAGCCTTCTTGCCAAAGCTCAAGAAGCATCCGAAGCGATAATTAATAGAGCAGGCATGCAAAAGCTGCGAAATAGAGGATGGAAAACAATTAGATCAAGGCAGTATCCATAGGTTCATTGTGTGTGAGATACGCTATATCCCTAACTGCGTGTTCCGAACTCTTTGGTTGCTTGAACAAAAGCTCTTATATGCTCTGTAGGCGTTTCCAGCCAGAAATCGCAGCCCGGAGCAAGCATGTCTACCCCGTCCACCAGTGCTTTCTTCGCGAACTCTTTTATTCTCTCAATTGGACCCAGATGTATCACTTGATAGGCAGGTATGTTACCAATTATAGGTAATCGAAACTTAACTTTATTTACCACCTCCCTAGCTTCCTTGATTTGTGTCCTCTCATCTAAGGCTATCCCACTTGAACCAATGTCTACCATCTTTTCGATGATGAGCATAGCTGAGCCGCAAATGTTTAGGATGGAAGGCGTATTTAATTGTTCAACAATACGTTTTAGATATGGCTTAACAAATTCTTCGAAATGACTCGGGGATATGTTGTCAGTTGAAGCACCCATCTCATGGAGAGTGATCACGTCGGCTCCAGCTTCTTCGTATAACTTGGCTATATCAATGAACAAATCTAGCGACTCCTCTAAAAACTGATGAACCCTCTCAGGCATCTTCTTCAGCCATTTTAGAAAAGTAATGCTGTCTACCAAATAGCTGCTAATGCTTGTAAACGGAGGAACTATATAGGCATTCACTGGGACCTCACCCTCGAATTCACGTTTCAAAACCTTTATTGCTTCTAAGACTACAGGAATCCTCCCAGCCTCAGAGATATCTTTTGGATATTTGAGGTCAGCAGGGTCTTTTGCTGGAAAATCTTTAACGGACGGCCATTTTATCGTGCTATCGTGAAAGTCAATTGTAGCTCCGAGGATTTCTGCCTCAATTGTCATACAGAACGGAACCGAGACCATATCCAGACCGCATAGCCTATGTGCCGCGGAACCGAGTTTGGCCATCTTCGTCGGGTCTTTATGTGCGTCTGGCCAATAAGAGTCATAAATCTTCATGAAGTCAATGGTGGAAACCCCAACGGAGTTTACGCAAGGAACTCTTTCAATCTCACTTTTTCTGTTATTAAGTAATGCCATAACAATATCATATGAGGTCGCTTCCATGATTTCCATCCCTCTTAAATCAAGCTAGTTTTATTCTATCTTAGGATTGTAATGTTCCGAACTCTTTGGTTGCTTGAACAAAAGCTCTTATATGCTCTGTAGGCGTTTCCAGCCAGAAATCGCAGCCCGGAGCAACCATATAGGTGCCTTCATTAATAGCTTTCTTAACAGCATCCTTTATTATCTCACTGGGTCCTTGGTATATAGTTGAGAAAGGATTGATGTTACCGCCTATAGGATAACCCGGCTTAATTTGATCAACAATTTGCCTTGCAATTTTCATAGATGTTTTTTCATCTATAGTTATGGCTTCAGCTCCACACGCAATCATGCTTCCGATAATTTCCATTTGTTTATTTGCACATTGACCGCAGATATGAAGAATTCTTGGAGGTTTCGTAAGTCTGATCATCTTCGTAAGATAAGGCCTGACGAATTTATCGAAGTGTTTAGACGAGATATTATCCATAGAAGCGCTCTCTTCTCTGAAGGTTATTATGTCGGCCCCTGCTTCTTTAAATACGTTTGCAATAGCGGCATAATACGGATATGTTTCTTTACAAAACTCGCGAATTTTGTTCGGGTTCCTATACAGGTCTTTTAGGAATTCGACTGGCTCCACCAAGTAGCTGCTGATGCTTGTAAATGGGCAGTTAATATATGCAATTATTGGGATTAGTCCTTCGAATTCCCTTTTTAAGAGTTTTATCGCTTCTATTACAACTGGAACTCTACCTGCCTCTTGAATATCTTGGGGGAACTGTAGGTCAGAAATCTCGCTTGCTATAAATCGCTTTACACTTGGCCACTTCATCTGGTCCTCAAAAAATTGTAATGGAGCACCAAAGACCTCAGCCTCCAAGGTCAATTCGAAGGGCACCGTAGCATTTTCGAGACCTGTCAATTTATGGAGACCTATGGCTAATTTAGCCATTTTTTCTGGATCTCGATGAGCATCGGGCCAGCTGGCATTAAACGTTTTCATACTGTCGATAGTGTAGGTGCCAACGGAATTCATCGCTGGAATTCTGTCGATTTCCCCCTTTTTCCCCTTTAAGATAGCCATCAACCGTTCATAGGGTTCCATATAAAATCACTAAAGACTACTCCAATGGGATTATATGTATAAATAGTTATTTCATTCAGTTATTTTTCTATCTCCGCTTCTTTTGGAAAATGATGTTCATCTTGGGTCTCACCACAGTCACGAATGCAAACCATGAATGCCTGATTGACTGTACGGGTGATGTGGATGTTAACATAGATGGAAGGAAAATATTTTGACGCGGATTATGGCTCTACGATTTCTAATGTTTACGCGATTTTTCGCGTTAGTCTTAAATACGAAAAACAAGGTATCTGACATGGAATTAATTATGAATGAAGTCTTCAAAGCTATTCAAGAAAGGCGAAGCATTAGACGCTTTAAATCAACACAGGTTGAGAAAAAGAAAATTTTGAAAATTCTTAAAGCTGCACAATGGGCGCCCTCCTTTTTGAATCTTCAACCATGGAAATTTATTGTCGTGACAGAAAAAGAGGTTAAAAAGCAATTAAGCAAAGCATTGACTCTTCCATTCATAAAAATCGTTTATTCCGGTCCAATACCATATGAGAACTTGATATCAGTTCCGGTCATAATAGTAACGTGTGTAGATCCGGACCGTGACAAGTTGCACCACATAGAAGATGGTGCTTGTGCAGTTCAGAATATGGCTTTAGCCGCCCATAGTCTTGGATTAGCCTCTTATTGGATTGGGGTTTTAAATACCTTCGTCGAAGCTGAAGTAAAGAAAATCTTGGAAATCCCGAGCAAATATCGGGTCATAGCTATGATGCCCATAGGTGTGCCAGAGGAATCTCCCAAGACAAAGAGAGAAAAACTTGATGATGTTTGTTATTATGAAAAGTTCGGAAATAAGCTAACACGCGCATAGACTTTGTATCTAAACTTCATATTTCACTTGAATATTGAAAACTCCACTCATACTCGCGGTCTTGTGTAGACTAAGAATTCATGACATGCTACAAGCATATTCAAATAGTTAAGGTCCCATTTTTATTGTGTGCACACTTATCCGCTTAAATCATAATAATTGTAATTGAATCTGCAAAGTCTAAAATCCTACTGCAGTACGATCTCAATCTACATGTGCATATCACTGGCTAATAAACAGATTTCTCCACTTTTCCATAGTTTTCTTCCTTAGGGTTTGACTAATTTTGTTTACACTGGGAAATTCGTTGATCCAGTGGTATGGTTTGCAGGCATTTATTATCGCCTTTGAAATTGTAAAGTCACCTTTTTTTCTTTTTTCAGGTGAAAACATCGGATCCAGAAGAGAGTACCAACAGCCTCTGATAATATTTATCGAGGACTCAGGATCGCACCTGGTAGCAAGAGCCCAAAGGACATCGTCAGTATTGCTGGGGTCTATATCATCATCAACAACAATCACAAATCTACCTATTCCTCCCAACTCTTTCCGAGCTACAGCAATAAGCCCAACTTCATTTGCGTGACCTGGATATCCCTGCGTAACTGAAATGACAATAATATCCCCCGTACTTATGGTAGTTGCCCAAACTCCTTTTATGTTGGTAACACCTGCTTTTTCGAGTTCATTCCACACTATTGGTGCGGAGAAGTGAAAGCCAAACTCGCCCATAGGTGGCTTCATAGGAATACATCCGTGAAGTATTGGATCATCTCTGTGGAGAATTGATTTAATCTTTAAGACTGGGAGGGGAAAGGCCCGCTTGCTATAATATCCTTTGTATTCTCCGAAAGGGCCCTCAAGTCTCGTCTCGACTTCTGGGGGAGGAACTTCTCCTTCTAAGACAATTTCAGCAGTAGCCGGAATAGGTAAGTCAGTTTCTTTACCTCTTATGACTTCTATTGGTTTCCCTCTAAGACCACCAGCAAAATCATATTCAGATATTCCCCATGGGACAGGAAACGCAGAGGATATGAAGAGGATAGGATCCTGACCGCAAACAACGGCAACAGGACAGTTCAACCCCTGTGCCCAGTACTTCTCCATTATTTTCCTTCCTTGTGAGAAAGGAAGTGCGGCCATTCCAGCTGTGTTTTCATTGTAAACTTGGACTCTGTATGTTCCGAAGTTTATCCAATCAGTGTCAGGGTCCCTAGTAATAACCATGTCCCCAGTACCTATGTATCTTCCTCCGTCGTGCTCATGCCACTTTGGAATTGGGAATTTCAAGAGATTTACATCATCTGCAAAATATACGTTTTCTTCCACAGGTCCTCTGTTTACTTCAACGGGGGGTATTAACCTGAACTCCTTAAGCTTCCTACGAAACTCATCAACGAGTTCTAAGTTAGTTAGTCTTTGTGGTAAGTCTAATGCCAAAGCCATACGCCTAGGCGATATTAATAGATTAGTGGCAATTCTATATCCATCCTTGTAGCCCTTTATTTTATCGAACAGGAGAGCGGGACCCTTACGCTCAGCCATCAACTCTGTGATCGCACCAATCTCCAAATCCCACCTCGCTTTCTCAACTTTTCTGAGCTCCTGAACGGAATCCAATTGCGTAATAAATTCTCGCATATCAGAAAAAGGCATCACATCAGACTCCTGAATTAAGTTCCCTAATGATTATGCATTAATGTTTAGAAGAAAATTTTAGGATTTTCGTCTAATAAGATTTTTCATCTATCATTTTAAAAATTTGCCGCGAGATAATTAAAAGCTCTGCATATCTTCTCTTTCAGCATTTTAACAAAATACTAGATACAGAATATACTCAAATTATTTTTGTTTGACTACATTCCGATTTTTTCTCTGACCTAATGGAACGTCCTGATAGGGAGCTTTGATATGATGACATTTTGCTTTTAATTAGCTCAAAGAGAGCACGATTTTTTTATGACATCTGGCCTTTGGGAAAATGATTCATAGTTAACATAGCTCTTCCTTTTGTTCATTGATTAATATTTAAGGATGCACACCCAAGAACTGACAAATCATGATTCTATCCTTAATGATCGTCCAAAGGTATCCCCAAGTCTATGGCTTCTTGCTTTATCTTCAGATACATATCAGACCACTCTTTAGATGGTTTCAGTGTTTTTCGATCATAACATTCCAGAAAGCTTTTCCCTTTGGGTGGATATTTCAGTTTGTCCTCATATTTTGGTATAAGCTTTTTCGCTATTTCGTTTACATCACTACGTTTCATTCCAGCGGATTTCTTGAGAACTTCGCCAGCGAACTTGCACTCTAAGGGTGTAATGTAGTTTGTGTATTTTCCGCCTCCTGAACGAGGACCTATAGACCAGCAGGCTCCTGAAACTGTTTCAATTGACATCCCCACAATGGTTTCATAGAGAAGCATCTCTGTACATGGACCGGACACCTGACTAAGGTGGCCCATGGTTAATGCTTCTGTGTTCTTACTTAGCGCTTGAGTTTGAACGCTGCTAGCCCACCGGGCCGCTCGACCAGTATTACCCATGTACTTTATATCGTAAATTCCGCCCCCTGGAAAACTGACAAGGGTACCAAAGGCGCCATGCACAGCGCATTTCAAAAGGCTTCTAGCAATACTGCCAACAGCTGCTCCCTCAGGTGGACCAACTGAACCTCCAATCATAACAGATGAATCTCCCAGTATAACACGGCATCCACAATTAATTGCATGAGCAATCTTGTGCAATTCTACATAGGAGACTTTTATTTCAGCTGGTGAGAGTGCTATTGCAATATCTGTTGGTTTAAACCCTCCTGGCACTCCGAATGCACCTAATTGACCATAAACTGTTGGGCTTATTATAACCGAAGTAGTACACAGGCCAGGCCTTCCAGCTCTCCATAATGCTTCATGATGCATCTGAGCTTGAACTCGAGCCGCCAATGTCTCATAAGGTGTCCCTGCTTTGATTGGTCTACCATATACTGTTTCAATACAGGGTCCTTGCGCAATGTCGACTTCACGGTGCTGCACTATGCCTTGCATAATCGGAATCCAAAGCTCCTCTGAGACAGCTATGCCAAATGATGAACACCAAAGGGGTTGGATTTTGTCTTCCAGTTGTCTTTTCCTCATCACAACATGGTCATTTCCTTCACCCAACGTGATTTCACGTGGAAGCTTTTTCAAGGTCTCTTTGAGCTCATCTTCTGAGATCTTAATAATTCTCTCCGTATTCGTACAAATCATACCCAAATCTACCGCAAGCTCAAATCCAGCCTTAAAAAAATCATTCGCTAAACTGTTATCTGTGTTTACAGGATTCTGCGGATCGAATGTATTCTGAAGGTCATACTCCTTGATTTTTTCCATCACTTTTTGGGGCACTAATCTGGCTTCCCAATCCCTAAGACGGCACACGGGGCCAGTCTCAGCTCTGTCCAAGACATCTAATATTGCTAAAATAGACGTTGTTTAGATTCCTCCTTTTGTATCGTCAATAATACAAGGTCTGGAGAGGGGCGGTCGTGATTTCCCAGATACTAGGATTTTGCACAATTTCACCGCTTCGTCAGCATGTCTAGCCCACCCATCTGCCTCTATTTCAATTGTCCACTCTGGAGTTATGCATCCTCCTCCAACCACAATAAAGTATTTGTCTCGAATGCCCATATCTTTAAGATAGTTGATAACATCTTTCTGATAATACATAGACGATGTAATTAATGTCGACATAGCAATTATTGCCGAATCAACCTCTATTGCCTTATCCACAAAGACCTTAGGCGGTACATCATTCCCTAGATCATAAACCTCAAATCCCGCCACCGAGAGCATAACCGACACAAGATTTTTTCCTAAATCATGAATATCACCAAATGTGGTTCCTATGACGACCTTACCCAATGAGATATCACTTAATTTTTGGGCTGTGATCTTTCGCTTAAAAACAGCCATACATGCTTTCATGGCATCGGCGGCAAGAATAATATTTGGAAGAAAGAATTCGCCTGAAGCAAATTTTTCTCCAACAATTTCCAAGGCAGGTGTAGCACCCTTCTTTATTGCTTCAAGAGGGTTAATCCCTGCAGCAATAATTTCTTCTGCGATTTTTCGGCTATTCACATCGTCGCCTGCAACGATAGCATTATGTAGCTTTTCTATAAGCTCTTCTTGAGACATATCACATCATGGGTAGTCTCAATTTTCAATTATTTAACTTTAAAGGCGCACATCTATTTTTATTCAACATCCAAACACTGTCATTTTCAAAACGAAAAATGAAGATGATTCCAAAACTAAAGACGATTACCCCTGTATCCAATTCCAAAAATGAAATAGGATTACGTGTTGTTTGTACTATAGTAAGGGGCAAGAATCTAACTAAAAAATTATTTTATTTTTCCATTTCGCCAGCTTTTAATCCTGTGATGGCATGCGAGAAGAGTTAAAAAGAACTGACAAAAATAACTCCTGTTACGATCATAATTGCGAATATTACAAGCTTTAAAGTGATTTTTTCAAAATTTTTTAGATATTTAGGGGCAAGAAAAAGTAAAATTAAAGGTTGTATTTGTATCAACGGCGTCACAATAGAAACCTTTTCATAACTTAACGCATAAAAAGAAAGAATCAATGCCAAGTTTAGACTAAGGCTTGGCTTCCACAATAATCGGATGTCTTTACTTGAAGGCCAATAACCTTCGACAGTTAATAACCGAAAAACGTAGAAGAACAAGGAAGCAGAGGTGCCAATCGCTAGACCAAATAATGGTTCATTTAAAACAGACAATCCCTGCTTTCGAATAATTTGTGAGAAGGCAGTAACTGATGTCGAAATCAATGTGAAGATTAAGCTGCTCTTTATAATTCTCTTACCCACATCTGCGCGCTTATTTCCATTCATGTTTTTTTCAATGAAAATTACGCCCATAATAATCAATATTATACCTATTAAATTGGCTAAACTAAGGTCTTCATTCAAAAGAAATACAGCAAGTAACGATGTATACATCGGATTAGTTGCAAAAATACATGCATTTACTGATGCTCCCACAGCTTTCATTCCTTCATAATAAAAGAATCTAGCCAAACCTGGTGCTAATATCCCAGCGATTGCAAATAAAAATGTGCTCTCTAGGTTAATTTTTTCGAAATTCACGAATAACATTGCGAAGGGCCAAATTGAAATATTACCAACTATAATGGTCATCAGTGAAATTGAAAAAGGATTTGTTTTATCCAATCTCCGTCTGGAAAGAATAGTTGACACTGTATACATCACTGATGAAAGCAGAGCCAAAATAATGCCTAGCATAAAATCATTTGGTTGGTGTTTAGGCTTATATAATTTTCATGATGCGTGTGAAAATGATTAGGTAACCGAAAAAATATATATATACTAAAATTCTTGTTTGAAAGACATGAAAAGAATTGTTGAGACAGCTTGTCGAATTTGTCAAGCCGGTTGCGGTGTTAAAGCACATGTGAAAGATGGCATAATGGTAAAGGTGGAAGGATCAGCTGAAAATCCTATTACGGAAGGTGCTCTATGTGCAAAAGGGTTGGCGGCAACTCAGCTTGTATACTCTCCCGAAAGGCTGAGATATCCTCTTAGAAGAGTGGGAAAAAAGGGGGAAGGGAAATGGGCGCAATTTTCATGGGGGGAAGCTTTAGACTTAATATCTGAAAAATTAAGGGCTATAAAAGAGCGATATGGCGCAGAAGCTGTTGGTGTTTTTAAAAGTCAGGGTTCAGATTGGGGAGACCTGTGGGAGTATGTACCGCGATTCATGAATACATTTGGGTCACCAAACATCTTTACATCAGGACATCTCTGTCATATGCCCCGAGTAATTGCGGGATCTTGCACATACGGTGTTGGAACTTTAAACTCTGACTTTGAAAAGTCAAAATGTATAGTTTTATGGGCAGCAAATCCATCAGGCGGCAATTCGGGAGGCTTGTTCATCGGAAAAATTATGAAAGCAAGGGATAGAGGTGCAAAGATAATAGTTGTTGATCCAATATTAACACCTATTGCAGCTAAGGCTGACTTATGGGCACAGATTAGACCCCAAACTGATGCTGCACTGGCATTGGGCATGATTAATCTCATTATACAAGAAGAGCTCTATGATAAACAGTTTGTTGAAAAGTGGACAGAAGGCTTTTCTAAGTTGAAAGAACATGTCGCATCCTACACGATCAAGAAAGTTGAAAAAATCACCTCCATCAAAGCAGACATTGTAAAGGAGATGGCAATTTCATATGCGACGAATAAGCCTTCCTGTATATACGACGGCAATGGAATCGACCAAATGACTAATAGTGTTCAGACGGCCCGTACTCTGTGCATTTTACGTTCAATAACAGGCAACATAGATGTCGCTGGAGGCGATTTAATACCAAACACAATTAAAATGACCCGTCTGGGGCTGAATGATCAAAAACGAAAAGATGTGACTTCTGTAGGCCAGCATTATCCGTTAATGTCACAATTCGGAAACATTCCAGGACAGTTACTTGTCGACTCGATAATGACCAGTAAGCCCTATCCCATTAGGGCTTTGATAGTTCAAGGCGGAAATCCTGTAGTGACATTAGCCAATGCAGCCAAAGTCAAAGAGGCTTTTTCACGTTTGGAACTGCTAGTTGTTATGGATCTTTTCATGACCCGAACAGCAGAACTTGCAGATGTTATCCTTCCAGCGGCAAGCTCCTTCGAGAGAACAGGATTAACAGGTAATCCCTCTCAAAGCAGCAACTACGTCATTCTACAAAAAAAGGTCATTGAACCAATCGGCGAATCTTGGCCTGATTGGAAGTTCTGGTTTGAATTAGCCAAGAAGTTAGGGTATTCCAAAGAATTTCCGTGGAAGGATGTGGAAGAAGCTATTGATGAGCTTATAAAACCGAGTGGTTTGACTGTAGCTCAACTTAAAGACGGCCCCATATCATTGCCTATAACGTATAGAAAGTTTGAAAAATACGGTTTTGGAACACCTTCCGAAAAAGTTCAACTTTACTCTAAAATCTTGGAAGACCATGGTTATGATCCTCTACCGAGCTATATAGAGCCTGCTGAAACACCTGTGAGCCGCCCGGATCTTGCAGCAAAATACCCAATTCAAGGCATCTGTTGGCCTAGAGATGTTTACGTCCATACTCAACATCGAAATATTTCTTGGTTACGTATACTAGATCCAGAGCCTTCCGTAAAAATTCATCCAGAGGATGCTGTAGAACGTAAAATACTAAATGGGGACATAGTTACTATAAAATCCCCAAGGGGAAAAGTGAGAGTTAAAGCTCACGTTACCCGAAGAACCCCACATGGCGTGGTTGCACTGGTGTGGGGATGGGGACAGGCATCTCCCGAAGCTGATCTGAATTTGCTTACTGACGATTCGAAAAAGAATAGAATAGCTGGTTCCACATCTAACCGCTTATTTCTTTGTCAAGTAGAAAAATCATGAGGTGACAATTGTGGTAAAAATTTTATATGCAGACATAGACCGTTGTGTTGGATGTCACGCATGCGAAGTTGCGTGCCGACAAGAACATAACTTGCCCTTAGACGAGACTATAATAAGAATTTTGGAAACAGAGCCCGAAAAGGTTGGAGAAAAAATAACTATGAATTTTATCCCTGTTGTAAATGATAAATGCGTAATAACTGAAGCTAAAAACACTGTAACTCCGGCTTGTGCATCTGTGTGCCCAACGCAAGCACTGGTATATTCCGATATTAATACGTTGACAAAGCTCACTCAAAACGAAAAGATAATTAATATTCTAAAATTGAAAACTCAATAATTTATTAGATAATTCTGATAGATATCACTTGACATGGTCATATCCGATCTTAGAAATGCATGCACTAAAATTTGGAAGTTTACCTATACATTTAAGCAAACTTGGTGCACAGATCTTACTTCTAGATTAGTGATCCATCCGGATTGTATCTGCCATACTTCTTGGCGGCGTTGACCATTGCTTCAATATTCGCCAACGGTGTCATGAGCGGAAAGTCGCAGCTAGATCCCAACATATATCCTCCTCCATGACCGGCTTTCATTATGCATTTTCTAGCTTCTCGTTCCACATCAGATGGACTGCCAAATAACAAAGTATTCACCGTACTGACATTACCGTGAAGGCATACTTTATGCCCTACTCTCTTCTTTACATCGCCTAGGTCCGGTGGTTGATCTATCGAGAGACAATTTGCTCCGGACTTAGCCATGTCTTCCAAAATTGGAGTTGTGTCACCACAAATATGAAGAAGAACACGAGCACCATGGCTTTTTAGATACGAAATAAGTTCTTTTTCATAAGGTAATGCGAAGGATTTAAAGAATCTTGGAGAAATCAGGCTAGAAGAGGCACTGGGATCCGGAATGCAAAGTGTTTGAATTCCTTCTGCCAAGTAAGCTTCTCCATAAATTTTCTGGCATTCGTTAACGACCCCAAGGATTTTCTGAGCAAACTTTGGTCTCCTCATCAAATCTCTTAGAAAATTCTCTTCTCCTCTTACTTCAGCAGACAATGAAAATGGACCAGCTAACCATGCTGATATATCAACCGTATCACCCAGCTTGTCCTGAAGCATTCTGGCAGCTTGAATATTAATTGGCATTCTTCCATCTCTTGCGGGATCAGGAATCTTCAATTTGTCTATGTCTTCCAAAGTTGTGACAAGGGGTTGAATTGAAGGTTGGGCATCTTCATTAAACTTGATTTCACATCCCATAGCCTCAGCCTCTACTGCAATATCAACTCCCACAGAAACGCTGTCGTGACCAAGCCTTTTAAAGGCAGCTAATTGAGCTTTAGCTTGAATTTCTGGGTTCAACATCATGTCTAAAAGTCGAACCCCAATAACCTGTTTTGAGGCTCCTCCGACATTGAATACTGGAACCCTATCGGGAATACCTAAACTGAAAGCAGTTATGACACGTTCCAATGAAGTCATTTCATCCATCAGCGTCCCCACTTTTCACTAAAGAATTGCCAGTTTATAATATTTATGCATACTTGAATTATTGGAATTCTAATTAAAGGCAAATGTGAAATGGGTGAACCTTCATCCAAGAAAAACCAAGTGAATTAATTACATTGATAGATATTCCAAAATTTAATAAGGATATAAAACCAAACTGTGACTTTGAGTACTTCAGATTAAAGCAAAAGATCATGCAATATGTTTAGGGGGTAGCAAGTTTGGAAAAGGTAGATTTGATAATTGACAATGCAGATATTATTATAGCGAGTTGGGAAAAACCAATAATACATAAAGGCGCCATTGCAATAAAAAACAACAAGATTTTGGATGTTGATAAAAGTAAT
This sequence comes from uncultured Candidatus Bathyarchaeia archaeon, assembly GCA_964418675.1. GTDB lineage: Archaea > Thermoproteota > Bathyarchaeia > Bathyarchaeales > Bathyarchaeaceae > Bathyarchaeum. Next base: position 251,153 of record CAYQMM010000001.1, read on the forward strand.
CGGGTTAAAGCCAGTTTCAAAGCTGAAAAAACCATTGATGGCAAGGGAAAAATGGCCCTTCCAGGATTTGTAAATACTCATACCCATTTATACCAAACCCTAATGAGGGGGTTAGGAGATGATATGAAGCTTTTTGATTGGTTATCAAAAATGCTGATGCCTACAACTTCTCTTCTCAATGAAGAAGATTACTATTACGGAGCACTTATTGGTGCGGTAGAGCTCCTGAAAAGTGGTGTCACCTGTACAGTAGACGATCATGTATCATTGCCACAATTGGGTTTATCAGAGGGTTCAATTAGAGCAGTATCGGATATTGGCATGAGAGGTATAATATCACGACTAGCTCTGGATGAAGACGTACTTGATCAAGGCTTCCCTACCGAAATGCTTGAACCTGAAATCACATCAAAAAGAAATTTCATTGAATTATACAACAAATGGCACAGAAAAAAATCTGATCTCATTCAGATATGGATAGGTGTGGGTTCTATTTTCACAGCTTCAATGGACCTTTTAAAAGAATTCCACCACTTGTCAAACGAATATAATGTTGGAATATGCACACATTTTCATGAAACATTACAGGAGGTTAAGAGCTGGAAAAAGAGGTTTGGCAAATCTCCAATCAAGTATTGTTATGACTTGGGGTTTTTAAATTCGCATGTTCTTGCCGCACATTGCGTTTGGTTAAGTTCTGAAGACATTAAAATTCTCCGAAAGACAGATACAGCGGTATCTCACAATCCGGTCAGCAATATGTATTTGGCATCGGGAGTGTGTCCAGTCCCTAAACTCTTGGCAAACGGCATATGTGTAAGCCTAGGCGTGGATGGAGCTGCTAGTAATAACAACCAAGATATGTTTGAGGTTATCAAGACTACAGCGCTTTTGCAGAAAGTTGCCACACGTAATCCTCTAGCGATCTCAGCAAGAAAGGTACTCGAGATGGCAACGATTTCTGGCGCGAAAGCCATCGGACTCGAAAATGAGATAGGTTCATTGGAAAAAGGAAAAAACGCAGATATCATTTTAATTGACCTGAATCAATCGAACATGGTTCCAGTTTATGACTTCATTTCTCAATTGGTGTACTGTGCAAAATCGCAAAATGTAGACAGTGTTATAATAGATGGAAAAATCATTATGGAATCAAGAAGAATTAAGACAATAGACGAGGATTTGATGATAGAAAAAACCAAAGAGATTTCAAAGAATTTACGAGAGAAGATAAGATCTAAAAAGTAGATTCAAAAACCAAAAAAGTTACCAAGGCTGTGATCACGTATGAGGTTTATATCTTAAGTAGCAAACAAGAGGTCGATATGTATATTTTAGGTTATGGAGAGCTGGACTGTTGTGCTTCTTTTACTCTATTGAATAATCAACTCCCGCCATCATTAACCCGATTTCTCCGACTTTAGCCTTAGTTGTTGGGAGTATCCCTGTTATCCTTCCCTCGTACATAACAGCAATCCGGTCACTTAATGAAAAAAATTCGTCTAAATCCTCTGAAATCAGCAATATTGCGGTTCCCTTGTCTCTGCTTTCAACTAGTTTCCTGCGAATGAACTCGGTGGACCCCACGTCTAGCCCCCTAGTTGGCTTGTTTGCGATGATAAGACTTGGGTTTCTTGAGAGTTCCCTTGCCAAGATGAGCTTCTGCATGTTTCCACCCGATAGATTTTTTGTAGTCGCATCTCTACTCTCTACCTTAATGTCGTAATTTTTTATTAGCTTGTCAACGTGAGAGTTTATCTCAACGGTATTTAGAAACATTTTTTTAGCGAAAGGAGTTACTGAGTGAGTAGTTAGAATGGAGTTTTCGGCGATGGAAAAATCTAGTACAATTCCCGTTTTTCTTCTATCCTCGGGAATATATGCCATACCTTGTTTAATGAAATGGTTGGGAGACTTGTTAGTCAGATCTTTTCCCAAAAATAGGACCTTACCAGACTCGGACTTGCGTAATCCCGTGATCGCCTGTGTAAGCTCTCGTTGTCCATTTCCTGCAACACCAGCAATTCCCAAAATCTCTCCGGCTTTCAACTGAAATGAAACATCTTTAACTTTCAAAAGGCCTCTATCATCTAACACATTAAGGTTTTTGACATCCAATGTTACTTTATTATTTGCGGCCTTTTTCTTTGATAGATTATGAAGTATGTCTCTCCCAACCATTAATCGTGCCAGTTGCTTCTCATTTGTATCCTTAGTATTAAATGTCGCTACATTTTTTCCTTGTCTCAATACGGTTACTCGGTGACTAGACGCGAAAACCTCAGGAAGCTTATGGGTTATGAATATGATAGTCAACCCCTGTTCGACCATGGACTTCAAGGTTTCAAAAAATTTTTTAACTTCTTGTGGAGTTAAAACTGCAGTGGGTTCGTCGAGAATAAGAATATCAGCATTTCTATAGAGAGCTTTGAGAATTTCTGCTCTTTGTTGTTCTCCAACAGAGAGTTGCCACACCCTCGCTTTTGGATCCACATCAAGACCAAATTTTTCCGACAACTTAACAATCTTTTTTTCTGCCGACTCTGTCTCAATAAAAGGCTCCTTGGAGGACTTTAGTCCCAGAATGATATTTTCTGTCACAGAAAATCTGGAAACCAATGCAAAATGCTGTTGGACTATACCTATACCAACAGCTATTGCATCACGCGGGGATTTGGGGATAAATCTTGATCCTTTGACAAAAATTTTTCCTTCATCTAACTGGTAAAGACCAAAGAGGATTTTCATTAGGGTCGTCTTGCCAGCACCGTTCTCTCCTAGAAGGGCATGTATCTCTCCTTTTCTAACCTCAAAATTGATGTTATTATTAGCTGAAAGATCTGAGAACCTTTTTGTGATTCCCTCCATTTTCACAATGGGTGAGCCAATGGTTATTTCGGGAGGTATTACTTTATGAATACTGGGTTTTCTGAAGGGTAACCGCATTATGACCACGTAGTAATTTGATTTGACAATGCGTTAAATTTTATATTTAACTGTATGAAAAAAAAAGGAGATATTAGTTGTGAGGAAGTTCATTCTCAATGTCATAGATAACGTCGATTGTTCCGTTTAGGATACCTTCTTGCGCCGTTTCAAGAGCATCTAAGATTTCTTGTGGCAAATTCTGATGGAATTCTGAAAGATAGACTACGCCGTCACTCATATCACCAGAGTAGGATTTTCCTTCAAATGTACCTGCCATGATGTCATCTGTGATTTGCTTGTAGAAGGGATAAGTATCAAATATGACGCTTGTGACGATCGAATTTGGAGCAAGAGAAATCATGTCGACGAAAACTCCACACGCGTATATTCCGTTTTCTTTAGCCGCTTGGATATACCCTAATCCAACTCCATCGCAAGACATTGTAAAATAGTCAGCACCAGACTCGATTTGTGATTCGCCTATCTCAAATCCCTTCGCAATATCTACCCATGTTCCTGCAAATGAGGAAATAATTTTAATGTCAGGATTGACCGATTGTGCGCCCTGTATATAACCATTCAACATAGCCATAGGAAGAGGATAAGGAAAACCACCCAAGTATCCAATAGTATCGGTTTTGGTTAGCATTGCTCCAATTATCCCCTCAAGATACATTACTTGATGCGCCCAAGCATCGTAAGATGCAAGATTATCATCGAACAACCAACCAGATGACGTAACGTAATATATGTCGGGATGTGCAGCTGCTGCTTCTGCCAGTACAGTCATGTAATCAGCCGTGATTCCGACGATCAAATCGTATCCTTCATCCGCGTATTCTCCTGCAACTCTCTCGAAGTCAGCAACAGGAACCTCTTCTTCCAGAGATAATTCAAATTTGTCTGGCGATTCATTCACTAGTTTCTCAGCGCCAATACGATGCCATGTAGCATATTCGCTTTCCATAGACCCCGTATGAATAAGTACGATCTTAAATTTTTCAGTTTGGGGAGATACAGCAGTCGTATAATAATAGTAGCCAGCGACAATTGCAACTATTATCACAATCAATATACCAACAGCGTACAGACTTCTTTTTTTCATCAATTTTCCTCCTTTGAAAGAATGAATAATCAATATTAGCTATATAACACTTTTCTAATTGTAGAAAACCTTATTCGCGATTATATGGCTTAGCAAGTGATTCTGGAGCGTCCACTTTTTTACGGATAGCCAATGCTATCAAAGGCAAAATAAACGGTAACATTCCAAGAAACTCAAACGGAATAACATAATTTAATGTGTATTGAAGTCGAATTTGGAGTGCATCTACAAAACTAAATAACAAAGACCCTGCAAAAATCCAATATGGATTCCATTTACCAAAAATCACCAAGGCTAATGCGATCCACCCCCATCCAGAAAGCCCCTGTTCTGTGAATATAGGAACATAAGCGAGACTGAAATAGGCCCCTCCCAGAGCAGCCATCATCCCACCTAAAACAACACAAGCATAACGAATGAATGAAACATTTATTCCTGCGATGTCTGCAGCTTCAGGATTTTCTCCTACTGCCCTAATTTTAAGACCAACAGTCGTTTGATACAAAATAAATGCAGAAATAGGCACCATCGCCAATAAAATATAGGTAAGTGGGGTCCATTGGAAAAGAATCTGACCTAAAACAGGAATTTGACTAAGTACAGGTATATTGATTGGCTCAAAAAAATATGGGGAACTAACATAAGAAGTATTAAAAATAATCCTTAACAAAAATGTTACTAAACCATAACTCAAGATTCCAATCATAAGACCGTTAATAACCTGATTGGTTTTTAGCGTTACGCTCATAAATGCCATAAGAAAACCCAAAACTCCACCAATTGCAACTCCGACTAGCAATCCAAGCCATAGATTGGCTGTGAAGTAGGTTACTGTAAAACCACCAAAGGCTCCTGTTAACATAATTCCATCAAGACCCAGGTTCAATACTCCCGAACGTTCGGCAAAAGTTTCCCCTAGCGCAGCGATTAAGACTGGAATTGACACCCTAATAGTTGCATGTAAAAATCCAACCACAAACTCTTCAGTCAATTTCTATTCCCTCCTTTTTATCCACTGGTTGATGATTCGCCTTAAGGGTGGACCGCTTATAACAAATATGATGATTATTGCTTGCATAACGATTGAAAGAAAAACATTCATTCCAAGTTTGCGCGCCATCATGTCAACTCCTACTGCCAAACCAGCAAAGAAAATTGACGAGAAAACTACTCCTAACGGATGCAATTCTGACAATATGGCAACTGGAATAGCAGTATAACCATACTGTACAGAGAGTGAATGCCCCGCGATTAGTCTATGGTGAATTGCACTTAAATCAATTGCACCAGCAATACCAGCTAATCCACTGCTGATTAACATACTAATTAACATTGTTTTGGAAACATTTATTCCTGCATAAGTAGCAGCCTTCGGACTGGCCCCGACAGCTTTCAATCTATAACCAAAAACAGATTTTGAAAGAAAAAGATACAACAAAAATGCAGCCAAAACCGCAATTGCAATTCCTCCATGAAGCCGTGTATCGGGTAAAATCTTAGGGAGCCAAATTGAAGAGGGAATATAGGGGGACATAGGGTATGGAGTTAACGGGTCGTTCATCGGTCCGATCGGACTAACTAGATATTCCAATAGCAAAATGGCAATATAATTCATCATTAAAGTACTGATGATCTCACTCACGTTAAATCGGACTCTTAAAAAGCCAGGAATTACCCCCCATAGGCAACCCCCTATGAAACCAAAAATAATGAAAAGGGGAAAAAGAATAATTCCAGGAATGCCCGAAAGTGCTAGTCCAATAGAAGTAGCAAAGGCTGCCCCTACATACAATTGACCTTCTGCACCGATATTAAAAAACCTCGACTTGAAGGCGATAGCTACTCCCAATCCTGTAAATATCAAAGGTGTAGCTCTGACAAGGGTTTCTGTTAAACCTCGAAGACTTCCAAAAACTCCGAATATGAGATATCCGTAGGCTTCTAGTGGGTTAGCACCCGTTGTTAACAGGATCAAAACACCATTCGCCACAAAAGCTAAAATAACCATCACAATTAAGTTAATGAGATGGTGAAAAGTTTCTTCGGTCAATAATGGGATTTTCATTTTAGAAAAATGCTAGAATTAGTCCTATTTATTGATTGTTATTATTGTACAAAAATATGATGAGCATAACATCATCTTTTCAATAATTTGCCAAAAATCTTAGCATACACTTTGAATAAATAGTACACAGTGTTATTCCCTGAATAGCCAGGTCAAAACCAACATGCATACTAAACAAGTCGCCGAATAAAAGTAGTAGGGAGTACTTATTTCTCCATATTCAGCTAATATTCCACCCAATTGAGAGCCTATAGCCATACCGAGAGACAATGAACTGCTATAAATACCAATGTAATATCCTCTTCTTATTTGGGAAACTTCAGAAACTAACATTAACGATGATGGGTATATAGCCCCCAGCCCTATGGCAATCAATGCCAAGATAGGTAGGAATTGAAAAAAAGTGCTGGAAAAAGCAATTAAGGCTATGAAACCGCACATACCTACCCCAATCATGCTTAACAATCTTTTATCAAATATATCTCCCAATTTCCCAACGCCCCAGAAAGCAATCATTCTTGCAAAACCAAATTCCAAGAGCAGTAAGCCTATTTGGGTTGTTGACATTCCAATAATACTTGCAAAAATAGGAAACAGGGCTGTTATTTCGCCCGCGATAAGACCATATAAAAATACTGACAAAAAACCAAAAAAAAGAATCTTGTGGTCGCTTCTCTTATACTGAAGTGGTTTGTGAAGGGGTAAAGGAATGGCATTTCTAAAATTCATTTCAGATGAATCTTTACGCACCAGTTTATGGACAAGAATTACTGGAATAGAAAAAGTTAACAAAAGGAAAGACAGCCAAAGTGCCAGTGCAGATTGATAATTATCTAAAATAAACCCTCCTATCATGGGTCCAATCATGAAGGATAAGCCATAAGAAAAACTGTAGAGTCCAATGGCTTCTCCCATTTTAGACGACGGAGCAATATCAACCACCAAAGCCTCCATAATAGGCCAAAAAGCCGATGCTGCTACGCCTTGAAGTGCTCTAAGAAAAATAAGGGGAAAAATACTATTCACTTGCACCATTAAAACAGTTGTTATTATGTTCCCCAAAATAGATATTAGAAGAACCGTCGGTCTACCAACCTTATCAGAAAGCCTTCCAAAAAGGGGGCAAAAAAGAACAGACGCCCCAAAATAGACAAAGCCTAATAAACCCAACTGAATTTGAGTGGCTCCTATTCGGAAGGCATAAAGAGGAACCACGAGGTTCATGATAGAAAAGGACAACACGACCAAAAAAACAACTAAATATATACGAAATTGAACTGTAGCCTGAAAGCGCTCGCGAAATTTATCTGCTTCCATATATTCAACCAAAAAACATTCAACTGCTCTATAGTTTAAATCATTTTTCAGCCGCTTACCGTTTTTATAACTCACATGTTAGTAGAAAAGACTGAACAATAGAAAAACGGACAAAATCCAGACCATTAAAAAGGTCACGATGTTAACTCCTAAAGAACCAGAAGGAAGTGTGAAGCCCAAAAAGTTTATCAAATTCCCAAAAGGAGAAATAAAAATCTGTTAAAATCGTCTGGGGACAAACCAATACCCAAGAGAAATGCATGCAAAATTTTTAATATTAGTCGTTATGTCGAGGATAAGAGCGAGGAGGAAAAAGTGTTGTGTATTTATTTTACAAGATCGCTGAACAGGTTCACAATACCAATAACCCGTAAGGAAGATACACATGGGCATAATCAGATTCTACGTGAATTGGCATTAACATTAAACATGATCCAATAATTAGGAAGAATAAAATTATGTTCAAACAAAATGCCGAAGCGCTAGATTCAGCATTACAACAATTGAAAATTGTGGCTGAAATTTTAAATCTTGAATCAGGTCTTCATGAATTCCTGAAAGTTCCAAAACGATCATTAATTGTATCTATACCAATAGAGATGGAAAACGGAGAGGTCCAAGTCCTAACGGGATGTAGAGTACAACACAATGATGCAAGAGGACCATTCAAAGGTGGAGTGCGATATCATCCTAACGTTAATTTGGATGAGGTTACGGCACTTTCAATGTGGATGACTTGGAAATGCGCTGTTTTGGATATCCCTTATGGTGGCGCTAAGGGCGGAGTTTCTTGTGACCCCAAAAAAATGTCAATCCGGGAACTGGAACGTTTAACGAGAAGATACACTTCCATGGTTATGCAAATGATAGGGCCTTATCAAGATGTACCTGCTCCAGACATGGGGACAGATTCTCAAACTATGGCTTGGATAATGGATACGTACAGCCAAATTAAAGGCTACGCTGTGCCTGAAGTTGTTACTGGTAAACCTATACATCTGGGAGGCTCTGAGGTAAGAGAGGAAGCTACGTCCAAAGGCCTCGTTTTTTGCATAAGTGAGGCTATCAAAAACCTGAAAATAAAGCCGAAAGGTTCAACCATAGCCATCCAAGGATATGGAAAGGTAGGGTGGAACTCTGCGAGACTGCTACATAACTTAGGGTTCAAAATCATTGCGGTAAGCGATTCGAAGAATGGGATCCAAAATACTAGAGGAATAAACCCAGACAAAGTTTTTGAACATAAACAGAAAACTGGTTCAGTTGTAGGATTTAAGGGTTGTACCAACATAACCAATCAAGAGTTACTTGAAATGGATTGTGACCTTTTAATTCCTGCAGCAATTGAGAACCAAATAACCAGAGCTAACGCCAATAATATTAGGGCTAAAATTATTGCAGAAGGCGCCAACGGACCTACTACTCCTTATGCCAATAAGGTTCTTACTGAAAAAGGCATATTTGTGATTCCAGATATTCTAGCCAACGCAGGGGGTGTAACTGTTAGCTATTTTGAATGGGTTCAAAATTTGCATCGGGAACATTGGACTAGGGAGGAAGTCAATCGTAAGCTCAAAAGGAAAATGATTTGTTCTTTTAAGGAGGTTTGTAATACCGCAAAACAATACGAAGAGGATACGAGAACTTCCGCTTCAATTTTGGCTGTGAAACGAGTTGCAGAAGCAGAAAGATCCCTTGGATTTTGGCCTTAAGTAAATAAACTAAATCATGAGTAGTGGAGCTTTTCCGAGAGTAATCTCGATTTTGGAATTAATGTTGAGATATCAATGCATGCTATTCTTCAACGAGGCTTAAAGTTAGCATACGAGTATCCCTCTTGGGGAGGGACTAAAGGAGAGTATCAGGAAACAATGATTTGACTGAACTCTAAACGAAAGGTACACAAGTTTTAGACTTTTTACGCAAGTGCCCAGAAAAGCTTTTTAATTGGCTTGAAAAAAGGCAATGTAACAATACGGAGAACTTACAAGTTGATTGATGTTACTAAACCAAGAATAGTTGTTACTCCTCCTGGTCCTCGAGCTAGGAAGCTGATTGAACGCGACAAAGAGGCTCTTTCCCCTTCACTAACCCGAACAGCTCCCCTAGTGGGCGTGAAGACCGACGGAGTATGGGTAGAAGACCTTGATGGTAATATATTTCTGGACTTGGGATCGGGAATAGCTGTGGCTAATGTTGGTCATAGACATCCCCATGTCGTGAAATCAATAAAAGAACAGGTAGATAAATGTGACCACGTTAATAGCTGCGATTATTATACTGTTCCTCAAGTCGAACTTGCCGAGGAGCTATTCAAAATAACTCCAGGCCAATTCAAAAAGAGAATTTTTTTCACCAATAGTGGGACAGAAGCTGTTGAATGCGGCATCAAAGTCGCAAAATGGCACACCAAGAGATACTATTTTATTGGCTTCATCGGTGGTTTCCATGGAAGAACAATAGGTTCGTTGTCATTTACAACGACAGGTATTTCCCCGAGAAGATATTATGCTCCAATGATGCCCTGCGTCGTTCATGTTCCATATGCATATTGTTACCGTTGTACGTTTAAGCAATCATATCCTGAATGTGGGTTATATTGCCTCGACTTTCTTGAGGACGTTGTTTTCAAAAAGATTGTAAACCCTGCAGAGACTGCTGGAATACTCGTTGAGCCAATACAAGGAGCAGAAGGCTACATAGTCCCTCCAAAAGAGTTTCTACCTAGATTAGCAAGAATCTGTAAAGAGAATGGTATAATCCTCATAGACGACGAAGTTCAAACGGGATTCGCTAGAACTGGAAAAATGTGGGCTTGTGATCATTGGAAAATCGAACCAGAGATCATGTGTATTTCAAAAGCTATGGCAGGTGGATTACCTTGTGGTGCTTGCATAACAAAAAGCAAAACGATGGATTGGACTCCAACATCACACGAAAACACTTTGGGCGGAAATCCGATAGTAATGGCGGCAGCATTGTCTGTTTTGAAAATCATTCGTAAAGAACGACTTGTGGAAAACGCGGCGAATTTAGGTGGATATATGATCAAACGGTTCAAAGAAATGCAAAAAACACACAATATAATTGGTGATGTTCGTGGCAAAGGTATGATGATAGGTATTGAACTTGTCAAGAATAGGAAAACCAAGGCCCCTGCAATAGAAGAGCGTAACGAATTGATAACAGAAGCATTCAAGAGAGGAATTCTTTTGCTTGGTGCTGGGCAATCTAGTTTGAGATTTGCGCCCCCTCTCATAATAAACCAGCAACAGACAAACATAGGTCTTGAGATATTCGAAGAAGCGTTGAGGGCAGTAGAACATTAATAAATATATGGTGCGTTGGATTGAAGAAAACATCTGAAAAAGAAAAGACTACTGTAGTATTTGCCGACAATTTTTTCATGACCACTGAAGCATTAACTAACATTGAACGTTTTGGAAAAGTAATATTGACTAGTTGTAATTCCGAAGATGAATTCGTGAAGATGCTCCAAGAAATCAAACCTACCGTAATTGCGACAGAATATTTTGAAATTTCTGGTCGCATAATGGATTCTTCCCCAAACCTTAAGGGTATTGTTGTGTGGGGTGTTGGATACGATCATGTAAACGTTGAAGCAGCCTCTAATCGAAGAATCTATGTAGTCAACACCAAAGGTTCAAATGCGGAGTCAGTGGCGGAGCACGTCTTCGCTTTAATGCTTACGCTTTCAAGGAAACTGCGTAGAACCGACGCTTTTGTTCGGAAGGGAGGATGGGTAAGTCGTGAAGAAACTGGGATTCCACAGGAATTGGTAGCGCAGGACTTGTATGGAAAAACCATCGGCATCGTCGGGTTGGGAGCAATAGGGTCTCGCGTTGCTCGAATAGCAAGTGGTTTTAAAATGCACATCTTAACATATGATCCTTACCTGAGCATTAATGCCGCAAAAGAAAAAAATGCAGAATTGGTTAGCCTAGAAAAGCTTCTTAGAGAATCCGATTTTATCACTCTACATGTGGTTCTAAATGAAAAGACTAAGGATATGATCGGTACAAAGGAACTAAACTTGATGAAGCCTACAGCGTACTTGTTTAATGCGTCTAGAGGACCAATTATCGTGGAAAAAGACTTGATTAAAGCGTTGGAAGAGAAGAAACTCGCCGGAGCGGGACTAGACGTTTTTGCAAAGGAACCAATCGATCCAGAAAACCCTCTACTAAAATTTAATAATGTAGTAGTTTCACCCCATTGTGCAGGTAACTCCGAGGATGCACTAGTTGCCACCTCTATGGCTGTAAGCCAAGAAATAATACGAATTTTGAGTGGTGAAACTCCAAAAAACCTCGTGAATAAATTGCAACTTCAAAAGAGAAAAGATTCTAGATATTAGAACCCACAAAATTTATCTTCGACTGATTGGTTTATCGATTTGCTTCAAAGGAGAAAGTTTGAAATTGGATAATTCATGCATAAAAGCAATTAAAGCAAGAGAGATTCTGGACTGTAGAGGAAACCCAACACTAGAAGTTGATGTGCTAACCGAAGATGGAGTGTTAGGACGTGCTGACACGCCAGCAGGTCGTTCAAGGGGAAAATATGAAGCTTTTGAAATAAGAGACGGAGGCAAAAGATACAACGGGTTGGGTGTTCAGAAGGCTGTGAAAATTGTAAATGAAAAAATAGCTCCATTGCTCAAAGGTAGGGACGTTGAGCAACAAAGGGAAATAGATTATATGCTGATCGAAAATGATGGCACCGAAAATAAATCGAATTTGGGAGGAAATGTCATGGTTGCTACATCCATGGCTGTCGCAAAAGCAGCGGCAAATACGCTACATTTGCCTCTCTATCGGTATATTGGTGGCCCTAATGTTCATGTTCTACCGGTACCAATGTTTCTTTTTATATGCGGTGGCAAACTTGCAGCCACTGATTTTGATTTTCAAGAATTTAATGCTATGCCCATCGGAGCTGGTACTTTCGCTGAAGCTATGCAAATGGGTTCCGAAGTTTATCACACGTTAGGTGAAATGCTAACAAAAAAATATGGGAAATATTCATTGAATACTGGTGATGAAGGATCATTCTCACCGCCAGGGGTAAGTGATCCGAGAGAAGCTTACGAGATAATCTTAAAGGCTATCGACGAAGAAGGATATGGCGATGATTTCATATTGGCCAATGATGTGGCTGCAACACATATGTATGATGAGAAAACCTGCTTATACACGTATAGAGGGAAGAAGATCAACCGTGAACAACTAATGGATATTTATGAAGATTTTGTTAAGACTTATCCTTTGAAGTCAATAGAGGACCCATTGTTTGAAGATGATTTTGAAGGACATGCTGAACTCACAAGGAGACTCAAAATCCAAATAGTTGGAGACGATACCTTTGTTTCAAATATCAAACGTCTAATGAAAGGAGTACAAATGCACGCTGCAAACACGATTCTTTTGAAAGTAAACCAGATAGGTACTCTGACTGAAGCTCTGGAAACAGCTTCATATGCAAATAGAAATCAATTCAGTGTTCTCGTTTCTGAACGGTCTGGACAAACGGAGGATACTTGGCTTGCTGATTTAACAGTTGCATTAAATGCAGGGCAAATAAAAAATGGGGCACCAACAAGAAGCGAAAGAGTTGCGCAGTTTAATCAATTAATCAGGATTGAGGAAGAGCTAAAAGAGGCAGCAATATACGCTGGAAGGGATTATCGAATTCCGCTCTAGGTATGGTTTTTGTAACCACTTGACACACGCATGCTTTGTGGGTGTCATTCTATTGCTGTAACTATGATGCCTGATTGGTTATAACTACAAGTGTAAGATCCATAACATTTGTTCCGGTAGGTCCAGTGAAAATGGCGCCTTTAAGTTGTTTTAATGCATATGATGAATTGTGTTTTTTGAGGTTCATGAAAATATCAATTTGTTTATCTTTTGCTCTTTCAACTGTATAACCGTCAACGATACCTCCTGCTACGTTAGTAGGACCGTCTGTTCCGTCGGTGCCAATGGATGAAATTATTATACCCTCGCTTCCATTTATCTTCATAGAAGAAGCTAACGCTAACTCTTGATTACGTCCGCCTTCACCATGTTCATCCACTATCGTAACCGTTGTTTCCCCTCCTAAAATGATTACACAAGGGGGTTTAATGGGTCTACCATTCTCCTCAACTTCCTTCGCGATACAAGCTAGAACAATACCCACTTCACGGCTTTCCCCTTCCAAGAAAGTGGACAAAATCATGGAGTTAAATCCAATTTCTTCAGCCTTTCTTTTAGCTGCTTCACATGCAAGGTTATTATCTGCTAGAACAAGATTATGAACTTTTAATCCTTCAAAGTCTCTAGGCTTTGGGGTTTCTAAACTCGGATCACTCAAACCCTTTTCAAGATGTTTTTTTACAGAATTCGGAACTTTTTCAAATAAATCATATTTTTGAAGGGCATATATAGCATCCTCAAACGTGGTTGTATCTGGGACGGTAGGACCCCAAGGAAGACCGGCCACTTCATCTATGACTAGAAAATTGATTATTTCGGCGGGGCTAATAAGTTTGGCGAGCCTTCCGCCTTTTATGGCTGAAATATGCTTCCTAACAGTGTTAATTTCCTCTATAGTGGCACCGCATTTTAGTAGCTGATCATTTACCCTTTTCTTATCCTCTAGGCTTATGCCTTCAACTGGCAGAGGCATTAGTGAAGAGCAACCACCAGCTATGCAAACAAACACAAGGTCGCCGTACTGGGCACGCTTTGCTACTTTAACAACTTTTTCTGCCCCTTTTGCTCCTCTTTCATCTGGTAAGGGATGACCTGCTTCCACAATCTCTATTGTTTTCAAAGAATAATTCTTGTGCCCTTTCACTCGTTTCTCTATTATGATCCCTTGTTTGATAATATCTCCTAAAATATCTTCTAACGCTTCAGCCATTCGTAAGGTTCCTTTTCCGGCACCAACTACGTAAATATTCTGAATTTTTGATAGATCATATTTCAATTGACCGACAGTTAATACGTTATTGTCAACAAAAACCTTTTTTTTAATGATATAATAAGGGTCTATTGCCTTTAAAGCACATTCAATTATGTCTAGCGCTATCCTTTTCCCTTCCCTATTACCATAAGAAAGCAGTTCCTTTCTATTCTTGATGAAAATCATTAATCACCTTTTACCCCTTCTTTGGGGAGTACTGCTTGAAAAGACATTGTACACTTGCATTTCTGTATCGTATGTATAGCTTCAAAACTTTAATCACAGCTTCTATTCTGCACCGTTCTTTTTTAAATATTGCGGGACACGTGGGGTTTATATTACTTCGAATAATACTTGCCCATGATTACAAATAATTCTTCAATTTTGCCTTCTTGGAATGCAATGGAATGCTTCCGTTATACATTAAAATACAATCTGATTGCATAGCAGCTAGATGAGTGATATTATTAAAACTGTGCAGGCTTAGAAACAATATTAATGGATAAACATTTAAAAACGGACAGTATTCAAGAGCATGTGTGCTCATCAAATAGCAAAGGATGATCAGAAAGGAAGAAGATAAATGGCAAAACTTGCGGTTGTAGCTATTGGCGGCAATTCTCTAATCAAATCTAAGGATAATCAAACTGTGCCTGATCAATTTGAGGCTACTCGACAGACATGCGTCCAAATTGCGCGCATGATAAAGAAGGGCTGGGACACTATTATAACCCATGGCAATGGACCCCAAGTAGGATTCATTTTGTTACGTTCCGATTTAGCCAACAAAGTACTTCATACTGTGCCACTTGATTCTTGTGTAGCTGACACCCAAGGGGCTATCGGTTATATGATCCAACAATGTCTGTATAACGAGTTAAAAAGGAGGGGTATTGAGAAACGAATTGCCACTGTGGTTACCCAAGTACTAGTAGACAATAATGATCCTGCCTTTTGTAATCCAACAAAACCCATTGGTCCGTTTTACAATTTTGATGAAGCAAAAGAGTACATGGACAAACGAGGATGGAAAATGGCTGAGGACGCTAAACGTGGCTGGAGGCGAGTAGTGCCTTCACCCATGCCCATGCGGATCATTGAACTTGATGCCGTTAAGACTCTAATTGACAATGAATTCGTGGTAATCGCTTTAGGCGGCGGAGGTATCCCCATCATCAAAGAAAATGGCGAATTGAAGGGTGTTGAAGCCGTTATCGATAAAGACTATGCTTCTGCGCTTCTGGCCATCGAAATAAACGCCGACATTTTCCTCATTTCTACCACCGTAGAGAACGTAGCACTCAACTTTAGGACACCAAATGAAAAACTGTTGCACAGAATGACTCTGGCCGAGGCAAAAAAATTCTATGAAGAAGGGCATTTTCCCCCAGGTAATATGGGCCCAAAAATTCAGGCGGTTATCAATTTCCTTGAACAGGGAGGAAAAAAAGCAGTTATCACGAATATAGAGAATATTGAACGGGCATTACTTGGACGAAGAGGTACGCAAATCGTCCCCAACGCTAGTTAAGAGAATTCTGGCGACTTCTGGCGCTATCAAGATAGCACTGCAAAGAAGTAATAGTTTTACAGTTTAAACACCAATATCACGCACATATGAGATAAAAGATTACGAAAAAATTGAACAAAAGCATACGGCACATAATAATTTTTTATATCCAAGGATGCGTTAGCTATCTACAACTTTTCAACACTAAAATTCCCATAACCTTATAAGTTCAGCTCTGGGGTAAGGTTAATCCAATGTTCTCGAAGAACAAACTGAACAATTTGAAGAGTCCGTGGTCATTAGTAGGAACATGTTCGATTTTACGGAGAAAAACCACGGTTCAACATAAAGAGATTGCAGCAAATAGTGGCGAGTTAAAACAGAAGACAATTAGTTATTGAACATCTGAATGGACCTTAAAGAGCGTGAAAATAATTGTCTTTCATTACAGAGATGCGATGTACCCGCTGCGGTAAGGTCTACTCGGTTGATGAGCATATATGCATGTGCTCTAAGAAAGATGGTGGTCGATTAGATATCAGCTATGATTATTCAACTTTATCAAAAAAATTCACCAAGAAGACTTTAAGTCAACGTCCTAATAGCGTTTGGAAATATTATGAATTACTTCCTGTTAGAGAGAAGAAAAACATCATAACTCTCAAAGCAGGAGGAACCCCTTTGCTCAGATGTAAAAGACTTTCCAAGAAAATTGGATTAAAAAATTTGTATTTAAAGGATGAGACTCGTAATCCTACAGGCTCGTTTAAAGATCGTTCAATGACTGTTGGTGTTTCGAAAGCCGTTGAGTTTGGTATTAAAACTACGACTACAGCTTCCAGTGGAAATGCTGCAGCAGCACTATCTGCTTATTGTGCGAAAGCGGGGTTAAGATGTTTCGCTTTTGTGCTTGAATCTGCACCTGAAGCTAAGCTTGCTCAAATTCGTCTTTACGGGACGCATGTGTTTCGTGTAAAAACCGTCAAAAAGGGTAAAGACCCCACGGTTCAAATGCTTTCTCAGGTTGTAGAACGGTATGGTTGGTATCCTTGTCCAAGTTTCGGTCCCTTTAATCCATACCAAGTTGAGGGCCCTAAAACAATAACTTTCGAGCTTATTGAACAACTGAAATGGATTCCGCCGGATTGGGTGGCAATCCCCACTGGTTCTGGATGTTTATTGTCCGGCATTTGGAAAGGCTTTAATGATTTTCAAAACCTCAATTTCATTAAATCTACATCAAAATTGATTGCTATACAATCGGAAGGTTGTGCCCCATTGGTTCGAGCATTCAGGCTTAATAAGTTACCATCCGACATACAACCTTGGGGTTTTCCCAATACTATTGCAGGCGGTCTTTCGGACGTCTTTCCTTGGGATGGCGATACTGCTTTGATTGCTTTGAAGGAGACAAGAGGATTGGCTGAAACAGTAACAGATAAAAAAATAATAGAGGCACAGAAACTTCTTGCTTCAACAGAAGGGATATTCGCAGAACCTTCTGGTGTCGCTTCTCTGGCAGGGTTGATAAAGCTCATAAACGAGGGAACTGTCAAGAAAGACGAAACAGCAGTTGTCCTCATAACTGGTCACGGCTTGAAAGACCCAGAAATTGTTAAAAACCAATTTAAGGAACCTCCAACGATAAAACCCGATATAAAAGAGTTTGAAGCTATTGCCCAAATTCAGTTTGCAAGCTCGTAGCTCTAATTTATAGATAAAAGTTTTATCGTTGCAAATTAGAATTTCGGAAGATTTTTTCATTCTTATTACAGAAAAATGACATTTGGAAGCATGTATGCACTCATCATAAAGTACTAAAAAGAATGTTTTGTGGACTAAAGCGAAATTACTTGTAATCCACAACTTTCAAAGCTTCGTCAAAAACTGCAAGACCTTTGTCAATTTGTTCCCGGCTGATGATTAGTGGTGGACAGATTTTTACAGCATCACCCCAAGGCCCTGTATTCCATATTTGAAGACCTCTTTTAAAGCACTCGCGAATGAAGCTCTTGCACGTGCTTGCTGAACGATTAGTATGATTCCCGTTTTCGTCTACAAAGAATAAACCTATGAGCAATCCCCGCCCATGAACTTCTCCTATAGCTTTGTATTGATCAAGCATTTCATTCAATCGTTTGATAAGATACTCTCCTTGGATTCGTGCATTTTCAACGCAACCGGAATCTCGATAGAACTTCAGAGATGCCTCTGCCGCAGCCATCATCACGGCGTTTCCACCAAAAGTGGACGTGAACATCCCATAGTAAGGTTCCATGACTTCATTTTCCATTATGTCTTTTCGAGCAATAACTGCTCCTGTAGGCAACCCATTAGCAAGGCCTTTAGCTATCGTAATTATGTCTGGTTCAATGTTGTACCAATCGGAAGCAAACATCTTCCCAGTTCGCCCAGCGCCGGTTTGAACTTCATCTGCAATGAACAATATGTTATAGTTTCGGCATTTCTCAATCACTGCTGGCCAAAAATCTTTAGGAGGAACAAATGTTGCTCCAGAATGTATCTCCGCTATAATTGCGGCTATGTCCCCTTTAGTCTCTTGTTTTATAATGCGGTCTATCCAATCCACGCAGTAAATTCCGCAATCTGGATGTTCCATTTTCCATGGACACATATGGCAAAGGGGATACGGAGTATGGTAATTACCATGGAGTTTTCGAAGTCGCTGTCGATATCTTTGAGAGCTTGTTGTTACACCTAAAGAAGCCCTTGTTTTCCCATGAAAAGAATTATGAAACCCAATTATCTCGGATTTGCCGCTGCTGACCTCTGCCAAACGAATGGCCATCTCTACAGATTCTGTTCCACAATTTGTGAAAAAAACGCGTTTTTCAAAAATGCCCGGGGTTAATTCTTGAAGAAGCTTGGCTGTGTTAGCCCTGACCATAGTAGGATATTCGTATATGTGCTGAAACTTTTCAATTTGTTCATGTATGGCTTTGTTAATGACGGGGTTTGCATAACCCGCATTAACAGCAGTTATTGCCGCTGAGAAATCAATAAACAAATTATTATCAACATCTTCAATAACTGCCCCCTTTCCTTGATTCATTACTAAAGGGATCCCCCCCTCCCAATGTCCTTCTGAAATTGAATTCACTCTTGAGATTCCTAAACATAATTTACTAACTGACTGGTTAGTAGCATTGACTACTTTAACCGCATTTGGTCCTGGTGGTGGAACAACGATTTTTGGGGCTTCATTCCAATTTGGTTCGCGCATAAATTTACCGCCTTAATGTGTTTGTCATGAAATAAATTTAGGAGTTATTAAAATCTTTTTAAGTATGTGCGCGCGTGCAGCCGCTTATTTACGAAAAAGGCCGTCTGCAAAGGATAACTTATTGCATATGCAGTGTCAGTGTTACACTTTTTATTAGTAGTATCTTAAAGTAATAGCTCTTTTTGGGCACACGGTAGCACATATTCCACAACCATAACATTTTCCCTCATCTACTTCGGCAACTTGGTTTACCTTTATTGCACCATAAACACAAGAGGTTTCACATAGCTTACAAGCAGTACATTTATTTTTATCTACAACAGGTGGGATTGGCTTCAATATTATCTGTTTTTTCTCGATTTTTCTTTGCTTAACCTTTTTTAAAGTTAGACCTATTACTTTATCAAAGTTCCTGAGGTTACGTTGAATAAGATATTTCTCTAGACCTTTGATTATTCTTTCATATACCTTAGGACCTTTCAGGTTCCCCGCAGTACACACCTGTACACACTTTGCACCGGCCATGAAATATTCAACGGCATCATTCCAAGTGGAGATGCCCCCGATTCCGACGACAGGTATTTTTACATTTTGCGCTATATCAAATACAATTCTGAGAGCGAGCGGCTTGATGGATGGCCCACTGAAACCACCTACTCCTCGAGGCCCTCCTAACAGGGGCTGGCCGGTTCTAATGTCGATAGCTAATGCGGGCCCCCAAGAATCGGTTGCCGAAATAGCGTCAGCCCCATTCTTCTCGGCTACTTTGGCAAACTTAATCGCAGGGACAGCATGACCAAGCTTAACCATTACGGGTATACTTACAACTTCCTTAACAGTCTTTAGCACTTCTACCATCGGTTCAGGATTGTTTAAGGTCAATTCGGAACATGTTTTATCAGGAAACATGGCTGCTAAAATTTCTGGTGTGTGGGGACATGCATTAGGAACTCCGACCTCTATGATGTCAGCTCCAGACTTCTCAGCGTTTATTGCTAATTCTGCAGTCTTTTCAAGCGTAGGTCCCATTAAATTTGCGATAACTTTGGCTTTTCCTTGTTTCGCAATTCTAAATTCTTCGTTAAACCATCTCTCAGCGGAAATGCCGCTTGCTAAACTACAATTTAGAAGCCCCCCATTTACTTTAGCCAAACAGGGTAGTGGATCTGGTGCAGGTTTTGGACCGACTATTGTTTTTGTTACAATTGCAGCAGGTCCATACTTAGAAATTTCCCTGATGGTTTTTCCATCTCTTCCATGTGGACCGGAAGACACTATTATCGGATTCTTCAGCCTCACACCAGCTAGTTCAGTGGAAAGGTCTACGTTCATGCTTTTTCATTCCTTGCTTAAAGTTTTGAAACTTTCAGACAATATTGATTGGACATCTTTCTTAGACCTTTCGTTTGCCTGCGTGTAACGTATATAATAAGCTGCAAAATCATCATTAGAAAAATCCGACATATAATGTGGGCAGCTTCATCTTTCATTTTGCATGTACTCTTAACTCTTCGTGAAGATTGACAATCGACGTATTTATCTTTTTTATTGGGCTAACATGTTTAGCTTTAGTTCTCAGTATTAATTGTATTCCATTGTAAATCAACTTGATCGGCGTTGTCCCCAGCCTGTCAGCTTTTTTCTTTAGCTTGTCAAAATGACACTTTTTCATCGTAAAACTAACAAAATCTGTGTTTTTGTAGGCAACTATGTCAAGAAAACCTTCAGGAGGATCTACAAAATTTTCGGCCACGGATGCACAAGATGCAACCGATTTTCGCGCGCGTACACATTTATATCTCTTTCTGTCTGATTGTAGGTCGTCCTTAAACTTATTTGGCAAGTATTTACTTACCCATCGGTAGCTCATTCCGGTTTCCTTTGCAATTTCATATGCTATTCTTCCAGGTTCTAATCCATGGTCAAGGAAGATTTCACCCAGCCTATTCAATGTATTAATTTTCTCCTCTTTAGGCACATTTCTTCTAGCGTTGTTGCTGACAATCCTAGCAATCAGTCTGTCTTGTTCTGTCTTGATGTGTTCTAGTTTTACTTTCCTCCAGTTCTCATTAGCCTTAAACCGATGAACACCATCAACAATATTACCATGATAATCTACCAATATGGGGTAAAGCTGACCAATTCTCTTTGCTGAAGACTTTATTTCAGATCCAGTAATGTTCCTTTCGTTTTTCACCGTCTAATACCGCATTAATTATTTGGAATTTGTGTAAATAAATCTTTCGTATATGGGCAAATAGGCAATTAAAAACTTAATTCTTGGAAAAATATTATGTGTGCTATATAGAAGATTTTTAAATAAATGAACTTAAAAGGGAGTTAAAATAACAAACTAATGAGGATAACATTTTGACCAAAGAAAGCCTGAAACTTGATCAATTAGACTTTAAGCTCCTTGAAATATTACAAGAAAATTGTAGAATTCCAATAAAAAAACTGGCCAAACAGTTGGGAGTACCGAAATCAACAGTGCATTATCGAATAAAGAGGTTGGAAGCGGAGAAAATAATTACCGGGTGGAGTGTAAGACTCGATTCACAGAAACTTGGAAAAAGATTCACTTCTATCACTTTTGTACGTGGAAAGTACGGTCCAGACTACCACAAGAAAATAGGAGAAAAGCTCGCTCAAATCCCAGGTGTCGTAGGGGTTTATTTCGTATTTGGAGATAATGATTTTGTCGTTTTAACACTATCAGATGATAGGGAAGATTTCATACAAAAACTTGAAATAATGTACAACATGACTGACATTGAGAGAACCAGCTCGCTCATCGTTGGGAAGACAATAAAAGAAGACCCGACCATAGAATTCACCTCATCAGTTAGCAGAAATGAATCCCAAAACTGGCTCCCGAACGCACGCGCACTTCGAGCATGAGATCATATACGCAGAAGTAAAGAGACTGGAAAGTCTAAAAGATGGCAATATAGAGATTCTAAAATCCTTCAAACGGTAGAAGTGCCTTACTCATATCAAGTCTCTGTAGGGGAGCTATAAATCTTTAAAAGAGAAAACTTAGAAAGTAACAATGTACGCGCATCATTCTTTGCATATTGTCCCAAAAATAATTAATGATAGAATGGGATGAAAAAATTGACGGATATTTACGGAAGAGATCTCATTACCACTCAAGATTGGACTATTGATGAACTGAATGATGCATTGGCTCTTGCAAATAAATTCAAGGTTATGAAACAGCGAGGAGGGCTTCCGCCAAAGATTCTTAACAGAAAAATTTTTCGTATGCTACTTTATTCTCCATCCACTCGAACCAGAGGGGCTTTTGAAACAGCGACAGAAGTCCTTGGAGGTCATGCTTCAATTATGGATATGAGAAATGCCCGAGTCGAAGAAAGTTTGATAGATGTTGCTAAAATGTATGAACTGTATAGTGATGCTATTGGAATAAGAGTGCAAGATGAGGCTATTGACTTCAAGTATGGCAATGGACGTAGAATTGTTGAGGATTTTGCTAGAATTGCGGAAGTCCCTGTAATCAATATGGCTTGTTGCACTTACCATCCAACCCAGGCCATGGGAGATATCATGACATTGAAAAAAAGACTTGGGCATTTGAAAAGAAAAAAGTACACCATCATGTGGGCATATTCTAGCAAGTTGAAAGGAAGATGCAGCATTCAAGAAGAATTACTCATTACGACAAGGTTTGGAATGGATGTAGTCTTAGTTTACCCTCGCGAATTCGGAATTGATCCGAAAATTGTTGAAATGGCAAGAAATAATGCATCTGAAAGCGGTGGTAGTTTAGAAATCAGTCACGATTTCCAAGAAGCACTTCGGAATGCAAATGTTGTTTTTCCGAGAAGCTGGATTTCATCTAAATTAAGCGAAATAGGTGCGAGTAAATTTGGAAATGATGCGGAGATAGAGATACATAATAAATATAGGAATTGGAGGCTTGAACAGAAACAGGTAACTAATCTAATGGACAAGCCTGCTATCGTCGCTCATGTGTTACCAGTTGCTAGAGGTGAAGAGGTGACAGACCAAGTCTTGAACGGGCCAAACTCTGTAATATATGAACAGGCAGAGAACGGACTCTATGCAAAAATGGCTATACTTTCTCTAACTATGGCCAAAAAAGTAGTTTTGTGAATTGAAAATAAATCGATGTAAAAGCAATTTTGCACCCAGCACGTGCATTAAGCATTACCTTTTTCCCTAAGCAGGGCATATATTTCGGAGGAGATTTCCCTCTCTACTAGCACAGGAAAATTTAGGATTAACAAGTCCTATTATTATACATGTGGAGAGCGACAAATATGAAAGAAAAGTTACCAGAAGTAGGAACTCGAATTCCAGTCGAGAAGTTTCATGTATCACTATTGAATGTGCGTTTTGGCGAACCCTTCGGAAAATCTAAAGAAGACCGACAACTAATATCGAATTTGACCAACGGAAGAATAATCGCTCCCTTTAAGGCTAGGCCAGAAAATGAAAAATATGGTGTTTTTGTTGGAAGAAGAAGATTTCTAGCAAAAAAAGCCTTAGGAGCAAAATATTTTGTGGTAGGAGAAGACTGCCTGATTGAGATTGTGACAAACCAAGAGGCTCGAGAGGCATCGTTGATTGAAAATTTAGAAATTTTTCGCAAGTCTATGGACCCTATCGCGCGCGCCAAGGGACTGAAAAAGGTCATCGATGGATCAAATCTTTCTCTACGTACAACAGCGAAAAAACTAGGTATACCTCGATCGAATTTAAGTGATTGGCTGAAGGTTCTGGAATTAAGTCCAAGAATGCAAAAAGTTCTATCAAAGGGTCTGCTAAACTTCACCAATGGTTTGCTTGTTGCTAAGATGAAGTTAGGAGAAGTTATGGAAGAAAAACTAGCTGAAACATTAGAAGCAGAAGGCTTTGATGTCTTCAAAAAAGAGCTGGAAAGGATAAACGTAAAAAAGTTGAAACGTGGAATTCCCAAAGGGGCATATACAATAGTAAGGACGACCTGGGATACAAATAACAAAAAAGAAATGGAATACTATGAACTAATCTGCAAAATCGCGGAAAAAAGGGGATTAAGCGTGGGAGCATATACCAAAGACTTCTTAATAAGACATATAGACCAAATCATGAACGAAAAATCGTGAAATATGTAACATCAGATTTTATACACGCGACATTTTCCTCAAAAATTTAAGCTACTGAGCCATGCGATTTTATGTATGCTGGTTTAGCACGTTCCTCAATACTCTTGCAACATCACTTGGTTTTTCAGCCGTCAAAACTCCAGCTTTTCTAAAAGCTTCAATCTTGCTTTCAGCAGTTCCCATAACTCCGTCAATTATGGCTCCTGCATGACCCATTCTCTTCCCAGGCGGAGCACTTTTTCCAGCAACAAAGGCAATTACAGGTTTTTGGTAATCATCATTAAGAAGATATTCCGCAGCTAATTCTTCCATGTTTCCACCGATCTCACCAATTAAAGCAATGGCTTTCGTGGTTTTATCCGCTTTGAACATCTTAAGGGCCTCAACAAAGCTTAAACCAACAACTGCATCTCCACCCAACCCAACGCAAGTTGATTGGCCTAATCCCATTGATGTAAGTTCAGCCGCAATCTCAAATGTCAATGTTCCACTTCTGGATATAACGCCTACGACCCCTCTTCTAAAAACATGAGCTGGCATGATTCCAAGTTTACACTTACTAGGGGTAATAACACCCGGCGTGTTAGGACCGACGACAGTTACATTGCATCTTTTTGCTTTTGCCAGTAGTTGTATCGTGTCTTTAATAGGGATGCCTTCAGTAATAATCACTAAGGTCTCTAAACCTGCTTCAATAGCTTCAACAGCAGCGTCTAATGCGAAACGAGCGGGAACAAATAGTACAGATGCGGTGGCTTCATGTTTTCTAACAGCTTCTTTCATCGTATTGTAGACCGGAATTCCGTGAACAAAAGCACCGCCTTTCCCAGGAGTAACTCCAGCAACAATTTTAGTTCCATAGTTAAGCATTAATTTTGTATGGAATTTGCCTTGATTTCCGGTTATTCCCTGAACGAATGCTTTAGTATTTTCGGTAATCAAAATTCCCATAACTAAGCTCTCCTTTTTGCAATTTGGACAGTTCTTTTAGTGGCCTCTTCCATTTTCTGTAAAACATTGACTCCTTTTTTTATGAGAATCTGTGTTCCTTCTTCTTCGTTAGTTCCAACAAGCCGAACAACTATAGGCTTATGAACTGTGTCTTGATTTTTTTCCAGTGCTTGTATAATTCCTTTCGCAACATCATCGCATCGAGTAATGCCACCTAAAATATTCATGAAGACAACATCAACATTTGCATCAGAAATAACAATGCTGAGGGCTGATTCAATCTTATCTGCCGAAGCACCACCACCGACATCCAGAAAGTTTGCTGGATTCCCTCCAAATGACTTAACCATATCCAGAGTAGCCATCACCAATCCTGCACCATTCCCAATGATGCCGATGTTTCCCTCAAGTTTCACATATGATAAGCCCATCTTCCACGCTTTTCTTTCTAAATGTGAAGTTTCCGTATCTGCCAAAAACTTACGCGCATTCAATTGTGGATGCCGGTAAAGCGCATTGTCATCTATTATTAACCGTGCATCAGTTGCTACAAATTTTCCTTCCGGCGTTTCAACAATGGGATTCATTTCAGCTAGTTCAGCATCAAAATCCATTGCAACATTATAAAGTCTAAGCAAAATCATCGAGAGTTTCTTTTGGAGATCTCCAAAGTAACCTAATTTACCAACAATTTTACGCGCATGAAAGAGTTGAAAACCTTTGAGAGGATCTATTGACATCCTGAAAATGCTTGCAGGCGATTTTACAGCAACTTCTTCTATATCCACGCCACCCATGGAAGAAGCAATAATAACATAACATCTGTTCGAGCGATCAACTGTTACAGCACAAAATAGTTCTCTGTTAACACTAATCTTTTCCTCTAACAGCACCTTGCGAACATTAAAGCCTTTTATTTCTGAATTTAACATTTTTCTCACCAAACCTCCAGCCTCTTCCGATGAAGAGGCAAAGAGAATCCCTCCGGCTTTACTTCTTCCTGCCACAGGAATTTGAGCTTTTACTACTACTGGACAGCAAATTCCCATGGCGACCCTTCTTGCTTGGGCAGGAGATTGAACTAAATCTCCTTGTGGCCTCGCGATACCATATTTTGCGAGAATGCTCTTTGCTTCATATTCAAGCAGCTTCATGATTGGAACCCCTATGGAGATGTCATAATCAGAGAATGCTTAAGGACCGAGAGAGTGTTTTTTCACCTCTATATTCAGGTAGTAAAATAGGTGCTTTCCTTTCAGTTTTGATTCCTGCATCCTTTAACATCTTTTCATACTGTATCACATGTTTGAGGGTCGGTTTGCCGATTTTGACCTTCTCGGCGCGTTTGGCCGCGTTTATTCCGGCTATTCTGCCAAATACGCTATAATCTAGTATAGAGTTACCCATCAATCGATTCCTTCCATGGGTTCCTCCTGTTACTTCTCCTGCTGCAAAAAGTCCTGAGACGGATGTCTCAGTTTCTTCTGTTATTATTATACCTCCATTCTGAAAATGTAATGTTGGAAAAACTAAAATTGGGTCTCGAGTTATATTGATGCAAAATCTTTTGTATTGTCTAACCATTGCCGGAAGCAATTTTTCTGTTGTTCCCGCTCCATGAATCAAATCTATCATGGGTGAGTCCAACCAGACTCCTCTGAGCCCCGTAGTAGTTTCCACCCCTTTGTTCATTGCATAACATTCCCGTATTATGGCTGACGATTCAATATCTCTCGGCTCTCGCGGATTAACAAATTGTTCTCCATATTTGTTTACGAGTTGAGCTCCCAATCCGCGCACTTTTTCTGTAACCAATAATCCCACAATCTGCTCAGGATATGCAGCGCCAGTCGGATGGTATTGAACAGAATCAAGGTCTCTAAGTTTTGCTCCAATACGATAAGCCAAGACAATACCATCTGCCGTTGCTCCGTAATGATTAGTTGTTGGATAATCTTGAATGTGAAGCCTACCAAAACCCCCAGTAGTTAAAACTACGGATTTAGCTGTTACAACGTAATATTCTCTAGTCTCCATGTTTAGCAAAACAGCACCTACAACCTGTTTTTGTTCATCACAAAGAAGCTCTACCACCGAAGTGAATTCCAGAACAGATATGCCTTCATTAACAATCTCATCTTTTAGATTTCTGATTATTTCCAAACCTGTGTAATCTCTAGCGGAACACATTCTCTTTTTTGAAGTGCCGCCACCATGGATTGCAACCATTTCACCATCAATTTCTTTATCATACATTACCCCAATCTCTTCGTGCCATTGAATTATAAGTGGGCCATCTAAAACAAGTCTTCTTACAAGATTCACATCGTTAGAGAAGTGTCCACCTCCTATGACATCTAGATAATGGAGAACTGGACTATCATTAGGCCTTATTGCTGCTTGTACTCCACCCTGTGACATTATGGAGTTCGAATCTCCTAACCTTAATTTTTGTACAATTAGTATCTTTTCTCTGTCGACTCCGCTGTATTTGGCCCAAAGAGCAGCAGTCATACCTCCCCCTCCACCACCAATGATTAAGACGTCAACATCAAAATCTATTTGCGATAGGTCAATTTCTTCAGGTTTTACCAAAGCATGGGCTTCAAGAAGGTCGGCTACCTCATTAGAAACCGGACACCCCTCGTTTGGGCCAATCCTTAATGGTCTTTTTGTTCCTTTCTTATAATCGGGATGAAAATTCTCCAGTATTTCTTGCCTTTCCTTAAGGTTCATGAAAGAAAAAGTCTCTTTTAGCCTTTTGTTCCTTGTAGCTTCAACAACTTCAATACACCGAAGCATATAATCAGGATATCCTCTTTGTATATTGCTCATTCTGGCTCTATCTCCCTTCTTTCGTAAATCTCCTTTAGATCCTCTACGCTAGTCTCAATAAGCTCTTGAATTTTTTTGTCGAATTTTCGCTCCTTTATCTCTTTTACTCTATTTACAATATTTTTTGCCTTAGGAAGAACATATTTGCCATAGAGCCTCCTTGCCAGTAAAGCGACGTTGTAGGGGACGATCTCAGCTGGGCATCTAGTGGCACATAAACCGCAAGCGACGCAATCAAAAGATAGGTCTGCTGTTTCCTCTATGTCTCCCCTTAATGCTGCTTGAACATAATCCATAACTTCTAGATCCTGAGGACAAGATTTTGTGCAAGTATTACAACTCACGCATTTTGCTAGCTCTGGAAAATACTCCAAAAAAGAGTTCACCGATGGACTCAATTCTCTTAGGTCATAGAAAGGCTTTTCTGCCGGAGTGAAAGGAATTTGACTTATGTACATCCCATCCTTTACATTCTCTTGACAAGCCAAAGCCATCCTCAATTTATAGTCACCCTTTACTCTATAGATAGTTGCACATGCTCCACAGAAGCCTCCTCGGCA
This sequence comes from uncultured Candidatus Bathyarchaeia archaeon, assembly GCA_964418675.1. GTDB lineage: Archaea > Thermoproteota > Bathyarchaeia > Bathyarchaeales > Bathyarchaeaceae > Bathyarchaeum. The sequence goes on from CAYQMM010000001.1 coordinate 279,778, forward strand.
GCCACAACCTTTTATGAACTTGTAACCTGAATATTCCATTGCCTTCAGGATGGTTAGACCTGAAGGAACCTCATATCTTTGACCCATAACAAATATTCGAACGTTGTTTTCCTTTCCATTTTTACTCAAATGACCTCAAACCTCCAATTTTAATGATCTTGCAACTTGAGAAATTTCATTATTTGCTGCTAATTTGACGGCTGCATAAGATGCTGTACTCTCGTGACTCAACTGTAGCGCTCGAATTTTTATTTCATTCACTCTTTCGATTTCCAACATTAAATTAACTCCATACGTCTCAATGTTTCACTTGGGTCGACATGATGCAGATTGAGGTCAATTCCAAAAGATCTTTTATTTAGCCCAAAGGCTATTGCCATGAGTTGTGTATAATACATTATTGGTATTTCCTCAAAGTCTCTGTAGAATTTTTTTGCTTCTTTTTGTCTGAAATCAAGATTGAAAGTGCAAAGGGGACAACAAGTAGCAATGAGTTCGGCTCCTTGGTTTATTGGAAGAATCAAGTTGTCATAAGTTAGTTTTGCTACTATTTCTTTTCTATCCACAGTATGATAACTTCCGCAACATTGGTTTCTATTGGGGTTATCAATAACTTCCGCCCCCAGAGTTTCTAAAAGATCTTCCAAAATAGTTGGATTCTCTGGGTCATCAATGGCGATTTCTCTGGGTCTTAGCACAAAACAACCATAATAGGGAGCTACTTTAATCCCTTTTAGGGGTCTCTTAACGTTACTAGCTATCTTTTCAAATCCAACTAGGTCCCGCAAAACCTCTAAGAAATCCATGATTTCCACGTTGCCTCCGTAACCTTCTTTGAGACCACTTGGAAGTTCTTTTTCCCTTTCCAGAAAACTGTTAATTTTTTCCAGTTTCCCAGCGTCTTTAAAAAAGTTGGCTGCTTCTTTCAGAGTATGATAGCACATAGAACAGAAAGTGACAAGCCTTTTTTCGTTCTTTACTTTCCTGCTTTTAATCATTTTTTGTGCGCTTATTAAATTTCTTAAGGGAGAAAGATGCCTCATTAAATCGTCACTGACTAAAGAAGGAAAGACACCACAACAATTCCATCTAGGAAGCTCGATTAGTTCGATTTCAAGTCTTTTCGCAACTGCAATACCTGAGACACCAAAGTTTCTAGCAGTTGTTTTTAAGGCACAACCAGGATAATACGGTAGTCTAATCATCCGCAGTCCCTCTAATTCGTTGTCTTGCGTAAGTTGCTAACCAGCGCGATTGTAGGGAGTATCTTCAATTCTTTTTTTTGGATGTTACTCAATTGAATCTTATCGTTGTCTTTCCGTAGCCGTATTTGTCTTAAGGCTTCCATGACTTTTGTTATCTGAATCTCTCTAGGGCATCTTGCTTGGCAGGTATAGCAAGTGATGCAAATCCAAAAAGTGTTTGATTCATAAACTTTCTCGATATCACCAACTTGTACAAGTCTCATAACTTGAGTGGGAGACAATTCCATTGCAAATCTTACAGGACATGAGCCGCTGCACAAGCCACATTGAAAACAAGAGCGGACATTTTCTCCACTTAAATTTTCGACCTTTTCTAAGAGCTCCATTGGATAACCTGCTTAAAATTTAGGTCTAGTTATTAATATTTAAATATTAATTATTAATTATTTAAATATAACGGCATACACGTTCACGTAGTGGGTATGAAATCATTGAAAAATCTTATACACGTCGGCGTCTACATATGTCATTGCGGGGGAAACATCAGTAACGTCATAAATGTCGAAAAGGTCAAAAAAGCCATTTCCAAAGTTGAAGAAGTGGAAATTGTCGAGACCATGGATTATTTATGCAGCACTCAAGGACAAAACAGGATAAAGAGTGGAATCTCTGAATTTGGAATCAATCGTATTGTTGTTGCATCATGTTCCCCACAATTGCACTTGGAGACTTTTAGAAGAGCCATTTCTGAAATTGGATTAAATCAATACCTTCTTGAAGTAGCGAATATTCGTGAACAGACGAGTTGGGTTCATGAGAATCCGGAAGAGGCCACCGAAAAGGCTATAGATATCATTAAAGGCGCGGTTAACCGCGCAAGAAACTTGGAAGAATTATATCCCATAAAATCCAAAGTTGAACAAGAAGTTTTGGTTGTTGGAGGCGGCATCTCAGGTATACAAGCAGCCCTCGAAATTGCAGATAAAGGTTTTCAAGTGCATCTTGTTGAGCGTTCTCCATGTTTAGGTGGAAATATGGCTAAATTGAGCGAAACATTTCCAACTCTTGATTGTTCCTACTGTATTTTAGCTCCAAAGATGTCTAGTGTTATGCACCACCCAAGAATCAAAGTCTACACAAACACAGAACCCGTATCTTTGAAGGGGAGACCTGGGGATTATCAGGTTACACTTAAAGTCAAATCCCGATTTGTAGATATAGAAAAGTGTACCGGATGTGATGACTGTACTGACGTTTGTCCAGTCGAAGTTAGAGATGAATTCAATGAGGGGCTAACCTCACGCAAAGCGATCTATATACCATTCCCTCAAGGGGTCCCTCAAGCATATGCTCTGGATTTGGAAAACTGTTTAGGATTGAATCCTATCGCTTGTGGCAAATGTATTGAGGCTTGTGAACCAAAAGCCATAAACTATGATATGCAACCTGAAGAAATTGAAATAAATGTAGGTGCTATTGTTATTGCAATTGGCTATGATCAACTGTCACCGGAATATTTCGGAGAATATTCTTTCGGATTTCACCCAGACATAGTTACCAACCTACAGTTTGAGCGCGTGATGCACCTTGGGTTTCACAAGCCATCGGACGGCAAAATCCCGAAGAAAATAGCTTTTATACTCTGTGTTGGAAGCCGAGCCCTCCAAAATAGAGCCAAAGAATATTGCTGCAAAATCGGATGTATGATAGCTATTAAACAAGCTTTTATGTTCAAAAAAGCAGTTACAAATGGAGAACCATGGATTTTCTATCAGGACATTAGAGCAGACGGCAAAGGTTATGAGGAATTTTACGCAAGAGCTAGAGATCAAGGAGTGAAATTTGTCCGAGGATTAGCTGCAAAAGTTGTGCCAACAAATAACGGTTTAATTGTTAAAGCAGAAGACACAATCGCGGGAACGCCAATCGTCGAGAAATACGATATGGTAGTTCTCAGCATGGCGATTACTCCGAGACTAGAAGCTAGAGAAGTTACAAAAATTTTTGGTTTGAATGTAGGACCTGATGAATTTTTCATGGAAAGACATTACAAACTCAACCCAGTAGAGAGCAATAAAGACGGCATTTTTGTTTGTGGATGTGCTTTGGGCCCAAAAGATATTAGGGAATCGGTTGAAGGCGCCATGGCAGCCGCATCTAAAGCTGCTACATTTATTGGTATGGGTGAAGTAGCTTCCTCCCCTGAAGTGGCTACAATTAATCGTGGTAAATGTAACTTGTGCGGTGAATGTGTTGAAATCTGCCCAACGGCTGCAATAACCATAAACGATTCTGTAATAACAGTTAACCCCATTGCTTGCATCAATTGTGGGGCTTGTGTTCCTGTCTGTCCCAACGACGCAATAGACCAAAAGAATTTTACAGAAAAACAGTTGATTGCACAAATCAAAGGTGTTAGTGCAAGTGGGCTTGATCCAATGAGAGTTAAGGGATCGAAAATCATTGCAGTTATAGAACGCAAAACAGCCTATTCTTCCCTAGATTTGGCTGGAACTAGAAGATTGAGTTACGCTTCAAACATAAGACCAATAAGTGTGCCGAGTTGTATGCGAATAGGGATAAAACACCTGCTAACAGCTTTCGCTAATGGAGCAGATGGCATAGTGTTTGTCGAGGGAGCGGATAGCCCCTTTAGTGGTAAAACATTATTGAAACATGTAACGGAACTTAAGAAAATATTAGGAGCTCACGGGATTACTCCATTGCGTCTCCAATCAATTACCACAACAATCCCCCAATATGACAAGACTGTTGGTCTTTTCGAGACCGTTACCTCTAGAATCACAAGATTGGGCAAAATATCTGAGGATAAGCGTAAAAAAATCAAAGAAAAATTGGAGGTTCCAGCCAAAAAATGATTACCTCAACTCGAAGAAGCAGAAGATTTAGTGATCGTATGTCAGCGGTAATAAAAAGGGAAAAAATTATCGAGGGAACTTTGAAAGTTATTGAGGAATTTTGTAAAGGATGCAACTTCTGCATAGAATTCTGTCCAGTAAAAGCGCTAGAAAAATCGGACAGATTTTCGGTGAAAGGAATACATCCACCAGAACTAAAAAGTAAAGAGCAATGCATCGGTTGCGGTCTCTGTGAAGCAATCTGTCCGGACTTCGCAATTTATTTGGAAAAAAGCGAGGGTGAGGAACGGCGATGAATCTACAAAATGAAATATTGACTGGAAAACATTTTATGATGGGAGATGTTGCATGCGCAGAGGGGGCTTTAGCTGCAGGATGTAGATTCTTTGCAGGTTATCCAATAACACCTGCAACCGAAATTGCAGAAAGAATGTCCTTACGGATGATTGAGGTAGGTGGAATATTTGTCCAAATGGAAGATGAGTTAGCGTCTATGGCAGCTATAATAGGTGCAAGCTGGGCCGGTGCCAAAACTATGACCGCCACGTCAGGCCCAGGGTTTAGTCTTATGCAAGAAAATATCGGATTAGCGATAATGACCGAGACGCCCTGCGTCGTAGTAGATGTAATGCGTGGTGCCCCAAGTACAGGCCAGCCAACTAAAGGGTCACAACAGGACATCATGCAATCTAAATGGGGTTCTCATGGAGATTATAGTATAATCGCTTTAGCTCCAGCTTCTGTTCAGGAGATGTTTGATCTGACTATCGAATGTTTCAACTTGGCTGAAACATATCGTTCTCCTACATTTCTTTTGGCTGACGGCTTTACAGGTCATCTTTGGGAACGTGTTATTATACCGCCACTAGAAGATATCCCAATTGTAGAACGCAAGAAACCAACCGTCCCACAAGATAGGTATGTTGCCTTCCAAGCCGATGAAAATTTGGTGCCTCCAATGGCATGCTTTGGTGAAGGGTTCCGCATTCACGTCACAGGGTTAACGCATGATGAACATGGTTATCCAAAAACCTCAGATCCAAAAACCCAATATGTTCTCGTAAAACGGCTTATAGAAAAAATAAAAAATAATGCTCAAAAAATCATTAGAATCCAAGAATTTATGGTTGAAGACGCTGAAATCGTTGTCATCGCCTACGGGATTCCTTCAAGATCTTCCCTCAGCGCCGTTAAAAGAGCTCGCCAAGCTGGAATAAAAGCTGGTCTTTTCAGGCTTGTAACTGTTTGGCCTTTCCCAGAAAAACTAGTTGAAGATCTAACAAGCCGTGCAAAAGGCATTATCGTTCCTGAAATGAATTTCGGTCAAATTGTAAGAGAAGTTGAGAGAGTGGCAAAAGATACACCAGTATATTTTTTGCCAAAAATTGGCGGGGAACCACATAACCCCTCGGAGATTCTTGAGTGTATAAGGAGAGTTGCCAAAAAATGACAACTATAGACGAGTTTTCTAGAAAGTACATTTCTGACTATTTTCGCAGTGAAAGGTTTCCACATATTTGGTGTGAGGGTTGTGGAAATGGAATAATCCTCAATTGTTTCGTTAGGGCTTTGGCAGATATGAAATTTGATTTGGACAAGCTTGTAGTTGTTTCTGGCATCGGATGTATAGGAAGAATTGCAGGCTATATAAATTCTGACTCATTTCATACTACTCATGGTCGGTCTATAGCTTTATCAACAGGAATAAATCTTGCAAACCCAAAATTGAAAGTTGTCGTAATCAGCGGTGATGGAGATCTCTTTGCCATCGGCGGGAACCATTTTATTCATGCAGCCAGAAGAAACTTGGATTTAACCGTGATATGCGCAAATAACTTCAATTATGGAATGACCGGAGGTCAGTTCGGACCAACAACTCCCTTAGATTCATACACAACAACAACACCCTTTGGCAATATTGAACGCCCCTTTAATCTTGTTCACTTAGCCGCAGCATCGGGGGCAGTCTATGTAGCTAGATGGACCACACTTCACGTCAATAGACTTATGAAATCCATCAAGAAAGCCTTACAAATGAAAGGATTCAAATTCATTGAAGTTATATCTCCGTGTCCTGAAATATTCGGAAGACGTAACAAGTTAGGGAGAGCTATCGACACCATGAAAAACTACCAGCAAATATCCGAGATAAGGCATGGCTATGACCCTTCAAAAGCTGAAATCACTAAAGAGCGGTTGATAATTGGTGATTTTGTCGATTACGAGAAGCCAACATATTATGAACTACTCCAGAAAAAGTTTTTAGAAATTCGGAAAGAAATGCACACAAGCAAAGGTGAAGAGTAATGAATTTAGAGATTCGCATAGGGGGTCGCGGAGGCCAAGGCATAATTAGAACTGGTTTGATTCTGGCAACCGCAGCAAGCATCTATGGCGATAAAAATGCTGCACAAGTAACTTCTTATGGTCCAGAGTCAAGAGGAGGGCGATGCAGATCAGAAGTGATAATTTCTAATGAAGAAATAGATTTTCCAAAAGTCTACCAGCCGGACATTCTTATTGCCATGTCTCAAGAGGCATTCACTGAATATGTGAAAGATTTAAAGAAGGACGGTTTGGTTTTGTTAGACCCCGATCTGGTTCCAAACCGCAAAAATATTTGCAAACAGCAAGCTCAATATTTTGAGGTCCCGGCTAGCAGAATTGCTGAAAACCTTGGCCAAAAAATTGTTGCAAACGTCATTATGATTGGGTCGTTAGTAGCAATCTCTGAATTTCTTGATGTAAGGCAAGTTGAAGAAACGATTAAACATAGCGTTCCAAAAACCTTTGAAGAAATAAATTTAATGGCATTCAAAAAAGGTTACGAGTTCGGAAAGAGTTTAACGGTAAAGGGACACTAACTTCTAGACGGTCTTTCATACAAGATTAATACGAAAGTAGCCTTCTTTGAAATAAGCAATTTTTCCGAAAAGGTAGTTGTATCTCCCAACTTTAAGCGAATAAAAATTTTACACAAATCTATTTTTTTGTCTGGAAATACATATATATGACAAGTTCATTATGTGCATTCATAAACATTGGAGTTGAAGTATCTCTATGCAAAAAACCACAATCAAGAAGGAGGTCAAGAAAGAAGAAAGCTATGTAATCAGGAGTGCCAACGAGAGTCCAAGGATAGATTCTGTTTACACTGATTGGTGGTTTTTAGATAATTACATAAAAGAGCAGTTGAAATCTTTTGGCGTGACTACCTGATACTACACGCCGAAGAATTTTGAAGCGTTAACCTAGCCATATTTGAAAAATATGTCCGACTGTCGGACAAGAAAAATTCCTTGTCTATACCAACGCTCCATCATTTCATAAAGAGCCGAACTAGTCGTGATTCCCAATTAAAAAACCCATTTGTTATTACTAACAACCAACTAATTTTATCATGTTTAAACATTTTTTAGTAAGTCTGCATCGTTCAAGGTTTTCCTCTGTTCCAGAATTTAGCTGAATTCATTCTAACCGAATGTATTAAGAATATCTTCTACTTTTATTTCTGTCCGGTAGGAGCTGAATCTAGTTGGTGGAGAAAAATTCCATAATTGAGCAAAATTTATCGGGGAAACAGCGTCGTCTACTCCAGACGCTTTTGGCTGAAGGCAGTCATGAAGCAGTCTATATTATTGACAAACAGCAAAGCGAGTTGGCGCAACAACTTAAAATCAGCCGACAAGGTTTAAGCATGCATTTGCGAAGGCTAAGGGACGGAGGATATATTCGAACCGGAAGGGGATTTATCATAGTAACCGAAAAAGGGGTAAGTAGTTTAGGAAAATCTTCGAATCCTGCCTTTATCTTCATCAGGATTTCTCCCCTTAAGAGGGAGGCATCTTATCGAGAGATCGTGAAATTAAAGATAGAACGCATCTACAGAGTAGCCGGAGATATGGATGCTCTTTTAATTGTGGAGCGGGATCAACTCGATGAAATTCTCCTAAAACTAACTTCGGTTGATGGTATCCAAAATACAAAATCCTTTGTTGTAATTAAGACCATAAAGTAACCATGATGCCATACTTAGGAAGCTGCTATGACCAGACTATCAATCGTTAGTTTTGGTTTTTCCGTTATTCAGTCTTCTTCTGTGCTTTTTGAGAGCTTATTTTTCATTTAGAGGTATATCTTATCTTACAAAAAAAATAAACTAATTTTTGTTACAAACTGTTCTAACAATAAATCTCCATTCATGTCTGTCCAGTGGAGCTCGATCGAAGTAGCCAAAATCCCTCAAGTAGTTATCTCTACCTTTAACTCCAATTATTTCGTTTTTCCATTAATTGATAAATAATGCAGGTTCTTGATCCAATCGCGAATCGTATTATCTCTACCTTTCAAAATTTCAATCAGCTTACTTGTTTTTTTACAGCCTTCTTTTTATCTATTTTGGCAAATTGGTTTACGATATTTAACATTTATTTCTTCAATTCAGATGTTTTGAATCATCATCTCCAAATCTATCATAAAAACGCTTTAGCTGCCTCTTATACTCCTTATGGTCATTATCGGACAAATGACGCCACCAGCTATTTGTCATTATTAATTTGACAATCAGTTCCAAGGCCCTGTGGCAATTAGGATTCTTTTTTACCCCTATCATATTTTTTCTGATTTCTATTATGTCATGTCTAATCTTGTTTCCAAATTCGCGGCATCGCAAATAAATATCTGCATCAAAATCATTATTTTTTAAACGGAATCTAAAGCAATTCCATTTATTTACGACCTTCTCCACCCCTATAAGAAAATCTGAAAAAGTCCTTCATTTCTGGTTTTATTTATACTAAAACCAACACCAAATGGTAAGTTGCAACTTAAGGATAACCTAATAACACTTCATTGTTGAAAACAGGCTTTTTCCAGCAAAACAGGAATTCCCAATTGAAAAAACACGGTTACAAAAAATATAAAGGAATCCTGCAACCGATTAGGTTTGGAGAAAGGGCCCGTGGTCCAGTTGGTTAACCCACATAGCTGAGGCCAAAAGACGCTTCCCTCACGCGGAAGAGATCGCCGGTTCAAATCCGGCCGGGCCCACCATCAAGAGATAAAAATTTTAGAGGTTTTCTCGTATTTTCTGTGCTATTTCGTCCAACTCCCTTCTTTCCGGTCTTTCGAATCCCTTATGCCCCACTATGGAGTCACCTCTGAATCTTGGTATAATATGTACGTGAAAGTGCATCACCGATTGACCAGCGGTCCTGCCGTTGAGCTGAAGTATGCTGATTCCCTCGGCGTCAACGGTCTTCTTCACCGCGCCACTGATCCGCTTAACCACTATAACTGTGTCAACTAGAACCTTTTCGGGAATCTCGTAAATGTTCTCCCAATGTTCCCTAGGAACCACTAGTGTATGGCCAACGTTGGCGGGATTCCTGTCCATGAAGGCTAGGATAGTGTCATCTTCGTAGACGATGCTTGCATGGGTCTTACCGGCGGCTATGCTGCAGAAAGGACAATTGGCACTCATCTCTCTTTTTTCACTCCGGTGATTCAGCCTTGTTCTTGTAGGGGTTAATATTTTATGGTTTCTCTCAAAAAGCTTAAAAAACAATTTGTGGTTCATGTTTGTTTGGCGCCGAGGTAGCTCAGATTGGGAGAGCACTCGACTCAACAACAGGATTGTTGAGGGTGAAGCTGAAGACCGAGTTGTCGCTGGTTCAAGTCCGGCCCTCGGCACCACAATGTCAATTTGAATAAGTTATCAACATAGTTTCGTTTTCTGAAAAGCTTGGCATAATCAAATTTGCGGACATTTAGCCCCTAAAATTGAAAAATGGGAGTTGTAGAATGATTTGGTTATGTCTCCAGGAGCCGAAAAAAGCCAGATTATCTAATAGTTATTGAGACATGTTCCGTTTTTGTTCTATTACTTTTTTTGCTAAAACTACTGCGTCATCCCTTGTTCTGCCGTACAGAACGCCTAGTTTGTCAGCGTCTTCTTTTTTTACTGCTGCACCACCTATCATAACTGTAATTTTGTCTTTTAACCCCTCATTTTCTATCGCGGATATTAGCTGTGGAAGATTCCTCTTAGCAGCCGACAATAAAACAGAGACGACAATTATGTCAGCATTTTCCTCTTTAGCTTTGGCGGCAAATTTTTCGGGAGAAACACCCCGCCCAACGTCGATAGTTTTAAACTGAGCTTTCATGAGTGACCTTCTGACCATGTCTTTAGCAGTGGTCATTATGTCAGGTTTAATGGTGCCTATTACAACGGTTCCAATCGGATTTTCTGGTTCAGGCGGCTCCTTTTCCCTCATAGCTTTCAGCCAATACATCAAAAACAGACTCCTACATCTTGCATAAACTAGAATGGATGGACTCTTTTAATCTTGTCGTCAATTTACACTCCGCTCAATCAGCAACCCCATTGACATAATCGATGATGGCTTTCAGGTCTTCATCAGGGGTTTTCAACGGCATAACATTGAACCTCTTGAGCAACTTCGTGGTCATAAATACAGGAAAACTTGGTCCCAAGCGAATGTTCTTCACGCCAAGGTAGAAGAGAGACAGCAGAATTGCAACAGCCTTTTGTTCATACCACGAAAGTATGAAGAACAACGGCAACTCACTCATCTTAGTTCCAAAGATTTCTTCAAAAGCTTGAGCTACACGGATAGCTGAGTAAGCGTCATTGCACTGTCCCACATCGAGCAATCGGGGGATGCCATCGATCTCGCCCAAATCTTTGTCAAAGAACCTGAATTTTCCGCAAGCCAAAGTCAGCACAAGAGAGTCGTTAGGGGTTTTCTCGACAAACTCAGTGTAGTAATTGCGTCCTGGTTTAGCGCCGTCACAGCCAGCCACAAGGAAGAAAGAGTTAACACGTCCCTTCATCACTAACTCGGTTATACTGTTTACCAATGAAAGAAAATAGTTCCTGCCAAAACCAACAGTTACAGTTTTGCCCTTCACCTCTTGATCGAACCCCGGCATTTCTAACGCTTTTTCTATAACAGGAGAAAAATCGTCACCCTCTATGTGCGTTACACCTGGCCAGCTTACAGGACCAGAAGTGAAGATATTATCGGTATATACGCCTGCAGGTTTTTGAAGGCAATTGGTAGTCATAAGAATTGCGCCTGGAAAAGTCTTGAATTCTCTTTGTTGATTTTGCCAAGCATTACCAAAGTGGCCATAGAAGTGAGGATATTTCTTTAATTTGGGATAACCATGCGTTGGAAGCATCTCCCCATGCGTGTAAACATAGATTCCTTTTCCCTCGCTCTGCTTTAGAACTTTCTCTAGATCTTTCAAATCATGACCTGAAACTAGAATTGCCTTGCCCTTCTTATGGCCTAATGGAACCTGTGTTGGAACTGGATGGCCGTAGGCTTCTGTGTTTCCAGCGTCCAAAAGTTCCATGGCTCTGATGTTGATCTCGCCACACTTCAGAGCTAAATCTATAAAATCATCGACCCCTAGCGACTTGTCAAGGGTTGCCGCGAACCCTTGCTGAATAAACTCGAAAACTTTGTCATCCTTTTTCCCAAGGCGGTACGCATGATAAGTGTAAGCTGCGACGCCTTTCAACCCATAAATTAAGAGCCAGTGAAGGCTATTCAACTCAGGGGCGATCGAGGGGTCAGCTTTGATTCCAACTTTTTTTCCTTGGTGGATTAGCGCTTCTTTGGTTCTTTCAAGAACCAAGTCGACTGGACCGTGAAACTCAGTGTAACCTCCGGCTGATTGTACCTTTTCACGCAGGACATCACGATAACTTGCTGCTTTGTTAATATATTCGACTAGTGTGTCTGGGTCAAAGTTCACATTGGTTACTGTAGTGAAAGCTGCCTCGCAGATGAACAGGTCGATTTGCTCATCTTTAACGCCAACTTTTCTTCCTTCTACTGCTAACTGAGATATTCCTCTGAGGAGGTATATCAACAAGTCTTGAAGTGCGCTGACTTCAGGATTTTTTCCACAGACGCCGAAACTTGTGCAGCCTTTTCCCTGAGAAGTTTGCTCACACTGAAAACAGAACATTTGATTTCCATTCACAAGAATACACCTAACAAGTAAATGACACCAACCCAAATATCCCTTTCCTAAATCAGTAAGGACTCAGTGCTGTTATCCGTGTTTAGTTCAAAACACCCTAAAACTAAAAACTATTGAAATAATTATAGAAACTGAGTTGTTTAAAAAAGGGGAGTTTGCAGGATTTTTAGCGGGTGATATCTCCACTGGTCGCTGGTTCAAGTCCGGCCCTCGGCACCACACAATTGTTTTAGTCTCAGCTGCGTGTTTTTATTTTTCAATCCTCTAAATATACAGGTAAACATAGGGTAACGTACAATGAAAATTGCTCTGATTCAGCCTCCATCTGGAAATCCATCTTTGAAGGTTCCGCCCCTCGGTTTAGCCTACATAATCGCTGTTCTGAAAAGACATGATATTGAAGCAAAGATAATCGATTTAAGTGTAGAAAACATCAACCTCAACACATATCTAACCCGCGAGAAGCCGGAAATCATCGGAATCTCCTCTATCGTCACAAACGCCCGCAGAGCACTAGAAATCGCTAGACAATCAAAAACAATTCTTCCCCAAAGTTTCGTGGTCATGGGGGGTCCTTACCCGAGCATGATGGGAGACCGGCTATTAACCAGACACAAGGAAGCCGATGCAGTTGTCGTGGGCGAGGCAGAATTAACCCTCCCTGAACTCACCAAGCGGCTACGTAATGGAGAAAGTCTAGATGCTGTTGAGGGCCTGATTTTTCGGGAAGAAAACAGAATTAAAAGCAATCCTCAGTCAGACCCCATTTATCCTCTGGATCAGGTTCCATATCCTGCAAGAGAAGAAGTGAAAATGCGGTTGTACGGAGAGAACGCTGGCTCCATATTCACATCCAGAGGATGCCCACAGCAATGCATCTTTTGTAGCCGCCCGGTTTTTGGAAGAAAATGGCGGGGTCACAGTCCAGACTACGTTCTGGGAGAGATTCAGCACTTAAGAGAACATTACGGGATATCTAACCTGAGTGTGCTTGACGACAACTTCACCTTTGACTTGAACCGAGCAGAAAAGATTCTTGATGGGGTAATCGCAAAAAAATGGAAGCTTAACCTCTATTTCTGGAACGGCATGCGCGTCGACCACATGACAGAAAATCTATTGTTGAAGATGAAGAAGGCTGGCTGCACAGCAATCAACTATGGAGTCGAATCAGTTGACCCAGACGTATTATCCTGCATAAGAAAAGGCGTAAGCTTAGATCAGGTAGAAAAGGCAGTAAAGCTGGCTCGCAAACAGGGAATCCGCGCCAACATCTTTTTGATGATTGGACTTCCAGGAGACACAGTCAAAGTTGTTGACAAGATCCTGAAGTTTGTCGGAAAAGTGCATGTTGACGGTGTGCACCTCAGCATGGCAACCCCCCTTTTGGGAACAGAGTTTTGGGATTGGGTTGAAAAGAACGGTTGCTGGCTCAACTACGACCGAAAAGAGCTTTTGGATTGGCCCATAGATGATGTTGAAGAGTCGTATCCTGTGTTTGAAACCTCAGACTTCACTGCTGACGAGAGAATCAGAGCCTATCGAAAGACCAGAAATCTGCTCAAAACGAAGGGGCTTCTTACCTAACGGGGCGTGCGTCCCCATTTTTTGGACTGTAAGCAGGTTCTGTTGAAGGTGGTCATTGTATGTTTTCTTACCCCATCAGATATATCTTTTAACGATATATTATTAAACCACTAACCCCCTGATATAAATAGGTGAAGTTGAATGTCAGAGAATAAAGAATGGGGATGGCTCATAATAGTCATCATTGCAGCGGTCTTCCTGCCATTTCTCGTCATGGGGGGATTCGGTGGCGGACACATGGTAGGAATAATGGGATACGGCGGAGGATACATGCTCTTCATACCATTGATTCTCGGGCTGATAGCTTTAGGCATATACTACTTGGTTACTTCATCCTCAAGAACAAGCAGTTCTTCACGTGGTCGTCGCGGAAGAGCCATTGAGATACTCAAGGAAAGATACGCAAAAGGTGAGATTACAAGGGAACAATTCTTGAAGATGCGAGAGGAATTGGAAGCATGACCCAGAAACGATTTGCCCTAGGCCTCGTCCTTATATTAGTTGGCTTAGTTGCTCTGATCCCTTTGATCTTTTATCAGCCTCAAGCCTCTCAAGCCTATACAATGGATCAAGCCGCCACCATAAGTGAAGAGTACTTGCAAGCATTAGACGATGATGACCTAGCTATCGGGGAGATTATGGAGTTCGAGCAGAATTTCTACGTAGTATACTATGAGAAATCCACTGGAATAGGCGCCTTTGAGATGCTTATTGACAAAGCCACTGGGCGAATCTTCCCAGAATATGGTCCAAACATGATGTGGAACACGAAATATGGTCACGGAGGCATGATGGGAGGTTGGGATACACCTCCGTCTGGAGATATGCACATTGATCAGGCTGATGCGTTGCACATAGCTCAGGATTTCCTCAATGGTGAGTATCCAGGAACAATCGCGGAAGACGCCCATACCTTCTACGGCTATTACACAGTTCACGTCACAAAAGACGGTGAGGTCTATGGGATGCTTAGCGTCAATGGCTCCGATGGCACTGTATGGTACCACAACTGGCATGGCTCGTACATTCAAAGTCGCGAGATGCACAACTGATAGGAGCGCGAATAAAATGGAAATCTATGGTCAATGGGAACTCATGGTTATGTGGGCAGTTCTGTTTGGTCTGTTCCTTCTCTTTATCCCGTTTTACAAGAAAAGTCAGAAACGCCCAGCAAGCGTCTACTTGGCTTTCGTTGTGGCGCTTGCATTTGAAATGTTTGGCATTCCCCTTAGCCTTTACGTGGTAACATGGGGTCTAGGTGTTACATTGCCTGAAGGAATACTGTGGGAACATACCCTGAAACAGTACATCGGATATTGGGGAATGTACATAGGATTTGCATTGAACTTTGTGGGCGTGATCTTCATAATCTTTGGCTGGAAAGAGATTCATAAGCACTATTGGAGCAAAGAGGAGGGGGAAGGCAGATTGGTCACTGAAGGAATCTACGCATATATTCGTCATCCACAATACGCTGGCTTCCTTCTGATTGCCTTTGGATTGCTCATTCACTGGGCAACCATACCTCTATTGATCATGTTTCCCATTCTAGCGGTGATGTATTACAGGCTGGCAAAAAAAGAGGAGAAGGAAATGGAAAAAGAATTCGGAACAGAGTACGCCCAATATAAGAAAAGGACTCGTATGTTCTTACCCAACATTGCTAAGATGCGCCGATGATATGGCATGTTATTCTAGGTTTTCGAAGCGTGTGTCTTCATAGACTATATAGTTCTATAGGAAATACTTGCGAAATGAATATGATCTATTGTGCTATTTCTCAAATTGAAAAATACGGAGAAATAGAAAACATGGGAAAACTAGTAAAAATAGTCGTGTGCCCCAATTGCGAAAGTGAGTTGAAGATTTTTGAAGCTACAAGATTTGGAAACTTCCTTGAATGCTGCAACTGCAAGAACAGAGTTTTTGTTCCAGCGGATAGAGCGGGTGCACGCCCCTTACTGTATGCGAAATAATCAGTTCACAGAATAGGGTTAGCATTTGCCTTTGTGGTTATTGCTCTACTTTGCAGTTCAAACTCTTGACCCATTATACTTCAAGAGTGTGAAATCGATTAATATGCCCTGCATCATAGTAAATTTGAGGAGTTTCTATGAGTGCACGCATCGGAGATGAGTTTCAGAGAGTAACAAAATATGTTCGGGGAAAATTGGGTGGCGAATATTTAGATTGGTCGAAAAGACCAGATGCCTATAAGCATTACGTTAACAGCACAAAAATCAAGCTTCCCCTTCCCGAACAGGTAGAAACAATGCCCGTTGATGAAGCTATAAGAAGACGTAGGAGCACTCGTGCATTTTCGCATAAGCCCCTGACTATGGAGCAATTGTCATATCTTTTGTGGGCTTCAACAGGCATTCAAAGAAAAGAGAACGGATACGAATTTCGCACTGCCCCATCTGCAGGAGCATTATACCCCATCGAAACATATCTGATTGCAAATAATGTACAGGGCTTAGAGAAGGCACTACATCACTACTCAATAAAAGCGCATCTTCTAGAGGAACTGGAAAGAGGCAACCTCTCCATGGCAATAGCTCATGCAGCTTTGGATCAAGAGATATTTCTACGGGCAGCAGCAATTTTTGTCTGGACTGCCATTTTCGATAGGTCAAAATGGAAATACAGGCAAAGAGCGTATAGATACGTTTACTTGGATGCTGGTCACATCGCCCAGAATCTGGCGTTATCGGCGACGAGCCTTGGATTGGCGTCTTGTCAGGTAGGTGCCTTTTATGATGATGAAGTCAACAAAATTGTTGGCGTAGACGGTACAGAAGAGAGTGCGATATATCTTAGCGTAGTCGGCTATCCCGAGTAGGTGAAGGCTAGAGATCCATATTATTGATTTTTCGTATTCGTAACACTTTTACACTTGGCACTTGGGGCATAGGTATACGTGTCCTCCTCCATGGCTCAACTTTTCTATAGGAGTTCCACAATCGGGGCAGGTCTTCTGTTTCATGTTTGGACCCATGGCTGGCGTGTAGCCACCTTGATTCCCATAAAGATCATAGAACTGGTCTTTTCCGTTGAGGCGGATTCTCTCGTTTATCACAAGCCGGATGGCATCGTAGAGTCTCCGCTTTTCGTCTGCTTTCAGTTCTGAAGCTTTCCTCTTTGGGTGAAGTTTAGCCCTGTATATTATGTCTTGGAAGGCACTGTTACTCAGCCCTACAACAAGAGCGTCTTTTCCCACAAGCACAGCCTTTAACATTCTATTATTGTCTGCCGAGAGCTTCGAAAAATGCTCAAAGGTGAACTCTTCATCCACTGGTGAGAGTCTCTCGGAGTTGAAGTCTCGCTTAAAAACATAGGAGCTTTCCAGCTCATAATCTTTCAATGCTTTGATGATTCCCATGCTGGTTAGCCTTACCGTCAATACTCTGCCATCACTGAAATCAACTTTCAAATGAAACTTGCTTGGAACAGTTTTCTCATTTGTGTGATAGAAGATTTCGCCCCCATACTCGGGACCAATAATCAGGTTCATCCCATTATCGAACTTTACACGTATCACGTTTCCCCTAGAAATGGCAGATTCGATTTTTCCATTGATAAGCTGATCAAAGGACGCTAAATCCTTGTTTAGCATACCAATTTTTTGCAGTCTCTCATAGTTCTGCAAAAGACAGGATTTAACGCGCTTGCCCCTAAGCTCTTTATTCATTTGTTCAGCGAGAATCTTGGCTTCTGGAAGCTCAATGCTCATCAAACAACCTCCAATGGCTGATTTACCCAACTAACAACTCTTCAAAAAGGTTCTTGCGCTTAATAACAATTAGCGCCATAAACGACAAGGCACAGCCAGAAAACAGAGAGAATTTTTTTAAGAAAAAAAGAGGGGGTGTGGTGTGTGGTGGTGTAGACAGTTAAGGAGCAGCGGCAGTTATGGATGGTTCTACTGTTGGGGTTGGGAACAGTATGTATTTTCCGTGGGTGTAGTCTTCTCCAAAGAGTCCTTCGGCTTTCCAGTTACCGTTCCGGTATCTGCCCCAGAAGAATTCTCCGTCGTAGAACCCTGCGAAGACGCCGTTTCCGTAGATTCCCCAGCAATGCTTGCCTAGGTTGTCTGTGCCCACGAAGTAGCCGTTTCCAACGAAGCCCCACATGATATGCTTGCCATCATGGGTATACAACAGGAACCTAGTTCTTGTTAGAGATAGTTGGGCGTCGGTCTCTTCGTAAGTGTTAGGAACCATTTCTTTTAGTTCCTCGACGTCAACAGCAACTGGAGGTTCGCCAGCTTGGTTAGTTACAGCGTTTTGAGATTGTTCCCTTACCGGACCAAGACCCTTAGGTACAATTGAATCTGCATTAGCCTGCAACTGGTTTGAAACATTCGCTTTCTTTGCCGAATTACTATTCTTCGCCAACGTTACATTTGATGCAAACACTGAAGTTGCCATTATTCCGACGAGCAACAAAGACACCACAGCTATTGAGATAGCGATTTTCTTCCTCATTTTGCTCAACCACCCGACAATTATGGGCGGGATGTAACTTTAGGGAACCCATGGAAAGGCGTGAAAAGGCAATTTCAAATCGAGATGGACCTTTTCCAAAAAGGAAGTTATTCTTTGATGTCGTACTTGTTTTTCACGCGAATTAGATTCTGTCTTCGGAACTTGCTGGTTTGTATTATGCCCATTCCCTCCAGCCTTTTAACCAATCTCCAAGTGGTTGTCCTCGGAAGCTTAACATAATCGTAGAGCTCCGCCTCAAAAGCCTCGCCATTGTTATCAACCAAAAATTGAATCGCCTGTTTCTCTTCCGGCATCAAATCCTTATGTTCCCTGAATATCCGCTCAATGTCTATCTGCCTTTTTTTCTTCCTGATTTCATGGTCTCCCGGTTTCTTTCGTGATCTAATAACAAAGAAGCCGACGATAATGATGGTGGGGATGAGAATGGCTCCGAGAATCCCATAAAGAAGGAGAGAGCCGGTTGTTGGAGCGCCATCTTCTACAGATGAAGTTTCTGCTTCTTCAGCCTTGATTTTTGCTTGTGTTGCCAAGTTTTCTGCTTGGCTGTAATTTCCGTTGTCATAGGCGCTGTTGGCTTGGTTAAGCAGGTCTTGGGCTTCATCTAGTCCCATGGTTCTTCCTTCATTCTGGGCGTTGGCTACTGCATCTCCAGCCTCCCCAATTTGGGACTTTGCTTGGGTTGCTGTTTGGTTGATTTGGATTGCCAAGCTTTTCGCCTCGTTACCCAAGGTTTCAGCTTCCACATAATTTCCGAGGCTGAAAGCGTCTGTTGCCTCCTGAAGTTTTGTTTCGGCTTCTGTGACGTTGATGCTGAGGCTTGTGATCTCGTTGATGGTTGTTTCAGCGTCATCCAGCACTATTTGGGCGTGTTCTTTTGTTCCAACGACGCCTATAACGTAGTTTACCTCGATTGAGCTAGCGTTCATCTGAAGTTCCACTTGGTTGTCGCTGGTCTCTATCGTTTCTGGCACCTGATTCAGGCTTATGATCGTGGTTTCCTCAGGTAAGATAATCACCGTGGTTACTGGGGCAACTATAGTCAGAGTCCAGAACCTGCCCTCTTTTGAGGTTAAGTCTTGGGTGAGATATGTGACTTCAATTTCGTCTGAACCAAGGCTGTCAACGCTAATTATAGAATCTGTCAGAGAATAGTCTAGAGGCAAACCATCCTCATCAACTACTAAAAGGTCTTCCAGAACCTGACCAAACACTGTGATGTTTTGGGTGGGAAACGTTGGGTCCACCGGAAGCGTATAGTCGACGAACACGAAACCGTCGGGGTAAACCTTTAGGAACAAGGTTTCTGGTGTTGTCTCTGAGGCGGCTGGCTGAGAAGTTAGTGCCAGAAGAAGTAAAGTGAATACAAGATAGGCGGATGCCCGTTTTTTCCTCAAGAGGCTTCACTTCTCTTGCCAAAAAGGTTAGGGATAATGTCTAAAATCTTTTGTGTACTGTAGATTCAGGGCTGGAGCAGCCGTTACTTGGAAGCCGTGGATCCAGTTCTTGAGAGGTTTTTGTCCACCGCTCCAACCTGATTTGGAGTCGCGGTTGCTGATGGCAAGTACTTATGGGACTCGTCTTCCCACATTTTAGCCTCTTGAAGCTTCTTGATTGCATCATCGATCATGCCACTTTGAATCAGGTCTCTGGCGTTTTCCAAGTTGACTTCAGAGTTGTTTAGTGCGTTGATTGCGTTTGTTTTGTTTTGCGGTGACAAGGCTGCTGAGTTAGTTACGTTAGTCTTGCTTGCGGACACTCTTGCTTTAGCTGCTTCCAGATATCTCTCGGTGTTTGACACTTTCACAAGATTGACCACTCTATCATAGAGCTCTTTCAATTCAACAAGTAAGGCTCTGGCTGCACCAAGTTCTTCAACAACACCAGCGAGGTTCAATCTATCCAGTTCTCTTGTGGCATTTTCCAAATGGTTTTTTGCCGTTGAAAGTCTATTCTCAATTCCTGTTGTGTTGTATCCTGCTGCTCTTGCCTTTGCAGTTAGGTTTTCTAACCTTTCAACGTGCTCGAAGGCTCGAGTTATGTTAGCCCTTAAACTGATTGCCTTTTCAGCGGTTACCTCAGTCTCTGTCGGTTCCACTGGCGCCGCTTCTTGGAGTATGATTAAGGCTTCCTTGAAGCTCTGCATTGCCTCCACAGCTTCGGAGCTCGCTTCACTATAGTTTTCTGCGTTCATGAGGCTGACAGCTTCTTCAGCATGGGCAATGCCCTCATTGTATTTTGTTTCAGCATTTGGGGGCACTGGAATATCCTGGGCATCAAGCCTACTGAAAGCCTCAACTACGCTTGCGTTGACAGTGTCAAGAATGTTGAGGAGTGTTTCAGCTTTTAGCCTCTGGTCCTCGGCAGTTAGAGCCAAGGTTGGGTTAAGAATCACAAAAGCCGTTGAAAGAACAAGGGTTAGAAGTACTATTACCGCTACTTTCTTGAGGTTCAATACTTGATTTTGCCCTCCTAAGGAGATATACATTAAGAATAGGTAATTGCTAGATTTTAGGAAACCCATGAAAAAATGTGAAAAAGACGTTTCGGATGGAGGATTATGGAAAACTTCATCTTCAAGAAAAGAAATAAAAGCACTAACTTACCTTGAAACATTCCGTTGCGGTTGTAGTCTAGTTTGGAAGGACATCAGCCTGCCAACAATACGGGCAGAACGCTGACGACCCGGGTTCAAATCCCGGCGACCGCACCACTTAGAAGCTATACGTATGATTATACCATTTTGACTTTCCCCATTTCCCTTTTTTCGGTCTATTGTCTAAACTGTCTAGCATGTGTGTTGGGCGGTTTTGGCTAATCTTAAATATCGTGCAAATTACTTTGTAATATAAAGCTTTTTATATTGAAATGTAGTTTGTAATATTTGGTGATAAAATGGCTAAGAAACCTAGTTTGAGGGAAGTCGAGAAAAAAACTTACATGTCCTATCATCAGGACGGTTTAATTGATATCTTTATTGGCGTTTATGTTCTGATGTTTGGTTTAGGCATCTTATTTAGGACCGTGGCAGACTTTGGCACGTGGATTGTTATTCCAGCAATTTTTCCTGCGGTTATGGTGCCTATTTGGGTTTCGGCTAAGAGAAGAATTACAATGTCGAGGATTGGGTACGTAAAGTTTGGAGTGAGAAGCGCAGGCAAACTTATGGCATTGCTTCTCGGATTGTTTGTGGCAGCAGCAGGTTTGGGAGCGTTCATGGCTTTTTCTTTCTCGTCAAGTCCAGGGTGGGCATTAACAGTTAGGGATCTAATGGTTTCATACAGTATGATCATCATAGGTATTGTAGCCGCTGCTGTATCAGGTCTATTCGGATACACCATGGGTCTAAAACGGCTTTACACGTATGGGCTGTTAACACTTGTGCTGTTTTTAGCAGGATATTTCATTACTTTTCCATTCGAATATATACTCCTAGCTATTGGACTGGTTATTATCATCAATGGCTTTGTTCTTTTGATAGGATTCATTCGAAAATATCCGCTACCACAAGGTGACGAAACCAATGTCAAAAAATCCCTCTAATCTCAGGAATATTGATCGGTTAATACACGAACCCACCAGATTGATGATTATGACCCAACTCTACGTGGTGGAAAGCGCAGACTTCCTCTTCCTCCAAAATCAACTTCAGATTACTCCAGGCAATCTATCATCTCATTTGAGCAAACTGGAAGAGGCGGGTTATGTGGAGATAGTGAAAGAATTCATCGAACGAAAACCGCACACAGCACTTAGTCTCACAAAAAAAGGACGCAATGCCTTTAAAGAATATCAAAAAAATCTAAAACGAGTCTTTATCGATCTACCAAAAGAATGGGAGGTGAAAAGATGACTCTCAAGGATGAAACTATTTTAGCCATAGGTATGATATCGATTGCTCTAGGTATTCTTATTGGTCGCTTTGCGCATTTTGAATATTCAGGTTTCTCCATTTCGGATTTCGCGGAAGGAGTTCTTGTTGGGCTATCCTTGGTGATGAACCTCACTTATCTGATACGGCAAAGGTCAAAAAAATGAAGGTATATGGGTGCGCGCACACGCTTTGTTTAGGGCTGCCTGCTGCCTGAAATTTTGAAGTGTATTTTAAAAGGAGAAAAAAGTTCTTTAAGAGAGGCTTACAGCTAATAGAATACAATATGCTGGATGTGCGGTCGTAGTCTAGCCTGGTTAGGACACAGACACCATGGTGTAAGCCTTCCAAGCCTGTTACCCGGGTTCAATTCCCGGCGACCGCACCACTTAACCATTCTATTCTTGCTATGCTGATGTGCATGATTTTCAGGAAAAAGCTAGTTTTCAACAATGAAGTGTTATTAGGCTTCAAATATGTGAGGGACTTGGCGGTTGAAAGTCGAATCGATAAATCCTTAAGTAGTTTAAGAAGCAAAGAAATTAGTGAGGGCGTGGCTTGGGAACAATCCACGTCTCGTAGTTCGTTTAAGGTGAGGTTCGAATATGAGTGGAAGTAAGGAGCTAGATCTCACAACGAAGATTGTGCTGATAATTCTAGTTGTTGTCATCTCCTATCTCATAATATTCTCAGTTTTATCCGTAATTTTTCCAGATGCCACTTCCACGGGTGGTATGATGGATGGCATGATGGGCACCAACCAAAACAGTATAATCACCAACCTCATTGCCCTTTCCATCGCATTGGTCGCTGGAGCCTTACTTTCCCTATGGATAATGTCGGGAAAGCCAGAAGCGCCGGTTGCGGTACCTGCTCCAGTAACTAAGACGGACGAGTTGGAAATTATCAAGCGGGCTTTGTCAGATGACGAAAAGGCAGTTTTAGATGAGATCAGAAGAGCCGGAGAGATAACACAGGATTCTTTGAGGTTTAGGCTGGAGTGGAGCAAAGCGAAACTCTCGAGGATTCTAACAAATATGGACAAGATGAACCTGATACAGAGAGAACGGGTGGGCAAAACCTACAACGTATTTCTCACAGGAAAAAAGCCGAAACCATAGAGAAACGGTTGGAAACGGTTGCACTGACAACCCTTAACATCCCTCCCGCTATTGGTTTTTCAGTTGAATGATGCGAGGAGGTGAAAACTGGTTGAAGACAAAAACATTGGCGATATTATTGGTGGCACTTGCTGTGCTAGCTCCTGTGACGTATGTCCTTGCGGTCAGTAACAGTAACGGGTACTCTCGCAACAGCTCCACCTACGGCATGATGGGCGGAACAACAGATAATACAAATTCGAACAACATGATGAACGATGGGGAAAGCATCGAAGATCAAGATTGGTGGGACGAGATGAAGGAATATCTGGATGACCAAGTGGATGAACTGAATGAAACAACAGAACAGGGAACACAAGACAAAGATTTCGAGGACTGGTGGGACGAAATGACGGCAATCATGGAAGACCACTTTGGAGACATAAATGACGAAGAGTGGTTTAACGAAATGAATGCATACATGGAAAATCACTGGGGCGAAATCAAAGACGAAACCTGGTTTAACGAGATGACAGAGTACATGGAAGACCACATGGGCAACATCGTGGACGAAGACTGGTGGGATGAAATGGAGAATCACATGGAGGAACACTGGGAAGAGCTAGAAGAGGACGGCTCCTACCGCTACGGAAGCCACGGCTGCCACTAAAACTCCTTCTTTTTTCTACTATTTTTTATTGTTGTTGACGATACTTGTTAGTTTCCATGGAGAAGATATCCCTCGAATCCAGTATCGCTAAAAGATATATCTCTATGAGATATATTTATATGTTTCAGAAATATTTGTAAATAGAGGTCAAATGTGCCTCATCTCAAAAATTCAAGAGAATAGAATTGGTTGGAGATAAACCGAATGGTGTCAAATAATATTTTTGAGACAAACAAAGAAACCATAATATTCCAACTGTTCTTCTTGCAAAACAAAGACCTAAATATTGAAGTTGTTGAAATTAAGAAAATCAATTTCGAAGAAGTGAAAAGCCGAATTGAACGTGGAGAATCCGTTTTCATTACTAGAAAAAATAAACAGAAAATGGACCTAAATCAAATCACCAGAGAACCTTGGTACTTTGTACACTTCTAAAAGCTCTGCCATTTTGCAGAGTTTATCGGCTCAGCTTTTTTCTCTCTTGTTTGTAGGATGCGGCGCAGTATTTGCAGCAGAACATGGTCTCTTTTCCATTTATCTCCTCTAAATGTCCGCCTCCATATACCTTAGACCCACAATGAGCACAAACGTTCAAGCTGGGTTCTATGGCTGTTTCTACAATCGAGGCAAAGCGCTTGAAGAGTTGCGTGCAGAGTGTTTTGCCTTTCTCTGTGAGTTCGAATACTTTTCTCTCCTTTTTTCCAACTGCTCTCACGGTGTGTTTAGCTAATCCGTTCTCTTCAAGGCTTTGTAGGAAGGGATAGACTAGGCTTGGGGTGATGTCCTTTTTTAGTCTCTTTCTGAATTTGGTGATGATCTTGTATCCGTGGTGTGGTCCCTCATAGAGGATTGTGAGGATGTAGAATCTGGAGAAGTCAGATAGAATCTCGTCAAGGTCTTCGCTGCTCATTATTATCCTAAAAATATATCTCCAAAAGACATATTTATGCTTTTACACATAAGTACTATAGGTGAGTTAAATGGGCATGAAAATGGACCATAAAACCAATCATAAACCCGAGCATCAAAATCACACCCATCATATCCAAGAGTTCAAAAGAAAATTCTGGATATCCCTTGCACTCACCATACCCATTCTGCTTCTCTCAGAAACCATCCAAACATGGCTAAGCTTCACCCTAGAAATACCTCTCCAAAAGGAAATCCTGTTTCTCTTGGCATTAACCGTATACGTTTACGGCGGGCTGCCCTTCCTAAGGGGAATGGTTCAGGAAATCAAGAAACGACAGCCCGGGATGATGACCCTCATAGGCACAGCCATATCCGTAGCCTTCTTCTTCTCCACCGCCACAGTCTTCTTCATCGCTGGCAGAGACTTCTTCTGGGAACTAGCAACTCTAATCGACATAATGCTTTTCGGACACTGGATGGAAATGAAAAGCGTCCTCGGAGCCTCCAGAGCACTAGAAGAACTAGTCAAGGTGATGCCCACCACTGCCCACCTCGTAAAAAACGGGGACATCGAAGATGTTCCAGTTTCGCAGCTGCAACCCGGCAATGTTGTTCTCATTCGTCCAGGCGAAAAGGTCCCTTCTGACGGCATTGTTGTTGAAGGAGAGTCATTCGTAAATGAGGCTCTGCTGACAGGGGAGTCCAAGCCTGTTCACAAAGGGACCGAAGATAAGGTTATTGGTGGCGCCATAAATGGCGAAGGAGTCCTTAAAGTAAGAATAGAAAAGACAGGAGAAGAAACTTACTTAGCCCAAGTGGTCAAGTTGGTTAGGCAAGCTCAGATGAGTAGGTCAAGAACCCAGGACCTAGCAAACAGGGCAGCTGCCCTCCTTTTCTATATCGCCCTCAGCGTGGGAACAGTAACTTATGTCATATGGTTTCTGCTTGGGCATCCTGAAATAGCCTTAACCCGTACTGTAACAGTCTTGGTTATAACTTGTCCTCACGCTCTTGGCTTGGCAATCCCTCTTGTGGTTGCTCTCTCCACCTCCATAACCGCTAAAAGCGGGATACTCATCAGGGACAGAAGAGCCTTCGAAACCGTTAGAAACATAGACGCCGTTGTCTTCGACAAGACTGGAACGCTGACAGAGGGCAGGTTTGGAGTTAGTGATGTTGTTTCTTATATTCCTGAAGATGAGCTTCTGGAACTTGCTGCAAGCGTTGAGCTTAACTCAGAGCATATAATAGCTGCTGCCATCGCCAAATACGCTGAGGAGAAGGGAATAAAAATTCCCAAGACTGAAGAATTTAAGGCGATTCCTGGCAAAGGAGCTCATGGAAAAGTTAATGGCAAAGAGGTCTATATTGGAAGTCCTGGTCTCTTGAAAGAGTTGAAAATCGATGTTAAGGATGAGACGATAAAGGCTCTTCAGGAGCAGGGTAAGACCGTCGTTTTCGCTGTGGTTGACGGAAAACTTGCTGGTGCCTTTGCTCTCGCCGACAAGATAAGACAGGAATCTTACCAAGCGATTAGAGAACTTAAGGAACTTGGAGTCAAAGTTTACATGCTTACCGGCGATGCCCCGGAAGTCGCTGAGTGGGTCTCAAAGGAACTCGGCATAGACGACTATTTCGCTCAGGTCTTACCCGCCCAGAAAGCGGAAAAGATAAAGCTCCTGAAAGAGGAGGGAAAAAAGGTCGCCATGGTCGGGGATGGAATAAACGATGCACCCGCCCTTGTCACTGCGGACGTTGGAATAGCGATAGGCGCAGGAACTGACGTAGCCATCGAGAGTGCAGATATAATCCTTGTGAAGAACGACCCACGGGATGTCTCGAAGGTCACGGGTCTCTCGCAGAAGACGTATTCAAAGATGGTTCAGAATCTATGGTGGGCGGCAGGTTACAACATCCTAGCTATACCATTGGCAGCCGGAATTCTCTTCAACTTTGGCATAATATTGAGCCCCGCCATTGGAGCCATACTCATGTCCCTGAGTACGGTCATAGTTGCCATCAACAGCCAGACCCTTAGAAAATACGAACCAAAAACCATGGAGACAGAGCACATATCTCCTGAACACCAGCATCACCAAATGAGCTGAACGAGTAAACATAAGGTAATCAGATTATGGTACGCAAAATAGAGAGAGATAAAGAAACCTTATACGCTTGTGGAGTCTGCGGACTCATATACCGTGAAAAGCTTTGGGCAGAAAAGTGCCAAGACTATTGTACCAAGAATCGGGCTTGCTCTCTAGAAATTACAAGTCATGCCGTTGGAGTCATCAAATAAAGGGTACGGAATCCAATTATTTTTTCAATTTGATGATTCCGTCTGCTTTGCCTAGGTAGACGATGTCTGCCATTTGGATGAAAAGACCAGTCTCAACTACGCCGGGAATAAGTTTTAGCCGTTGATTCAATTCTTCGGCGTCTTTAACGGGTCCAAAATCTATGTCAATGATGTAGTTGCCGTTGTCCGTCACTACCGCACCCACCTTTCCGCCACTTTCCCTTAAAAGAGGCTTCCCACCTAACTCCTCTATGCTGGCGGTGGCTGTAGCTAGGGCGAAGGGCAAAACCTCCACTGGAACCCGGCAGTTTGTTCCCAGTTTCTCCACAAGTTTCGTCTCGTCCGCAACTACAATGAACTGTTTGGCTGCTGAGGCAACTATCTTCTCCCTTGTAAGTGCCCCGCCCCCGCCCTTAATCAAGTTGAGTTTTTTATCTAACTGGTCCGCTCCATCTATGGCTAGGTCAAGGCTAGGATACTCATCTAGGGTCGTCAGGGGAATGCCTGAACGCATAGCCAGCATCATAGCTTGGCTGGAGGTTGGAACTCCCAGAACCCGTAAGCCATCCTGCAGCATCTGCCGTCCTATCTCTTGGATGACATAAGCCGCTGTGCTTCCGCTGCCCAGCCCCACGATGAAGTCCTCTTGTAGATGTTTAACAGCTTCCAAGGCTACCCTTCTCTTAGCTTCCTCTCTCCAAGTCACCTTTTCAAGCCTCAGTTTCCATTTGCCCAAGCCGTTCCAAAACCTTTTCCACCTCGGCTCTGATCTGGTCAATTCTCTCCTCTGCCTCAGTTTTCTTCGGAGCCGATGGTTTGCGACGCTTTCTCTTGGCTTTTTCAGGTTGAGAAGACGGTAAAGCTGGTGAAGGTTCAGGAATCTCCGGTTCTGGCGTAATATCTAGATTTACCCTTAAGCTCCCTATCTTATTGTTTATCTCGTCAAAGCGGTTATTGAACAGCTTGATAAGGTCTTCCTGCATGGACTCCAGTTCGTGGAGGGCTACGACTGACTCGTTCTTGGAGACTGCGTCTTTGATTTCAAGCATTCTCTGCTTGTATCCTTCGGCTAGACGCTCCCGTTCCTTCTCGCTTATCTTTCCTTCAGCCTGAGCTTCGTAGAGGCGCCGAATGCCGTAACTGAGAATTTCCCTCTCCACATCTAGAAGCCTAAGTTCCTTTTGAGACTTCTGAGCATCAAAACTCGTTATGGTTCGCTCTCCTTTCAAGGACAGCATCGCGGCAGCCTCGGGAGCTTCCTGTAGTTCTTTGCTGGTCTTTTTTCTTCCGCTCCTCATCATATAGATTGTTATCAAAGCTACTGCAACTGCTCCGACTGCAACCGCGTAAGCTATGACCTCAGAAATCACGGACTTACCTTCCACAACCATGTTCCTTTTTTTAATGTTCTATATAAGTTTGAGGAAAGGAGTTTCTGAAGTTTTCGGTTATTTTTATATAAAAACTCCCCTTACTCCTTCAGAAAAGCTTCGCAGATGCTAGGGCATCTGCCAATTTTGGATTAAAATGGGGGAGAAGCTGAAGCATGATTCCGGTCTCAATAGTACGTG
Organism: uncultured Candidatus Bathyarchaeia archaeon; assembly: GCA_964418675.1. Lineage (GTDB taxonomy): Archaea > Thermoproteota > Bathyarchaeia > Bathyarchaeales > Bathyarchaeaceae > Bathyarchaeum. The sequence continues at coordinate 308,399 of CAYQMM010000001.1, forward strand.
ACTTTCCAAATCTTTCAGTTACGAGTCGGGTGTTTTTCTTTCAGAAGGGGAGCTAAAAGCTTGAACTTCATTTCATAGAGTTCGTCAAGAAACGCAAAGTGGGCTTCCACCTCATCATATTCTCGTTTAAGCTTGAGGCATAAACGTTTGATGCTGATGGTCTGTATGACCTGGGCTCCTTCTTTACCTAACAGCTTCTCGAGACAGGAGATTGTGACCTCGCTCTTGTTACTGACCTCTTTTAGCTGTAACGAGGGCTGTCTTTCTGTAAGCGAGTAAATCAACTGGGAGACGTTTTCTCCAAGGACTAGCTTAAGTGTGTCATCTAATGCTTCAAACATTAAGTTGTTAAAATTCTCCATGGAAACGGTTCGCCCTTGATTTGAAGTCATTTTTTTAGTTGTTTATTTCAGATTCAGATTTCATCCCTAAATATTTTTTTGCTATTGTCAGATTCGGAATTAGAAGGTTATATAAATATTAAATATAAAAAAGGCTGAAATAGTTATGTTCCAATTTGGAGTCTGATTTCGTGGTATCAAAAATTGTGGAAAAATTGCGGATACGAGCCATCAAAACTTTCATGGACATGCTTATCTTGGCTGAGCTACAGGAGAAATCCTTAAGCGGCTACGACATAATTGGTCTCGTTCACAAAAAATTTAATGTTTTGCTTAGTTCAGGCACAGTCTATTCGTTGCTGTATTCACTAGAAAGGGATGGTCTGGTGAGCGCTGACATGAAGCAACGGAAACGAGTCTACACCTTAACTGAGAAGGGAGAAGAAACCCTGCAAATTGTAGAGCAGGCAAACGATGAAATTCAGGGTCTTCTGCAAAATCTAATATTAAACAGAAAAATAAGTTAATTACCTAAATAACACCCGCAAAATCGGTTTTCCCATCCTACCGCCTGCCTAACGGATATTTGGCGCCGGGACCGGGGTTCGAACCCTAATCTAAATTCCCTTTCCCCATTGGGTGGTGGTTGGTTGAGGACTGTAATTTTGAACAAGGTTTATATATCATACATGATATCGTAGGTGATATCACAGATGATGTTATGTTTGGTCACCTTGCTGAGATAAAAGAACTGCTCCAGAAAGAAATAGAAAAGTTTCGGCAGAAGGGAGCCGTAAGCCCTGAGAAGGCAATGGGCATTGAAGATTTGGGGCTTTCACCAATGTTTAAAACTTTCTTGAGAAGTTCTCCAAGACTATTAGGCGTTTTTGTAGAGGTGGATAGCAAATACTATCTCTCAGAGGAGCGGTTGAAGGAAGTTGAGGAACAAATTTCATCGCGCCCCTTAAGACGCTGGTTAAGGCATACGGCAAGCGTTCCAAAGGGGCTCCTGAGATTCTACGTGTTCAAACTCCTGAAAGATAAGCCCATGTCTGGGTCAGAAATAATGGAAGAGGTTGAGAAACAAACAGATGGGCAATGGAAACCAAGCCCCGGTTCAGTGTATCCCCTCCTAACTTGGCTCCGAGAAAATGATTACACAAAAGAATTGCCCAAGGAAGTAACTGGAATTAAACGTTACACGCTTACAGAAAAGGGCGAAAATTTCTTTGAGGAACATGCAAAATTTGAAGAAAAACTGAGTAAGAAGATTGGGACTCTGGCGCCCATGTTTTTCTTAAGGATGGGTCTTCATGCCGATGGACTACAGGACCTTCAAGAACCCGTCAAACGATTCTTTAGGGCACTTATTAATCTCAGATTGGCTTTACGCAAGAATTTGACAGAGCAAACGTTAAAGGAAGTCAAGCAATTATTAAATGAGGCATCCGAAAAAATCGAGGAATTAAGTGAAAGAATTAACGGGAGATGATGGTTTTGGCAGCACCTGTTGTTGAAACAGCAGACCTGAAGAAAACGTACATTCTTGGAAAGGTTCCGGTAAATGCTCTGCGAGGAGTAAACTTGAAGGTGGAAAAGGGCGATTTCCTCGCAATCTTGGGTCCGTCTGGAAGTGGCAAGTCCACATTATTGAACATGATTGGTGCATTAGACAAGCCGAGCGAGGGAAAAGTCTTCATAGAGGGTGTTGATGTCTCCACCTTAAATGATAACCAACTCGCTGATATAAGGCGAAATGTAGGGTTTGTGTTTCAATTCTTTAACCTTATTCCGCGGCTGAATGCAAGAGGAAATGTTGAATTGCCCATGGCTATACCTGGCTTAGGCAAAAATGAGAGAAGAAAACGCGCTGAGGAACTTCTTGAAACCGTGGGTTTGAAGGAAAGAATGGGTCATAAACCCGCTGAACTCAGTGGTGGTGAACGGCAGCGTGTGGCAATTGCCCGTGCTTTGGCTAATAATCCGAAGTTTCTTCTTATGGATGAACCTACGGGAAACATCGACTCGAAAACTGCGAAGGAAATAATACAGTTGGTTAAGCGGCTGAATGAGGAGAAGGGCGTAACCATCATAATGATTACCCATGACCAGCAATTAGCGTCGCAAGCGAAGAGAATAGCGAAGATGCTTGACGGCAAGATTGTGAAGGAGATTGATCAGAATTGAAAGTGGGTGACGTTTTCTCCTATGCCTTCAGTGCAATACGATTGAGGAAACTTCGCGCAGGCTTAACCACCTTAGGTGTGGTTATCGGCATCGCGGCTATCGTTGCTTTGCTTTCAATTAGTCAAGGTCTCCAAGTCAGTATAACTGGTCAGCTGCAATCAGGATTCGCAACTGACACGCTGATTGTCTCGCCTGGAAGAGGCTTCTTTTCTGGTGTGGGTGGTGGCGGTATTGGGGGAGCAGATTCTGATTTCACTTTGCTGGTTAATCATACCCAAATAATTGATGATATTTCGGGTGTTGACATGTCAGTGGCGATAATTCGAAAGGCGGGTTATATCAAATTTGATGAAAGAGAAATTAGGGTCAACAGCATAGTAGGTGTGGATTTCGCAAAGTATGCCGAGATTTACAGCAGCACTTTCGTAGCAGAAAGTGGAGACATACCTTTGAACCCTGAGAATGTAACAGTTGTTGTTGGGAAACGGATAAGCGACCCGTGGCAAAATGGGACTCTATTCATTAATGCAAATGATTCCATTGAGATTCTTTGGCTAAATTCAACTGTCCTTCCGCCCAAAAATGAAACATATACTGGGAATGTTGCGGCTGTTCTCGGAGAAATTGGGGGTTTCGGTCTCACCGGACCCTCAGACTCGGCGGTTTACATTCCAATCTCGCAAGCCCAGAGTTTCTTTGGAACCGATGAAGCTGATACGATAATTGTAAAGTTGGTAAATGATGATGATGCAACGATTGAGAGGGTTTCTGATGCTATAGAAGAGGCTTTCAGCGATCAGGTTTCGGTGACGTCTGCTACAGCGGTGCTAAACATCGTCTCAAGCATTTTCTCAACAATAGAGCTTTTCTTGGGTGGAATTGCCGCCATCTCGCTTCTGGTAGCGGGGATAGGTATAATGAACATCATGATTGTCTCGTTAATGGAGCGCACACGAGAAATCGGCATACTGAAAGCCTTGGGCATGAAAAGCCGCACAGTGCTTGCCATCTTCCTCAGCGAAGCCGTCATAGTTGGTCTGCTGGGCGCAACCTTTGGCATAGGTTTAGGCTGGGTTCTGGCGAACGTGGCTGCAAGAGTCTTCACTGGAGGAGGCTTTGCGCCTGAAGGAACCGAAGCTCCAACCCAAAGTGGACTAGCAATAACACCCATCGTAACTCCAACAGTGCTGCTGGGCGCCCTGGGCTTCGGCGTAGTAGTCAGCATAATCTTCGCCCTCTACCCCGCATGGCGAGCATCAAGACTAAAACCAGTAGACGCACTAAGATACGAATAGTACTGTAGAGCGCTGACTAAGCCATTAAAGAACACAATCATCTTTTGCTTTGGTTTTCCAGAAAAAAGGCTGTTTTCAACAATCCACTGTTATTAGTCTTCAAATATGAAAGATTTTGGCGCCGGGAGTGGGATTCGAACCCACGCGGTCCAAAGGACCACAGGCTCTCAAGGCCTGCGCGTTATCCACTCTGCCATCCCGGCAATCACTGTCTTTCTGGTTGCCACTCTATAAGCTTTTACACAAAGTACCGTGGTCACATTAGGACTCAATGAAAATTTCTGTGTGACAGATTATGGGCTAATAAGAAAGAATGATGGAGTTAAAAAAGATGGAAGAATTGGCTTTCTTGGTGTTCTAGGCGTATTCTCTGGTTAGATTTCTGGGTCTGAGAGGGGAATCATTCCGACTAGTAGTTTTGAGAAGGTGTCGATGTGTTCCTCTTCTTCTGCAAGGATTTTTTCGAAAAGCCTTCTGGTTGTAACGTCGTCTTCGTCCCTTGCAGCTTTTATTGTCGTTTTGTAGAGGCGTATGGCTTCCTCTTCTACTTTTTCATCCAGTTTAAGCATCTCTTCCAAGTCTGAGCCTACGAAGATGGGGTCAGGTTTTATTGTGGGGTTTCCGCCGAGATACGCTAGCCTTTCAGCAATCTCCTCTGCATGCTTCATCTCAACAACTGCAATCTCTTTGAAGATGTCTTCAACCGCCACGCTCCTTATTCCCTTTACCAAGACGTGTTGCCACATGTACTGAATTGACACTTGAATTTCCCGTGCTATTCCTTTATTCAACAATTCAAGCAATTTTTTTGATGCCACAAAACCACTTCCTAAATTTTCACTAGCATCTTGAAATTCTATCTTAATAAACAGTTCGCCAGCTGCCTGCCCTCAACAACTTGTACGCAACCTGAAGACCTTGTTTCTGTGCCAGTTAAACATCTAGAATGAACCTAACCGTTACCGCCTCGGGTTTCTTCAGAATTTCCATCTGATGGTAAGTTGCCGCTTTAATGCCAACCTTCGATGGATGCTTCGCAGAATCGTAAGCTTCTCCCCACGCTCTCGCTCGTAACCTAAATCCCCCCGAAGTTTTTTCGATTTTAGAGACTTCGAAACGGGAGTAGAGTTTCCCTTTCAACTCAAATTCAAGGAGGAGCTCTTCAAGCCAGCTGTAGAGTAGAGCAAATTCGTCCTGAGCCTCCACCATAAAAGTCTCCTCATTCTTCGCCACAACCTTCTCAACTTCCGTCATAACATCAGTCATAGCCAGAGCCGCATTCTCGAAAGCCTCTTCTAAACTTGTGCCGTAAGCCTCAACGTAAGCGTCGGCAGTGTGCTCCAGAAATCTAAAACGCTTCTTCATCTCAAATTCCAGTTCAGGCAAAATGCTTTTGTCAAAAATGTTTTGGGAGATTCTCTATAGCTACGACAGCAAGCTGGACGGCTTTCTCCACATCATCGAGGCTCAGGAGGGCGGCTGGACTGTGGATGTAACGGGCTGGAACAGATATTACCCCGCTGGGCACTCCCTCTCTGCTTAAGGCGATTTTAGAGGCATCTGTAGCACCTCTGATTCCAGTCTCCAGCTGATACGGAATCTTATGTTCCTTCGCCGAATCAATGAGCAACCTTAACACTTTGGGGTGGGCAATCAAGCCCGCGTCTGCCACGGTTAAAACCGGTCCTTCCTTCATCTTTGCTGGCGCTTCCCCTTCTCTCACTCCGGGAGTGTCCCCTGCTACTGTTGTTTCCAAGGCAATGCCTATGTCCGGTGCCACTTGGAAGGCGGCTATGGTGGCTCCTCTTAGACCCACCTCTTCCTGTATTGTTCCTACGGCGTAGATGTTGCAGTCAACTTTTGGCAGTCTCCTCATAACCTCAACCATCATGGCGCATCCAACGCGGTCGTCGAAAGCCTTTCCAACAACAACGTCCTTTCCTATTCGAACGAATTTTGTGTCGAAACTTGCGACATCGCCTACGTGAACGCCCATCTTCTGTGCCTCTTTCTTGTCTCTGGCTCCGATGTCAATGAAGAGGTCATCCGCCTCAATGACCTTCTTCTTCTCCGCCTCAGTCTGTATGTGGGGCGGTTTGGAGCCCATGATTCCGGTTAAGGGACTTTTGTCGGTGTGGACGATGACTTTCTGGGCGAAGAGAATGCGGTCGTCTATTCCTCCGATCTTGGTGAATTGGAGGAAACCTTTTTTTGTTATGTTTTTGATCATGAGTCCAACTTCATCCATGTGGGCTGCCAGCATGACTGTGGGTGAATTTTTGTTTCCCTTCTTGACGCCGATAATGTTTCCAAGCTTGTCCTCCCTGGTTTCGTCAACGTAGGATTTCAGATATTTCTTCATTAGGTCTCGGACTTCGCCTTCTCTTCCAGTCACTCCGTTAGCGTTAGACAGTTTTTCCAGAGCCTCTACTAACTTCATGGAAATCTCCACAATTAAGACCTTCAATGCCTTATATCAAACTGTCTATTGATTGGAAAAAGGGGGAGATAGTTATTTGCGTTTTCTTGGTATATGTTCGGCGCGCGCCTACTGGTAATTACCCGATTTAGCCCCTTTGTCAAACCTTTTGCTGTAGATTACTATAACCAGTGTTATAGCCAAAAACAACGGCAAAAGAATCCATGATGGAAACTCTGGAATTGCAGGGATTGCAGTAATATCGACTGGATTCATGAGTGGGTAGTTGTCTTGAGCGTTGACGCCGTTGGTTATCGGGGTGTTAGTTGTTGGTTCAATCCACGTCCATGGTGTTTCAACAATGTATGGTGTATCTCCTATACCATCGCCATCTTGGTCTGTACCGTTATAGTCGCTCCAATAATTGCCTTCGCTTCCGTCATCCCATGGACCCACACATGAATTGCTATCCACGTTTTCAGCGTTATCCACAAAGCTGTTGTGGTGAACTGTAACGTTGGCAAACTCAACTTTAAGGCCGATGGGGTTATTTATTATGTTGTTTCCAACTACGCTGTTCTCGGACCCTTGGTAAATGCGAATACCCGTACCCGTATTGTCAGAAATATTGTTTTGGGTTATGGTGATGTAATTGCTAGGGTAACCGCTTCCAGCTATAGATATGCCAGCACTGTTTCTTTTTATGTTATTTTCAGATATGTGGATGCGTGTTGTATTAATGACTTCTATTCCAACTCTGCCGTAATTGTCTGTTATGTCATTTTGGGATATTGTACAGTTGCTAGAGGAGCTACCGAAGATAGCAATTTCACTGATGCCAGTGATAGTATTGTTGGTTATTGTAATGTTTGTGGCGCCGTTAAAAGTGATGCCTGAAATGCAATCATGTATCTTTACGTTCTGCACGGTCACATTCATTCTATTGCTTAAGCGAATTCCAGGATAGAAGCCCAATGGAATCATAAATTCGCTAGTGTTGATTGGAGTCTGGGTGATGCTGAAGCCGTTTCCGTCAATTAAAATGTGGTCTCGCTGGACCTCAATGTAATTGTCGATATCTCTTGTAAGCATGTAGGTGTCTCCAATTTTCTGGATGCCTGATGGCGGTTCAACATTTCCATCGCTTCGGATGTAGATGGGTGAAGGAAGATCAGGGGGAGGCATGAAATTAGCCTTTCCAACATCAACATTTGGAAAAACAATCCATAGAATACAAAACAGAACTAGGATAAGAGTTAGTGCTCTCCCTCCACGTCCCATCATGGTGACCAATTACACCGTTGTCTAGGGCGCATAAAAAGCATTTTTGTCAAGAAACCTTGACTAAAATTTAATGTGCTAGGTCAAGAAACTTGGACAAAATAAGAAAAACCATTTGCACAATCTGCTTTTGTTTAGTTAATATACGTTTAATATTCTCATGATGATGTCTCTAGGATTTGACCTTTAGGGTAACCGCGTAATTGTAAACTTTCGTTTCAGCATCGACTTTGTCTAGGGACTTCAGAGAAGCGAGGAGGTACCTGTCTAGGTAAACGCTCCATCCGCGACCAAGGTCATGTTGCAGATGGAAGATGTCGTTGGTTCCTTGGGTGCTATGGAAGCAGTGGAACCACCTTGCAAAGTTTGGACCTCCATAGTGTTCTGTTAGGAGATAGGTGAAGGAATCATAGCTTGCCTCGTATCCAATCATATTCAGAATGTCCATAACGGCGGGAGCCCCGGAATTGGTGGCTATTTCCGCCAATGTTTCGGTTGGTGTCGCATTAATGATTTCTTTGAGGTTTCTTTGGGGCAAAGTAATGTCGCTGTTTCTATCGATCCATCTTGAGAAGAGGGAATATCTCCTGAGAATCTTGTTCACCAGGACGTTGACGCTTACCCCCTGCCTATCCGACTCTTCCTGCAGAATGTCATCCCACTCTTTACTAATTCGGAAAGTTCTTGTGATTGTCCTCCCTCTTTGTCGAGAAGAAGTGGACTCATTTAATCGCATTTTTAGAAGTTCCTACCCTGTAGCTAGGCGGTGCGTTGGGGATTTAAGCGTTGTGTCTGCATCTTAAGGCACAGTTTAACATTGATTATGATTGCTAACTCTAACTATGTTGAAATCGAGAGAACGGGGAGCATTAGATATCGCAAACAAAAGTCTATAAGGTAGTAGATGTGTTCTTAGGAACAAATGACTGACGAAAAAAAGGAAAAGGGCACAGCTCTCTTTCCCATGTTTTTGATGGGTGGCCTATTTGTTGTAATCTATCTTCTCTCCATGCTGATAACGAGACCCTTCGAAGCAACAGGCTTGGATGTTTTTAACGACCCGAACGACCCAGTGAACCTCCTCATCTTCTTTGCAATCCTGATAGTAGTCACAGTTACCATATTGTTAATTGCCAAATTCTGGAAGAAACAGTTCATTCAAGTTATCATTCTGGGGTCAATAGGATACACCGCATTCTTCGTCTTTTACCCTCTCCTATCCCTCGTGGCTACCCAGACTCTGTCAACGTATCTTTCGATAATCGCCGTAGCAATCCTGATTCTAGCCCTCGTCAAACATCCTGAATGGTACGTAATAGACATCAGCGGCATAATCGTAGGCGTAGGCGCCATCGGAATATTCGGCATCTCCCTAAGCATCTTCTTGGTGATCGTGTTGCTCATCGGACTAGCAATATACGACGCCATCTCAGTATACAAAACAAAACACATGATTGACCTTGCAGACGCCGTCATGGACCTCAGATTGCCCGTCATGCTGGTTGTACCAAAAATCAGAAAGTACTCGCTAATCAAAGAGACAAAGGGGCTGAAAGAAAAACTTGAAGAGGGCGAAGAACGGGAAGCCTTTTTCCTCGGTTTGGGGGACATAGTGATGCCTGGAATTCTTGTAGTCTCCACCTTCTCCTACAATATTGCCGAAAATGGTCTGCTCACAGCATTCTTAATTGCCTTATCCGTGATGATCGGCACCCTCATCGGTTTTTCAGTTCTCATGACAGTTGTAATCAAAGGAAAACCACAGGCTGGACTGCCCTACTTATGCAGCGGCGCCATCATAGGCTACGTAGTTTCAAGCTATCTGCTCCTCGGAGAATTAGCTGGTCTAGTCTTACCCTTCTAGTCACCCTCGCACCTTCTACACTCCTAATATTTCAAAAACCCAAAGATATTTCACAAGTGCTGCCCTTAATCGAGGAGATAAGGGAAAAAGTATTTAAAACTCGGTAGGACGATTAGGCAACATCGAATGGAGTCTCTTGGCGATGGTAAGAAAGGCGAGAATCAAGCTGACCAGCACGGACTACAAAAAGCTTGAGGATGTATGCGGCGAACTGAAAGCCATCGCTGAAAAGACCGGAGTGAAAATCACGGGACCTCACCCCCTCCCCACAAAGAGACTCCGAGTTCCAGTACGCAAAACGCCCTGCGGTCAAGGAACCGCAACTTGGGACCGGTGGGAACTGCGAATCCACAAACGCCTCATCATAGTTGACGCGGAGGAACGGGTTATGCGAAGAATCATGAGGGTTCGCGTGCCCGAAGAAGTTTTCGTCAGCATAGAACTAATGTAGCTTCCTGTACCTTTTTTAAAAGATGCCCAGTGCAGGAGCGTATGTATAAACTATTAGTGCAATTGCCGTGATGAATGCTATTGCCCAAGCTGTCTTGTTCCATTGGAATACTTTCCAGCCGTCCAGTATTCCGAAGGGGATGAGGTTGAAGACTGCTAATAGCGCATTGATGAAAGCAACAACCAGAAATAGGCTCTGACCAACCGCCGCAATCATAATGCATACGCTCGAAAGTATTATGTTGGTTACAGGTCCAGAAACAGCCGTTTTTCCAACAGTTTCCCTTGTTCCTGACCCCGCAATCATCACTGCCCCCGGCGAAATAATCTTGAAGGGAATAAAAATTGAAACCAATGTTATGAGGGCTCCTTGCAGGGTTAACCGAAATTCTGCCCACAAGTTGAAGTGTTGTGCTGAGAATTTGTGGGCAAGTTCGTGAAGAAGAAATGACAAAGTGAATGCGATGGACAGGACGGCTAGACTCAGCAGTGTTGCTTCTCGGGTTGCGGTGAGAAAGTAGGATAACCCCACGCCCATAACTAGGAGCGTTCCAATGGCTAGATGTTTGAGTTCTGTTAGGCTGAACCAGAATATTCTGCTGGAGGATTGAGGCGTGTAGGTGATGGTGTACTTGTACGAAGGTTCCTTAGACCAACCTTGGGTGCTTACGGGTGGCGCTTCTCTCGGAGCCTTAGCCCTCCACGTTTCTGGACATGCATGATTCTCTGGGATACGATGCTCAGCGCAGAAGGAGCCTCCACAATAGGTGCATTTGAAGGGGAGAACCACATCGTTGCCGCAGTATTGACACTTCGCCGTTGCTCTCAACATCCTAACGGTTTCTGAAAAGTGGATAGATGGGCGGTTTAAATATTTAGCTCCAAAAAGCCCATAATGTTGCGGGCTAGAATCACTCAATAAACTGTTCGCAAAAGTCGAGGCACATTTAGCGAAACAAATGAAACACTGACACATTTGCCTTGGCACAAACAATCAACATGTATCCCTTTGCCGTTTAAAATTTTGTCACTATGGCAACGCTAAAATTATATGCTTAGAAGATTTGTATGAAGCAATATTGAAATAGCTTTGAATATAACAAACAGATAATACAGAAGGGCGAGGCAGAATGGATATAGCGTTGCTCTTTTCCTTGATATTTGCGCTTGTTATGATTCTCCTTGTCACTGGTCGTTATCATAGAAGTGTAACTGCCCTTCTTGGAGTTTTTCTCACGATCTTTTTTGCGTTAGAATATGGTTTATTCAATATTCAAGATTTGTGGAGTGAATTAGTTGGTTTTGTAGATTTAGACACCGTACTTTTAGTGATTGGTGTCATGATTCTTGCTGAGGCAATTGCCAGATCAGGATTTTTTGAGTTCATAGGATTAAATGTAGCAAAAACTGTTGGTGGAGGTTTTCGTAGAATTTCTATTTCATTCATGCTTTTGACGATTTTATTCAGCGCCTTATTATCAAACATTACAGCAATGATTATTATCGGTGCTCTAACAGTTTCTTTGGCTAAAAAATTCAGGACTAACCCAACTGACACTGTTCTTTATGCGAGTGTTATGACAAATGTGGGAGGACTCATTTTTTTGATAAGTTCTATCCCAAACTTGATTGTTGCAGCTCAACTAAACGTCAGATTCGTCGATTTCGTTTTATTTAGTATGCCCTTTGCTCTACTCCTTTCACTAGTTTCTTTGTTGTTTATAGTTCACAAAACAAAATTCAATAGCTCTTCATCGCAGCAAATTAAAGTTGACCCATGGTCAGTTGTTGAGAACAAAGCTCTATTCTATAGAGCCGCAATAATTTTCGTAAGTGTAATCATTTTTTTCATTTTCGACGATTTCATCAAACTACCACTAGGATTAATTGCTATAGGCGGTGCAATAATTATGCTAGTTTTGGGAGGGCAAGAACCCGAGTCTATTTTTTCTAGCGTAGATTGGGGGACAATTTTCTTTTTAATATCTTTCTACATTATTGTAGGCGGTTTGTCAAAAAGCGGAGTTCTGACAGCATTTGCAGATGATGTTGTACAAATTTTAAGTTTTCACCCAGCTATTGCTTCCAATCTTAACATGTGGGTTTGTGGCTTATCCTCTTCGGTTGTAGATAATATTCCAATGACTTTAACGCTCATTCCTGTTATGGAACATGTTTCTGCCGTGACCGGCTTTTCCCTTAAGATTTTAGGCTGGGGCATTGTTTTTGGCGCGAATTTAGGTGGAAACCTTACGCCAATTGGTTCGCCGTCTAATATAATCGCCTTGGGGATTCTGAAAAAGGAAGGAGTGTCTGTAAGTTGGGGCGAATGGTTCCATAAATGCATTCCACTTGTAATTCTGCAACTTTTATTAGCAAGTGCATATGTAACTTTACTCTCGGTGTTTTTATGAGCGAGGAAGCTCTTAAAAAATGCGAAGAAATTGAATCGAGAATCGAAAAAACGTTAAGCCCTTCTATTACTCTAGAGATTACCATGCCTGAAGGCGTTGACAAAGAAGCTTTTCTAAAACTAGAGAACGATTCAAAGTTTATTGAAGCAATTAAAAGACAAATCAAGAAACGACTCATGCAAAGAACTGGTCATTAAATTAAAAACAAGCGCAAAAAAGACGGCGAAAACAAGTTCTTAGTGATGCTCTCCCAAATTTAAATCGGCATAGTCGGGACGATTTTTACGTGAATGCGCATCCTTCTTCAGAGATAAAATGAAGTTCGGGGTTCAAGTCCCAGCGAACCTATTTTAAGACGGTGGAGATTTTAATTTTACAAGTCAGCGAGGCAAAATTGAGAATACTGAAAGTCGGTGAATGATGACCAAAGCATTGATTATTTATGGGACACGGTATGGAGCAACAGCAAGTTCCTCAGAAGACATTGCTGAGGCACTCCGCCAAGAAGGATTCGACGTGAAAGTAGTCAACGCAAAGGAAGACAAGGTGAAGGACATAACAGAGTACAAGCTTGTCCTAGTCGGCAGTGGAATCCAAATGGGTAAATGGACTAAAGAACCTGAGAAGTTCCTCAAAAAATTCCAGAAAGAGTTGAGAAAGAAGAGAGTTGCGCTCTTCGTTTGTTGTGGTAGTGCACATCCATTAACTGAAGAAGATGGAAAACCTGAAGACATTGAGAAGGCTAGAAAAAAATTTCTGGAAGAAAAAGCCGAAAAATATAATCTGCAACCCGCTGCCCTAGGCTTTTTTGGAGGCATCTACAACTTCAACAAGATGTCTCGGTTGTTTAGAAGATTTATGGAAAGTGTTAAGCCACAACTAGAAGAGGCTGGGTACAAAGAAACAAAACCCGGAGTCTACGATACAAGAGACTTGAATGCCATACGCAACTGGGTAAAAGAACTCGCCCAAACAGTTCAGGCTTAAGCCTATGCAAGCCTTCAAAATTAATGGTGCCTTAGGAAATCTTGGTGCCGGGGGCTAGCTTCAACTCCTCATTCAAACCCTCACATTTCGTTAAATGAATTAAACAGAAAATGTTGGATTATTTTGGATGATATCTCTATTCTTTGCAAAATTGTGAGTTAAGACGAGTGTTTGAACGACGCCCGGATCTGGGTATATTGGTAGCGCGCGCTAGCTAGCCAACCCCAATCCAAGTCGGGAAAATGATGAAAATTGCATGCGCCAACTCTTCGTGGCGAAAATTGTGTAACTCATTTGTTACGAATGAAGCCGCCAATGAATTTAGGCTTGACACTCACCTCGACACCCGATCCTGCGACCTTCTTCATTACATCTAAGGTAAAATGGTTAGGTGTACCATAGATCTCGATGCTGGTTGGTTCAATGAATTTGTAGGTTGTTTTTGTTCGCTGATCAGCTCCTTGTAATTGGAGATCTAATGCTTTCGCATTGGGAAAGATGCGAATGATGTCCACTTCAGTAGCATCATCGTTGATGTATGCAAGCTGGATAATCGTGCCTTTCTTGCTTATCTCCGTCAGCGGGATGCTTTTTTGGTAGTGATTTCTGAAATCATCGAACATCCCTTCCTTCACTCGATGGCGGATAATGAATACGATAGGGTCAGTCATCGTCACCATTCTACACACGATTCTTAGGTTTCAGACTCGATGAGCTGCTTCATATTTCGGCCGCTCCGCTCCAAGCGGCTGGTTATGAAACTCTTATCCATAGACTCATCCATTCCGGGAATGTCAATAACGGTCGTTACTCTGGTTTGGCACTCGTTCACAGCCTCGAAGGTAATCCACCCACGCATCACGGCGGAACCATCATGGATTACTGTTCCCATGGCTCGGTTAGGCTCAAATTCCACCACTTCCATGGTTCCCTCAACAGGAGTGCCACTGCGGCTATTGCGTCGGTGAATAATTGTTCCAACTCCAATTGGTTTTTCCGATTCCAACCAGAGCTCGATGTCTGGATCCCAACGTGGATGGTTGCGAACGTGCTGTACAGCCACGAAGTGGAACACTTTGGTCACTGGTCGATCAATCACCTGCGAAAATTTGATTTGTGCTGGCATTGCTTTCTCCACTTTTACAATCATAAATGATTATTAATAATTGTCATCTTAGTTCAGATAATCTTTGTGTATGCGCGCGATTTAGTTGGACTAGTTCGTTAGAATGGATGACCATGTGCGGTTTCAAAATTGGGTAAGTTTAGAGGTTCGGGGAGAAAGATGATACTTGTCCTTTTGCGACTTCTTGCGATTTGAAACCTCTTTGTTTATTGCTATTAGAAACCTTAGCTTGATTCTTGTCCTAGAAGCCATTATTTAAATGTGCCTAAAATAAGCTTTTTTCTATAAAATAGCTCCAATTTAAGCTTAAAAAGTGCCGGGGGCGGGAGTCGAGCCCGCGACTTCTGGGCACCATAATGGGAGATTTTGCTCTCCAGATCATGAGTCTGGCGCCATAACCAGGCTAGGCTACCCCGGCTCTGTTTCTGTGTGCTATTTTGATGGTTAACGTTGAATTAAGGTTTTCTGGATTGCTGGCTAGCAGTGATGGGAGAATCCTTAAAATTATTATCGTAAATGAGAGTAATTTAATGGTTTGAAGCCCCTAAACAAAGTGACGGTGTTCTGCTTTTGGCTTAGCTGAAGTATATGCATCAATATGAATAATCACTATCCTCAATCTGGAATAACTATGTTGAAGTTAAATGCCATATGTAGAAATTATAGAGTAGATTCTTACCAAGAATTCTCAAATGATATAAGCTATCCCGCCCAATATACGAAGCGGGTTATCAGACCATGAGACGATCAAAATTGGAAATCCACATCGACATTCTCAGAGCTTTGGCATGCAATGGAAGATTAAAACCAACCCATATCACGTACAAAGCCAACGTAAACTGCAGTGCTCTAAAAGAATGCCTAGATTTTCTTGTCGAACGTAACCTAATTAAAGAACAAATGATCAACAAGAAAAAACAAACAAGAAAATTCTATGCCATTACGGAACAGGGTCTAACCGTACTCAAGAACGTCAAAGAAATAAACAGTGCTCTCCATGTATTTGAAGAACCAAACATATCAAGCATTGATATGTTCAATGAACGCCTGAGACCTTTCTAGGCAACCACTTCGATAAAAAATCTTTTTCATTTTTTTACAACACGTAAAAGCATGCGACAGTAGTTTATATTAGGTTTACACTAACTCTGCAACTGCAAATCTGCGTCCAACTTGAGTTATCTTGAATTTCACGTGTTCTCCTTTCTTGGCGTTTGCCACAAATATGACAAAGCCCTCGATTTTTGCAATGCCGTCGCCTCGTCTGCTTATGTCCTCAATTTCGCCCTCGTATTCTTGTCCAAGTTCAACTGGCACTTTAAGGTTGAATCTCGATTCGCGGTTTGAATTGTATGGCATTCTATCACCTCGATTGTTTTGTCAGCTAGAATTGCCCTGAAAAATTAGAAACCTTTTTTCCGTTTCACTTTTTCGAAAAGCACCTAACTGCTGAAGCCCTAGACTTCTGCTCCGCCTTATTAACTTTTTGTCAGTTCATCACTGGATGTAATATCGTCGGTCTTCGGTCTTCTTTATTCTGCCGAGAAATACTCCGGCGAAATAATCTAACCACATCTGCTCTTGGAAGTCTAATTCTGCTTCTCCTATTGTCACAGCTCTATCTTCTGAAGTGGCTCCTGCTTTTCTAAGTTTATGAAGAATCTTATAATGCATCTTAAATTGAAATCCGGAGAGGGACAAACACTATACCTTCTTCTTTTTGTTTGATGTTTCTAGTAGAACGTAAAGATAAACAACAAATGTTCGGGAAAAACTTTTGTCATTTCTCTTTGCTGAAATTCCACCTTAACGTAGTATATGTGTTACCCCTATTTATATTCGCCAGTAATTTCTGTCCCTGTGGCAGGGATTCGTACAGGGGGTTGCCTTGTGAGGAATCTTTGGGTCAGTTAACTTTCAAACAATAAGAAGTGCGTACAGGTTGTTTGGTCACTTGGTTTCTTCTTCGTTCCACTTCTCTACCTTGAGTTTATCGTCGCCTACTTTGAAGCTGATTTTGACTGGAACTGCAGAGTTCGTTTGGAAGGGGAACATGCTGTCTTCAGCCAAGTCCACAGGAACGTAGATTAGATATTTGCCATCTTTCCTCTTAAAGAGGCGCCCTCTTGCTTCATTAACCATAGTTGTCACCAACTAAGAAGAAGCTGGAAGGTTACCCCTGTATTTATTTTTTTTCTTTTTTATGAGAATTATGGTGTGGTTTCCCCTTCTCACCAGAAAACCGTAACATAACCTTGCCCGAAAGTTCCATAGGTCTTTCGCTGTTGTTTTAGCGTTTAGTCAACTTTTCTGCGTCCACATACTTATCAAAAAGTTTCTCCCAATCGATCTTGATCATCGCCACAATTATGAGAATCAGGAGAACAATAGTGACAACTGTTCCTAGCAGCCCTGCTTCACCGAATAATGTTTTAATTATCTGGATGGACTGTTGACCGCTGTAAGCCACAATGAAAGTCATCAGCGTCTTACCGAAAAGGGCTGGTATGAAAGCTTTCCAGAAGGGGTACCGCATGACGCCTAAAGGAATAAAGAGCAGGTCATCGGGTAGCGGTGTCAGGGCGAATATGAAGATTGCGAAAGGCCCATAGCGATTAAAGAGTTTCACCATGTAATCCATGTTTTTGCGTCTCTTTTCACTTATAATTGTCCTTCCATAGTAGCCGAGCGCATATCCGGAGAATTCGCCGAGAGCCGAACCCAATCCACCACTAATTGCAATAAAAAATGGATCTAGAACGGTTCCCATAAAGAAAATTGCTATGGTGTAGGGTATGGGAAAGATAACGGAGACAGAGCCGATGAAGCTTATGATGAAGACGCCAAGGTAACCGAATTGAAGCGCAAACTGCTCCATCCACTCTAGAACCAAACAGCCCTCCTCCAAGCTCTAGTGCATGTATCTCAGGTTACCCATTGTCGCTTTAACTTCTTTCGGAAATACCCTGCTGATTCATGATCTTGTATATATGAAAACCAGTTTCTGGAACTTGATGAATCAACATATTATCCTTTTGCTCTACACGATAGCGTAAGATGCTTGGAAAACAAGTGCTAAACATGCTGTGGTTAACATTATGATTCCTCCCGGTCTTGTGACTTTCTGGCCTAACTTATTCAATGCAAACAGCATGAAAGTTACAATCAGCATGAATGGTGCAGTCGTTAAAACTTCGGATAATGAGACGCTGAATGTAGAGGTCAGTCCAACAAGTCCGAACACAAGGGTAAGCGTTAGCATGTTATCTCCTATCACGTTGCCAATCGTTATATCCTGTTCACCAGAAAGAGCAGCAGCTACAGAAACTGCTACTTCTGGAACAACGCACCCAATGGCAACTATTGTAAGCCCTGCATAAAAGTGATTCAACCCAACAATCTCAGATATAGAAAGGGCGCCGTATACCAATAGAAACGTGGCGATTACTAAAGCGCCGCCACCCAATAGTATGTCAACGCTTATGTTTCTTACACTGTGCTTAGATTCTCCGCATTCCTCAGGAGCGCTGCAGGTTCCATTGCGGATAGAGTAGTATACAAAAACAGGGTAGAATGCAACAAAAACCGCGCCTATCCACCACATCACCATATGTGTTATAGCCAATAATGTAATCATCAAGAAGGTTAATCCCATCATAAAGACGCATTCTTTGCTTATGGATGAGTTCTTCATCTTAAGTCCCCCTCCTACTAAGCCGCAGATTCCTATAATGAGCGGAACATTGTAGATGTTTGAGCCGATGATGTTCCCCAAAGCTAAGGGTGATGACCCTAAACCGACGGCAAACATAGAACTCAAAAGCTCAGGTAAAGCAGTCACAAAAGCCACAAAGACAGTTCCAACAACCACTCGGCTGATGTTTAAACAGGAAGATAGCCCCGAGGCTCCCCTCACTGTTCTCTTAGACCCCCAGTAGAGAAGTAGCAAGCTTACTGCAATTGCCAAGAGGCTTAATGCTAAAGTTTCCACGAAGACTCCACCACATTTCCCAATCCAACTTCAAGGCGACGATATAAACCTATCTCCCTAGAGTCAAATCCATCTGCGGCAGCAAAATAGATTTTTCGGCTAAAATGTAAGTATTTAATAGGCTTGCCGAGAAAATCAAGGACGGATACACGATGAAAAACGGTTTCAAAGGTAAAATATTACGGGTGAACCTAAGTAATGAGAAAATCTCTTCTGAACATCTTGAAGAAATTTTCTATCGCCGCTATTTCGGGGGTAGAGGACTAATCGCCTATTATCTCCTCAATGAACTAGAACCAAGAACAGACCCTCTCGGTCCAGATAACAGGCTGATTTTCGCCTGTGGTCCAGTGACTGGCGCGCCCGTCAGTGGCAGTGGACGCAACAGTGTAGGCGCCAAATCTCCCCTTACAGGCGCTTATGGAGAAGCTGAAGCAGGGGGCTACTGGGGCGCAGAACTGAAACGGGCAGGCTTCGACGCCATCATCATTGAAGGAAAAGCATCCGAACCCGTATATCTGTGGGTTCACGAGCAACAAGCGGAACTTAGAAACGCATCCAACCTCTGGGGACTTGAAATCAAGAAATCCCAAGAGACGATTCGAAGCGAATTGGGAGACAACAGGGTGAAGGTGGCGCAGATTGGTCCTG
>CAYQMM010000002.1:0-299490 GCA_964418675.1 uncultured Candidatus Bathyarchaeia archaeon
GAATCGGATATTTGTTGCACTAGCGCAAACGCCGTAAAAGTGGTTAACTCTTTAGAGGAAGACGAAGTCATATTCGTGCCTGATTCCAATTTAGCGAATTACGTTATGAGGTATACTGACAAGAAGATTATTCCTTGGAACGGATGGTGTTATGTTCACAGAAAATTTTCTCCAGAAGGGCTTAGCCGCGCAAAAACCCTTCATCTAAATGCAAAAGTTCTAGTTCACCCTGAATGTGTTCCAGAGGTTGTAGATTTAGCTGACGAAGTTTGCAGCACAACTGGCATGATTAACTACGTGAGACAGAGTTCAGATAAAACGTTCATCATAGCCACAGAGATAGGTGTGATAGAGCGGCTTAGGCTTGAGTTTCCAGAAAGGGTCTTTTTCCAAGCACCGCCTGGAGGAACCTGCCTTCAAATGAAAAAAACTACTTTGGGGCTTGTTTTGGATGCTCTAGAGAAGGAGCAATTTAAAGTGGAGGTTCCAGAAGATATAAGGGTCAGGGCGAAAAAGGCTCTGGACAGAATGTTAAATGTGGATTGATGCCTTGGACAGGCAAAAACTTGTTGAAAATGCCTACCAGAAAGGGGAACAACTCAATTTAAACAATAAAAATTATCGAAGCTGGCTAACAGCTTTTTTTGACAAAGAATACATCGATGATGTTGGAGTTGGGGATGTAACCAGTGAAGCAGTATTAGCAAAAAACAAGCTCACAAGGGCAGTTTTGAAAGCCGAAGAATCAGGAGTTATGGGTGGAATCGAGGAGGTAAGCTGGTTTCTCCATAAGCATCACCTCGAAGTAAAGATTTGCATCAAAGACAGCCAAGAGATTCTGAAGGGAGAAACGATTCTGGAGGTCCAAGGCGGACAAAAAGATATTCTTGCAACAGAGAGAATCGGCTTAAACGTTCTGCAGAGAATGTCGGGAATAGCCACGGAAACTAAACACTTGACCGATTTGCTGAAGGAATATAACACTAGAATAGCCGCGACAAGAAAAACACTTTTGAGATATCTTGACAAGAAGGCAGTTTTCTTGGGGGGAGGTTTAACCCACCGGTTTGGACTCTGGGATTCCATTCTAATCAAAGACAATCACCTAGAAGCCTTGAAAGGTGAAGGCGTAAAAGATTATATCGAGACTGCAATAGCCAAGGCTTCAGCTTTTGCAGATAAGGTTGGTTTCATAGAAATTGAAACAGCCTCCCGCGAAGAGGCTGTTAGAGCGGCGAGAAAATTTAGACAGTTAAAGCTGAAGAAACCTTGCGTTGTAATGCTGGACAACATGGAACCCATGGAAATCGAGGAAACCATAGAGACTCTTCGTAAAAGCGACCTTTATGACCATGTGCTTTTGGAGGCTTCAGGCACCATAACCCCTGAAAATATAAGGGAATATGCGAGAACTGGAGTTGATGTTGTGTCTTTGGGGTATCTAACGCATTCTGCTAGGGTCTTAGACATGAGCTTGGAGATGGCACTTTGAAAACGGATTTCTTGGTTGTGGGAAGCGGCATAGCAGGATTGAATTTCGCCCTGAAGGTCGCCAAGTACGGAAGCGTCACTATTGTAACAAAAAAGGAAATCATAGAGTCAAATACGAACCTAGCCCAAGGCGGAATAGCCGCTGCAACCAGAAAAGAAGATTCTGTTCAGCTACACATCGAAGATACATTGAATGTTGGATCTGGATTATCAAACAAACGAGTAGTGAAAATCCTTGCTGAAAAGGGTCCAGAAGCGATTCGAAACCTAATTTCTTTCGGAGTAAACTTCGACAAAGAGAATGATGAGCTTCATTTGACTACAGAAGGCGGACACAGCATTGCTCGTGTGCTGCATTCTGGAGATTCAACTGGAAGAGAAATAGAGCATGCCATGACAGAAAGTATCCGAGAAAACAAGAACACCCAAGTTTTCGAGAACTGCTTCGCCATAGACCTTATCCTGAAAAAAACAGAGTGCGTTGGCGCAAGGATATTAGATATTAAAAAGAGAGAGGTAGTTGACATCTTTGCGCGTGCCATCATATTAGCCACGGGCGGTATCGGTTATGTTTATCAGAATACCACAAACCCAGAGATTGCTACCGGCGACGGAATCGCCATGGCCTTCAGAGCAGGCGCTAGAATTGAAGACATGGAATTTGTACAGTTCCATCCTACGACACTCAACAAGGTTGGCACCCCCCACTTTTTAATATCAGAGGCTCTTCGTGGTGAAGGAGCAATTCTGGTAAACGAAAAGGGGGAAAGATTTATGGTTCAGTACGACAGAATGGGCGAGCTTGCTCCCCGGGACATCATATCCAGAGCGATATTCAATGAGCTCAAGAGAGGAGGGGCAGTCTATCTAGATATCCGCCACAAAGACGAAAGTTTCGTTTTAGACCGTTTTCCCATGATTCATCAAGAATGCCTGAAGTATGACATCGATATCACGCGAGACCTGATTCCGGTTTCTCCAGCTGCACACTACATCTGCGGAGGCATTAAAACAAACGAATATGGGGAGACGAGCATAGCTAATCTCCTAGCTTTTGGCGAATGCGCCTGCACCGAAGTGCATGGGGCTAACAGGCTGGCGAGTAATTCGCTGTTAGAGTCTGTCGTTTTCTCCTCTTTTGGGGCACAAAAGGCAAAAGGATATCTGAAGAATCGAATTGAAGCACCACCGCAACAAAGGGAAAAAGCAAGCAGCAATATCGCCCCTCAGGGATTGGGGGATGTCAAAGTAGAGTTGCGGAAGGCGATGTGGGACTGTGTTGGGATAATACGAAGTGGCGAAAACTTGAGTTTTATGCTTAGAAATTTGAAGCATTTACAAGGAAAAGTGGATGCTTTTGGCGGTGATGGTGTAAACGTTAGATTTTATGAATTGAAAAACATGGTAGCCGTAGCTAACCTCATAACAAACGCCGCTTATGTCAGAGAAGAAAGTCGAGGAACCCACTACAGAGAAGACTACCCAACCACCGACGACAAAAACTGGCTAAAACACATCTGCCTCAAAAAAAGAGGAGAAAACCTTCACGTATCCTTCACATAGCCACCCTGCTGCCCGAAATTTTCGGGCAAAAGCGCTTTTAAGTGGCAACAAACTCTACAACTTTGGGCGCCGGGGTGACAGAGCGGTAATGTGCCGGCCTCGAGATGAATCAAATAGGGGTCAGAAGACAGCCGGTGGTGCTTTGCGCCACAAGGGTTCAAAGGGAGGTTTCAACCTCCTGAAAATCCCTTCCCCGGCGCCAGTTTACAGACAATTACTCATAAACGCGATTTCTTCGTTGGCTTCCGTTTAAGTTCTGTTCCGCAGACTTCGCAAACCTTGAACTTGTAATCTGGGGGATATTTGCGGTAGCATGCGGGACAATATAGAATCCATTTGAAGCGAAACTTTATTCCGAAAGTCAGTAACGACGTGAACTCCACGTCAATTTTGTTAGCCACGTTCTGTATCGAATAATCGTCCGTAACAATCAACGGACTTAAACCTCTACTTTTCAACTCTAAAGCTAAAGCCAGAACCTGCAGGTCCGCCTCGGAGAGGTAACGCATGTCCCCAACCTTTCTGGAAGCTTCAAGAACCTCTTGGAAAAAGGAATCTTTCGGCTTCCTAATCATCAACTTCCGATTCTCTACAGCAGCATTGAATCGCACCCATGGCATAGAACCTCCAGCAAGTTCCCTTCTAACTTCGGGAACCGTATACTGCCTCTCTTGGACTGCAAGAGGATCAAAGCCAGCGATAAAAGCCGAGGTATCAAGAACTATCACTCTTCTATCCATAAACTTTTACCCCTTCCAGAAGATGGTGCATCCCCAAAGTTAAACAGCTCCGGTCCTCCAACAAGAAAACAGCATTCTTACTGTTTACGCCCAAAATAAAAAATGTAAAACCGCCTATTTTACGTTACTAGCCATCCTAGGTGTATTTTAGGCGATAGATTATTAACCAACAAATACGTGAAAGTCTTCTGTCAGGAGAACTGGACAAAATGAGCAAACCTATGGATTTGGGTGAACTGCGTGTAGGCAGCTACATAATACTCGACGGTGAACCATGCAAAATAGTGAACTACACAAAATCGAAACCCGGAAAACACGGCTCCGCTAAAGCTCGCATCGTCGCCATAGGCGTTTTTGACGAGGCTAAAAGAACAATCGTGAAGCCTGTAAGCGCACAGGTTGATGTCCCGATGATAGAGAAAAAAACTGGACAAGTCATCGCCATGTTGCCAGCAGCTGTCCAACTGATGGATTTGGAAACTTATGCGATAACTGAAGCGCCTTTGCCTGAAGAGGAGGAACTAAAATCGAAACTGGCTTCCGGCGTTGAAGTTGAGTATTGGCAAATTCTGGGCAGGACAAAGATACTGCGAGCAAAGGGCTAATCTTCTCTCTTCTCCACAACTACCTTTTTAAAACGCTAATCGACAATCATGAGATGTAACAGTGGCGAGAAGAGTTGAAACGCGTAAAACAGATGCAACTAAAGAAGGGCTTAACCGTCGGAGCCTTGGTCTCTGAGATGAACACGTGTGGAGTGCTTGGCGCCGGAAAAATAGGTGAGGCAGCCGAACTGGTCAAGGAGATGTTCAGTGACGGAGACTACACCGTGTTCCTGACTCTAGCAGGTCCCCTAGTTCCTGGGGGACTGAGACGAATCATTAGGGACCTGATAGCTCAAGAATACGTGAATGTGGTTGTGACGACAGGGGCTAACATGGTGCACGACATGGTGGAAGCCCTAGGTTACCGTCACTGTGTGGGCACCTTTCTTGCCGAGGACGAAGAGCTGAAGACCAAAGACATAGGGCGAATAGGAGACATATACATCGAACAGAAGGCCTTCAAGGGCTTAGAAGAATGGATGTACAAAACCCTAGAAAACATACCGGAAGAGAAGAGGAAGCGCATATCCATCGCTGAGATTCTTTTCGAGATAGGTAAAAGGCTTCCTGATTCCGAGTCCATTCTCGCCACAGCGGCAAAGAAGGGAGTTCCAATTATAAGTCCAGGCTTCATAGATTCCATAGCAGGCTTTCACCTCTGGATATTCGGGCAAGACAAAAAATTGGTGGTAGACCCGCTCCTAGACGTGAACAAAATTATGGATAAAGTTTACGAAGCCAAGAAAGTGGGAATAATCATCTTGGGGGGAGGCTGGCCAAAGCACTTCGCCCTCTTCGCCAACACTTTCAGAGAAGGCGTTGAGCGAGCAATCCAGATTACAATGGATCGACCAGAACCCGGTGGATTGAGCGGAGCTACCTTGAAGGAGGCAATTAGCTGGGGAAAAGTTAAGCCTGAGGGAAAAGAGGTAACAGTCATCTGCGATGTCACAATAGCTTTTCCCTTGATTGTCGCTGCAGCCTTGGAAGGTCTCGGAAAGACTCATTAGAAGAGTTAAAAAGAGATTTATGGAGAAGCCTATGATGCAATAAGAGCCATCGGATTTGTGAAGACGCGAACAAACTGAGGCTTCAACAAATTATTGGTGTTTCTTTTCTCTAGGGAATCGTACCTCTAAAATTCCCCCTTGGAAGGAGAGCTTCATTTGCGTGGTATCAGCAGTTATTGGTATGTGAACTTGGCAACGTAGGGAAGAGAATTCTCCCTGCCTATAAGAGATGCCTAAATCGGAAAATCGCACTTTTTTCTTCATTTCCGCAGTAATCTCGATGAGTTTTTCCTCTAATACCTTAACCTTTATGGTTTCAGGTTCGATGTTGGGAAGGTCCGCTGTGACAATAACTTCTCGGGCTGTTACGAAAACGTTGCAGAGTGCGTGGAGACAGAAGGTGTCGCAATTCCAGCTGGGGCCTTCAGGAAAGGCGGATTCCATAAGTTCGTCTGCCCAAGCCTCGAAGTCATCCATATATTCGCTCATGACATCAAAGATTGAGCGTCTTCTCTGTTTCTCAGACATCCAAGCTCCCCTCTAAACGTACAATGGGAGATCGTACTCCTGAGACTTTTTCATGCGGTTCATTTCCTGCTGAGTTCGCTTCATTATATCCCTAGCCTTCAATCGGATTTCTTCCCCTTTCTCAAGAAGTTTAGAGATATCAACTTTGGTTTCGATGATCTTTGAGAGTTCCTTCAGCACCATGGCTGCCGCCTCGGGGTCTGGATAATTGTAGAAAGATTGGGCTAGAAGGGCTATGGCTGAAATCTTCTTACTGGAGCTGTATCGCATGCTCAGGGCTTGGGGACCAACTATGTAGCCCTCCTTCATTATATCCAATCCCTTTTTGCTTAGCATATCAAGTAGCTCTTGGTTGGAAGCTGCGCCAAAAACTTTTGGTTCCGTGATTGTCTGCCTGTTCTGTATGGGGATGCCTCCCATTGACACTATTCTTTTTACTTTCTTTGCTTCTGCCCACTCTACAATTTCCCGCATTATTGTATATACTGCGGGCGCTGGAACCGCCAGTTCTGCGATTACAGCGATTAGGTTTTGGTTTCCATAGATTCGGAGAGGTGCATGGGGCAGCCCTTGGTGTAAGATGACGACTGGGGGAAGCAGGTCTGAGTCCATATATGCTATCTCTTCTAGGTTGAGTTCAGATATAAGGTAGGAGGTTGCTATGAGACCTACAAGTCCCACGTCAGGGAGTCCAATAATCATTGTAGCCTCAGAGGGTATAGACTTTTTCTCCACGATTTTAACTAATTCTGACAAGGATAATTCCTCCCTTTAAGTTTCGTATACTAAGGGAAAAAAGTTATGCTACAAGCTAAATACCTATAAAAGGCGATTCTATTTTTAGATAGGAGAAAACTATGGTTCTTGATCGTCTCGGCTCCTCACTAAACAATGCACTAAAGAAGATTTTCAGAGCGCCAGTTATGGATGAGAAGACAGTTAAGGAACTTGTCCGTGACATCCAGCGAGCGCTACTTCAGGCTGACGTTAATGTCAAGCTGGTTCTTGAGATTTCAAAGAGAATCGAGGACCGGGCACTGAAGGAGAAGGTTCCTCCGGGAGTCTCTAGGAGAGAACATGTAGTAAAGGTGGTTTACGAAGAGTTAACCCGTTTTCTAGGTGAAAAGTCAGCTTCGCTAAAGATAGAACCCGGGAAGAGAACGGTTCTGATGCTGGTGGGCATCCAAGGTTCTGGAAAGACCACAGCCTCTGGAAAATTGGCGAAATACTTCCAAAAAAGAGGTTTAAAAACCGCCGTGGTCTGCACGGACACCTACCGACCTGGAGCTTACGCCCAACTGAAGCAGCTGGCGGAGAGAGCGAACATTCCCGTGTATGGGGATTTGAAGGAAAAGAAATCTGAAAAGATCGCTTTGAGGGGTTTGAAGCAGTTCAAAGATTATGACATCGTCATTATAGATACCGCTGGTCGCCACAAAGAAGAGAAAGGTTTGATTGCGGAGATGAAGAAGCTGGAGAAAGCAATTAAACCTGACGAAGCGATTTTGGTAATCGACGGAACCATCGGCCAGCAAGCAGCCGTACAAGCCAGAGCGCTTCACGAAGCCACACCCATCGGCTCCATTTTAGTGGCAAAGCTCGACGGCTCTGCCCGTGGAGGAGGCGCCCTCTCAGCAGTGGCTGCTATCGGAGCACCCATAAAGTTCATCAGCACGGGAGAAAAACTTGGCGACATCGAACCCTTTGTCCCATCCAGATTTGTAGGCAGGCTACTAGGCATGGGGGACCTTCAGAGCCTTGTTGAGAAAGTGCGCGAGGCAGAGGTGAAAGTGCCTGAGAAAAAGGTTCGCGCCTTTCTAAGTGGAAAGTTCACTCTCACGGACATGTATGAGCAGTTTGAATCTATGAAGAAAGTTGGGCCTTTACGGCACGTCTTGAAGATGATTCCGGGGATGGGCTATAACATTCCTGAAGATCAGATGAACATGGCTGAAGACGCCCTTAAGAGATGGCGTGTAATCATCCAGTCTATGACACCTAAGGAAAGGGAGAAACCCAAGATTCTCTCATCGTCCAGAATTCGCAGAGTTGCCCGAGGATCAGGCACCACGGAGAAGGAAGTGAAGGAACTGCTAACGCAGTATAACAACATGAGAAAGATGATGAAAACCTTTAGAAGAAAGAGGCTTCCCTTCTTCGGAAAAGGTTTACCTACAACCTGATAAGCGAATCTGCGAATCAGACATGGAGAATTTGTTGCCAAAAAATGAGGAAATTTGATGGAGATGCTTAAAAAGGCGCAAGAAATGCTTGAGGCACATCCTCTCTGTAACCACTGTTTAGGGAGACAATTCGCTCTCCTCGGCTATGGATTGGATGACCAAAAACGAGGTGAAACCCTGAAGCTTCTTCTGACGATGAAAAACCATGAGCTAGCGCTTTCTGGCAAGAGAGCCGGCTTCTCAACTCTCAGAGTCTTGGCGGCGAACGGCGCTTTCGAGATGGCTGCTGAGATATTGAGGAAGATGAGGAAGAGAGCTAGAAAAAAGAAGGAGTGTTACCTCTGCCAAGGGCTTTTCAAAAGCTTGGATAAGCTGGTGGAAAATGCCTTGGAGAAACTTGAAGCCTACGAGTATACCACCTTCCTCGTTGGAATAGAGTTGCCGACCATGGTTGAGGAGAGGGAAGACGAATTTAAAGCCAGATTTGAGGTAAAACATGGAGAGAGCATGCGGAACGAATTCAGCCGCGATATCGGGAAAAAGATCGCCGCTGCCACAAAGAAAACCGCTGAATACAAAAAGCCTGATGTGGTGGTTCTAATCAACCCCTTCACTGGAGAGGTTACTCTCCAATCTAATCCCCTCTATGTTCAGGGGGCATACAAGAAACTCGTTCGCGGTATCCCTCAATCAAGGTGGTTATGCAGAAGTTGTCGGGGAGAGGGATGCCCGAAATGCAACGGAACCGGAAAGATGTATCCTGAATCCGTCGAAGAAATTATCGCAGAACCTCTTCTGAAAGAGACGGGGGGCGAGGATGTATCTCTTCATGCAGCGGGACGAGAAGATGTGGATGCCCTGATGGTGGGAACGGGAAGACCCTTCATTATAGAAGTTAAGAAGCCCAAAAGACGATTCATAGACCTGCAGAGTCTCGCAGGGGTCATCAATAAGCAAGCTCAAGGTAAAGTTGAAGTTTTGAATCTTCGTTCCGCCAGCAAAGATGATGTTAGACGATTGAAGAAGGGAGAAGCCTCTCAGAAAATTTACAAGGCTATTATTGAATTTGACAGGGATGTTTCGGATAGTGAGTTGGAGACTGTAACGAAAACTCTGGAAAAAGCTGTCATTCGTCAACAAACTCCTTTACGTGTGTTGCATAGAAGAGCGGACCTAGTTCGAGAAAAGTACATATATGAGACAAAGATAAAGAGGTTGGCGCCTAACCGCGCAGAGATGAAGATACGTTGCCAAGGAGGGCTTTACATTAAAGAGTTGATAAGCGGCGATGAAGGTCGCACAGACCCCAGCGTAGCCGAGATTATCAACGCTGACGCTAAAACTCTCGAGTTAGACGTTTTGAAGGTTGCCATGGAGGAATCTTAAGTTGGGAAGAAAAGCGAAAGGTTATCGTAGAAAAACCCGTTCCCTCCTCAAAAGGAATCCTCGGGAACGGGGAAAGACGGGGCTTAGCAAGATACTGAATGAGTATGAACCGGATGAGAAGGTTGTGGTTAAAATAGACCCCAGTGTTCATAAGGGCATGCCCCATCGCAGATACCACGGCAGAATCGGCGTTATTGCAGATAAAAGAGGAAGAAGTTACGTTGTTAATGTGTCTCAAGGGAAGGCGGTTAAGGAGATAATTGTTCGCCCAGAACATATTACGCCCCATAAGGAGGAATAAATGATGGCGAGAAAGGCTCTAAAGGAACGCACCATCACGGTTCCACAAGTGAAAGAAGCCTTGGAAGCTATAGGTGAAGAACGACTGGACCAATTTCAGAGGAGGTCCCTCGATTACGCGGCAAAATTCACCAAAGTTGATCCTAGCGTGGCAGACACCATTATCAAAGAACTTGTGGAGAAGTTCGAATTGGAGGAAGAAGAGGCTACGCAAATAGTAAATTGTATGCCTGAGAGCATTCAAGAAATCAGAGTGTTTTTGGCTGGCGGTCGCAGGATAATTGAAACATCCAAACTGGAAAAAATATTGGTTTTTTTGAACAAGCATAGAAAAAAGGAATAAGGACTTTTCTAACTATATACCCTCTAAACTGATTGTTACTATTTCGGGGGCGGGGAAAGAGTGGAAAGGAGCGAGAAGAGATACGAGGAATACGCTTATGTTCTGGATTATCTCCCCCATGGAAGGCCTGGGACTCGACCAGGGTATAGAGCGGGGGCGCTGATTCAGGTTGTGGGAGAAGAATACTTCACATTTCTTGAGGCAATCGCTAGAGAGGGTATTGTTCTTAAAACCTCTGATAGAGTCTACGTTGGAAAAGATTCCCGGAGAAAAATAACCTACATCATTGGGCGAATAAACTATGATGAATTAACATCCAACGCCAAGATGGAACTTCCTGGAACAGTGGAGAAGATAGTGATTAATCGAGAACAGTGGTTCATCAACTTCTTCAACACAGCCCAAGCCATAACGCCTAGAATGCATGCCCTAGAACTGATTCCCGGAATTGGGAAGAAATACATGTGGCAGATTATTGATGAAAGAGATAAGAAACCCTTCCAAAACCTAGAGGACCTCCAGAACCGCGCTAACATGCCCACTCCCTCCAAACTCATTACAAGAAGAATTTTGGAGGAACTGGCTGGCGAGAGCAAATATAGGCTGTTTACGAGAGCACCCTAGTGGAAAGAATGAATCTTCTTCAAAGAGCGAAGCATCTCCTTCGCCTTTACGACCTTTTCCCAAAAAAACGCTTGGGACAAAACTTTACAGTGGACATAGACCTATTGCGAAGATTAATTTCCTATGCCTCCATCGCAAAGGATGATGTTGTCCTAGAGGTTGGAGCAGGACTTGGCTTTCTAACGCAACTTCTTGCTGGTGAATGCAAAAAAGTCATTGCAGTTGAGGTTGACCCCAAACTTGTGAGAATCTTGAAGAAGCAGTTTCGCAATCTGCAGAACCTAGAATTAATAGAAGGTGACATTCTCAAAGTCTCTCTTCCCCCCTTCAATAAAGTTGTTTCCACTCCTCCCTACTCCATTTCATCTCCCCTTCTCTTTCGGCTTCTAGAAAGAAGTGAATTTGACTACGCAGTTCTGGTTCTCCAGAAGGAATTTGCTGAGAGGTTAGCGGCTTCGGTGGGCAGCAAAGATTATGGAAGGCTAACCGTTACCATCTACTACAGGGCTGACGTGGAGCTTCTGGATTATGTTCCCCGAACGATGTTTTATCCCCCTCCAGATGTGGACTCCATGATAGTACGCCTGAAGCCTAGGGAACCCCCATTCCAAGTTGAAGATGAAGAAACTTTCTTTGAGCTTGTCCAAGTTCTTTTCACTCAGAGAAACAAAAAGGTAAGAAACGCCTTGATTCCCTTCTTACGCAAACGAGAAATAACAAGAAAAGACGCGGTAGAACTGGCTGACTCCACAGTCTACCGAGCCAAGAGAGTTCGGGAATTGGCGCCAGAAGACTTCGCGATTCTGATGAGCATGCTTCTCCGAAAGCTTACGCCATGATACGAGCTTTCTACTGCAACCTCCTCAACGGAAACAGCTATTTACTGACCGCAAAGGAACCCCATAGAAAATTACCGCTTTTTCTGGTTCTTTGCAAATTAATGCTTCGTATACAGAATAGTTTTTATAATGTCTGTTTAAATATGATGAGCAAGGCAGGTGAGAAATAGACAATGAAGGCTCGTAACTATCGGAGGGTAAAGGGTCAAGCCTATACACGTAAAAAGTATATCCGGGGATCTCCAGCGCCGAAAATAGTGAAATTTACTATGGGCGACCCCACAGGCAATTATGAATTTCAGGCTCTTTTGATCGCTGAGAGGGAAGTTCAGATTCGACATAACGCTTTGGAGGCTGCCCGCGTAGCGACCAATAGGATTCTCTCAGAAAAATTGGGAACCAGTTACCTTCTACGGATTTTACCCTACCCCCATGTGGTGCTTCGGGAAAACAAGATGATTTTTGGCGCCCATGCGGATCGTCTTCAAGACGGAATGAGGAATGCTTTTGGCAAAGCCATAGGAGTTGCGGCTCGGGTGAAAGTTGATCAACCGCTTATTATGGTTAACATAAACAAGGATGGCATTGAAGTTGCCAAGACCGCGCTAAAGCGGGGAGGAGCAAAACTACCTACCCCTTGCCGGATAGTTGTCGAGAAACTTGGAGACTAATCAGAGGAGTGGCACAGGTTGATTTCCGAGAATTTGATAGTTAATATCGAAGAAGATATTGCTGCTGACGGAAGGTTTACAGGCGGAAAGGGAGCTAACTTAGCTAAGCTATTCCATATCTTAGGAAAGGATAACGTTCCATACGCAGTAATGGTCACTACGGAATTCGCCAAGGTGCTGCTCAACGATCCAGCCATTTTAAAATTAGTAAAAGAATTGGATGATGTGTTAGCTGAAGATGACGAAGACGAAGCTAGAAAACTTGCGAAAAAAATTACAAACTTGATTGAAAACATAAAGACTCAACCAAGCCTCATCGCCTTATTAGCGAAAAAAATCGCGATGCTGAAGGAGCGGGTTGGACGGAATAGGGTTGCTGTCAGAAGCTCAGGTATTACTGAGGACATGGCAACTGCCGCTTTTGCTGGGCAATTTGAGACTTATCTTAATGTTCCCTTAGACCCTTCTAGCGTGATTAAGTATGTTTTGAAGTGTATTGCTTCTGCCTTTGGTTGGAGGGTTATAGATTACAGACAAGATTTGCGTAAGAAAAAGATTCTGGACCTGTCAGAGGTTGAACTTCTTAAACAAGGATTGATTTCCGTTGTCATTCAAACTATGGTTGATTCCGAAAAGGCTGGTGTGGCGTTCTCCATAGACCCTGACACCGGCAACCGTAATGTGGGCGTAGTTCAGGCGGTTTATGGGTTGGGAGAAATGATAGTGCAAGGAAAAGAAACTGCGTCTTGGACAGCCTTTGTTAAAGAACCCGAAGTCAAAGTTCTTGGAATCATCCCACCCAAGAGTCCACAAAAAGAAATGTTAGTTTATGATGAGAAAACTAAACAGAATCGTGAAGTTGCTGTTGGTTTGCGCGATCCACACGTTCTCACTTTTGATGAAGTAAATCAGGTTGCTAATCACGTTACAACTATAGAGAAGAATTACAAAAAACCCATGGACGTGGAATATGCGGTCGAAAATGGAAAAGTCTTCATAACGCAAGCGAGACCAGAAACTGTTCATGCCACCAGAACAGTGCTTACTCTCTTCAAGCTTAAAAAGAAGCCAAAAGCCAATCCAATTTACGTTGGTATAGCTGTTGGAACGAAGATTGCATCGGGTTCTGTCGTTAAAGCAGTTGATCCTGAAGAAGCTAGGAGGGAGGTTGGAGAATACAATGCGAAGGGCGTAAGACCGATGCTTGTTACCTCCATGACGACACCAGATTGGGAGGTTGTTATGAGCCTCGAAAAAGTTTCTGCGATAATCTGTGAAAGAGGTAACCGGACTTCCCATGCTGCTATAGTTTCTAGAGAAAGAGGGATTCCGTGTGCTGTTGGCGTTGTTGGCGTTCTTGGCTTAGAAGATGGCGATAAAATCACCCTTGACTGTTCAGGTGGTGAAGCTAGGATATTCAGAGGTGAGATACCTTTTGAGGTGCAAGAAATTGAGTTGGAAGAAATTCCAGAAACAATCACGAAGGTTATGGTAAACATCGGCAGTCCCGAAGAGGCTTTACACGTGAGTCAATTGCCCTCTCAAGGCAGTTCTCTTGTTCGAATCGAATTCGTCGTATCGAGCGCAGAATTGCATCCTGTGTTTGCTTTGAGGGCTGACCAGCTAGGTCCTGAAAGATGGGCGCCTGATGTTAAAAAGAAATATCCGTTCATTACCTCTTTAGCCGATGAATATATCAAAAGATTAAAAACCGGCATAGCAATAATAGCCGGCGCATTCAAACCACGCAAAATCATCGTGAGATTCTCCGATTTCAAAACAAACGAATATGCCTCTCTTCCCGGAGCGGTTTATTATGAAATTAAGTGCAAATGTGGCAGAAGCATATCTCTAAAACAGCAGAAAAAATGTCCCATCTGCGATTCGCAGGACATAGAGGTTAACAAGGTCGAACTAGAGTTCGAAGAAAGCAATCCGATGATTGGCTTCAGAGGGGCTTCAAGATACGTTGACGACTTTTTCCGCGAAGCCTATGAGCTGGAACTTAAGGCTTTCACAGAAGTTCACAAGCTAGGTTTGACAAATGCGATTCCAATGGTTCCCTTCATCAGAACAACCATTGAAGCAGAAAAAGTAACCCAACAAATCAAAGATGCTTTCAAAAAAGCGGGATTAAAGCTACCCAACATCATCTTCATGGCTGAAGTTCCCAGCATCTGCATCATCCCAAAAGAATTTTCCAAGTACTGTGACGGTTTCAGCATAGGAAGCAACGACCTCACTCAGCTAACCCTCGGAATAGACCGTGACAGCGAAAAAATCGCCTGGGAATTCGATGAATCTAATCCTGCCGTAACCAAATCCATCGAGATGCTGTGCGAAGGCGCCCATTCCATGAATCCAGAAAGAACCGTGGGAATATGTGGTCAGGCACCAAGCGACTTGGGAAGAGATTTCCTAAAGTTCCTAGCTATGCATCTGGATTCGATCGGTGTCAATCCAGACAAAGTTGTTGAGACTTTACTGTCAATAAAAGACATCGAGACCGAGCTAATAGAAGCCATTAAGAGAAATAACAAAGATCACGTCAAAATAGCTGGGGAATTCGGAATAACAGAAGGTAATTCCAAGTACTTGATTAAGAAA
Organism: uncultured Candidatus Bathyarchaeia archaeon; assembly: GCA_964418675.1. Classification (GTDB taxonomy): domain Archaea; phylum Thermoproteota; class Bathyarchaeia; order Bathyarchaeales; family Bathyarchaeaceae; genus Bathyarchaeum. The sequence goes on from CAYQMM010000002.1 coordinate 14,891, forward strand.
TTTGCATCTGCAGTTTGAAGACCAAATAAGCCTGATTAGTGCATTTAACTGAAACATCCTAAAATAGACCTGCTATGGTTTTATGCTTTTCATTATGCAGCAGTAAAATGTAGATGAAAACAATGTCCTTCGATCTTGAAGAGAAGAGACTGAAAAGAGAAATAAAGAAACGAAAACCTAAGATCGTGGTTTTGCAGCTTCCAGAAGGATTAAAAGCCGAGGCTCCGCACCTAGCCTCCATTATCGAAGAAGCCGGGGCTATGCCAATAGTTTCAACCGATCCATGTTACGGCGCCTGCGACCTAGCTATTTCTGAAGCCAAAATCCTTGGCGCAGACCTTATAGTTCATTACGGGCATACTCCTATTACTGTGGAGCCTGATGTGCCGACGGTTTATGTGGAGGCAAAGGCGAAAATCAGCGTCAAAGAAGCCGTAAAGAACGCCCTACCTCATCTTGAGTCTTGGAGCAAAATCGGCTTGGTTACAACGGTTCAGCACGTCCACCAGCTAGACGAAATAAAAAATCTGCTTCTAAAGGCTGGAAAAACAGTTGCAGTGGGGGATGCTGGGCAGGTTCCATATCCAGGACAAGTGATGGGATGTGATTTTAGCAACGCCCAATCTGTTTCGGAGAAGGTTGAGGCTTATCTTTTTGTTGGCGGTGGCAGATTTCACGCCTTAGGTGTGGCTTTAGCTACGGGAAAGCCGACGATAATTGCTGATCCTTACGAAAAGATAGCGTATCCTGTTCAGGATGAGGTTAGAAGGCTCATCAAGCAACGGTGGGCAACCATAACTGAGGCACGAGAAGCGGAGAGCTTTGGCGTCTTGATAAGCTTGAAAAGTGGACAGATGCGGCTAAGGGAAGCTGTGAAAATCAAAGAGAAACTTGAGAAAAAGGGACTAAAAGCTACATTACTGGCCCTCAGAGAAGTTACACCCAGTGCCCTGATGCAGTTTCCAAGGTTAGATGCGTTTATAAATACGGCTTGTCCCCGCCTTTCCTTAGATGACGCCCCGAGTTTTCGTAAACCCCTTCTGTCTCTTAACGAAGCACATGTATTGCTGGGAGAATTGAAATGGGAGGAACTGCTGAGAAGAGGATGGTTCGGAAACGCGACTTAGAAAGAGCGCTGTCAGAGATTGAAGTCCATCCCCTGCCCAAAGCTTATCTGGAGCAATACACCACGCCCTCAGAAGTAGCCGCGGAAACCCTCTACCTTGCAACATACGTTTACAGCGACATCATCGATAAGACAGTTGTGGACTTAGGTTGCGGCACTGGCAGACTAGCCATAGGCGCCGCTCTGTTAGGCGCGAAAGAAGTCTTCGGTGTCGATGTGGATGGGGTTGCGGTGAGAATGGCGCAAAAAAATGCCAAAAGGATGAGTGTGAAAGAAAAGACCCATTGGATAGTAGCAGGCATCGAGGTTGTTACGGGAGCTTTTGATACAATCCTGCAGAATCCTCCCTTCGGGGTCCAGCGTAGAAGAGCGGATAGAAGCTTCATCAAGAAGGCGCTAGAGCTGGGGCGTATTGTCTACTCGTTTCATAAAAGCGGAGAAAGTAACCGAGAATTTATCAAAAGGTTTATTGAGGGGCATGGAGGAAGAATTACTAACATATTTCCCATGAAAATGGAAATTCCGAGGATGTTTGAGTTTCACACAAAGAGGAAAAGAAGTATCCAAGTCGATTTGTATAGAATAGAAGGAAAAAATTAATGAAAGAATCTGAAAGAAAGAGTGGACTCTTCGTTGTTCCCGGAGACCGGTTAGGCGTCATCGAAGAGTTTACGCCGGGGTCCGGAACCTATGTGGAAGAAGGAGTTATCCACTCAGAAGTAACTGGACGCACTCTGCTGGACATGTTGAACAAACAGGTCTCAGTGTATCCCCTTGTTCAAACAGCCAATGTCCCGCAGGTTGGAAGCATAGTCACCGGCTTGGTTTTAGACGTGAGAAACAAGCAGGCAGTTTTACGCATTTTTCAAATTGGAAACAAAATGGTTTCCGGCTTTTTCACGGGCATGCTACATATCTCTGGTGTGAGTCAAGGCTACGTAGACAACATGTATAATGTCTGTAAAGCAGGTGACATCATGAAGGCAAAGGTGATTAGCACCAAAAACAGGACTTTCTTTTTGTCAACAGCGGAGAAAGATTTGGGAGTGGTCTATGCCCTCTGTTCAAGGTGTGGGAATGTATTGCAACTGGCAAATCGTGGTATGGGATGCTCCAAGTGCGGAAACTTTGAGAGGCGCAAAGTATCTCCCGATTATGGAAAAGAACAACCTGCGAGGGATCAAAATGAAAATTGAAGTTAAGAAAAACACAGCAAACGAACTGAAGATCGAAGTAGAGGGAGAGGGACACTCCCTTCTGAACTTGCTGCAAAAAACCATTTTGGAAGATGACACCGTTGAGATGGCTGGTTATGATGTGCCGCACCCCCTCATTGACCGCGCAATACTGTATGTTCACACAAAAGAGAAAAAAAGCCCAGAAGCTGTTGTAAAAGAGGCAACCAAAAAAGTTCAGGATCTTAGCAAAGAGTTCCAAAAGTCTTTCAAGAAAGCAGCCAAGGAATGGAAGCGGAAATAGGCAACCGTTCTGTTCGTTTTATAGGTCAAGCTTCCTTTTTGCGGTGAGGAGAAGGAAGCTGAAGGCTTCAATTGTATCTTCATTCTGTTCTAGGATTTGCAGACCCTCTTCCATCGTCACTGAACCCTGCATCCAAGCGTATACAATCAAGGCTTCAGCAGCGTCCGCCTGTTTGTGACGGTTAATCCTTGAAGGTAAAAGTTTTCTTAACCCCGCTTTTTTGAAGGCATCCGCAAGCAAACGACCTTGAACCTTAGTCCCAGTTGGTGCTCCCTCCTTCTTAGACAGCGCCAGAGAATAGAGAAAATTCACGTAGGCGTCTCCTAAGGAGGCAAGTTTCTGATTCATCAAAACTTCGCTGAGGTTTTTGTATTTCGGTATGAAAGCAAACATTGTGGCTCCCTTCTAATCTTCTGTCCAGTTCGTGACTTACTAAAGTGTTGAAAAAGATTTAAAGGCTAAGGGAAGCTGAGTTTGGAGATGGATAATTTTGATTCCTAAGAGATTTCGTTCCATAAAACCTGAGATTCGAATGTTAGGTGTTGATGATGGCGGCTTTGTTCCCCGCACTAAGGGAAGGGTAGATGTTGTAGGGGTCGTTTATCGGGGAGGTTACTGGTTTGAAGGAGTTATGCGAACAGAAATAACCATTGACGGGCTGGATGCTACCGAAAAAATAGCTAACATGATTGCAAGTTCTCCCTACTACCGGGAACTTCGGGTTGTAGCCCTAGACGGCGTCACCTTCGCCGGCTTCAATGTAGTGGACATAACCAAGCTCTCCCGCAAAGTAGACCTGCCCGTTATAGCTGTTGTGCGAGAGAAACCTGATATGGAAGAAATAAAGAGGGCTCTGGAGAATCTGCCGGACTTTAAGATTAGATGGCAAGCTATGGAGAATGCCGGAAAAATAATGGAGGTTAAAACTCGAAGTGGAGAGAATCCCGTTTACATGCACATAGCAGGTATTTTGCAGATGGATGCTGAAAAGATTATGAAAAAAACATCTATACGAAGTAACATTCCCGAGGCGCTGCGTGTAGCGCATATCATAGCTTCTGGATTAACGCCTTCAAGAGAAAAGGTTTAAAAGAGTAAGTTGCATCGGAATTGCGCAGACGGGTGAGCGATATGGAATTCTGTCCAGAGTGTGGAACACGGCTGGTTTCGAGTCGTGAAAAAAAGGGGAAAAAAGTCGTCTTTAATCTTTTATGCCCGAAATGTGGTTATAAGAAAAAGACGGGAGATAAACCCTCTGTTGCCCCCAAAGCCATAGAACGTCCTCCCCAAGAATCAATAGCTATTATAGGAAAACAAGAGCAGAAACTGCGTACTTTACCCACAGTCAGGATAGAATGCCCCAAATGTGGAAACAATACTGCCTATGCTTGGCAAGTGCAGACAAGAGGAACCGATGAGTCATCAACACAATTTTTCAGATGCACAAAATGCAACTACACCTTCCGCGAATACAGCTGAACATCACATCGCCTAAAAACACGCTCTCTCCATACGGCTCCCTGAGAAATCAAACAGCTTAAATGAGAGGTAGCTTAAACATAAATGCTAACGGAGGTTTACTGATGTTCAAGGCTAAAATGGCTGATGCAAAATTTTTGAAAGACATGATGGGCGCAATTTCCATACTCGTCGACGAAGCCACCTTTGACCTGACCCCCGAAGGAATCAAACTTCGCGCCATGGACCCCTCACGGGTTGCCATGGTCGATTTCGAGTGGCCTAAAACAGTGTTCGATGAGTATGCTTGCAGTGAAGCTATGAAGATGTGTATTAACATAAGTGAAATGTTGAAGTTGCTTAGGCGAACGGGAAAAGACGAATCTGTTGAGCTATCATTAGATGAGAAGACTGGGAAACTGAAAATTGCGATTAGAGGAAAGTATTCTCGCACCTTCATCATGCCTACTTTAGAGGCTATGGAGGAAGAGGTTCCCACTCCCAAAGTCACCTTCAATGTGAAAGCAAAGACTACGACAGAGGGATTGCGGGAGGCTATAGAGGATGCCAATCTGGTAAGCGACCACGTTCGAATCGAGGCGGATAAAGAAAAAATTGTCATGAACGCCGCAGGCGATATTATGGGGGCGACGATCGAATTCAAGAGTGGGGGAGATGTGCTTCTGGAGATGGAGGCGAAGGAAAATTCTAAGGCTACTTTCAGCCTAAGTTATCTCTCGGAGATAGTCAGGGCAGCTGTGCCTACATCAGAAATTGTTGTCATAGAGTTTTCAACTGACATGCCCATTAAACTGGATTTTCAGCAGGAAAAAGAGGGAAAACTGAAATTTTTCTTGGCTCCTAGAATAGAAGTAGAGTAGTCAGCGTAAGGGAGGTTAAGCAGGTACTTACTGCTTACGAGATGGCAAAGTATCCTTTCATGAAAGAGACAGCTGAGCATGTTAGAGGAATAGACCTAGATATCAAAGAGCTAGAAAGTGAAGAATTTGCGCCAATCCTGAATAGGGCAGAGGAACGCGTCAGAAGTGCCTTGCTTAACGTATCTGCTTACTCTAAGACTAAACCGTTAGATTCCAAAAAGGAACATGAAATAGAGATATTCTCTTTTCCAATAGCGGTTATGTTAGTTGCTGCCACAGAAGATTCTCTCATCAAAAGTAGATATTCGCTAGCCGAAGCAAAACGGGCTTCTGAGCTACTGAAAGAGGAAGAAAAAGAGAAACTACTGGAAATCGCCAATAACTTCAACTGGAAAATAAGACCAGTCGACCGAGGACCCTATGTCTTTGCGCTTCGCTTTCCAGTTTTCTTGAAGAATGCAACGGGTTTTCAGGATAAGAATTGGAAACTTGTTAATCACCTTCTGATTAACGGGGAAGTTTTCCTCACGGCAAGGGAGGTAAGTCGCCTTCTGGAAGAGGAGGTGCGGAGATATATTGAAGGGAAACTCGACACGAAGGTAAAGTCTCTTCCTGCAGGAATCATGGCTCGAGTGAACCAGTTGAGGCAGCTGGCTGCAAAGAAACGGGAAGAAATACAGTTTGAAGAGATGCCGAAACGTGTAGTGATGGAAGCTTTTCCTCCGTGTATAAAGGGAGTTTATGATCGGGTGGCGGCTGGTCGCCCTGCCTCTCACATGGGGCGCTTTGCCTTGACCTCCTTTTTGTTGGGCATAGGGATGACTGTGGAGGATGTTTTCAAGTTTTTCCGTTCCGTCTCTGACTTCAACGAGCGAATGACCCGTTATCAAGTAGAGCATATAGCCGGGACCAGAGGGTCAGGGACAAGATACACTCCTCCGAATTGCGCTACGTTGCGTACCCATGGTATATGCATCTCACCGGACGCCGAATGCAGGGGAGCCGTGAATCCGTTGGTTTGCTATAAGAGAAAATTACGAACTTTACCTGAAGAAAAACAGTGAATCTTACATTAAGTAACTTCTTTGCGGAGCTTTGAACTGAATTTAATTTACTCCTCTGGCTTTATCACGATAGAAAGCACAAGGTATATGACTACTAATGTTAGGAATAGTCCTCCAAATATTGAGAGGGGTATCCTGAAGATAGGCTGTCCATGGAGAACCTCATTTGAAGGAAGGGCAAGCGCGTAAGATGCCAAAAAAACAGCGTAAAATACTGCTCCTATTCCCTGAGTCAAGAAAACAAACCGAACCAATTGGTTTCTTTTCAACTGAGCAACCTCTCTCTACTCTTCAATTGTTATAGCAGTTTAATATCTTTATAAGACTGATGCTTGAAAGAAGCGGAGGCTTCAGGACTACCGCAAGTATAATATATTCTGAGGCTTCAAACGCTCATTCAGCTGTCAGATGTGAGATATATGGTAGATACGAGGATAGATTGGTCGCTTAGGATTGGATTACTTCTGGTTTCCCTCTCATGGTTTTCTTACATGCTTTACGAGTTCGCCAATGGCGTGATTAATCGCGGTCCTCTCACGGTCTTCTTTATTCTGGTAACGGATGTGCCTGGATGCATTGGTATTGGCTTCAGGGCGGCAGCGGGTTTTATCGCTTTAGTCACCATTCTATTCTACGTCGTTGGAAGAGACCTTTCGAAGCCTGAAGCCTTAATGGCGCTTAGACTGATTGTACTCTTTGAAGCTGGCTACTGGTTCCTTAGCTTTTTCACGTCTGGGGTTATGGGGCTTAACAATCTTACAGTTCCCTCTGAAGCTTTCGGCGGGTTGATTGTAATGACACTTGAGAGTACTCTGCCTTCTTTTGTGCAGTCAATAGGTCTTGCCGGCGTTTTAGTCAAGTTGTTTCTGGAATTAAGTCCCAACAAACCTGCAAAGAACGCGATAAAATGGGGATTGCTTGCGGGCACTTTTTATGTTTTTGTTTTCTGGGTTAACAACACGGTTAACTGGATAGCCGCAATATCCGAGAAGGGAATAAACTATGTTCTTCTTTATCCGGCTAACCTCTTCAGTTTCGTTTTAACCACCGTTGGATTGCTTCTGCTTGCTCTGTATACCGCATTCTTCTCAAGAAAAACCATCGGAACAGAATCTTTGGCGAAACTTAACATCCACACTGTAGGCGCCATCGTAACGCTTGTTGGTCTGTATTTTGGTGTGCATTATGTTATGTGGATGTTTCTCGGAAATGTTGGCGGGTGGGGTACTTGGTACGCGTGGATTATGGGTCATAACTTGGATTTGTGGGCTATGTCCCTTCCTTTTGTTGGGTTGCCCTTGCTGTTTCATAGAAGATTCCAAGATTCTTGATGTTGTATGCAAAAAAGGGTTCGATTATGTTCTCTAACTTCTTCCATCTGGGAGGATTGGTTAACCTTGTTTTTCTTGATGGTGCATTAGTCGTCTTCGTATTCGTTTTTCGCCAGTTCATCTGCGGTGGTGTCTTGATGTTCTTTCCTTTCCAGCCCTAACCCCTTCTTTCTCTTGCCAACTTTTTCTCTTCCCAGCATGAAGCTGTATTCTGCTTCCGTTATCTCGTCGTCCTCCAGCATCTCTTCTAGCTGTTCTTCATCGTAAACATCCATTGTCTCTTCCTCGTCACTTTCTTTGCGAGCTTTCTTCCTTTTTTCTTCTCTCATAATTCCTCAAAAATTACTAGATTTTGTGTTTCATATAAATGCATCCACTCGATTCGACTTTTCGCTTTGGAAGGTAAAATCAAAAGACCCTCCTGTTTCGGGTTCACGGCGACCTTAATCTGTTTAAATATTGTCTCTGATCTATTATATCTAAACATCACAAGGAATAGTGAGCGGAACAGAATGTCCTCCCTGTCGCAGCGTTTTATCCAAGACAGATTTGCTGATTACTACAAACAGCATTCCGCCTCCATTTTGCCTCCAACCTCCATCGAAAATCGGGAGTTCGGCTTCCTCCTCTTTGAGAAGAGAATGATGCTTAGACACAAAGGCTTCAGAAACGTGGACAACCTAAGGTCCTCTCTAGGCACAATCGTGCCCTCAGACGTTTACTACTCAAGCGCCTATTATGAAAGCCCCGAGGAAGAGATGAAGGCAAAAGGATGGCTGGGAGCAGACCTGATTTTCGACATCGACGCAGATCACATCCCAACCCCATGCGCCACAGAACACGACATCTGGATTTGCAACAGTTGCGGCGCCTCTGGCAGGGGCAAGCACCCCCCGAAATGCCCCACTTGTGGCGGAATAAAATTCAAAGAAAAGACTTGGCCTTGCGAAGTTTGTTTAGAGGCTGCTAAGGCTGAAGCAATAAAGCTTTTCGATGTCTTGACAGAGGATTTCGGTTTCTCCACAGAAGTGTTAACAGTCGCATTTTCAGGGCACAGAGGCTACCACGTTCATGTAGAAAGTGAAGAGATTCGAAAATTGGATTCAATGGCTCGCAAAGAGATCGTTGACTACGTCATGGGAACCGGTTTGGAAGCCGATTTTCACGGTTTAGGAAAAAGTGCTTCGCCCGAGAGAATGTTTTCTGGTCCAGACCTAAATGCCCGAGGATGGAGGGGAAAAGTAGCTCGGGGAACCTACGACCTCCTCCTAACCGCTTCAGCCGAAGATTTGGAGAAAGCGGGTTTAAGGAAGAGAACTGCTAAAACCCTGGTTCTGAATAGAGAGGCGCTTCTGGAGAGCTGGAAAGAAAAGGGTCCTTGGGGAGCCTTTAAGGGTTTGGGGCTAGAAACTTGGAAAAAGATTGCACGATACGGAGTGGAAAAGCAGTCTGTGAAAATCGATACTGTGGTTACCCCCGACGTTAACCGTCTGATACGGCTTCCTAACTCGCTTCATGGGAAAACTGGCTTGAAAAAGATCGAAGTCTCTATCACAGGCATCGAAGATTTTGATCCTCTTAGGAGCGCAGTAGCCTTTAAGGAGGGGATGGTAACGGTTAATGTTTCAGAGGCTCCTCAATTCAGAATAGAGGACAGAATTTACGGTCCGTTTGAAAGGCAGAATGTTGAGCTTCCCACTGCGGCAGCATTGATGCTGCTATGTAAGGGTGTGGCAACGGTGGTGCAATAGGCATGTATGATGAACTCTATGAAGTGTGGAAAAAGGAAAAAGATAATGCGGAGATTCAGAGGCTTCCGAAGAACTTCTACGCCAAAATTGCCTCTTACATCAAAAAAATGAGGGAGGAAAACCGTATGCTAGACAGAAAAACAACAAAAGCCAAGTTGCTGGATCGTGAATTCAAAAATGTTAAAATTATGGTTGGCGCACTTTTTCGGATTCGTTACAAGAAACTCCGAGAAAAGGCTTTAGCTCGAGAAACCGTTGCCAGAACCGCCCTAACTGAAGAAGAAGAAAAGTTATGCGAAGAAGTCTTGTCCCTAACCGAAGCTTACCAAGCCTTCTCCAAAGATGTTCTTCGCGGGCATCTATCAAACATAGAAAAGGGGGCGCAAAAATCAATGGTGGTTCTGCGCTTCGTTCAGGAGATTCCAGCCTTAGTTGGGTCTGATATGAAGACTTACGGTCCCTTTGAGCCAGAGGACATAGCAACTCTGCCTCCGGAAAATGCTCGAATCCTCATTAAACAAAGCGTAGCAGTAGAAGTGGATGCAAAATAACCTCCTCCTTCTGATGGGGAGGACGGGGCGAAATGCATCAAAGTAGGCACTACGGTTTCACTCCTTTTAAAAGAAGCCTCTTAGGATGCATCAAACTTTTAAAGGATTGCAACAAATATTATTATCATGAAACCGCAAAAACTCCTTAGACTAGTAAGTGAGATGCTTAAAAATTCCAAGAAAAGCGACAGAGAATTAGCTGGCATATTAGGTGTCTCACAGCCAACCGTCTCCAGAACCCGAGCTAGAATCGAAAAAGAATACATAAAAACCTACACCATTATTCCAGATTTTGAGAAACTTGGCTACCAAATAATGGCGTTTACCTTCGCCAAAAAAGCTTCAGGAAGCAAAGTAGCTGCAGAAATGGCAAAATCCAAGGAATGGATAAGCAAGCATCCTAATGTTATCTTCGGTGCTGAGGGCGAGGGCCTTGGAAAAGACTTAGTTCTAGTGTCGTTTCACAAGAACTATTCAGCCTACGTTGAGTTCATGCAATCCTTCACTATGGCTTGGGGAACTTCCATAGATAACTTTGAATCATTCCTCGTCAGCGTAGAGTCGGGCTACAAGTTAAGAGATTTCGACCTGAAATATCTGGCAGACGACATTTAAGAGTATTAAAAGGCAGCCTATTTGTGCGCGACTATACTAGCAGAGCCTATCTACTTATGATGGCGAAGGCGTCGTCGACAGTTTTCCTGTGGTCAAAGGCAATCTCCAAATTTTTTATTTCTATATTCGAGAAGCTCTTAACCGCATTAACCTTGGCTCCCGCTTTAGCCTTTCCATCCACAATCCTGCACAGAAATGCGATGCTTACAACGTGTTCTCGCGGGTCTCTCTCTGGGTCATCATAGATTCCAACGAGGCTTTCCTTTAAGGAAGGATGGAGAAGTTCGACTTTCAGATTGGTTTTGGCAAGAGCCACTCTTTTCAGGGTGGCTTCAAAAGTCTCCTTGTATTGCACTCTTCCTCCGGGCAGGTGCCATTTTCCTCCCCCAACGATGCCTTTTGTTCTTTTGGCAAGAACTATTTTACCCTCTGATGTTACTATAACTGGATTAACATCCACATACGCATATTTCTGGGTGCTCATTTTAATCGGAGATAGATAAGCTATGTTTGCAGTTAAAAGATTCTGTCTCGCCAAGCTCAAAAATGCTGTAGTTTTCAAGATTTGGGAAGCCGCGCTGCTTTTTGTAGGGTAAATTGCGGTTTCTTTCCAGAAATGTATAAATAGTAATTAAGGGGGCTGTTCTATACTTAACTAATCAGTTGATTGGGATGAATGTACCAAAGGAAATCACCACATACTGCCCCCGATGTCAGTCGCATCAGGTTCACGCTGTTTCTCTGTATAAGGCGGGGAAGAGGAGAGCCTTAGCTAAGGGCGAGAGAGCCCACGAACTGCGGGAAAAGAAGGGATATGGCGGACAGAAGTTTCCTCGTCAAAGAAAGTTTGCTAAAACGACCAAAAAGCAGACGCTGAGGCTCAGGTGCAAGAATTGTGGTTATATGCGGCACAAGAAGGGGATTCGTCTCAAGAAGTTAGTTATAGCCTAAAAAGATGGGGAGAAAGAGATGAGTGAGTGGGATAAAGTTTTACCGAAACCTAGAAGCAAGTTTTACAGAATAAAATGTCCGGACTGTGGAAATGAGCAGTTCGTCTTCAGCCACGCTACGACCTCTGTCCACTGTAACGTGTGCGGAGCAATCTTAGCAGAGCCTTCTGGTGGAAAGACAAAAGTCAAGGGAGAAATCACCGCCCTCCTAGAATAAATGGGCGGAGGAGAGAAGAAGGATGGGGTTAAGGAGACCTGAGTGGCCTGAAGTAGGCGACCTTGTAATAGCTACTGTTATTAGAATAACCGATTATGGAGCCTACGTTAGACTGGACGAGTACGACAAGGAGGGTCTCCTGCACGTTTCTGAGGTCGCTTCTCGGTGGGTAAGAAACATCCGAGACTATGTTCGTGAGGGACAAAAGGTTGTGCTTAAAGTTCTGCGTGTCCACGCAGAAAAGGGACATGTGGACCTCTCACGCAGAAGAGTTACGAAACGCGAGAAAAAGGAGAAGCTTCTTTTCTGGAAGAAGGATCGGAAGGCGGAGAGTCTGCTGCGGACTGCGGCTGAAAAATTGAACATCTCCTTTGAAGAAGCCTACGAGAAGGCGGGGGCGTTGATTGAAAAGGCTTTTGGGGGTCTTCATGAGGGGCTGGAGAAGACTGCGAAGGATGGAGTGGATGTTCTGCTGGAGCTGGGAATCGACAAAGAACTTGCAGTTACCTTGGAGGAGATTGCGAAGGAGAAGATAACGATTTCCTTGGTGAATGTGAAGGGGATTCTGGAGCTTCAGAACCCGAAGCCGAAGGGGGTGCTCGTCATCAAAGAGACGCTAAAAAACGCTAAGGAAGTCGGAGAATCGGAGGGCGCAGATGTGACGGTGTATCTGGTTTCTCCCCCCAAGTACCGCATCGTGGTTTCGGCTGAGGACTACAAGAGTGCAGAGGGCGCCTTGGAAAAAGCCACTAAATCCGCATTGAAACTCATAGAAAAGAGTGGAGGAAAGGGCTCCTTCAAAAGAGAGAAATGAGCTAGAACGCAGCATTTTCCAGAAAAAGCTGTTTTTCAACAATCTGCTGTTATTAGGCTCCAAATAGATTAAGAAAAAGGAAACGTTCGTGGAAGTATCAAGTCACGTGCTTATTTTTTGGAAACGTAAATAGGTGTGGTCGTATAATAGGTGTGAAGGTTCAAGGCAATTGGGGAGAAGTTGATGGTTTGGCTGCTTAGAAGATGTGTTAAGTGCGGGAAGTACACCTTGAGCCATGAAAGCTGTCCCTATTGTGGAGGTAACCTGCGCATACCCCACCCAGCCAAATTCTCGCCTGAAGACAGGTATGCAAAATATAGACGAGCAATGAGAGGTTTAGGTCAGAATGAAAAAAACAGTCATTAAAGAACTAAAGAAAATCGAGTTGAAGAACCCGATTCTAGTGGAAGGATTTCCGGGATTAGGTATGGTGGGAAGCATAGCCACCCAATACCTTGCAAGACAACTAAGAGTGCAAAAACTCGCAACATTATATTCTCCCCACTTTCCCTACCATGTTCTCGTCGACAAAAAAGGAGGCGCCAGACTTCTCCGCGGAGAATTTTACTTCTGGAAAAACGAGACCGGAGAAAACGACCTCATCTTCTTAACCGGCGACAGCCAAGCCCAGACGATTGAGGGGCAGTTTGAGGTAGCAAACAGCATCCTCGACTTCGCTGAAAAGAAAAGAGTGCAAACGATCATAACCATCGGCGGATACAGAAACGAAGTTGAAGACTCCCCGAAAGTAGTCGCAGTATCCACAAATCCCGATCTTTTTAAGAAGGCTTTAAAGGCTAGGGCGGTATCCAGCGAAGCGGGAACCCCCATCGTCGGTACTGCAGGTTTGCTCTTAGGCTTGGCGAAATTCAGGAAGATAGATGCTCTTTGTCTCTTGGGAGAGACTCGCGGCTATTTGCCCGACCCGAAGACGGCGAAGAGCGTTCTTGAGATTCTGCAAGGAATCCTAAATGTTAAGGTTGATTTGAAAGGTTTGGATAAGGAGATAGAACGGTCTAAAGAGATACTGGATAGGATGCGGGATATTGAGAAGAGACGAGTTAAGTACGTGCAGAAGATGCGCAGGGTAGAAGAGGAGCGAATCACCTACATTTCTTGAGGCACACGATCAATCATAATTGACCTTATACACAGCCACCAAAGGTGCGAAGTCTCCAATCGAGACGACTGCCCCGACTTTCTGGGAGAAATATCCTTGGGGAGGCCCCTCAAAATGCTCTAGTTCTATTGTTGAGGAACCCTGAGAAACCACATCTCTTGCGTAGTGCATCAGTTTGTACAAAGTTGTGTTCATTCCCAGTTCGTTCGGTATTAGCTCGTCATTGCTTCTTTGGTTGTCACCGTTTGTATCTGACCAATCTACTCCTAGGGTTAGGTTTCCGTATTGCGTGTCATTCAATGCGCCAATCCGCGCCATCCATCTCCACTTCCCTTCATCACCATAAACCGCATCAGACCCGTCTTGGTAGAAGGTTGTGTAGACCACGATGTATGTTACATCATATTCTTTTAGGAATTTGATGGCTTCAGTTTCGTTTGACATAAACATTCGCCCAATCAAGCTTATCTGAGTACTATTCACTGTGCCGTTATCTGCAAGAGTTGTCGTGTTGGCTATATTCGTAATCCAGTAGCCGTAATCCCACCAGCTCGCCACAACATCAGTTTGTCCCAGATTGACCCGCATCCAGTTAAGCGCATCTAACCAATCTCTAACTGGTTCACTAGGCTGAACAGGCAAACTCGCAGAGGCAATAGTTGTAGGCGAATAAGCGCGACTCACGACCCTTGGATACGATGACCCAGGCGTGGTTGGCAAGACAAAACTAACCGTCAATAAGAGAAACATCAAAATAATGAATGCCGCGCTGAATTCCTTGCCTACATGAGGTCTGAAACGCATTTTACGCCTCGGGATTCTAGGACTTTCCCGCAGAATAGTGATAAAAGGCTTGACCACTTGAACCAAAGCTAATGCCCATAAGATACTAATTGCTGGAGCCAACAGCAGATTTAACCGAGCCATGGAACCGGCAAAGTAGATAGAGGTTAGCCCGAAGATTACGAGGAAAAGGTTGCGGTTTGTAGGATTCTGCACAGCGAAGAACAAACCGACGGGCATAAAGAGGACTCCTATGCCGACATCATAGTAAAGTGACCCCCAAGTGGCAGGTCTATGTTCCTGCACAGACTGTATCAGTTGTTGTACAACACCTTGACCTAGACGTTCGGAGGGATTTACAACTGACCAAAACTTGTCACCTAGGGACCCCATCAATCCGAGACTTGAAAGCCCAATGAACAGAACGGCAATAAAACCTAAGAAGCCAAATACAAAAAGCGTTTTATTTCTAGTGGTTTTGATGTAGCGAGAAATTTCATACATGCTCAATAAAAGGAACATTCCAGCCACTGCTAAGACTGTCGGTTCACGTAGGAAATTGAAGCCTAGCTTTGGTACATTTACGGCTATGAAAAGGGATATGCCAAATATTGTGCTGTATGAAAGAAAGAGACGAGATGAATATCGCCGTAGCAAGATTAGAACAAAGACGAAAATCAATGTGATTCCGAGAGCATATCGCGCTGCTCCCCAAGCCGAAAAGAGGTAACCCAACGATAATCCTCCAGCGACCCCGTAGACGACGCTGTTTCTAAGAGGCCTTTCGGGATCAATGGACCTTAGGAAAAAGAAGATGAGGAGGAGAATACCGAAGATTCCGACGGTTTCGTCGTCGAAAAAACCAAGAGAGGTACGGCTAATATATGGTGAATTTAGGGCTAAAAAGAAAGCTGAAAAAAGCCCCACCTCTTTGCCGCCGATGTCTTTTCCTAAAAAGTAGATTACTAAAACGGTTAGCACTGCCATAATCACTGGAAATATTACGCAGAAATTGAAAACAGGGTCAATGGTTAATGGATCGTAGAGATCTGCACTGAGGATTGGTGCTGGAGCAAGATTCAAAGCATTGGCTATCTGATAGAAGAATGCTGCTGTTGCTGCTAGACCCGGAAAAACGGCGCCTGCAACGTTGAGTCCTTGAGGATGCCAAGCCATTGTGTCTATCCATGAGGTCCAGGAGAAGAATCCATTATCAACCATGTAGCTGGTTAAACGGTAATGAACATGGGGGTCAAATTCCGAGAGTTGGAAACCCCAGCGGAGAGGAAGCAGTCTGACCACGGCGGCTATAACAAGAATGATGATAAGTAAAGAAATATGCAGCAGCGAAGAGTGCGTTATCTGTAAGCGAAGAGCTCCAATGTTCGTTAAGGCATTAACCACTTTTTCTCTGCTGAACAACTTACTTATCTTCACCACAAACCCTTCTCTCGTCAATGAAAGCAATGAAACCCTTTATTTCTCTTGTGGTTTCCATTGCTACTAACCTCATTCTTTGAGCGAATACATATTTTTAACTTTTTAACATATGTTCCAAAAAAGACGGAAAATAGTGACTTGAATAAAGAAAGCCTGCTTGGAATGTCCTTCGCCCCGTCAATTATTCATCTGGCTATTTGCGTTTTATAATCTTCGGGACGTAGATGTTACAGCCCCCGCACATAGGGCATTGCCTCGGCTCCACTTTGCTTTCGTCAACCCATTTGTATCCACACTTCAGGCATACCCACTCTGCCACGCTTCTCACTCCCCTCAAACCTCGTTATCTGCACTGAAACACTTAATGTTTTCCATCACAACAAAATATTCATTATACTAGTGATGCTCACCGGGACTGAACCTTCATCTTCTAGCCGTTTCGGCTGCAGATTTAACCTCAACTTTTTTCGGTATGAATGATATTTTTTTGCCGCATTTAGGGCATTTGCCGTCGTGATTCTGAATTATCTCGTCTGGGGGTTTCAATTCTATGCCTTCATAGAGTATAAAACCGCATTTTTCACAAAGTACCTGTTGAGGCAAGATCTCACAGCCATAGCAGAACGAAATACAACCGATACAAGCTATTTATATATTACGACGAATCCCAAACCCTTTTTGTGGTCTCTCCCGCTTTGCGCTAATCTGAGGAGCTATTTCAATGTGGTGTGAATTGAAAATCGAGTATTCGTGGGAATCATTTATAGCGTCTTAAGTGTCTGAAGGAGAATGGACCGTATACGCTGATGGGAAGATATACCCTCATAATTACCGAAAAGCCGAATGCCGCCAAAAGAATAGCTGAAGCTCTTGACAGTCAGGGGAAACCCGAGAAGCTTAGAGAAAATGGCGTGCCCTACTTTGTTGCTCACAGGAACCAAAGGCTCGTTGTTGTTCCCGCCCTTGGACATCTCTACACTCTCCTTCATGAAAGAGGAAAAAGAAACTATTATCCAGTCTTCAACTTCAGGTGGGCACCGCGACACTTGGTAGAACGAGGCGCAAAAGGGGTCCGCATGTGGGTTGAAACGATTTCGAAGCTGTCCCATGATGCAGCCGAGTTTGTTTCGGCTTGCGACTACGACCTTGAGGGAAGCCTCATCGGATACAGCATACTGAAGTTTGCCTGCGATAACAAAGAAGCTTCAGCAAAGAGGATGAAATTCTCTACTCTCATGAAGAGCGAGTTGGAAAAAGCTTACGAAGAGCCTCTTCCCCACCTCAATTTTGCTCTCATAGAAGCCGGAAGAACCCGACATGAAGTGGACTGGCTCTACGGCATAAATCTTTCACGCGCATTAACTTTGGCAGCCCGTCGCTGGAGTGGCAGATACTCCACCTTGAGCACGGGAAGAGTGCAGGGGCCCACTCTCCAGTTTCTAACTACACGAGAGAAGGCAATTCGCAGCTTTGTGCCCACTCCATACTGGGAGATAAAAGCTGAAGTTGAAATCTCAAACTCTGTCTATGAGGCAGAATATGAGCGAAAACGAATTGAAACGAGGACAGAAGCAGATGCTGTTGTACGAGCCTGCGCAGGCAAAACTGGAGAAGTCAGGAATGTTGATGTGAGAAAGGTTCGGCAGAAGCCCCCTATCCCCTTCGACGTAGGCGCGTTACAACGGGAAGCCTACAGCTTCTTCGGATACGCTCCCCGACGAACCTCAGGAATCGCCCAGCGCCTATATCTTGACGCCCTAATCTCCTACCCTAGGACAAGCAGCCAGAAACTGCCTCCCATAATCGACTACAAAAAAATCCTCAACTCCCTTAAAAGAAAAGCCTCATACAAAAAATTAGCCTCAAAGCTTCTGGAAAAGGAAGAATTGAAGCCGAGAGAGGGCGCCAAAGAAGACCCCGCGCATCCGGCTGTTTATCCAACTGGAAACCTGCCGGAAAAGCCTTTGAGAGAACCCGAAAAGAGGGTTTGGGACCTTATTGTCCGGCGGTTCATGGCAGTTTTTGGAGATGAAGCGCATAAGGAGAGCCTAAAGGTTCATCTAGAGGTGAATGGTCACGGTTTCTTTTTGAGGGGGAGAAGGATTCTGAAGGAAGGTTGGATGGAATTCTACAAGCCCTACATCAGGGTAGAAGAGGTGCTTTTGCCCTCCATCAAAGAAGGCGATACCGTTCGGGTAAGGCGGGTAGTACGGGAAGACAAGTTCACGGCTCCGCCCTCTCGCTACAATCCAAGCAGCCTTCTGAAGAAAATGGAGGAGTTTGGAATCGGAACCAAGGCGACCAGAGCAGACATCATCCAAACTCTCTACAATCGCGGCTACGTCAGAGACGAGAGAATCATGGTGACTGAACTGGGCTTCGACGTCACTGAAATTCTCGGCAAATATGCTCCTAGGGTAATTTCAGCAAAACTCACCCAAGAACTTGAGAGTAAAATGGAGCAAATCCAAAACAAGAGAGAGAAGAGGGAGAAGGTTCTTTTAGAAGTGGTTGAGCAGCTGAAACCCCAGCTGGAGCAATTCAAGGAAAACGAAGAGTCCATCGGTGAAGCCTTAAGCAGAGCCATCAAGAGAGCGCGAACACAGGAGCGGGTTGTGGGAAAATGCCCGAATTGTGGCACAGGCAACCTAGCAATTATCTATTCACGAAAGACTCGGAAGCGCTTCATAGGCTGCACCAACTACTTCAAGGGTCTCTGCAAAACATCCTTTCCCCTTCCTCAACGTGGAACAGTCAAACCCCTTGGGAACAATTGTAAGGCATGTGGATGGCCTCAGGTGCTGGTGTGGACCAGAGGCAGGAGACCTTGGAGACTTTGCTTCAATCCCCATTGTCCTCTCAAGAACAAGAGGAAGAAAAAATAATGAAGTGCATGATTTGCGACAGAGAAGCCTTGGAGAGATACTGTGAGCTCCATGGGAAGGCTTATCGGAATGTTGTTCAGAAGTTTGAGGAGTGGAAACGGGCTACGGGCATCTCTTGGAAGGAATATTTAAAAGCGGTTGTGGAGAATGCATACACAGGCTCATGGGCAAAAGAAGTGGCAGAGCAGCTATTGATGAACAAGGATGGATAAACATGTCGAAGTGGTTTAAAAAACGATTTTCCTCCCTTGCTTTTTCACTGCAAAAGACCTACGGGAGAATAGTGACCGCTAAACCCTCTAGCTTTGTTATCGCCGCCGCGGTTGTCGCTGCCTCCCTCTTCCTGTTGGGAGGAGGAATCTACGATGTGCTGATCAAGCCCATCGTGGCAATCGTTGCTTCGGGTGGGCGGGTAATCACCTTTTATCCTTTTGGTCTAACTGAACAGTTTCTCTTAGAGAGCATGATCATAATGGTCTTCTATGCTCTGGGCGTCGTGGGATTTCTAATAGCATATAGAAGCACCAAGTACGCTTACAATCCCCGTCTAGCATACCGATTCCTTCTGGTTGGCTGTGCTCTACTCCTTATCGCCTATATTCTAGTTGAACAGAGGCTAATCAGCAGATTCGGCTAGCCTTCTACGCGCACGCTACACACCAAGCCACGCAGCGTCACCTGTTTTTTCCTTTGTTTTTCATCCTCAAAAGAGCCGCTGCTAGATTTGTTATCAAGTGTATCGGGATTGTTACCAGCAGGATTATCAGAGCCGCTAGCAAGGAAGGGGGCGAAACCGGAATGGAAAAGAGAAACGCTCCTAAAATAAAGTCAATCTGATCCGCTACTGGTAGGGAGCTGCCGGGAGAACGGTTTAGCCGTCGCTTAATGAACGATTCTATCAGGTCGCCTGTTAGAGCTCCTAGAGACAGCGCAAATCCAAGGAACACGGTATATCGGAACTGAGAGCCATATTGAAAAAGAACATGCTCAAAAAGAAGCGTTTGCACCAAACCAACTAACGTTCCCACAATAAGACCCGCCAAGAAGCCTCTAAATGTCTTGTGGGACCCAAGTAAGGGTTTGCCATCAAAGAAGGTTTTGCCGAAATCCATGGTTTGACCACCGCCGAAGATCACAGGGGCTGCATTGGCACAGTAAGCTGGGAAAATAAACCAGAGGGCAGCGGCGACGTCAATCATCGTTATCGGCATTTTTGTTCATCCCTTATTTTGACTGGAAAGAAAATAACTCTTTAGCGTCTGTAATCACTTATTCCCGAGCTTTCTATCTTGACGTAACAGAAACCCGTTCCCTTGATTGTCGGATGTTTCTCACGGAGAACCTTTATGACCCTTGTTTGGCCCGTCTGTTTCAGGTCAAGGACAACCTCTGACCAATAGTTTAGAACTCGCGTCGCCACAGGCTGCATCTCAACCTTTTCTCCAAGAGGAACGCTTCTCACTTGGCTAACAACGAGAGCTGCCACTCCACACGTTTTGGCTATTTGGGTCAAAACCGCTAATTGCCTGTTCAACTCCCGATTCGAAGCAAAAGCCTCTTTCGGGTCGTTAAGTTCAAGGCGATATAGTGACGTGATGGTGTCGACGACGATTAACCCAAATTTTTTGTTCATCATCTTTTCAAGGTAATCCAATGTTCTGACCTGTTCCTGAAATGTTGTTGGTCTCATTATGATTATGAAGGGAGAAATTTTCTCGTAATCGTACTCGGCTATCTGAGACAGCCGCTCAGAAGAAAAGGTTCCATCCGTGTCTATGAAGAGGGACTTGTAGCCTCTTCGTGCACAATTGACTGCACACTGGACAGCGAGAGAAGTCTTACCCGTCTCCGCCTCTCCGTAGATAAGGGAGACGCCGTCAGCGGGAAATCCGCCTCCTAACAGTTTATCAAGCGAAATGCAACCTGTTGGAACGAAATTCTGCAATACGCCTACACAAGAAGCGAAGTATAGTCTCAAGAATTATAAGCCTTCTCTCTGCTGACCTGAGTTAACAAAGCCGTCTTTTCGTAACATATTTAAGAGGAGACGAAGGAGAGGAGGGTCACATAGGGTCAAAGCTATGCATACACTAATCTCTCCATTTTTTAATCGATTGTCTCTTCTGTGTGGAACTTGGAACGGGTAATTCTATGAGAGCAAAAATAGCGGTTGCAACTGTTTCTGGAAGAGCCTATTACGAACTTGTAAATGAACTTAAAAGAAAGCGTTTATCCTTCTCAAGTCTCAAGCCATGGGATCCTATCCCACTAGATATCAAAGTGGTCATAACCACCAAAGAAGAGAGCCAGCAGATTTCACATCCTCAAGTTCTCCTTTTTGAGCAGGGATCAAACCCTGAATCTGTTGTTGATGAGGCAACATTGATTGTTCAGGGAAAACAAAGCTACGAAAAAGTTGTTGTCGGAGTGGACCCCGGCAAAACCTACGGCATAGCCCTTCTAGGTGATGACAAAGTCTTAGAAACCCTAACCTCCTCAATCTTAGAAGAGGCAGTTAACCTCATTGCAGACCGCCTAAAGAGGTTTCCAGCCATTGTTAGAGTGGTACGCGTGGGTAACGGACCTCCGGAATACACAAAAAGATTAATCCGTTCATTGAATGAAGACCTTCCTGAAGAGACTATGATAGAAATAGTGAGCGAAGCCGGAACAAGTCACCTCATGGGCGAATTTGCAAACCGAAGAGGATTAAGGGACGCTGTTTCCGCAATAGAAATCGCGAGAAGAAACGGCAGAGTTTTTGCAAGGAAGAATGTGCAATGAAGTGTGTTGCCAAGACAGGGAAGACTTTGCTGGTTGACGGTCCTGCCTCCGTAAGCCTTCTCTCCGGAAAGATAAGCATTTTGGGGGCGCCTCTCAAAACTGGCGAGAAACTCATTGTCAGGGAAGGAAAACGCTTGCCTTTATGGGTGAGAAAACAGGCTTCCCTTGAATTGATGCTAGGAGAAGGGGCTTCCTTCAACGAAGTTGACGAGGGAACCATTCCTTCCCAGTGGGATGACATCGCACAGAAGATTTTATCCTTAAAGAAACCGGTAACTGTCATGGTCATAGGCGGAGTCGACTCGGGCAAGACGAGCTTCTGCACCTTTCTTGCGAATACGGCAGTGACGAAGAAGTTGAGGACAGCCGTTATTGATGCTGATTTAGGGCAGTCTGATGTTGGACCGCCCTCAACTGTAGGATTCACTTTCGTAACCGAACCCGTGAAAGACCTCTTCGAGATTGATGCCCAAGACGCAGTTTTTGTGGGGTCTACCAGTCCAAGCGGGTCGATAAACAAGGTCATTGAAGGGTTGATTCAGCTGAAAAAGAGGGTCATGGAGGCAGGCGTGGATTTTCTCGTTATAAATACGGACGGTTGGGTCGAAGGCGAAGAGGCAGCCGCATATAAGTCTCGGTTGGCGGATAAAATTTCTCCCAGCGCCATCGTGGGAATGCAACGAGAGAACGAGTTAACCAACATTTTAAACGCGTTGCACGACATCAAGGCTCTGGTAATAGATTCTCCGCAGCTGATTCAGCCAAGAAGTAGAGAAAAAAGAAAGATTCTGCGGGAGCTAAGTTACAAGAAGTATCTGAAAAGCGCCAAGATGCAGTCCCTTTCTTTTAACTGGATTAAGGTTAAGGGCTCTCTTTTGGGAGCTGGCGGTCCATTGCCTCGTAAACGTTTGGATACTTTACAGAGTCTGCTGGGAACGAATCCCATCTACTCCGAAGAAAGCGGTGCCGCAATCTTCGCCGTCTTACGCAAGAGTAAAGCGGTTACTGAAGAGCAACTTAAGGATGCTGAGGAGTACTTCGGAAAGAAGGTTAAAGTGATAAGGGATGGAGACGAGGAGGGCTTGCTTGTGGGGCTGAAAGATGAAGAGGATAAGTTTCTGGGAATCGGCATCCTGCAGGGAGTTGACTACAAACGAAAACTTCTGAAGGTCTACACCCCTGTGAGCGAGAAAGTATCAATCCTCTGTTTCGGTCAGATAAAACTGAACGAAAACTGCAGGGAAATCGGCTTAAGCACAGTGTACTCCAACTGCCTCCCGTAAGAACTTCACCCTACTCTTCTGTTCGTCTGGAAGGACACAAAGCGTTGACTGGACAAATCTTGCACAGAGGCTTTCTTGCCTTACAGAATTTTCTACCATGGGAAATAAACAGCAAATGAACATCCTGATAGTCTTCAGGTGAATAATGGCTCTCAAGAGCGTTGCGCACTCGCTCATAATCGGCTTTTGCAGGAACCAGCCCCAACCTCTTCGAAACACGGTTAACATGGGTGTCCACGGGGATTGTTGGTTTTCTGGCGCAGAAGAGGAGAACAATATCAGCGGTTTTGGGTCCTACTCCAGGAAGGGCTAGAAGGATTTTACGGGCTTCCTCGAAGGGCAGCGAATAAATAAAATCTAATGAACCATTATGTTGCTCCAATATCATGCGGGAGATGGCTTTGATAACTCTGGCTTTGTTTCTGTAGAGCCCTCCAACCTTTATGGCGTTCTCAACCTCCTCAGTCTCTGCCTTGGACAGCGTCTTCGGCGTTATAGGGAATCTTCCTTGGAGGTTTCTGAAGGCGCGCATCGAGTTTATGTCGGCTGTGGCTTGAGAAAGCACGGTTAAAATCAGGGTTCTGAAGGGCTCTCTTTTCGAGCTTGCCCATGACGGGACGGAGAAGTTGTCTCGAAGTATGCGCAAGATTTTTTCAGCTCTTCTCTTCTGCAAGGCTGTTTCCCTCAGGTCTGGTTTGAAAATACTAAATAGAAGGGTGGTTTGCTATAAATAGGCACGGTGAGTCGTGGTTGTCACGAGCAAAGGTTGTCAAGGAAACGCTGGTTGAGAGAGACACAGTTTTTCTTGCTGTTTATCTTGAAACAAAAAACTCGAGCCTTTTACTCATGAGTGAGGGCGAAGATCAGCTGGGCACATTGGCTGTGGCTATACCTCAACCCCAGAAACTGGTTGGACCCCCCCTCTCGTCGATTCTGCTTGGAGACAGGAATGTGATGATTACCCGCGTTTTAGCTGAACTCCTTGCCAAGAATACGGAAAAGATTGCTTTAGTCTCAGTTTTCACAAAAACCTTTGGGGAAAAGGAAGTTGCTCCCATCCTCAGGAAACTCATGGAGAAGACTCTCCGAAAAGAGGAAGATGAACAATAAGCCTCGGTTCTTGAGAAGGACAAAAACCACTTTGTTGTTCTCCAGCCAAAACATATATTGCACCTATTACATGTAGTTTTGGATTTCCGGAGGACTCCTGTTGAATTTCGACGTGATAATAGTGGGCGCCGGTCCGGCTGGGATATTCTCCGCCCTAGAACTCGCTGACAAAACGGACCTTAGCATTCTCATGCTGGATAAAGGACCAGCCATCGACAAACGTAAGTGTCCAGCGAGCAGAGGTTTGGGTTGCATAAACTGTGACCCCTGCAGCTTGTTGTCAGGTTGGGGGGGCGCGGGCGCCTTCAGCGACGGAAAACTTACCTTATCCACGGAGGTTGGTGGATGGCTCAACGAGTATTGCACCGAAAAAAAACTTTGGAGTCTCGTGGAGTACGTTGACAATATATATTTGAAGTTTGGGGCGACTAAGCATCTCTATGGAGCGGGTCCGGACAAAATCGCTGAAATCGAGCGAAAGGCTTCCTTCGCTGGGTTGAAGCTTATTCCCCAGAAAGTGCGCCATATGGGCACCGAAAAGTGCGCTGAGACGCTCCTCAAGATGCGCAGTCACCTTGAAGAGAGGGTTGATATTCGAACCAGAACAGATGTGAAGAGCCTTTTGGTCAAGGACGGCGAGGCAAGGGGGATTGAGACCGCCAAGGGCGAAAAATTCTACGGAAAATATGTGATTGTGGCGCCGGGCAGAATTGGAGCCGAGTGGTTGAAGACTGAGGCAGAGACTTTGGGTCTGAAAACCTTGAACAACCCTGTGGACGTAGGTGTCAGGGTGGAGGTTCAAGCCTCTATCATGGAAGAACTCACAAAGGCACTGTATGAACCCAAGCTAATTTACCACTCCAAATCCTTTGACGATCAGGTGAGAACCTTCTGCGTTGCGCCTCTAGGCGAGGTCATCACCGAATCCTATGATGGCGTCTTAACCGTGAACGGACAGAGCTACGCCGAAAGAAAGACCAAAAACACCAACTTCGCCATCTTGGTGAGCACCTCCTTCACAGAACCCTTCAGGGAACCCATAGCCTACGGAAAATACATCGCAAGGCTCGGAAACCTCTTGAGCGGAGGGGTGATAATCCAGAGGCTAGGCGACCTAGAAGCTGGACGACGATCAACAGAGGAGCGGATAAAACGAAGCACTTGTGTTCCAACCCTTAAGAACGCCACGCCAGGAGACCTCAGCTTTGTCTTGCCCTACCGGTACCTAGCCGACATCCGCGAGATGCTTCAGGCTTTGAATCAGGTGGCGCCGGGAATATACTCGAAGGATACATTACTCTATGGCGTAGAAGTGAAATTCTATTCTTCGAGGCTTGAGTTGAATGATCAACTGGAGACAAAGGTCCACAATATGTTCACGATTGGCGATGGGGCTGGAGTAAGCCGGGGGCTTATCCAAGCGTCCGCCTCGGGAGTCATAGCCGCCGAAGAAATCGCGAAGAGGGCAAAAAAGTAGATTCTGTCAACCGTTGGTGGGGCCGCCCGGATTTGAACCGGGGTCCCGAACGTCCGAGGCTCAGAGCCTAGACCAAACTAGCCGACGGCCCCTCATTCTCTTTTTCATGAAGAGGATTTACATAAGGATTCTCGTACATGTGTTTTTAAGGTTGTATTTGGAGGATAGAGAAAACGCTGTTTTCAACAATCTGCTGTTATTAGTTTCCTAATAGACTGTTTGTTATTCGGTTTTGGCTAGGACTAGGAGGATGCCTACTCCTAAGAGTATGATGCCGCCGATTATGAAGATGCTTGAGAAGGTGCCTGCGTCGCCTGTCGGAGGGGTAGCAGCGGTGAAGTAGGTGACCACTGCTCCTATTATGATAAGTATGAACCCTACTACTTTCTCGATGACTAATACTCCTGCGGGCATCTCCTCGCTCATTCCATAACCCTCAAGGCTAACCTTACACCCTCAAGACTTATTTTAATTTATCTAAGTTTAGCATAAGTTCAAGATAATGGCTTATTTTCCAAGGGCAGCAGTGGAATGGTTATTCACATTTTAACCAAAAATGGCTGAAAACAGCGAAACAGCGCAAACATCAGGTTAAGTTTTGACTTTAAACCTAAACTTTTGCTCTGCTTCTGTTTATTCTTTCCGTCATATATAGCAAATCTGCACATAATATTTGTGGAAAAATCTTTCAAGATTTCTAGAAGATACTTCCATAAAGAAATTATACAACTTTTGATAGACACCGCAGGACTAATTTAACGGTGGTTTATGCGAGGGAACATATTATGAGGAAATGTCCGTTCATTCTAGTTGTCACTCTATTACTATCAGTAATATTCATATCTTCTGCAAATGCGCAGCTGCCTACCGCTGGATCAATAACCTTTGTTAAGGATGCAGTTCCAAATGACCCTCAGTCATTTGGGTTCTCTCAATTCTTTGGAGTCAGTTTCTCACTTGTTGATGATGGAACCGGTAGTGGCAAAAGCATAAGTTTCTTTGGATTACCTCCGGGTACCCACCAAATCTCTGAATTAACTCCGCTTCCTGCGGGATGGAACCTCACAAACATTGAAATCGATGATCCAGACGGCGGGTCTTCGGTAGATTTGGAAACTGGGACAGCTACTATCGACTTTGATGCGGGGGAAGATATTACAGTAACCTTCACCAACACAAAGGAATGCTCAATCTCCTTCCAGACAGCTCCAATCGATACAACTATCGAGATGGATGGCAGAGTCTTCGACAATGGATCGGAAGGCAAATTTTTGTACGGAAACCAATACACGGCTACGGCAGTTGTTCCAGACGGGTACACCTTCGTAAAGTGGATGTACAGCGGTAACCTTGTTCTTTCAGACACTCAAACTAACCCAACCGATGTAACCGTGCTTTGCGGTGGCTCCTTAACAGCTGGATTTCGACTCCTCGACCGTAACGTGGCAGCAACGAGTCAGACAGCGTCTGAGAGTAGTGTAGTACCGGGGGATCCGCTTGAAATCTATGTTACGGTGGAGAACGTGGGCGAAGCTACTGAGTCCTTCGATGTGACCTGCTATTATGATGGAGATGAAATCGATACCTTAAGGGTTGAAGATTTAGCACCAGGAGATTCTGACATAATCACTTTTGTCTGGGATACGACTGGGGTTCCCCTGAATACATACCTGATAAGGGCTTGGGCAGACTCTGGAGAAGAGATAACAGAATTTGACGAAGATAACAACTGGTGTGATATGCAACTTCCTATCCTCTTTGTAGTCCCTGAGTATTTGCTTGGAACAATCCTTGGTTTAACAGCCTTCTTCACAGGTTTTGGGGCATACTATATATCAAAACGGAAGATGGGTACGCGTAATTAATTCCCCTAAATGCATCAAGTTATTGCATCATGTTTTTGAGTTTTGAATGCATGAGCACACGCTATCCTTTATGCTCAGGTGCCACTGTTTTTCTGTAAGCTTGCAGGTAGTTTTTTGCGAATTTGTCGGCGTATTTTTCTATGCCTCCCTGCGCGTCTGTGAGGTTCCTGAGGTGATGATAAAACTCGTGAAGAATCACATGGGGGTTCCACAGAATCTCTCTACGAGAAACATGAATCGTTTGCTTCTTCGCTACATAACACGCTGGGTTCTTGGAGTGCCGTTTCGGCATGCCCACCGTGAGTTTCGGCTTCGTAACCCCGTAATGTTGGCTCAGCAACTCAAGCGCTTCCTCGGTCTCTCGGGAAAGAATCAAGGCAACGACTTTCGCTCTGAAAACGATATCCGCAGTTAACATGTTCGACAAGGCATATTCCTTACAGCGTGCACCTACCAACCGTGCTTAATCGTTGAAGGTATAGTTCCCTTCTTCTCTTCCTTTTTCTTGGAATGCTTAAACTTGTTGATTTTAACGACGTCGCCCTCCAGCCCGACCCAATACTTGTGATTTAGATTGTGGTGATAAACAAATTTGTTCACCATCCTCTTCAGCTTTTTCGAGGACGTGGCTTCAGAATCTACCAACAGCTTACTGCCTCTCAACGTAACATCAGCCTTGAGTTTTGAATGCAAGAAACTTGACAAGGCTTCGCTTTCATCCTTTAATTCGCCCAAATCCACTTTTAACTTCCTCGTCCCCCTCAGAAACAACTTTTGGACCTCCACAACAAGATATTTCCACTTCAAAGATGTATATGTTTGTTGAAAAATAGTGTAATTCATCATACAAAGGTATTTCCATAAAACGGGTATAACAATAGGGAGAGGCTTGAGATTATGACAAAGAACATTCTTGAACTTCTGGATGGAAAATGGACAGATGGAACCAGACCCAAGGACATTTACGAACTCTACATCTCCAAGAACCCAGCAGACTACGCTGAAGCGATTATAGCTGGGTTACATTCAGAAAAGCGGAAAGTGCAGAGCGGATGCGCAGAGCTTTCATCCCTTCTTTCAGAATACAAACCAGAAATCCTCTATCCCTTCATCGAACTCTTCGTAAGCAACCTAGAAGCAAAAGCACCTGTACTCCGCTGGGAAGCCGTTTGTACCCTCGGAAATCTAGCCTCAGTTGACAAAAACAAGTTGACACCCGCATATGTCAATCAGATCGCTTCATTCCTAAATGACAAAAGCATCGTACTTCAGGGGCATGCAGTCCAAGCGCTCTCCAAAATCGCAGAAGCCTTTCCCGCTGAAGCCCCCAGAATTCTTGACAAACTGCTAAATTCTACGGAGCATTTTCCAGGCAACCGTGTAGGCTTCATAATTGAGGCGATGGAACGCTTCTTACCTTATGGGGAGCTGAAACCTAAAATAAGAAAGTTTGTTGAGTCCTATTCTGAAAGCACCATAAAGGTTGTTGCAAGAAAAGCCAAGAAAATTCTCAAGAAAATCTAACTGAGTGAAGGAGAAGCAGTACCCCAACCAAAATAAAACATAGCCATCAGGGGGAGATAAAGCTAGTTTTAGATTGGGGTACTACTTCCCCCAATAGAAAAAAGGAAGGTAATAAACCTTACGAAATTCCAAGAAAAAAGCTGAGCATTCAGGCTGTTTCTTTCAGTTTTGCGGGTAGATACTCGTCAACGATGTAGGTTAAGCCGTATCTGCTGAAGGCTTCCTGCTCCGCCTTCTTCTTCACCTTCAGGAACGTCTTAATCTCCCTCTTCCACAATTCCCCATCATATCGTGGGTCCTTCTCCAACTCATGCAGCCGCTTAACATCCACATCCGTCAAGGGGTCGCTAGGCAGCTTATAATCCACAATATCCGTAGCATAGACACCACTCCACTTAGCATCAGGAGTAGTTAATTCCCTGAGGTGAGCCGCGTTCGCCGAACCCGAAATAATAACCATGGCAATATGCATTCCCCACGGGTCTCCGTCAGTGAAGATGAAAACGGGAAGATCCAATTCCTTATTCAATCGGTGAATGAAGTGCCGAGTTGCCCGAGGCGCCTGACCAGCTGTTAAAACAAGGAGAGCATTATATTTCTTGTGAACCCGTTCCTCAATAAACCTCGTGAACAAGCCGCCCTTCTCGATGGCAATAACCTTGTCAGCGCCAGTCTTGGCAAACTCCGAGGAGGTGAGGGCTGGTCCAATCATAACCCCGTCAGGATGAGACGTTAGATTCAGCTGTCTTCCCTCATAGCCCGGAACCGTATATTCGATAGTGAGGTCACCGAAGATGGCTGACCGCTCCTCAGGAAAAACATTAAAGTCCTCTCTAGAGAAGCCCATAACCGTCTCTAGGTCAGTGATGATGTTATTGGACTCCGGCTGATCCTTGAAACTCATCTCATAGGCTTGAGCAGAATAGTAAACATCACGAAGAGTTGACGTCTTTCTGTTTTTTACAAGTTCGCTGGCGAAGAAGCCCGCCCAAACCATCTGGGTGAATGGTCTAATGTGCCGTATATTCCGGGAGCTTCGCTTAACACTCTTTTCTCCCAAGATATACTGCCGCACTTCAGGGCTGTAGAAGATGTTTTCGGTGGATCGACTCGGCATCTCCACCCAAGGAAACCTGCCCCCCTCCATTTGACGATAAAGTTTTGTGCCAAATCCCTTCAGGTCCTTCAAAATCTCTTTTCTTTTCTCTTTTGCTGAACTCTCAGTCTCCTTGCTCTTCAAATTTCCTCACGCTCTTCAACAACAATTCGATGTCTGGTTCTTCCGATTTTCCAGCCAAGTCAGTAGAAAACTTGGCTATCTTAGGCAGATACTTGGAGAAAACTGATAGCCTTCTCCTTTCCTTTGCCACGTGTTCTCGCTTCGTCAAAAACGTCTGTAATCGACGAGCCACCTCTCGGATGCCATTCAATATCTCACTCTTCACCTCAGGTCTATCCGCGATGAACTCCTTGCCAACGGTTTTGTAAGGAACCTTCGTGCTGCAAACATGAACAAGAATGGCTAATGGCATACCAGAAGAAACCTTGTATCTCCTCCAGTTGATAGACCTGATTACCTTCACCGAAACGTCACTGGCTTCATCATACAGCAGCGGAATCCTGTTGGCGAACCGATAAACGACAAAATCATCCTTCCGCGGGATTTCCCCTCCATACGCAATAGCCGCCTCCACGATGAAAGGGTGACCAGAGTAGGTGGAGGGTCTCCTCTGAGAGACGGCTATGAACTCGGGTTTCAGCTCCTTAAGAATCCCAGCCCTCAACAATTCTTCCCCCAGCGGAGAGAGGCAGCTTGCGTCTGGAGGAAGGAAACCATCGAATCTCTTCATCATCCGAACAAGCCTCACAATCTCGTTAGGTCTCAATTTCCTCGGGTTTTTTGTTCTCACAAAACCAGCTGATGAGAGCAAGCGAAGAATCATGTTCTTGTCCACATCTGGAAAGATGCCCTTCATAAAATCAAGCATGTCTTGGGATTTGGTTTTCTTCAGTAGACCTTTGATTTCTTCTACCTTGATTTTTCCAAAAACCTTTCTAAAAATCTTAAACTTCTTGGTTGTCTCCGCAAGTCTGGCAACATCCTCGTCTTTCAGCTTCTGGGGATTAGCTGTCTTGATGAATCCTGCAAAGTCCAAAAAACTTATGGAGGTGCCTGGTCCAACCCGGTGGAAGTGTTTCTGCATGAAGTCCAGCATGTTTCGGCAATTGGTGATGTGTATGAGACGCTGAATCGTTTCAACATCAACTCCGTAGGGGTGAGCCAACGTTTCTGTTGGTGGGGGCGGCATCTTCTTTGTGGCTCGGTTGAACATGTATAATCGCCCTTTAGGATCAACGAATGTGATGTTGGCATAGGGCGTCACTAGGGCAGTCTGTTTCAAGTATTCCAGAATCTTGGACATGGCTCTCAAGTAGTCTCCTTCCAAGGAGAATTCAACAATGGTTCCGCGCCACTGCTCCTTGTTTCTCCGAGTCTTACGGTCCAAGATGAGGGGGCGGTTCCTCTGGATGTCTATCATCATCTTATACTCATAAACCTTAGAACCCCCAGTGCTGGACCTGATGAGGACGGGCTTGTGAGTGGTGATTTGCCCGTAGAGAATAGACATGGTTCCTCCAAGACCGAATGTTCCCCGAGCCTGCTTGAGCGTATACTTTGAGCCGAACAAAACCTGACCAAAGGCTGAGGGTATGTGGCGAGCTGAGATTCCGGAGCCGTTGTCCATTATCTTTAGCCTGTAAACTTCGGTTTCTGATTCCGCTGTAGTGCCTGTGCCCGAGTCTTCCTGAGATATTCGAACGTATACTTCTGGAGGGACATTCATCAGGTCGGAGGAGTCAAGGGCGTTTTCCACAAGCTCCCTTACTGATGAGAAGATTGCTCTTGAAGGGTTTGTGAAACCGGCTATGTCTCGATTCCTGTAGAAAAAGTCTGCGGGGCTTATCTCTTGAAAGGTCACCAAAGCAGACCTTCACCTACCTTTAACCCTCTAAGTTTTGAGTGATACGATTTCTCTGCTTCTTCATTATCTCCACGGGGCTCTAAGCTAGAAACCGCGTTAGACGAGCATTGTATGATATGCGGCAACATGGCAGCTTCATTCATAATTCTGTATGATGGGTATTTCAATGTTTTTGTAAAATTTTGGAATGCCAGGAAATTAGGGAGGGTGACAGCCGTTTTAGACTATTGTTTGTATGATGGTTCCCAGAGTTCCAGCTTTTTTTTCTTGAGTTCTCTTCGTTTTTTGTGCAGAAAGCGATAAACTGTGCCGTGGAGGCTGCCTCCGATTAGCATCTGAACTGCTTCTCGGGCAATTGCGGCTTGATCGGCTTTTCCAATTATCGAAATTGTGTGACCGTAGACCGAGATGTTTGCTTCGCTCAGCTCCTCGATGATTCTTCGGGTCTTTCCTTCCTTTCCGATTACTCTTCCCTTCAGTCTCTTCTGGTCAGACTGAGACCTACCCACGGTTTCTCGAAGGTCTATCACCTCTATCACTGTCTCGTCATCTTCCAGCAGCCTGAACGCATGGTTTGGCGAGAAGCCTCTGCCTATAGCCGTGACAACTTCTCTGGCTCTGAAGAGAACCGTTGGGTCCTCAGCGGTTGAAGAGAGCGTTATCTGGACATCTCCGCTTTCGCTGTCTACTTTCAGACCAACCGAGAGCTTCTTCTCGATGGCTGCCTTGACATGACCCTCTGGACCAACGAGAGCTCCAATACGCTCTACCGGAATTTTGATGTATAGTTTAGTGCCTTCCACCTGTAACCCTCTTGTACATCTCCTCTAAAGGTAACACATCAGAGTTTAACCTTTCGAAGTATTTATGCAGGTTTTCCAAGTCTCTTCGCAAAAATCTATCAGCCATGGGATGCTCAATCAACACAGCCTGCGCGACATCAAATATGACGGGTCTTCCCCTCCAGATCATAATATTATATTCGCTCAGGTCCGCATGCACTAATCCTCCTTTATGATAGAGCCGCCTCAAATAGGTCAAGAGGAGTTTGAAAACTCGTTTAGGGTCCTTGAGAGTGGTTTCTTTCAGGAGGGGCGCACGGATACCATTCTTACCGATAAACTCCATGATTAAAACGTTCTTTTCCACAACCACAGGTTCCGGAACTCTAACGCCGGCTTCTTGGGCGCGTCGCAGATTCTTGTATTCTTTTTGAGCCCAAGCGTATATGAGGGATCGGGTGTCTCTGCGGACATGGGAGAATCTGGGGTCGCCTTCTATGTAGGGGAGCATGCCCTTCTTGAATTCGGCTGAGGTGGTGAGATATATTTTGATGGCTATTTCTTTTCCTTGTTTGTCTTTTCCCCAGTAGATTCGAGCTTCCTTCCCAGCCTGTACAACTCCGCGAATCTCCTCGATGGTTCCCTTGTTCATAAGGTCGTAGATGGTCATGAGGGTGGAGCGATCGAAAACCTCCTCTATAACTTGGTACTCTTCGCTCCGCTTATTCCTCATCAACCGTTCAGTCTCGTATGCTCTTTCTTTCCGGTCAAGCCGCTTCTCCGCCTTTTCTCTAGAAGACACAACAAACCGTCCTACAAAACAATGAAAGTTCCTAATTTATGGGTCTCGCTAGAGAAGCAAGCGTAACTTTGCCGCCATTCTTCCTTCCTCTCCAAGGAGACACCTTTCGGAATAAGGGTCTGTCTTCCTATTTAGGTTTCTCTGCCACGCTTGGAACAGACCGCTGATGAAGAAACTCTATTAGAGTGGCTTCCAAGTACTTCTCAACTATCCTAAAGGTGACGGAGAATTGAAGTTTGTTAAGTTCGGTGAGAAGGGGTGGCTGGAGAGGCAAGGGTATTCCAAGAAAATCCTGCTTACAGAAGACGACTTGAAATCAAAGGGAAACCTCGTTCAGATCGTTAGGAACGAAGCTCACACGGAAATTAAACCCCATTATCATGAACGAATGATCGAAATCTACCATATCTTGCAGGGAATGGCTGTTGTCTTCTGCGGAGACACAAGAGTTAGAGCCGAACCGGGGGACACCCTCTTGTGTGAACCCGGCGAAGTTCACGGCGTAGTCAACGATACAGATGAAGATTTCCAGTTTGTGGTCTTCAAAATCAACGCAAAAGATGATGATATGTACTGGGTAGAGTGATGCGGGAGATTCTTAGTTTCTTTATATCTTGACGATTTGGGCGTGGGGGACGCCGCAGATTTTCAGAACTGCCTCGGGATGAACTAGACCTTTTTCTATGGCTTTGTTTACGATGTTGTGTCCAACCATGTTCACGATGGTGGATTCTTCCATGAGTTCTATAGCCTCTTCCACAGGCATCTTTGGACCTTTATAGAATTCTTCGCCAACCTTGAAGACTATTTTTCCATCTCTCAAAATTTCCCCTAACAGTTCCACGTCACAGGCTGCGAGAAGCACGCACTTGCCCCATTTTCGCAATTTAGCGTAGACTTCCAAGGTTCAGCACTCTACACACTTGATAAGGATGATCTGGCTCCACAGGCTTCGCACACCAAAAACAGGAAACGTTTTTCTTTGACGATTTTGGTGTCCGGGCGAGTGCAAACGGGGCATACGACGAACTCTTTGACGTATCTTTTGATGAGTCTCTCAAAGGTTTCGCTGCCGAATTTTCCCTGAAAGATTGCTCTGTTCCTCTGCATTGTTGCAGCCGTAGCCATCTCTCCTGAGAAGAACTTTAAGACGTGATGGGGGTCTCGGTTGAGAGCGTCGCATATCTCTTTAAAGTTTGATAAGATTGTGCGCATGCCTGTGATGAAGCTGCGGGGTCTTGGAACTTCAAAGCGTTTGTGTTCCCGTACCTCTGAAGGAAGCTGTGATCGAGCACGTTCCAGTAATTCTCTGTAGTTCATCCCTGATTCCTACCTTACACGTCTTTTGCCTTCAATAAAAGCCCTTCTCTTTTCTCAAAAAAATTTGTGCATCAAATCTTTTGGCTTAGGAGTGACCATAACGTATATTTGCCTTGCTGAGTTTGTACAATTTAGGAAGCGGGGGAATAACCATGGGAATCTTAAGTAGTGCTGCATCTGTTTTCACTAAGATAGCTTTCAGATTCGAGATTTTCTTCCCCCAGTTCATCGGGTTCTTTGTAGGTCGAAAGTTAAAGGAGTACAAAGAGAAGGGTCTGCTAGAGGATTACAGGGTGAAATCCAAGAGAAGAGGCAAGTACCATTACCTATTTGATATGGATCTATCTCTGAAAATCGGGAAAGGAGGTGAGATACCATGGCTGAAGAGAAGAAAGGACACGTAAAAATCACCGTTGATGTGGAGATAAGCCCATCTCTGATGGAGCTAATCAAAGAGAGCATGGAAAACATGCCCCATATGATGCAGATGATGGCAGAAAACTGGAGGAAGAAAGAGTAATCCAGCTCCAAGGTTTTTTAGGGGGAGCTTCTCTCCCCAAACCCTTGAATAGGGGCACCTCGTAAAACTTGGAAGATGGTCATTACACAGAATTTTTATTTTTTACAAAAACGGCAATAAATTGATGGAAACTAGACAGGCTATTTGTTTCAAGCCACTCTATTATGGATAGGATTGAAACAGAAAATCCTTAAATTTCTAACCTGACAATCGGGTAATGAGGCAACTTACGAGGGGCCCGTAGCTCAGTTTGGTTAGAGCGCCAGGCTCATAACCTGGTGGTCGCTGGTTCAAGTCCGGCCGGGCCCACCAAATGGTTTTTTATTCATTTGGGACATTAATCATTATATGTAACATTCAAAGATTATTCTTCCATGTCATTAATTGTTGCTGAAAATCTTTCAAAAAGTTATGGCAGCGTTGTTGCTGTTGATAGCTTGAACTTGTCGCTTGATGAAGGCTCTATTACTGGTTTGATAGGTCCTAACGGCGCTGGAAAAACCACTACAATAAAGATGATTCTCGGCTTACTGAAGCCAGATAAAGGGTGGGTGAAAGTTTTTGGGCAGGATCCTTGGGACAACACGGCTATTCGTTCGATGATTGGAGTGGTTTACGAAAAAGCCTTTTTTCCCTCTCATCAGAAAACTTTAGAATATCTTCAGAGGGTCTGCAGGGTCTTTGGGGTGCCTGAGTCAAGAGCAAGCACAGTTTTGGAGCTTGTTAGTCTGCAGGAGGCAAGTGGCAGGAAGATTAATGCTCTTTCAGCGGGGATGTTGCAGAAGTTTGCCATTGCTCACGCTCTCATTCATGAGCCTAAGCTGATTGTGGCGGATGAGATGACGGCTAACCTTGACCCGCAGGCAAGAAGTGAGCTTCTTGATTTGGTTTTGCAGCTTCACAGAGACAAAAATGTCACGTTTCTTCTCTCTTCCCACATTCTCCCAGAGCTCAGCAGGGTCTGCGATTCAGTGGCTATCATTAATCGAGGAAAGGTTTGGGCGTTTGGAAAGTTGTCTGAGCTTTACGACAAGTATGCTATTGGAATAATCAGGGTTTCCACTGACCGTCCTGAGGCAGTGGCGGCTGAAATTAAAAAGCTGAAGTATGTTAAAGACTTGAGAAGTGACATCAGAGGCGTTTCGGTGATGGTGGTTGAAGGAAAGGAAGATAACCTTTACGAAGACGTTCCTAAACTGGCAAAGAAAGTTAAAGCCAAAATTTCGGGGATAGAGACTGGAAGCGCCTCTCTGGAGGAACTGTATAGGTTAGCTGTTGAACCGAAGAAGAAAGGAGGTAAATGAATTGGGAAAAGGTAGACCATTCTTGGAAATTTTGTCTTCTGCGTTGCATGAAGATTTTCGGTTTCCGTTTCTGGAGCTCTTTGCGTTCCTGTATGTGCTAAGCACTTTTGTGCTGGCAAATTTTAATGTCAGCGTAGCTTTCAGTGGTAACTTGCCTCCTCATATTAGCGCAAGCGAAGCCGCAGCTTATAGTGTAACTAGTTCGCTTATCGGCGGGTCTATCATCATCTTCATATTGCTTATTCTGAAAAACGTAGCCTACGGTTTGGGGAGCGACCTTGAAAAGGGAATCATTCAAACGTACTTCTCGTATCCACTCAGAAGACGCGGAATACTAACCGCTAAACTTCTCTCAGCAGTCGGTGTTTCTCTGCTTCTCTTTCTCGGCATCCAAATTTCAACGCTCTACATTTTGGCTCCGGACATTGTGCTTCCTCATTTGGGTCCGGTGATTCTTACGTATGTTGCAAACCTAAGTTACCCACTTCTAATTACGGCTATCATACTGTTGTTGACACTGGTGCTTAGAAGAGGCGGCATAGGACTCGTTGTTGGCATAGTTCTGTATATCGCCATTTCCATAATTTCGGGAATAGCACTTGTTTTTGCAATCTTCACTGGATCTCCTTTAATCCTTCAAATTTTATCTGTGCTCTCCCCGACCTATGCACTGCAATATTACTATGGGGGGTTGCCCGTAGTTCTTTCAACGGTGTGGACTCCAACTCTTTCAGAAGTGCTGCTTTATACTGGAATCAGCTACGCTATTGTGGTTTCATTGTTCGTTCTAGGGTACATATACTTCAGCAGGAGGTTTAACCTGTGAAACGGTGGAAAGCTATACTGGGACGTGGCGGCACAACTTTCATCGCAATAAGCCTAGCTTTGCTCCTAGTTTCAATTATTCCCGAACCCCAGTTATCTAGTAGTGTTGGGTCTGGAGCCGTTGGATCCAACCAAGTTCAAATACAATTTAATGCAGCTAACCTTAATCCGCAACGACAATTGCAGGTAAAAGTTTCAGTTGATGGCACTCTCCAAGTCTATTTACTTGAGGCAAACGTTGAATTGCAATTCAGCCCTACTATTGGCTTTGGCTACGAATTTAATTTAACTGACCTCCAAGAAATCGTAAATGAGCATCCTGAACGAATTCTATGGGAACAAAAGGTTGTAGACGGGGAGTACGAACGAAGTTACACTCCAACCAGAATAGTTAATGCCTCTGTCATCTTTTACAATCCAACTTCAGAGACTGCCCTTGTAGAGCATACGATTGCGCTTAAAAGTAGTTTAGCGCCCAGAGACAAAGTTCTAACCTTAGCATATTGGGCAGCCCCCATAGGAATCGTGTTGACGATACCTTGGCTTGCTGAAATACGGAAAAATAGAAAACAGGCAAACTAGATTGTGCAAAAAGTTTTACTCTTTATCTTCTTACATTGATATGAGGAGCATGCAACATATTGCGTGGAGACCTTGACAACATCCTAACTGAGAAAGATGCGGAGGCTCTGCTTCTTGTCTCGGACAGTTACAGAGATGCCAACATGTATTATTTCACGAAGTTTCTGGCTCCAGACCCCTTCATCTTCCTCAAAAGAGTTGACGCCGCCCCAATAATGGTAGTTAATCAGATGGAGTATCCGCGAGCCCAAAAACAATCCATCATCAGGACAGTGAAGTCCTACCTCGATTACAACTACCTCGGGGTAGTGAAGAGCGCGAAGGAGCCGCAACTGGGCGCCATGAAGTTTATCGCAGAGGTAGCAGAAAAAGAACTAGACAGAGGAACGAAGATTTGTGTGCCAGCCAACTTTCCATTAAAAGTTGCTGACGTGCTGAGAGAAGAAGGTTTGACCATCAAGCCCATGTTTGATGTCGTCGAGAAGGCAAGAGAGACCAAGGACGCCCATGAAGTGGAGGAGATTAAAGCTGTTCAAGAGGTCACCGAAGAAGCCACTAAAGAAGCGATAGAGTTGATTGCCAACGCTGATGTGGGCGCCAACGATAACCTGCTTCTCAACGCAGAAGTTCTAACCGTCGGCAGGATGAAATCGTTTTTCGGACACAAACTCTTGGACAGCGGATGCCTCCCCGAAGAAGACATCATAATCGCATGCGGCACCAAAGGCTCGGACCCCCACTACTCAGGCGACCCCCAGGACAAGCTCAAAGCCCACCAACCCATAATCTTAGACATCTACCCCCGAAGCATCCAGAAACGCTACTGGACAGACATGACCCGAACCATAGTGAAAGGAAACGCCCCCGACAAACTCAAGAAGATATTCGCCGCAGTCTCTGAAGCACAAAACGCTTCCCTCGACGCCATCCAAGCCGGAGCCTCGGGAAACCACATCTACGACATATGCTGCGACGTGTTGGAGAAGGCGGGCTACGAAACCACGCGGGGAGGAAAAACGGTAACGAAGGGAATGACCCACGGTCTCGGGCATGGAGTGGGCTTGCAGATACATGAAAGCCCCAGAATGAACGAGTTCTCTATGGCTCCTCTGAAGGTGCACAGCGTTGTGACGGTTGAACCCGGAATCTACGACCCAACTTTAGGCGGAGTAAGATTAGAGGACATCATAGAAGTCACAAAATCGGGATA
Organism: uncultured Candidatus Bathyarchaeia archaeon; assembly: GCA_964418675.1. Lineage (GTDB taxonomy): Archaea > Thermoproteota > Bathyarchaeia > Bathyarchaeales > Bathyarchaeaceae > Bathyarchaeum. The sequence continues at coordinate 53,728 of CAYQMM010000002.1, forward strand.
CCGCAACCTGACGAGAATGGAGAGGGAACTGGAAATCTAGAGAAGGGCTAGCCGCCGCTCATGAGAGACATCAATATAACTTTGTCGCCATCACCCAGTTTGGTGTCCACTCCGCCGAGCTGACCCATCAACACCCCGTTAACTGTGACGCAGAAGCCTGTTTTAACATCCTTCAAGCCCGGCTCGTAAACCTCTTTTGTGAAGGCTTTGCCGTAAACTCCAGCCATCTTGTTAAGCAAGTCAGAGAGGGAAGCCTCCTCCCCCAACTCGAACTTTTCCTCTCTCTTATTCACCATATTCTGGATGAAACCGAAGTATTGAACCCTAACCTTCAATTCTCCTCACCAACCCTCAGCCTCTTAAACGGTCAGGCTCACTATTAATCTAGGGAAGAATCTTATTTATCGATTATGCGTCTCCATGCGCCATCTGCACATTTGAAGGAGAAAATGTGGGCTTCGATTATGCTGTGGTATATGTTTTGAAGACTGCCCAGCGAATAAATAGAATCGCCACGAAAAAAGATCAAGGTACACCTTTGTTTAAGTCGAAAGATAAAGGTTAATATTTATCTATCTATATCACATATTTCTCTCCAAAGTGATCAACGGAGGATAAAAGATTGAGCTATGCCAAACGAATTCTCTACGTAGACTTAACAACCGGAAAAACCGAAACAAAACCCCTGAAAATGGAGATGGCTAAAAACTTCATAGGAGGCATAGGACTTGGAATGCGCCTTTTCCTCGACAACTCCAAACCAGGAACCGACCCCTTCAGCCCCGAAAACCCTCTAATCTTCATCACAGGACCCCTCAGCGGCACCATGGCACCCTCAGCAGGAAACAGCTACGCCGTGGTTTCAAAATCACCCCTAACTGAAGGAATCAATGAATCCAAAGCCCACGGTTTCTTCGGAGCTGAACTGAAGCGGTCAGGCTACGATGCCGTTATCTTCACGGGCAAATCTGAAAAACTAGTGTACGCATGGATTGACGATGACTCCGTCCAACTCCTTGACGCCCAACATTTGACGGGAAAGTCCCCCCAAGAGACAGAGGAAACCATCAGAGAGGAACTGGGCGATTACTACATCCGCGTATCAGCCATCGGTGAAGCTGGAGAAAAACTGAATCGAATAGCATGCATCATAAACGATGAATTCAGAGCCATCGGAAGAGGCGGAATGGGTGCTGTCATGGGCTCTAAAAACCTTAAAGCAGTCGCCGTTCGCGGAACAAACGACATAAACGTGGCTAACCTCGAAGAATTCACGGAATTCGTGAGACTGATTCATGAACGAATGAAAGGACCTGCCACACGAAAATACAGAACCCTAGGCACCCCAGAAAATGTTCTCGTCCTAAATGCTCTAGCAGCCTTACCAACAAGAAACTTTAATCAAGCTACCTTTGAAGGCGCCGAAAGAGTCAGCGGAGAATACCTTAACGAACGTTACATCAAAAAAATCATCGGATGCGCCACCTGCGGCATGCGTTGCGACCACGTTGCTCTAGTTCCCGAAGGAGAATACAAAGGATCAACTTCCCGTATAGAGTTTGAGTGCCTATGGGCATTGGGGCCTCTCTGCGGCGTCGACAGGTTAGATGCAATCGTTGAGGCCATCCGTTTATGCGATTATTATGGCATGGACGGCATATCTGCTGGTGTTGTAGTGGCTTTCGCCATGGACCTCTACGAGAATGGAATCATAACAAAGAAGGATACTGACGGTTTAGAACTCAACTTCGGTAGCCACCAAGCCTTGGTAGAGACGCTGAAACGAATGGGTACCCGCAAGGGATGGTTAGGAGATGTGCTTGCAGAAGGAAGCATGAGAGCTGCAGAAAAGATCGATAAAGGAGCGGAGAAATTCGCCAATCACATCAAAGGAATGGAATTGCCCGGTTACGATCTTAGGACACTGAAGACCGCCGCCTTAGGTTTTGCTGTTTCATTTCGTGGAGCCTGTCACCTTAGGTCTGGAGCTTACTCGCCTGACGTTAAAGGAAAGGTTGACCGCTTCAAAATCGAGAAGGGCAGGGGAAAGATAGTGATGGACGGCGAAGACCTCTACAATGTTGTTGACTCCCTAATCTTGTGCAAGTTCTCAAGAGGCGTGATGTACGATGGACTCAAAGACATGGCTAACTACTACACCTTAGCCACAGGTATCACGATGACGCCTGAGGAGCTCATAAAAGCCGGCGAGAGGATAAACAACCTCGCGAGGGTCCTGAACATCCGAGAGGGCAAAGGAACCAGAAAATATGATACTCTGCCGTGGAAAATAATGCATGTGCCAGTGCCTGATGAGGGAGTTGCAAAGGGAGCTGTCGTTAATCAGAAAGAGTTTGACATTGGTCTAGACGACTACTACAGCGTACGCGGATGGACAAAGGAAGGAGTCCCTACACCGGAGAAACTCAAAGAATTGGGATTGGATGACCTCGTTGGGATTGTGGAGAAAAAAATCGGTTCTAAGAACTGAAAAATGATGGAGGAAAATTAAGGTGCCAACGATTCATGAAAAAAAGTTTGTCTCTGGAGACCCGTCTAAATGCATTGGCTGCTGTGTCTGCGAATATGCATGCTCACTGGAACACGAAAAAACCTTTAACCCAACGAAATCTCGAATTCGAGCTGTCCGTTTGAACCCCTTCGTGAACCTAGCGGTTGCCTGCAGGCTCTGTGAGGACTCTCCTTGTGTGAAGGCGTGTCCCCGAGATGCGTTGTCCCAGTCGGAGGAGACTGGTCAAATCTTGGTTGACGAAGAGAAATGCAACGGCTGTGGCTGGTGTATCGAAGCCTGCGACTATGGTGCCATTCAGTTGCATCCTGAAAAGAAGGTGGTCTTCACCTGTGACCTCTGTGAGGGTGAACCTAAATGTGTGGAATGGTGCCCCGAAGAAGCATTGGATTTCACAACGAAGGATGTTCTCTCGCAAAAAGCTAGGATAACTGCTGTCAAGAAGCTGTTCCAAGAAGCCCTGAAGGCTAAGGAATAGGGCAATAAGTTTCGGTGACGAACGTTTCCCTTCAACGGTTGTTCGTGTATAGGATAGTCTGTACGCTGTAAACAGTTGGAGTGTGGAGAGACGGGGGTTCAATCTTCGTGGACAATCACCATGTAAATTGAAATTGAGGATTGGTGATTTAGAAGAGGATAAAAAATGGAATCTGAAGTTGCAACGTGGACTCGTCCCTTTCTTCATGAGTTGCTTGAGGCGATACCTACGGATGTAGGTTCGTTGGTTGATGTGGGTTGTGGCAGAGGTATTGTTGGAGCTCTAGCTCGGATTTACCGGAACCCTAAAAGATTGGTGGGAGTTGATGTTTTTCCAGATTACATCGATTTCTGCAAAAAGTATGTCATGTACGATGAACTGTTCCTTTTGGACCTGAGGCAGACTCCTTTACCCTTCAAAAACCGTGAATTTGATGTTGCTACGTGTATAGAGACGATAGAGCATTTGCCTAAGATTCATGGTGAGAAGCTTCTGGATGAGCTTCACCGCGTTGCGGATACGGTGATAGTGTCGACGCCCTCTTCCTTTTTTAAGCAGCCTAAGAGCCATGTTGAACGTAACTCGTTTCAGGCTCATGTTAGCCATTGGACGGTTGAAGATTTCAAGAAGAGAGGCTACAAGGTGAGGGGTGTAGGAAATCTTGCCATGCATAAATTTGCCTTTCCAACTCGGAAATTAACTTGCAGGTTTCCGCGGTTTTATCAGTTTTTGCTGGCGAAGAGAAAAAGTTAGAGATATTATGGAAGAAGTTTCAGCAAGAGGTCTGCTAGTTCCGTTGCCGTTTCCCTGAGCTGTGGTGTCAGTCCTTCGCCGAAGCTGGTGTCTTCTGGCTGTATGACGAGGAGGGAGATTTTGGCGTCTGTTGTTTCTGCTAGGTAGTCGCAGAAGATTCTGAGGGGCAGCAGATGGGTTGATATGGCTGCTCGTTTCATCAGTTCACTGGGGTCAACAAGTTTTGAGGCGCCGGGGTTCAGGTTCAGCATGCCTGCGTCGATGAGGAGGATGTGGGTGGGGTTGAACTTGGTTATTGGGTTTATGTAGCTCTCGGGAAGGGTTTCGCCCTCTATCAGGTAGACGGAGCTGGAGACCCTGTTCTGCAGGTTCCGAACTATCTCCACGCCAACGAAGTCGTCTCTCCGAAAAGAGTTCCCAATTCCTGCAACAACCACTCTATGTGCTCCTGAGAACCATTTCTTCAAAGATTCTTCGATGTCCACTTTTTTGTCTCCAGAACTAACCATGATAAAGGGAACTTTTAAGATTTCTAGCAGCCACTCCGCAGAAAAAGACTGTTTTCAACAATACGCTGTTAATAGACTACAAATATGCCTGAAAAAACCCACTCTAACTGTTTAGAATGACTAAATGGTGCTCAGGATTTTAGAGGCGTCTACTCGGAGTTCTTCTAGCGCCAGTTCCTTGGGGGTGAAGCCCATGGCTAGTCCCAGCAGTTGGGGATAATGCAGCACTGGGATTCCGAATTGTTTGCTTAGGAGCCGTTCTATTCTCGGTTGGTTGATGTCGAACATCATGTGGCAGAAGGGACAGACGGTTATCAGGGCTTGGGCATCAACAGCTTTTATGTTGGTAAGCTTGTCTCCAGCCAGATAGAGCGGAATCTTATCATTGACGCCTATAATCGGTGCGCCGCAGCAGTCTGTCTCATACATGTAATCCAAGCACTCCGCCCCAGTTGCCTCAATCAGCCTCTTCAACATAACTGGGTTCTCCGGGTCGTCGAAGCCTATGTATTTGGCGGGACGCAAAACGTGACAGCCATTATGCTCAGTCACCTTCAAACCAGTGAGGGGCTTCACAACAGCTTCCTTGATTCTCTCGAAGCCAATGTCTTCGGCTAGAGCCTGAATGAGATGTCTAACCCTAATTTTTCCTCCCTTGAATTCCATGCCCACCTCCTTCAGGTAGTCATTAATCAACTGCTTATGCTTCTTATCTTCCTGAAGAGTCATGTTCACCTTCCGGAGGGTTCCAGCACATCCGGGACACAACGCCATGATGTCCAAGTTCTGCTCTTCCGCCAAGCAGAGATTCCGCGCCGCCAACGTCAACATCGCATCATGATTCACAGCGTCTATAGGCAGCCCACAGCAGTTGAAATCGGGCATCTCAACCAATTCAACCCCAAGCTTTTCCATCACTTTTCGGGTGGAAATCTCGTAACTGGCGATTCTATAAGGAATGGCGCAGCCCAGAAAGAGCAGATACTTCAACTCAGCCACCTATTCCTTCTCCTTTTCCGACGCCTTAGCTATCATGTCAAGCAGCTTAGCGACGTCTTTAACATTGGTTTTAGGCAAGGGCGGCAACCCCTTTTCCCTCCGCTTTTTGAGGCGCAACTCAGGAATTCTATAAGCATAGCCCGTACTCATGATACTGGAGGTCAACTCCCTGAAGACGGCGGGCATGATTCCCTCCTTAACAGCCATGTTTCGAAGAGCCCTCAAAACACTGGCAATCTCCACGCCTTGAGGACAGTGATCAACACACGTGAAGCAGGCAGCGCAGAGCCACAATGCTTCGCTTGAAAGAACCCTGTCTTTCATTCCCAACTGAGTCATTCTCATAAGTTTTCTGGGACGATAGATGTCGCTGAATCTGGCTATGGGACAGTCAGCCGTGCAGGTGCCACATTGAAAACACAGTTTAATGTTTTCTGCGCCTGGAACCTTGCTGATCTTATACTTAAATTTGGGGTCAAGGTCTCTGGTTTTGATTGCCCCTGCAGGTTTTGTTTCGATAGCCAGTTTCTTTTCAGACATCCACTCAGCCTCCTCCTTTAGAGGATAGGCTTTATCGTTTCTTCGGAGAGTAAACCAAAGGAAAAACGTCTTTAATAATCGTTACGAATCTAGAGTAGAATAACTGAAGCTTACGCCTTCTCGCTCTGCTTAACACCCTTCTTGCTCATGATGTACTTGTCAATGCTTCGAGCAGCTCTTTTTCCCGCTCCCATGGCACTGATGACGGTGGCTGCGCCGCTGACCACATCTCCCCCTGCGTAAACTCCCTCCTTGGTTGTCTCTCCGCTCTCATCCTTCGCAACAATGGTGCCATACCGGGTGGTCTCAAGACCCTCAGTGGTCCGTTGAATAATGGGGTTCGGAGTCTGCCCTATGGCTATCACCACCGTGTCCACATTCATAATGAACTCGGAACCCTCAATAGGAACAGGTCTTCTCCGACCCGACGCATCCGGTTCTCCGAGGCGCATCTTGATGCACTCAATCCCCGTAACCCAGCCGCTTTCATCCCCCAAAAACCTGACCGGATTCGTGAGAAACCTGAATTTGATGCCCTCTGCCTCCGCGTTTTCCACCTCTTCGTGCCTAGCAGGCAGTTCCTCCTTGGACCTGCGGTAGACTATCCACACTTCCTCTGCCCCTAGTCTCAAGGATGATCGGGCAGAATCCATTGCAACATTGCCGCCGCCAATCACAGCGACTTTCTTTCCGATCCTTATGGGCGTGTCATATTCTGGGAAGCGGTAAGCTTTCATCAGATTCACTCGGATCAGGAATTCGTTGGCAGAGTAGATTCCACCCAAGTTTTCTCCGGGAATCCTCATGAAACGGGGAAGCCCTGCCCCGGTTCCGATGAACACAGCATCAAATCCGCGTTCAAACAACTCGTCTATCGTGTATATTCTTCCAATCATGTAATTTGTTTTAACTTCAACCCCAAGCTTCTTGATGTAATCAACCTCAGCCTGCACAATCTTCTTAGGCATCCTGAACTCAGGAATTCCGTACATGAGGACGCCACCAGCAGCGTGAAGCGCCTCGAACATCACAACCTCATAACCTAACTTAACCAAATCCGCCGCTGCTGTAAGCCCTGCTGGTCCAGAACCCACAACTGCCACTCTCCCTTTTACAGAGGACTTTTGCTTGAGAGGAACTTTGACTCCTTTCATACGTTCATAATCAGCAGCGAATCTCTCCAATCGCCCAATTGCCACAGGGTCACCTATCTTACCCAATACGCAGCGCATTTGGCACTGGTTTTCCTGAGGGCACACTCTTCCACAGATGGCTGGCAAGCTGTTTTTGTCTTTCAATATTACACTGGCTTCAATGAAGTTTCCTTCTCTGATTTCCTTGATGAAAGCGGGAATGTTGATTTCCACGGGGCATCCTTCTACACAGCCGGGTTTGGGACATTGCAGGCACCTTTGTGCCTCTGTTATTGCTTCTTCCTCCGTGTAACCCAGAGCTACTTCGTTGAAGTTTTGGATGCGGTCTTCTGGTTTCTGTTTATTCATTGGAACGCTTTGTTTTTTCCTTTTTTTCTTCGCCTCAGACACTCTTGTTCTCTCCAGCTTTACATGTGCACATGGCTTGTTTTTCCTGAGCTAAATAGACCCTTTGCCTTTGTATAAGCTCGTTGAAGTCAACGAGGGCTGCATCAAATTCTGGGCCATCGACACAACCGAACTTGGTTTCTCCTCCTACGCTTACTCTGCAAACGCCGCACATTCCCATTCCATCCACCATTATTGGATTCAAACTCACTATTGTCTTAAGGGAGTAGCTTTTTGTTACGTTTGCAGTTGCCCTCATCATTAGGGAGGGGCCTATCGCGTATGCTATATCAATGTTATAGCCTTTTTCGATGAGCAGTTTCAATACGTCACTGACGTAGCCCTTATGCCCTTTTGTGCCGTCATCGGTGGAGACGTAGAGTTCATCGCTGATGGCTTTCATTTCATTCTCCAGAACAAGCAATTCCTCTGTTCGTGCTCCAACTATAGAGATGATTTTGTTGCCCGCTTTTTTTAGTGCTTTAGCTATGGGGTAAGCCGCTGCTGTGCCAACTCCCCCGCAAACCATAGCTACTGTGCCATACTTTTTTATTTCGCTTGGATTGCCTAAAGGACCCACTACGTCAAGTATTTTGTCTTTTAATTTGAGGGTGCCAAGCTTTGTGGTGGACACTCCAACTTCAAGAAAAATGAGTGTTATCGTTCCTTTTTTTGTGTCCCAGTCTACGAGTGTTAGAGGGATTCTTTCTCCTTTGTCGTCTACCCTGAGGATTACAAATTGTCCTGCTTTAGCTTTTCTGGCAATTTCTGGGGCGCTAACTTCAAGCAGTTTTATCTTCGGAGCCAATTCCATCTTCTTGAGTATCTCATACACAGTCATCACATTCCCATATTACTGATGGGAGACCAGCGTTTCTTCTCCTTCAGAGGAGAGATAGTTACTTTCTAACATTAAACTTAAGGTTTTCTCTTAATGCGGTTTTAACTCTCTGTAACAGACTGTAGAGTCCAAATGCTATCTCTTTATTAATGGCGTCATGGAAGATATTTTTCCGGTTTAGAGGGAGTTCTGCTAGCCTTTGCATGCCGAAATCAAGGTCAGCGGCATAGTTCAGGGCGTGGGTTTCCGCCCCTTCATCTATCGAACAGCAGTAAAAAACGGGTTGGTCGGCTATGTGCGAAACAGGGGAGACGCTGTCGTCGAAATAGTTGTTGAAGGAAACAAAGACAATATCGCCCAGTTCCTAAAGGACCTAGAGAAGGAAAAGCCTCCTTTGGCGCAAATCTTCAACCTAACAACCAACTATGGAGAAGACGAGGGCGCTTTCAAGAAGTTTACCATCATCGAAAGTTCTGGGGAAGCTGAGCTTTCGGGGTCTGTAGTTCCACCGGACGTTTCAATCTGTGACGATTGCCTAAGGGAACTTCGGGAACCCGAAAACAGACGCTTCAACTACTTCTTCATAACCTGTACTAACTGCGGTCCCAGATACACCATAATCAGGGAGCTTCCCTACGACAGGTCAAACACCACCATGCAAGACTTCCAGATGTGCAATTTCTGTTCCAGAGAGTACCGAGACCCGTCAAACCGCAGATTTCACGCCCAGACAGTAGCATGCCCACGGTGCGGTCCGAAAGCTTACCTTGCATCTAAGCATGGCGAGCCGCTGGAATTTGAAGACCCCATAAGGGAAGCAGGAAGACTACTCGAAGAAGGCTACATTGTTGCGATTAAGGGAAACGGAGGCTTCCATGTTGCCACAGCCACAACCAAGGCAGAGCCTATTGCCAGACTGAGAATGGCTAAACATAGAAAACAGAAACCCTTCGCCATAATGGCTCCAGACCTAGAGACCGTGAAGACCTTCGCAACGGTGAACCCTTGGGAAGCTGAGCTTCTGACAAGCTACCGTAAACCCATCATTCTCCTACAGAAGAGGAGCGATTATTACCTTTCAGAACTGGTTTCCCCAGAATTGCACACTGTAGGCGTGATGCTTCCCTACACTGGACTGCACGCCATGCTCTTTGACGGGGTTAGGGAGCCTGCCTTTGTCATGACCAGCGCAAACCCGCCCAGCGAACCCATCGTCACAAGAAACGATGAGGCAATAAGGAAGCTCGGCTCTGATGTAGACTATTTTCTGCTCCACAACCGAACCATAGCCCACAGGTGCGACGACTCGGTTGTCCGCTTCCACAGCGAAAACCCATGTCTGATTCGTCGTTCACGGGGATACGCTCCCGAACCCATCAGACTAAATTCTGTTTCTGACAGTTGCGTCTTGGCGGTTGGCGGAGAACTCAATGTCACCTCCTGCCTGCTGAACGGGGACAGAGCCTTCCTTTCCCAGCATATAGGCGACGTGGAGAACCTAGAGACTCTTCGTTTTCTCAAAGGCACCATAAACCACCTGACAAGATTAACCAATAGCAAAATCGAGGTTGTAGCCTGTGACCTGCACCCCAAGTTCACTACCACAAAGTTGGCTCAAGAGTTGGGAAACCATCTTGATTGTCCAGTTGTTCAGGTTCAGCATCACCACGCCCATATTGCAGCGCTCATGGCAGAATGGAACGTTGATGAAGTTGTGGGGATAGCCTGTGATGGCTTCGGCTATGGCTCCGACGGCACGGCTTGGGGTGGAGAAGTTCTTTACTGTAACCGAGGAGGCTTCAGGCGGTTGGGTCACCTTGAAGGTCAGCCCATGGTTGGGGGAGACTTGGCTACGCTCTATCCGTTAAGGATGGCTGCGGGAATACTTCACGGTGAGACTAATATTACAGAATGGCTGTTGTCGCTAAGCGACAAGTTTCCTCATGGAGAAAAGGAAGCCGAAGTAGTCATCAAGCAGTTAGAGAAGGGGTTGGCGCCAGAGACTACAAGCTGCGGAAGAGTGCTGGATGCCGTTTCAGCAATATTGGGGGTATGCTATGAGCGCACCTACGAGGGGGAACCAGCCATGAAACTGGAATCCACCGCCCTGAAGGGCAAAGATGTGCTAAACGTGGCTTCCCGCTTTACTGGAAATGTGTTGGATACGACCTTTCTTGTCAACGAAATCTTCACAAGGAAGGACAGCCTTTCCGTAGCCGATTTAGCATCTTCAGCCCAATCCTATCTTGCAAGGGGTCTAGCTGAGCTTGCGGTGAAGGAGGCGGGACAGCTATGTGTCAAGCATGTGGGTTTCTCTGGAGGAGTCGCCTACAACAAATACATCACAGCAACCATCAGAAAAGCGGTTGAGAAAGAAGACTTCAAGTTTCTTGTTCACAAGAAAATTCCAGCTGGAGACGGAGGAACCTCCTTTGGTCAAGCAATCGTTGCAAACTTCCAGAATTTCTGCTAAAGTATTCTATTCGCCAAATTTATCCCATTCTTCTAATTTGTTCCCACATCCCTTGCAGTAGTAGACTTCTTTGCCACCCCAAAAACTGGTTCTGGTAGTATAGCAACGAAGGCATATGTATCCTCCGCAATGCTTGCAGTAAAGAGAGAACACAAAGGGATGTTGGGAGTATCCTTTTTTAATCGTCTCCCGTGTACGGCGTTTCATTTCCTTTGTGCTTATAATAGCATTGAACTCCACAGCATAGTGTTCTTCACAAAATTGTTTCCCACATACGGCACAAGAAAGTTTGTTTATGTTTTTGCATGAACCTGATAGAGCCGAACAGCTTAGACCTTTTTCTTCAACGCATTTCTTGCAGATAATTTTTTCAAACCCTTGTTCTTTGGTTACCTGTATACAATTCTCACAAAGATATTCTGCTTCGCAATCTCTACAGATGTATCCTTCGCCAGCTTTGACAGGTCGTCCACAATTAGGACAGTTATGAGCCCGAGTATCATGAATGACCTCTTTCTTTGTGGTATCTACGAAGACGAATGTTGATTTGCAATGATTGCATTGATATTCGTGTCTTTTCTCGTCTTTCAGACTTGACGAAGAACCGCACCGAGGACATCGAATCTCAACAATTGACATTGTTACTTCGCAACATAATAAATTCATGTGTCAAATATTTAAGATTTGAATAGGATTTATCGCTCCTCGTCCCGTTTCTTATGGATATTGCTACATATCACATTAGTTTAATATCTGTATGCCAATAATTAATGTTTGAGGACTTATGGAACTTCAAGACCGAATAAACGCAAGAGAAAATTCAACCCTTGTCTTTGCCACAGTTGCAGCCTCTGCTTCTCTTGTGGTTCTTGCGGTTGTTTTGCAGTATCCTGACCTTAAGATTCTAAAAATCTATCCGTGGGTTAAACATATAGGATTGATGTTTTCGGTCTTAGGACCCTTATACAGAGAGGTCACTATTTTTACTATTGATTACCTTGATTACAGAAAGCTACCTAGACGAAATTATCCATTAAAGGCAACGCTACCTCGTATGATTATCCTCAGATTCTTTCTGTTTCTTCCCTCAGTAGCTTGGGTAATCATTTACACAGGAAATCCAGCATGTTTTTGGACAACAATCTTCTTAGCTTTTGCTATAGCTTGCGCTGTTTCCTTTCTTGAATTATTGGTCAGAGAACATGCCCGAACAGAAATCTACTATTGAGTGATAAGAAAAGGTTGGAAGATACGAAAACATCATGTTACCACTTCGGAGGTTCATAAGATGGTATCCTACAACGTAATATGTGTGGGTTAGTGAAACGCATCTAAGAAAAAACAGTGAACAGATCAAGCTTGAATTGGATGAACTACATAACAGCAGTAAACCAGAACCATTTTATCTTGCCATCAAAGGTTTATAGGTGAATAAGAAAATGTGTCTAGCAATTCCCGCAAAGGTTCTTGAAGTTCAGGGAGATGTTGCAAGGGTGGATTTTGGGCAAGGGGTCGCCAGAGAAGTGAATGTCATGCTGGTGGACGCCCATGTTGGAGAATACGTTCTGGTTCACGCGGGATACGCAATACAGGTCGTCAACCAGGAGGCTGCTGAGGAGAGCCTCCGTTTGTGGCGAGAAATCTTGGCACAGAACGAGAGGTGAAAGTGTCAGATGGCGAATCTGAAGGAAGTAGTGAAGGCTGAAGAAGAGACCTTCGAGATAGAGCCGGGAATGGACATTCTGGAAGCCAACGAAAAACTTGCATTGAAGAACCTGGAGCTTCTCAGGAAACATAAGGTAAAGGCTATCGATGTTATGGGGTCTATAGGCGCAGGAAAAACCAGTCTGATAGAAAAGCTTGTTCAAACCCTCAAGAAGAAGTACAGAATCGCGGTCTTCAAGGGCGACTTGACCACAACCATCGATGCTGAGCGCATAGGGCGCCACGGAGTCAAGGTTGTAGCCATCAACACTGGAAGAGAGTGCCATCTGGACGCCAACTTGGTTGCGAAGGCTGTCCAGAGAATCAGCTTGGAGGACATTGACCTCTTGTTCATCGAGAACGTTGGGAACCTCATCTGCCCCGCTGAATTCCCTCTTGGCACAGAGAAACGGGTTGTTGTTGTAAGCGTCACTGAAGGTCCCTACATGGTTGTTAAGCATCCCTTCAGCTTCATGGACGCGGATGTAATGGTTATCAACAAGAAAGACCTGGCAAAGGTGATGAAGGTGGATACCGAGAAACTGGAAATGGACGTTAAAGAGATAAAGCCAGACATGAAGGTTGTGGTTACCAACGCCCTAAGCGGGGAAGGCGTTGAAAAACTGGTTGAGGCGTTGGAACTATAACTCGCTAAACTTTGGGGAGCAGCTTAGAAGTGCATGAGCTTTCTATGACCACGCAGATCGTGGAGGGTGTTCTTGGAGAGGCAAAGAAACATGGTGCAAAGAAGGTTACGGAGGTTCATCTGGTCATAGGGAAACTGACGTTTCTAGGCATCGAGCAGGTTCGCTTCGCCTACCGCATACTGGTGGAAGACACCATAATGAAGGGTTCAAAGCTGATTATCAAAGAGAGAGACGGCGTCATCGAATGCCCGAACTGCGGCTACAGAGGAACCCTAGAATTCGAAGACGACCTCATCTATCATGTTCCAACTCCAATCCTCAAGTGTCCTGAATGCGGGGAAGCAGCGAAAATTGTTGAAGGGAGAGAGTGCACGATAGAGAGCATAAGAATGGTGAAGTAGGGGAGAAAGGCATGAAGGCGTTGAATCAGGGCGGGAAGTTCAGGGACCCAGCCTTGGCAAAGAAGGTTGCAGAACACATCAAAGAGCTGGCGCCATCCTATGAAACAAAATTCTGTCACGTCTGCGGAACCCACGAGTGGACAATCACCCACTACGGACTTCGCTCCCTCCTTCCCGAGGCTGTAGATGTGATTGCTGGACCCGGATGTCCAGTCTGCATTCTCCCCGCAGCCGAGATTGACGAAGCCATAGCCTTGGCGCAGAGAGGCGTAACGGTAACAACATTTGGTGATCTGCTTCGGGTGCCCGGTTCAGAAACTTCTCTTCAGGAAGCTAAGGCGTCTGGGGGAGATGTCAGAGTAGTGTATAGCTTGAGGGATGCCATTCAGATGGCTGAGAAGAATCCGAGTAAGGAGTTCGTGTTTTTCGCCGTTGGGTTCGAGACTACGGCGCCGACTACTGCCATAGAGGTTTTGAATAAACCCCCGAAAAATTTTAGTTTCCTTGTTTCTCACAGACTGATTCCGCCAGCCATGGAGTTGCTCTTGGGCATAGGGGACCTGCATATTGACGGTTTCATCGCGGCTGGTCACGTCTCCACTATCATAGGGATGAAGGCTTACAAGATTTTTCCATCGGCTTATGGGATGCCCACTGTGGCTGCTGGATTTGAGCCTTTGGACGTTCTCTTCGCCGTCGATATGCTGCTTCAGCAGGTGAGGGATGGTGAGGCTAGACTGGAGAATGAGTATAAACGTGCTGTAACGTGGGAAGGCAATGTTAAGGCTCAAAAACTTATGGGGCAGGTGTTTGATGTGGTGGATGGACGGTGGAGAGGCTTGGGGAATCTTCCTCATTCATCACTGGCGTTGAAGAAGGAGTTTGCAGCTTATGATGCCCGTAAAAGGTATGACTTGAAGATTGAGGGCGCCAGAGACATTTTGCATGGTTGCCTCTGCCATCTGGTGATGATTGGAAAAATAAAGCCTCCTGAATGCCCCCTCTACATGAAAAAGTGCCTTCCAGAATCTCCCAAAGGAGCATGCATGGTCTCCCTAGAAGGCACATGCAGAATCTGGGCAAAACACCGAGTCACTAAATTAAGGTAGTCAAAGTTTTTTGACAAAAATGCTTTTATTTTTTCTCCATGAAGATATTTTTGGTGCTGGGATGACAAGAACAGCATTAACATTTTCCTTTATTCTGGTACTTTGCTCTGCAGTGCTTAGCACACAGATAGTTAGCTTGGCAGAAGCAAATCCGGATTGGAATCCGTCAAAAGTCAGCACCCCTACGATTGAGATTTTGTTGCCAGTTGAGGGGCATAATTATTCTTCAAGCGATGTTTTGTTGAACTTTACTGTGATTAGACCAGCAGACTGGCTTTATTTTGCTTCTTTAGGCAACAATTCAGATGTCTACTTATCTCAAGGGCAGATAGAATTTGTTACCTACAGTGTAGATGGTATTGTGATGGATGGTATGGCTGATGAACATGAAAGCGAAAGAATTGAAGTAAATGACCATTCGAATACTGTTAACCCGCCATCAAATTTCAGTTTTTCATTCAATCTCAAGGGATTAGAGGATGGGCAACATACCATAAAGGTTTACACAGAAGGATATGTCAATGGCACCGGAGTGAGTGTAATCTCGCAAACAATTCACTTTGCAGTTTACACTCCAGAACCGCAGCCTTTCGCGACACCATTAGTTATAGCTCCCATCGCAACAGTTACAGTTGTGGGGGTAGGGTTGTTTGTCTACTTCAAGAAACGCAAAAGTTAAGCAGAAAAATCGATTGCGCGTGTGAGTTTCGGTTTTTTGTTAGCAGATTCTTGGTATTGGGTCTCCTATGGGGGGCGCTAGGATTCTTTTTCCGCCTACTACTGTTTCGAGAACGACCTCGCTGAAGTCTTCGGTTGCTTCACCTATTATTTGAGCGTCTCTGCCCTCCTTGGTCTCTCTTAGGACAGACAATATTTCTTCAGCCTTCTGGGGCACGACTCCTATGAGAACCTTGCCCTCATTTCCAATCTCCATGGGGTCTAATCCAAGCATTTCGCAGGCGGCTTTCACGTCTCCCCGAATCGGCACCTTAGCTTCCTGCACCAATATACCAACTTTGGACTTCTGATTCCATTCGTTCAGCGAGTTGGACAAGCCTCCCCGAGTGGGGTCCTTCATGGATACGATGCCGCCAACCTTCAGCAGCTTCATCACCACCTTGTTCAGGGGAGCCACATCAGATTTGATTTGGCTTCCAAAGTTGTAGCCTTCCTGCGCTGACAGTATCGTTATTCCATGGTCTCCTATTGTGCCTGAGATTATGAGTTTGTCGCCCTTTCTGAGGTTGGAATCGAGAATCCAACGGGAATCGAAGGTGCGGTGCTTCTGGACCTCGGCAATGTTGTTTTCCAGCGCCTCATTTCTCCTCCCTATCCCAGAGGTGTTGATGATGCATCCTCCGAACCCGCTCTTCTCAACAACCTTCGTATCCCCTGTAACAATGTACACCTCAGCCTCCCGGCAGGTTTTCTCCATGCTCTCCAGAATTCTATCCAAGTCTGTTATTGGAAGCCCTTCCTCCAACACAAAACCGGACGTGAGAGCCATGGGTTCGGCGCCTATCATCGCTATGTCATTGACTGTGCCCGCCACAGCCAGCCTCCCTATATCTCCGCCCGGAAAGAAGAGGGGCTTCACAGCGTGAGAATCAGACTTTAGAACTATGTTATCGATTACCGCAGAATCGTCTAGGGCTTCCAGCGGAACCTCAGCGCTGCTTCCCCCAAGATGTCGCAGCACATAATTTTTAATCAGTTCGCTCATGACAGTTCCGCCGGCTCCGTGAGCCATGGTTATGCGTTCCATCAGGTTCTCCTCAGGAAGAATTGAGGAACAGCCATTCTTAAACACTACCAAACAACAGGCGGGTACAGAGCTATTTCCCAAAAAGGCAGAGGCTTCTGTTTGCTCGTCTTGTATGTCTAGAGCAACAATCAATAAGGTTTATAATGGTTCATGCAGCCTAATTCACAACCAAACGGAAACATCACCTGAAGAACCAAAAGATATTATTTGGGTGGGGTGAAAAAACGCCCGTAAAACTGCTCAAAAACGAAAACGGAAACGAACTTGTCATAGAGATGGTTTTGCACGCCAAACGATACTCCCTCACCTTAGACAAGAACAAGTGCACGGGCTGCGGTATCTGCATGGAAATCTGCCCCCGAGAAGCCATCCAAGTCACAAAGACCCCAAAAACAGAGGGAGAAGAAGCGAAGCCTCCCACAGTAGCCATCAACGAAGAAAAGTGCACGTACTGTGGCATGTGCGAAGCCCTTTGTCCTTTCGGAGCTTTAAGCTTAAAGATTAACGGAGAACATGTGATTCCCGTGGTCAACAGCGAAAGCTTTCCCCAGCTTATACGGGAGATAACGGTTGACGAAACCAAGTGCGGTTTGGAGTGCATGGAAATTGAGGAACCTTGCCCCCTAGACTTAATCACGGTAAGCGTGAACAATCCAGACGGAAAAGACGCAACGTCCAAAGTCACAGTGAAGATAGACAAGGGCTCCTGTCCATGCTGCAGGATATGCGAAACAAAATTTCCAGACGGCGCGATACGGGTAGAAAAAATATTCCACGGAAGCCTCAGAATTAATCGCGAAAAATGCCCTGAAGGCTGCCACGACTGCCTCGACGTCTGTCCAATCCCCGGCGTCCTGTATCTCTCGGACGACGGAAAAGTCAATGTTAACGAGCTGAATTGCATCTACTGCAGTGTTTGCAGAATCGCTTGTCCTGAGGAGGAAGCGCTGGAGCTTAACAGAACGCGCATCCGTCACACTGAAGTTCATTCTGGAGCGTGGAATAAAGCCCTTGAAAAACTTGCTTCTACCAAGGCTATGACAAAGGAACTGAAAACTAAGAGTGGAAAGAGACTGAAGGAATCCGTTACGAAAAGATTCCCCCCTGAGGTGGAGAATGATGTCTGAGGAACCCCGCGTAGGCGTCTTTGTCTGCCACTGCGGTCTTAACATCGCTGGTGTAATTGACGTAAAAGAGTTGACCGAGTACGCCCGGACGCTACCCAATGTTGTTGTGGCCATGGACAACCGCTACACCTGCGCTGATCCGGGGCAGGAGGAGATCAGGAAAGCCATAAAGGAGCACGGTCTTAACCGAGTTGTTGTTGCAGCGTGTTCGCCCCGAATGCATGAACCGACCTTCAGAAGAACCGTTGCCGACGCTGGGTTGAATCCGTATCTTTTCGAGATGGCGAACATACGGGAGTTTGCTTCGTGGTGTCATCCCAGCACGCCCAAGGAGGCGACTGAGAAGGCTAAAGAGATTGTGAAGATGGCTGTTGCGAAGGCGAAGTTGCTTCAAAGGCTTGAAACGATGGAGGTTCCTGTGACAAATAAGGCGCTCATAATCGGCGGGGGAATCGCTGGAATAAGCTCCGCCCTAGACCTAGCTCATATGGGCTTCAAAGTTTACCTCCTTGAGAAAGGCGAGAGCATAGGCGGTCACATGGCTGCGTTGGACAAGACTTTTCCAACATTGGACTGCTCCATATGCATCGAAGGACCAAAAATGGTGGACGTTTCCCGCCACCCTAATATCGAAATAATATCGTACGCCGACCTCGTCAGCGTCGAAGGCTTCGTGGGAAACTTCAAGGTGAAGATTCGGAAAAACCCCAGATACGTCAGTGCCGCGGACTGCACGGGCTGTGGCGAATGCAGGGATGCCTGTCCAATAGAGTTTCCTAACCCGTGGGACGAGAATCTGGGTGTCAGAAAGGCAATTTCGGTTCCCTTCGATCAAGCTGTCCCCCTTGTTTACACTATCAACAGGGACTACTGTATCGAATGCTTCAAGTGTGTGGATGCTTGTGGTGCCCGTCAAGCCATCAATTTTGATCAGGAACCGGAAGAAATCGAACTTGAGGTGGGAACAATCCTCGTTTCAACTGGCTTTGACATCTACAAGCCCACAGACGATAGCCGTTACGGCTACAGCAGATTCGACAACGTTATTACCGCCATGGAATTCGAGAGATTGATCTTGGCTGCGGGTCCAACTGGAGGCAAGATTATTCGTGCCTCTGATGGAGCGAAGCCTCACTCCGTGGCTTTCATCCAGTGCGTCGGTTCAAGGGACGTGAACAAGTACGAATACTGTTCTGGCTTCTGTTGCATGTATGCCTTGAAGAATGCTGTCCTCCTCAAAGAGAAATACCACGATGACGTGGAGGTTTACATCTTCTATATGGACATGCGCACCCACTTCAAAGGCTACGAGGAATTCTACAGAAGAGCCCGCGAACTCGGAGTAAACTTCATTCGGGGAAGAGTATCCCAAATCAACGAAGACCCCAAGACAAAGAATCTTCTTATCCGCGCAGAGGACATGACGCTTGGGGAACCCCTTGAATTAGAGACAGAAATGGTTGTTTTGAGCACTGCGGCAATCCCAAGCAAAGGAGCGGATGAAGTTTCCAGAATTTTAAGTATAACTCGGGGAGCGGATGGCTTCTTTATGGAGAGCCACCCGAAGCTTAAGCCCCTTGACACGTCTGTTGATGGAATCTTCTTAGCTGGAGCCTGTCAAGGACCAAAGGATATTCCCTACAGCGTGTCTCAGGGAAGCGGAGCCGCTGCACGAGCCGCCACCATTCTTTCTCAGCCCACTTGGAAGATAGAACCCATCATAGCCGATGTTGACCCAAGTAAGTGTCGAAATGTAACAGCGAAGTGTGGCATCTGCGTCACAAAGTGCCCGTACGGCGCCATAAAAGCTGGGGAAAAACAGGCTGCCCATGTTACAGCTGCCATGTGTCACGGATGCGGCACCTGCGTCGCTGAATGTCCGGCTGATGCGATAACCCAGATGCACTTCACGGACTTTCAAATCTATGCTCAGATTCGCGCTGCATTGGAGAAGAATCCTGAGAGCAAGATACTGGGTTTCCTCTGCAACTGGTGCAGCTACGCTGGCGCTGACCTTGCTGGGACAAGCCGTTTTGAGTATCCTCCTACCATGCGGGCGATTCGTGTCATGTGCTCGGGCAGGGTGGACCGCGACTTTGTTTTGGAGGCTTTCAGGCAGGGCGCGGGAATGGTTCTGATTGGTGCGTGTCACCTGCCTTATGACTGTCACTATATTTCTGGCAACTATAAAATGAAGGCTAGAATGGATGCTTTAGCAAAGATTTTTGAGAAGCTGGGGCTCAGTCCAGAACGGTTTAGAGTAGAGTATGTGTCAGCTGCGGAAGGAGTCAAGTTTGCGGCTATCATGAAGGAGATGACTGAGCAGCTAGAAGCCTTGGGACCGGAGAAGATCAAAGCAGAAAACGAGAAACTAAAACCCACACTAGACAAGATGCTAGCAAGAAAGAACAGATGAAAACTGGGTTGAGCCTAGGCTTTCCAGACTGGAAAAAGCTGTTTTTTAACATACTGCTGTTATTAGGTTCCAAATAGAACATGCATTGTTGAGCCGTGTCCCTTTACACTTGTAGGAGATAAGTTACAAAACTTTTGCCAAACTTCATGGCAGCTGATTGCATACTAGCATCAAATACGAGAATTAGCACTTCTTAGCTTACAAAAAACGTGCCTAGGTTATGCTGACGTTTTGTATTTGGAAGTACCGTTTGGCTAGAAACCGGATTCTTTCAGCGTTTCTCCCGTTTTTTCCGATGGCGACACCCTTGTCTCGGGGATTCACGGAAATCACTGCAATCGTTTTTCCGTCTGTACGCTCGGTTATGCGAACCTCGTCTACTTTGGCGGGTTTGAGAGCGTTCTTTATGAATTGGGCAGGGTTGTCTGAGTGTTCGATAACTTCATGCTTTTTGCCTGTCATCTTTTCGAGGAGATGGATGTTTTTTCCTCTCTTTCCTATAGCCATCCCGATAGAGCCTTCCTTCACAACAAAGATTATTCTGTTCAGGTCAGGGTCAACAATGCAGTCCTTCACGGTTGCGCCCGTTATGCTTTGAAACAATGCTATATAGCGCATCTCTCGACTCGTCAGTTTTATTCCGCTAGCCATGCTAAGCCTCCGCAATCTTCAGGATGTCTGAATCTCCAGGCTCTCTTACAATAAGAGCCGAAACCTCAAAGGGTTTCCCACATACTGCTCCTAAGTCTAAACTGTTCCCTTTATAAATACTCACCGGAATCTTGGAAAGCTTACAGTAATATTCAATGTCTTCCCGGATGCTCTGAGGGCAGTTTGAAGCAACTATTATGAGTTTAGCTTTTTTCGCTTTAGCGCTTTTTAAGGCGCTGCTGGCTCCAAACTGGATTTTCCCGGTTTTCGCGGTTGTAGCTATTGCTTTGTTCACATCTATCATTCTTTCTTCTTCTCTTTGTGGCTGGTTGTCATGTAAAGGTCCACTAGACCTGTGCCGATGGGTATCGATTGCCCCACTATAACATTTTCGGTTACTCCCTTAAGCGGGTCGCTTTCCCCTCTGATAGCTGCATCAATTATGTTTGGAACCGTTATCTCAAAGGCAGCCCTAGCTAATACGCTGGATTTCTTCCCGCTGATTCCATGCCGTCCTATCTGCCTCACTTCACCTGTTGAAGTCATGATGTCCGCCATCAGCATAACATGGCGTATGTCCACGTCGAGCCCTTGTTCCTCAAGAACTCCCATGGCTTCTTTAATCAGCGAGTTTCTAGCCGCTTCAATCCCAAGGGTTTTGGCGATTTCATGCACATTGTTGGTGGTTGTCCGCGTTGGGTCTATACCTGCAACATCAAGAACAGCAGATAAGTTGGAGCCGTCAGTTCTTATAACCCACTCTCCAGTCTCTTCAGTGACAAGGACTCTGCGTATGTCAGGTGCGCCTTTAACATGCTCGGAGGGAAGTCCCAGCAAGAGTTTCTTCATATCCACCTGCTTTTTAGGTTTGATGATCAACTGGTTTTCTTCAACGCTCAGGTCGTAGTTCGACATTTTTATAAGGCTGGGAAGCCCCTCTGGGTTGACGCCCCGCTCCTTCATCATGTTGGAATCAAGCTTGACAACGGCTGCTTCTCGTTCGGGGTCCAGATAAGGCTCAGTCTCCGCTATGTCCCCTAATGTTGTGGTGATGATGTCGCGGGCGATTTCTGTTGCTTTTTCCTTACTCTTCCGATGCTCCTTATCAAGGTAGATAGTCATGATGGGCGTCGACGGTGTTCGTCTAGCATCCACTATCTCAATTAGCCGAGGTAACCCAAGAGTTACGTTCTGTTCTCTGACTCCAGCATAGTGGAAGGTTCGCAGAGTCATCTGAGTTCCAGGTTCCCCAATAGATTGAGCAGCCACGATTCCCACTGCCTCTCCGGGCTCAACAAGCGCTCTCTTATAGTTCTCTAAAGTTAAATTGATGGCTTGATCTACGCCCTTATGACTCAATTTAGCCTTGGTTAACCCTGACTTCAACTCTTTGAAGATAAGAGGAGTCAACTGCTCTTCAACCTCGAGGAGGCGTTCTTTTATGTAACTTTTTGCTGCAGGCTTTTTCTCCTCCACCATAATTCTCACCTGTTCAATCAGACGGTCGACGTTAACTGCTTTACCATGATCGCTCTTAGCCGGATCTACGCCGTCTTCTCCATACTCTAGTTGGATGATGTCGCCAATCGAATTCCGCACCGTGCCGTCATACTCGACTCGTAGCTGTTCAAGGGCGTTGATGAGGCGCCTCTGCATGTAACCGCTCTGCTGGGTTCTTACGGCTGTATCTACCAGCCCCTCTCTTCCACCCATTGCATGGAAGAAATACTCTATGGGGTCAAGACCATGCGTATACGATGAATACACGAAACCTCGCGCTTTAGGAGTAGGGTCTCCAGCTTTGAAGTGCGACAGAGCTCGGTTGACGTAACCGCGCATTATCCGTTTTCCTCTTACTGACTGCTGACCAACAGAAGCCGCCATCTGACCAATATTGAGGTTGGACCCGCGTGCTCCGGTTCTCGTCATAATTATTCCGGCGTTCCCAAGCTCGAAGTCCTCATCTGCAACCTTCCCAGCTTTGTCTCTGGCTTCCGCGAGTTCGTTCATTACGTAGATTTCGAAGGACTCGTTAAGGGTCTGTCCAGGCAGCCTCGGCAGCGTGCCGTCACGATAATCTTCGATGAGTTTTTCTATTCGTTTTTCGATTTTTTCGATTGTTCTCTTGATTTTCTTTTCAGCCGCGTCAGATAATTCAAGTTCATCAAAGGAGAAGGTGAAGCCTCTCATGCTGACAAAGACTTTTAGAAGCTGGCATATCTTGTTCAGAAATTCCCTTCCAACTTGAGACCCATAATCCTTTATTATCCGATGGAGAAGGCTCTCCGATTGCTCAGCCCCGATGGAACGTCTATCGATGAGACCACACTTTAGAACCCCGTCTTTGATAACCACATAAGCATCACTGGTACAGTTCTCACAGAGACAGGTTGCGCAATTGCGGCATATGGTTGATTTTAAGACGTAATTCATGTCTTTCGGAATGAAGAGGCTGAATATCTGTTTTCCAGTCCAGAGCGGTGTGGGCTCTTTGATGGCGGGTTCAGGCAGCGGTCCCTCGTAACCCGACGCTACAAGCAACCTGCACACCTCTTCCTTGGTTATAACGTTGGATTTTCTGGTGAAAAGATAAGCTGCTGTTATGTAATCTCGAATAGCCCCTATGATGGGTCCCCCAAATCTGGGTGAAAGAATCTGATCTTGGACCTGCATTAGAAGCCGAGCCTCGGTCTGAGCCTCTTCGCCTTGGGGCACGTGAAGATTCATTTCGTCCCCGTCGAAGTCGGCGTTGTAGGGAGGACAGACACACAGGTGCAGGCGGAATGTCTTATGTGGCAGAACTCGAACGTAATGAGCCATGATAGACATGCGGTGAAGGGAGGGTTGCCTGTTGAAGATGGCAATATCACCGTCTCCGAGGTGACGCTCTACAACGAAACCAGTTTCCAAAGCTTCGGCGACTTTTTCTCTTTCAACAACGAACTCGAGTCTAACCCGTTTTCCGTCTGGTCTTACGACGTAAAGGGCTCCGGGGAATTTTTCAGGACCGTTGACGATTAGTTTTCGCATCTCTTCGATGTTCCAAATTGTAACTTTTTCGGGCATTGAGAGCCTCATGGCGATGTCCTGTGGAACGCCTACCTCGTTGATGTCGAGGTTGGGGTCTGGTGAAATGACTGTGCGCGCTGAAAAGTCCACTCTCTTTCCGGAGAGGTTGCTTCTGAATCTTCCTTCTTTTCCCTTAAGACGCTGGGATATTGTCTTAAGGGCTCTTCCCGAACGATGGCGGGCAGGGGGAATTCCTGAAGCCTCATTGTTGAAGTAGGTTGTAACGTGATACTGGAGTAGTTCTGATAGGTCTTGGATGATGAGTGTTGGGGCGCCTGCCTCCATGTTTTCTTTCAGGCGTTGGTTGATGCGTATTATGTCTACGAGTTTGTGGGTTAAGTCGTCTTCGGATCGGATGCCTGATTCTAGGGTTATTGAGGGACGCACGTAAACTGGAGGAACCGGGAGAACCTGCAGAACCATCCATTCTGGTCGAGCACTTTTTGGGTTAAAGCCGAACAATTCAAGGTCATCGTCCGGTATCCGTTCAAGTCTCTCTCGGACCATGCTCTGCGTTAATCTTTGGGCGCCTTCCTCCAGAATCTCGTAAAAGGTTGTGGGTTTCGCAAACTCTATTTTTGCTTGTTGAGACGTACAGTACGGGCAATCTTTTTTCTTTGCCTCTTTAAAGATTTTCTTGTAAAGGTCATTTGGAACTTCCCCAATCAGCTCTCGAGTTTGCCTAATGTTTTCCTTGATCTTTCTAACGCGGTTTTCAGGGAGCAAGATGCGCCCGCAGTTTCTGCACGTAGCTTGAAGAAGGTTATGGATTATTTTGGTGAATTCGATGTGAATGATTGGAACCGCTAATTCTATGTGCCCAAAGTGGCCTGGACACCTTATGGCGGTGTTCCCACATGTCTTGCATCTTTGTCTGGGTTCAAGGGTTCCTAATCTGCCGTCCATGAGTCCAGAGGTTATCGGAGCTCCGTCCTCGTCATAGGTGTCGGCGGTCTGTATCTCTGCAACTGAGAGTCTGCGGATGTCTTGGGGGGAGAAGACTCCGAAGTAAAGTTCATCAATGATTTTGTGAATGGTTTCTTCCATCGACATTTTTATGCTCTCTCCTTAAGTTTTAGGCGGGGCGCTATACAGAGGCTCATCATTTCCTGAAGAAGAAGTTTGAAGGCGTAGGAAACGACCACTGGGGAGATTTGAGCTTTATCTTCACAGATTCTACACGTGTACTTACGCTGTTTAATGTCATAATAGGAGATGAAGCCACAATTTTCACAAACGTATAACAAATATTTGTCAGACTCTTCCAGCAAACGGTCTCTCAGCACCATGGCGGCGCCGTGCCCAATCAAACAGTCTCTCTCCATCTCACCGAACCGCAATCCACCGCCCCTAGCACGCCCCTCAGTCGGTTGACGAGTCAACATCTGAACCTGCCCACGAGCCCTCGCGTGCATCTTGTCTGCAACCATATGGTGAAGCTTCTGATAATATACGACTCCAACGAAAACGTCGGCAACGAACTTCTCTCCAGAAACGCCGCTATAGAGAACCTCTCTGCCTGTGTGACTGAAGCCCAGCTTAACAAGCTCTTCCTTCAGTTGCGCAGAAGTCTCATTGATGAAGGGCGTTCCGTCAACCGGTTTGCCTCTTGCAGCAGCAACCTTTCCAGCAATGGATTCGAGAAACTGGCCGATGGTCATTCGTGACGGCATGGCGTGGGGGTTGATTATGATGTCTGGAACGATGCCTTTTGTAGAGAAGGGCATGTCCTCTTGTGGAACAATCATTCCTATGACTCCTTTCTGTCCGTGGCGCGAAGCAAATTTGTCTCCCAGTTCTGGGATGCGTTGGTCGCGGACCCTGACTTTTACAAGCTTGCTTCCTTCTCCTGTTTCTGTGATGAAGATGTCATCTACAACTCCGGTCTCGGCTGGTCGCACGTCAACGGATGTGTCCCGCATAGTTGGACCTTTAACTTCAAACTCTTTGTATTCCTCAAGGAATCTTGGGGGACTCGTTCTTCCAATGAGTACATCGCCTCCAGCTACTTCAGATTCTAGGCTAATAATGCCGTCAGGTTCGAGAAGGCGATAGTATTGTTCGCCTCGGTATCCTCTGATTCCCGTTTCAGGCACCAGAAACCTGTCTCTGAGACCTCCCAGATACTGGCGGCATTCTGCCTCGTAGATTCGGTAGAATGTGGAGCGTACCAAGCCACGCTCGATGGAGGCTTTGTTGAATATGATGGCGTCTTCCATGTTGTAGCCTTCAAAGGACAGAATGGCGACAACACAGTTTTGACCTGAAGGTCTAAGGTTGTATCCTATTATGCCCATGGGTTTCGTTTTTACCAAGGGTGTTTGGGGGTAGTGAAGAATGTGGAAACGGGAGTCAACTCGATTGGGAAAATTGGTTAGGTTTATTCCAAGAGCTTGTTTGGACATGGCTGCCTCGTAGGAGTTGCGTGGCGACTGGTTATGCTCAGGGTATGGTATTATGGAGGCGCAGATTCCGAGAATGGTGTAGGTGGCAATCTCCACATGGGTGTGTTCAGGAGTAATTTTGTCAAAATCTAGGGCAACATAGATGTTCTCTTCTTCTTCAGCGTCAATGTATTCAAGGATTCCCTGTTTGATGAGGTCGTCCCAAGTCCACTCTTCGGAGCGAATCTTTTCAACATGCTCGGGCTTTAATTTAGGCATTCCGTTTTCAACAATTATAAGGGGACGACGAACCCGCCCCTCATCACAACTGACATAAACCTCCTCGTTTTCTCCTTCAAGCTTCTGGAAGTAGGCAACGTTAACTTCGGTGGATATCTCTCCCTTCCTACGTTTTCTCCTTATTTCATCAACCAACTTCTGTGGTGACGCACAATAACCTAAAATAGAACCGTTCACGAAGACCTTGGCGCTTGAAGACCGCTGCTCCACATCTGTTTCTTCTACCGGAACCACATCCATCCGATAAAGGGCTTGTTTTATTCTGTTGGGATCCACGTAGATGGAGGTAGAAGCGGCTAAGGAAAGGTTCTTCACCAAGCCACAGTTTGATCCTTCCGGTGTTTCGTTTGGGCAGAGTCTGCCCCAGTGAGTTGGATGCAAGTCTCGTGCCTCGAAGTTGGGTTGGCTGCGGCTCAGGGGAGACTGTAATCTTCTGAGGTGGCTTAAGGTGGAGACTGTGTTTGTTCTGTCAAGAAGTTGGGTGATGCCGACTCGTCCTCTGCCCCAGTTACCTGTTGCGAGGGCGTGGCGATGGCGGTCAGTGATTATTCCGGGGCGGACAGCGGCTGAGATTGTGATTAGCTGTCTTTTGACGCCCATGCGTTCAAGCTGGTATTTTATGTCGCGGCATAGGTTTCTGAAGGCTATTCTGAAGAGGTCGGAGAGGAGGGGACCCGCAAGTTTTAGGCGTTTGTTTTTGAAGTGGTCTTTGTCATCTTGTTCTCTCATTCCAAGTTTGAGTTCGATGACTCTGCTAGCCATCTCGCCGAGGAAGAGGGCTTTGTCTATGCGACTTTCTTCGGTTCTGCCGATGTGGGGTAGAAAGTTGCGGTCAATGATGTTTTTGGCTTTTTGGGTGCGATATTCTTCCACTTGTCCGTGGGCGACGCGGTTTCCGATATACATTATGGCGTCTTCAATGGTGTCGAATCCTGCGGCTTTTTCAAAGGAGGCTTCAAGTTCGTTCTGTATCTTTCTGTTTGGTGATACGGTCTCGGCGATTTCTTTGTCTGATTCTAGTCCGAGGGCTCGCATCAAAATCATGAAGGGGGCTTCTGAGGGTACTCCGGGTATGGAGACGAAGAGTCCGCCGTCGGATTTCATTCGCAGCTGGATTCTTGCTCTGAAGCCTACGGTGGTTGAGAAGATTTTGGCTTGGTAGACGGGTTTTGTTCCTCGGGTGTCAATGTCCACGAGAACGCGGTTGGGGGCTAGGTCTTCCATGGCGACTACGACTCGTTCGGAGCCGTTGATTAGGAAGTAGCCGCCTGGGTCGTGGGGGTCTTCTCCGTATTCGATTAGTTCTTCATCTGTTAGTTGGGAGAGGATGCAGAGTTTGGATTTTAGCATGACTGGGAGGTCGCCTATGAGAACAAGTTCGGGTTCCTGTTCTCTTCCCTCTATAACCGGTGTCATCTCTAGGGCTAGGGGTGCTGCGTAGGTTAGGTTTCGGAAGCGGGCTTCCATGGGGAAGATTTCGTGTTTTGTTCCGTCTACTTCGGTGTTGTAGGGTCTGCTGATTTTTGATTGGGGGTCTATTACCCAGATTTGACCAAGTTTTATTTTGTAGGGCATCTCTGGGATTTCGATGTTGATTTCTCCGGTTTCGTCAATGACTTCTTGTAGTCCGCTGTCGATAAATTTGTTATATGAGTCTAGGTGTTGTCTAACTAGACCTTTCTCCTTGAAAAAGGATTTCTGCAAGGTGAGAAGGTCGTCTTGTGAAATTTCCAAATTTACATTAATTCCTCCATAATTTAGTGTAATGATGGGGGAAGTTCGATGGGGCTGTTTCATTTCTTTTCAAACTGGGAGTTTCCTCCGTCGGGTCGGTATCATCCAACCCTAAAAGCCGGGTCTCCTTAATAAGCTTCAAATTTATTTTCCGAAGCTAACAACGTAAACCAACGCCCCCACTAATAAATTTTACCTTTGTTATCTCCCTATTTTTGATATTTTTATAGACACCTTTACACACGTAAACATAGAAGACTAATCCATCAATCCTCTTTTTGCCCAATTCAGTAAGAGATTTAAGCGATTGGTTGGATACCCCATCCATACGACTGACAGAAGAAACACAGGAAAACAAATAAAATGTATGACATAATTGTGGCAAACAACAAAACAAGGGGCACAGCCCTGCTAGACCAGCTTGAAGGAAAAAAGCCCCTCTTCAACTGCGTCATAGGCGTCACCGAAACAGCAAAAATCCAAGGCATATCAGCAGCCGGAAAGAACCCAGAAATAACCGATTACACGCCACCCGCGGACGTTGAACTTCTCCAACTTGGACGATGCAAATGCATCCCAGGTGTACCCGTGACGCCTGAAGGAATACCCACTCCCGCCCTCATAACGATGTCAGCCCTGAAGCTGGCGGACATACCAACCCTCGTTGTAAGCGCTGGCTTAAAGATTAAGCCGTACGTTCCCTTCATAGATTTAGGCGGAAAACCCGGAAGAGACATAAGAACAGGCAGAGCCCTCGACAACGCAGAAGAAGTTATGAACCGAGCAAAAATCGCTGGAGAAAACCTCTCCAAGACAGCTGACTATCTGGTTATCGGCGAAAGCATTCCCGGCGGCACCACAACAGCCCTAGGAGTCCTGTTAGCCATGGGAATAGACGCAAGAGGAAAAGTCAGCAGCAGCATGCCAAACAACCCTCATGAACTCAAAATAAAAACAGCTGAAGAAGGACTGAAGGCTGCAGGCGCCAAGGCTGGCGACTATGCACAGGACCCAATAAAAGCTGTCTCCTGTGTTGGAGACCCCATGATTCCCGCCCATGCAGGACTTGTCCTCGGCGCCGCAACCAGAGTTCCAGTCATCATGGCTGGCGGAACCCAGATGGCCGCTGCCTTAGCGGTCGTCAAAGCTTCAAACCCCGCCGTGTTAGATAATGTAGCCGTCGGAACTACCCGATGGGTCATAACCGACAAAACGTCTGACCTAAAAGGCTTAATCGCCGAAATCGCTGATGTTCCCATACTTGTTGCCGACCTGAACTTTGGCAAATCAAGGTTTGACGGCTTAAAAGCCTATGAAGCCGGAGTAGTGAAGGAAGGCGTTGGAGCTGGAGGAGCAGCAATAGCTGCCATGCTAAAGTCGAAAGGCAAAATAACCCAAGAAGTTCTGCTCAGGGAAATCGAAAAGAACTACAAGCAGCTGGTAGGTTCAACTTAGGTGCTTAAGCGGATTTGGCTTTCTGCATTTTCGCAATTATCTTTCTGGTCTCCATCTTAGAGGGATGAGTTATAGTTCCGGCGGGACATTGAGGCTCACAGCCCGTACACAGCACCACACAGTTATACGGATTTTTCACGACAATTCTCTTTTTTCCCTCTGTCTCTTCAACTTCAAACGCCCCGAGCTTGCAATAGTCTACGCATTTTCCACAGCTGACGCAGTTTTCGTAGTCTATTATGGGATACCATGGTATTTTGTTTCTAGGAACCCCCTTGTACGTTTCTTCCGTCATTCTTTTTGTCGCCTCTTTGTAGTCTGACAGGATTTCTTAGTCAGAAATGCTAAACGATTTAATGTTATTTGAATATTCACTATTTTTTGGCTATACTCTCGCAATCGACAAACAACACAGTTCAAAGAAGAAATAGAAGCCTGCACAAAAACCGAAAAACGCATCCCGTTAGAAACTTGGAAAGTAGCCTACGTCTTTTTTCTGATGAACAGCATCATGGCTAAGATAGCTATAACTGAGGTTATAATGCTGTAGGTGGCTGCTAATGATGAACCAAAGTATTCCCATAAACTTCCAACTACAGCGTTTGAGACAAAGAAGGCTGAACCAACAATGAGATAGTAAAGTCCATAAGCTGTTCCTCTCAGATTTTTTTCAACACAATCTGGGATTAAAGCTCTCTGAACTGTTTCAATGATTCCAAAGTAAGCACCATAAAATACCGCAACCAAGAGAGCAACATAGCCATTTGTGGGAAGTAGAATCAACAGGGTAGTGATGAGGAAGATACCGTAACCCAAAATCATGACTTTTTCTTTTCCTATTCTGTCAGATAGGAAACCGGCTGGAATTGCTATGGCAGCGTGGGCTACGTTAACAACTGCGTAAACCAAAGGAATAAGCGAATCTGCAATTCCAGCTTCATTTGCGTTGAGAAGAACAAAGGAAAAGTTGAATGCCCCAAGAGAAAAAATGCTAACAACGATAAGGAGGCGAGAAAAATTGCCTTTCACAACAGATTTGATACCCGTAAGCAATCGAAAGTCACTGGCAGATTTACTAGTCCGTTCTTTAACTAAAAACAAAATTATGAACAGGGCAATAGCTCCGGGTATCAGCGACAACCAGAAAATGTCTCTTATGGTAAATCCCAGAAACAACAAAGCCGTTGAAGCAATCACAGGTCCCACGATAGCACCCGCTTGATCAAGAGTTCTATGTAACCCAAAAGCTGCACCTCTACGATTCTCGGAAACCGATTCGCTAAGGAGAACATCACGAGGAGAAGTGCGAACAGCCTTTCCAACTCTATCAGTAACTCTGATTACAAAAACATCCAATGGCGCCCTAGCAACCGCGAAAAAAGGCTTAACAACATTTGACAGAGCATACCCGCCTAAAACAAACATTTTCCTTTTTCTGAACTTGTCAGAAAAAACCCCTGAAACCGCCCTTAACGCATAACTCAAGGCTTCAGCTGTTCCCTCAATCAACCCCAATATCGCTCTGCTGGATCCGGGCAGACCGAGGAGAAAGGTGGGCAGGAGACTGAAAACCATCTCACTCGACATATCAGTGAAAAAACTTACAAAACCTAAAGCAAACAAATTCCTAAGCGATGACTCTTTAAGTTTCTTTCCAGCCACAGGCTTCGTCATATAGTCTTCTCCCCAAAATCTGGTAGGAAGATCATTCCTTATTTTTGTAACTTCCCTACTAATAACTTAGCTTAAACCTAGCCACCAAAACTAGTGAAAACTAAGAGATAACAAATGGCACAGAATTTTTATCCCGTCTCCAAAAATCTTCTGTTCAAAATTCTAAAGTGAAAAGG
This sequence comes from uncultured Candidatus Bathyarchaeia archaeon, assembly GCA_964418675.1. Classification (GTDB taxonomy): domain Archaea; phylum Thermoproteota; class Bathyarchaeia; order Bathyarchaeales; family Bathyarchaeaceae; genus Bathyarchaeum. Next base: position 85,004 of record CAYQMM010000002.1, read on the forward strand.
AAAAGCGCCCTGGCCGGGATTTGAACCCGGGTCGGGCGGGCGACAGCCGCCTATACTAGACCGGACTATACTACCAGGGCTTCATTTCCCTAAAAGATGGAGGCTTCTACTTAAATTTTTCATTGCAAAAAAAGATGCGACGAAGGATGGTGGAGTATTTCACCATGATTTTATGCGTCGTATCGAACGTGCCGACTTGACATAGATTAGAATGAGTGGGAATAGTAAACCGAATAGGATAAACAGCCACTGTGCAGCCGTAAGGGGTATTCTTCGAACATTCTACATCCACATGGGGAAAAGAAGGTTAAAATGCATATGAGGGAAGTTGCGGAGCGGAGCCAAACAGGGTAGGCAACATGAGGTATTTGGGAATTTAGTAAAATTCTGGTTTTGGTAATGTAAAAGAATTTTTCGCCTAAAATCAGCACGCTCACGTATACGCTTCTGCGAGAAACAAAGCCGAAATCCGAAATTAAAATCCTCAAAAAAAAGCATTATTGATGCTACCAATTACTTCGCTGGATTTGCGATTAGGAGCTATACCTTCATAACGTTGATAAGTTATGCGACTTTAATTGTAAATGAGCCTATGGTTAGAGCTTAAGGGTACTGCGACGATGATGAATCCGGGGCTAATCGAAGCCTTAGGTCAATTACTGACAGGATTAAAGCACATCGGAGACGGCGTAACATACCTGATAAGCTTTCTCTTAAACAGCCTAGGTCTCGCAGCTTCCCCCGAACTCATAAAAATCGCAACAATTCTAATTCTTCTCTCCGTCGTCTGGAAACTGGGTTCCAAACTCACCAGTTCAATATTCTGGTTTTTCATCATAGCGCAGGCCACAAGCTTCATCAGCCTCTCTTAAAGACCCCCTCTTTTTCATGGAAAAACGGAACACAGCGAAGATATTGAAAAGCTAATTTCCTATAAGTTCTAATATTTCTTTTATGTCCGGTTCGACTGTTAAGGGCGTGTTGGCGAATCTGTTTTTTGGGTTAAAATGATAGTCCACTATTGCCTTGAAGTCCTTCAGCATATGACCTGTTAAAATCCCGACTACAACTTCATCGGTTCCTATTTCACCTTGCTCTACAAGCTTTTTTGTTCCCGCCACGGTTGCAGCTGAAGCAGGTTCGCACCCGAATCCGTTTCTGCTCACTATAGCCATAGCATCCAACATGTCTTCATCAGGAACTTTCGTTACAACGCCGTCAGTAAATTCTAGTGTCCGTAAAGCCTTTTTCAAACTTACAGGTTTAAGAATCTCTATGGCAGTTGCCTTTGTTGACGCTTTGATGCCTTTTCTATCTATTTCGCTGTAATATTCTTCAATGATTTTGTTGTCAATATTCCCTTTATTCCATCTCAGCTTTCGTTCATTATACAGCTCATATAGAGTAGGGGCGCCTTCCGCGACAACTACTGCCATCCGCGGTTTCTTCTTTATCCAACCATAATCATAAAGTTCCATGAAGGCTTTACCAAAAGCCGAGGTGTTTCCCAGATTTCCTCCAGGAAACACAATCCAGTCTGGCACTTTCCAATTCAGATAGTCAAGTACTCTATACATCATAGTTTTTTGTCCTTCAAGTCTAAAAGGATTCAAGGAATTAACCACGTATATCCCGCTTTTTTTCGAAAGCTCTTTAACCATAGCCATGGCTACGTCAAAGTCGCCTTTCACCTGCAGGACTTTAGCGCCATAGGCAAGGGTCTGGGCAAGCTTACCTTTGGCAATTTTCCCTGCCCCAACAAAGATAACAGCCTCCATATCCAGCTCGTTTGCAGCAAATGCCGCAGCAGAACTCGAAGTATTTCCAGTGGATGCGCATACAACTTTTTTGGCTCCAACCATCTTTGCATGGGTAAAGGCGGTCGCCATCCCGTTGTCTTTGAAGGAGCCTGTGGGGTTATCTCCCTCGAACTGAAGCCAAAAGTTCTCTGTTTTTACACCGACGTACTCGGCAACCTTGGTTAAGTGAACGGGTTTTGTTCTTCCTTCTGCGCCGTCTAAAGAGACCAGTTTTTGGCTGTAAGCATCACGATTTTCTGTATCCACTCCGACGAAATTAATTAATTCTCTGTATCGCCACACCCCGCTTTCATCAAAGATGTTCTGTCCATGATTTCTTCTCTCACGAAAAGTCTCTTGCAAACTTTTCGGGTAATCTCCTCGATATTTCACATCAAGAAGTTCGCCGCAGTCACATGCGGTTCTCTGTTCTTTGACACTATACTTTTTTCCGCAACTGGGAAGAATGCATTGTTGCCAACTCTCAGTCTTCATAAAAGCTCAATCTCCCGAATACCTCTTTTATACTTAACTTTTCGACTTTACTACTCCATTCTAAGGGTGCCACACAACAATTCACAGCAAAGTTCTTAAATGTTGCACACTAAACGCGCTGGTATGGGTCTACTAGACAACGCCTCCCCCCAGGCTCAAGGGGTCCCAATTGTCCTAACTGGCTCAGCCACAGACATGAGCGACTTCAAACTCAGTCCTTTCCGAGCCTTCACAGGAGGATTTCCAACAGCTATCATTCCAAGATTCCTGCTTAGAAAATACTGGTACCCCAGAGTTCCAAAAAACAAAGATGGCACAGCAAAATACGCACCTTACGGAATGCGAAAAATTGAAGCATCCCTGATCCGGGAGTTCGGCGCCCAAACGGTTGCTGTGGTGCACCCATATGATCTGAAGAACTTTGTTGGACCCAAAACGAAAGTCATCGGAGTATCCTCCATGGAGCCGGCTGGAACAGGTTTTGTCAGTCGAACATACACATCTCTTGTGGGCTTTGGCGGAGAACCTGTGGCTGCTGCAGAATTCAGAGACCTAATAAACAAGCCATTCCTGCGAAAGTGGGGTGCCAAGATAGTTCTCGGGGGAGCGGGTGCTTGGCAGATTCATAGGGCACAGTTACAAAAGAAGTATGGAATAGACTGCGTCATGATGGGTGAAGGCGAAAAGACCGCCCTAGAGATTTTCCGCAAGGCTCTCAACGGCGAAGAACTTCCACAGGTAGTTGAGACTGAACCGCCCAACCCAAAGGAAATCTGCCGCATCGTGAACCCGTCCATTTTTGGCACTGTGGAGCTTACGCGGGGTTGTGGTCGGGGCTGCAGGTTCTGCTCGCCCATGATGAGGGGACGTTACTCCTTTCCTTTGGATCATATTTTGAAGGAAGTCAAATTGAATGCAAAAAATGGGACAAGAATGATAATTCTGGCAAGTGAAGACATTTTCTTGTACCAATGTAAGGATAAGTTTTTGCCAAATCGTGAAGCACTTGTCAAGTTAATTAAATCAATTGCCGCTGTCCCCGGAGTAGAGTTCATTCAACCTGCCCATGCGGCGTTGGCGCCTGTTGCCTGTGACCCTGAAATGATTGAAGAGATTGGGCCAGTTCTTCGCGAGAAATCCTATTGGACTACGAATGAAACTCGGCACAGCTCGGTTGAAATCGGCATAGAAACAGGAAGCATTAGACTCATGAAAAAGTACATGCGGGGCAAGATGCTTCCGTACAAGCCCGAAGAGTGGCATGATGTGGTGACGAAGGCAATTGAAATTATGAATGAGAATTACATGTGGCCCTTGGCAACATTGATTGTTGGTCTGCCTGGAGAAACTGAGAAGGATACGATTGCAACGCTTGAACTTCTAGACAAGCTGAAATATGGTAAACTATTCTATGTGCCTTTATTGTTTACTTCAGAAGAAGACTGCATGCTTAGAGAAGCGCGACACATGGACCTGAAACATTTAACGCCCCTCCAATGGGAACTCCTTGCCACATGCTGGAGACACAACATAGAAATATTCGCTGCTGACAGAGCACAATGGCCAACAAGGTTCGCTACAATGCTTGCCTACCTCCTTTATTACCGTTGGAAACACGGAAGAAAGGCCCTACAACCCTTAATGAAGCTCTCTGGAATGAATGCAGACAATGCCTTACAAAGGAACGCAGTGGCGGCAGGACCATAACTCTGTTGTTAACCAGCCTCCTGCGGACAAGCCCTGCTTTGAGAATTCAACCAAGAAAATCCTTTAATAAACGAGGGTATTTTATGGTTTGTTTATGGGCTTGTAGCTCAGTTTGGCTGGAGCGTTCGGCTGATAACCGAAAGGTCGAGAGTTCAAATCTCTCCAGGCCCACTTTTTAACCCTAAATTGCGCCTCTTTTATACAAATAAGCTTATTTTAAGCAGATTTCATTGTGGGTTGCTGAAAAAATCAGGGGTTTCAAATTAGAACCCGTTTCGAATTACTTTGCCAAAAATCAAGTTGGCGTGCAACAGGGAATAGGTTTTAAATCTCTTGGGTTTAATAGATTAATTGATGAAGCAAGTAAAATTTAAAGTCATTGATTCTTCGTTGAAGGAGGTACTCGGTGGAGAGTTTACTATTCGTTTACAAGATGAAGCAGACATTTTGGATTTAATCAACAAGATTGATGCTACCAAAGAGGGGCATTTTTTCGTGAAGGATTATCCAGAATACCGCAGCTTATTGCATTTGATGTGGAATCCTATTGAGAAACGATTCTATAAACAAATTGCGCTCTCAGCATATACAAAAGATAATAAATTCTTTGAAGTCAGGAAGAATCCGCAGCTTACACTCCCAGATGGACTAACAATCTATTTGGGCTTGGGATTATGCAAGTCCGAAAGCGAAGAGATTGTCGACTTTGAGACTTTCAAGAAATTGGTGGAGAATTCTATGAATAAGGCGTATTAATTTGAAAGCGTAAAATGTAGGATGAGGGTGGAGATATTACATGTTGAACAAAAAAAGCTTGCATGTTTATTCGTCAGGGGCAGTTGCTCCACCAGTCAAGAAGTGTGCTGAAGAATTCAAGGCAAAATATGGGATAGATTTCGAGTTCACTGTGGGCAAGGCGGAAAAACTCATTTCTGAGATTACAGCGCTTAAAGAGGGTGATGTTTTGACGTGTGGAGCTGAATTCATTTTTGATGAAGCTCAAGTTAAGGGTTTGATTTTTGGAGAAACTAGGAGAAGCGCTGGTTATCGAAGGTCTGCAATCCTTGTTTCAAAGGGCAACCCAAAAGGCATAGAGTCAATTTCTGATTTAGCTACGGAGGGAATAAGAGTGGGTATCTCTATTGGCGGCTGTCTATTAGGCGTATGGGATGAGGTGACCAGCAAAGCAGGGCTTATTGACAAGATTAGAAAAAACATTACTGAATTTGCAGACGGATGCGGCGCAGTTGTTGCTTTAATTAACCAAAAGAAGGTTGACGCTGTTATCGGGTGGGATGCATTCCAGAAGTTATGGCCAGCAACCTTAGACATTATTGATTTACCCCGAGAGTTACAAGTCTTCAGAAGTACCGGAATCGCAGTCATACAATTCACAAAGCATAAAGAAACAGCGACACAATTCATTAACTACGCCACATCAGAAAAAGGGCGAAAAATTTTCAGATTATATGGGTGGATACACACAAGTCCTGAACCAACCTACGTACTCTAATCTAAAAAATTTTTTCTTGGTGCAGTTGCATGTATGTTATTCGATGGTTCTCCTAAGCAATTTGATCGTAGCAAATAAGAAAACAAGAGAGTAAAAGAATTGAACAGCTAAATCTATGAGGAAAATTTGGAGGTTCAAGGGACCGCCCATCGCTTGACGTAACGCATCTACCGAATAGGTAAGTGGTAATGCATATGCTACAGTTTGGATAGATGCTGGCATGGTTTCTATTGGTATGAATACGCCGCAAATGAAAACCATCGCGATACGTACAACTGTTGCGGGTGGCATGGCGTCAGGGATGTCCCGGAAAGGCGCTGAGAGAAGCAGCCCAAAGACGGAGAACATTAATGAAGAGAATAGTATTCCAAAGAAAAAGGGGAGTAGATTAGGCAACGGAGAAAAGGGCAACATGATTATTGTGTACACCAGAGAGAGAAACGTGCCGAAGAAGAAGCCTGCAAGCGTCTTGCCAAGTATTATCGTAGATAATGATGTAGGTGCTGTGAGAAGCATTTTGAAGGTTCCTGTTCTTCTTTCCAACGGAAGGGATACTGCTTGAATTGCTCCTGCCCCAAAGAACGCTGCCATAGCCACCAATCCTGGTAATGCAAAGGTTGGCTCCACAGTTCTGCCTATAGAAAACGCCAAATAAAGGACCACTGGAAGGAGAAGCCCAAAAGTGAGATTTGGTCCCTTAAAAAAATATATTTTGACATCCTTCTCTGCTATGTAGAGAACTCTTTTCATTTCGTCAATCCATGCCTTAGCCATATTCAGACCTCAACTTGGCTTTCTACGCTCCTTGTCGAGTGTCATAAGTTCGGGATGTAAACCAGTAAGTTTGACGAAAGCATCTTCCAAAGTTGGCTTTACCGTGCTGACTGATGTAATTTTCATGTGATTTTTTTCAGCAAAATGGATTATTGAAGGTAAGGTTTCCGTAGGGTCTTCCACATACAGCCTAAACTTATCCCCTGCAATAGCCACATTCCTTACACGGCTTAGTTCCTTGAGTTCGTTAACTATGTCACCTGCATGGTCAAATGAGACTTCAATAATGTTTTCTGTTTTAACTATGTTTTTGAGCGCTTCTGGCGTATCTATGGTGATTATTTTTCCTCTATTGATGATTGCGATGTGTTGGCACAACTGATCTGCCTCCTCAATATAGTGAGTTGTTAGAAAAACGGTTGTCCCTTTCTTGTTCAACTCTTTTATTAAGTCTCGAATCTGCCTTGCGCTCTGCACATCAAGCCCTGTGGTGGGTTCATCCAAGAAGAGTATCTCTGGTTTATGCATCAAGGCTGTGGCGATCATTAGACGCTTCTTCATCCCTCCAGAAAAAGTGCCAACATGATCATTACGCCTCTCATACAAGCCGAAAAGTAGCAGAAGCTCTCGCGCTAAAGATGTTCTTTTCGTTTTGGTTACGCTGTGGAGTTTAGCGCTGAAATTGATGTTGTCCCATGCGGTCATTTCATCATAAAGAAATGAAACTTCGGGTACTACTCCAACAACTTCTTTCGCATTGATGGGGTCATGTGTAACATTAAAGCCCAAAATAAATGCTGTACCGGATGTAGGTTTAGTTACGCCAGTAAGCATATTTATGGTTGTGGTTTTGCCTGCCCCGTTGGGACCAAGAAAACCAAAGACCTCGCCCCTCTTTACAGTTAAGTTAATGTGGTCAACTGCCAACAATTTACCGTAACACTTCGTCAAGTTTGAGACCTCTAAGGCACTTTCTGAAGGCATAATCGGAACCTCATGTCACTTTAACTGGAAGTTCTTTCTTTTGATCATCTCTCAAATTCAGCATCTGCCTATCTCCCTAACTAATAGATGGGTTTTCGAAATTCTTAAGCATTCGTCACGACGCTCAGCTTGTTCTGAACGCTAATTATGTCTAGGGGGGTGCATGGCAAAGGGGAGCAGTTCATTGTCCTCTAAGTAAATAAGAAAACTAAAAAAATTGGAAATCAAAAGATTAAGTGGGGTGTCTTGATGAAAATCGGCATTGTGATTAGTACCAACGATCCTGAAGAAGTGTGGAATGCCCTTAGATTTGCGAATGTAGCGCTAAAAGCGAATCATGCTGTGAAAGTGTTTTTGGTCAATAAGGGGGTGGAGGCAGAAAACATCAATGGCAGCAAGTTTGACGTTAAGGGGCAAATGGATTCTTTTCTTGGAAACAAAGGCGAATTGTTAGCCAAAGGTGAGTTGTTAGCTTGTAAAACATGCATGAATGCAAGATTGAAAGAGAGTAGCAGTTACTACGAAATTTCGTCTCTTAAAGACCTTTTAAAGATAGTAGAGGAATCTGATAAAGTAATAACATTTGGCTAGTTTTACAATTTTTTATTCTGTATCTTTAACAAGAACATGTAGAATGGAGAAACGGGACTGTGAACGGGAGTGTGAAGCTATCCAGGCCCACTTTTAACCTTTTTCGAGGTTATTTCATGGAATAAGGCTTGTTTTGAACAGATTTTGGCTCTGGGGTGTTTTGAATGAGCATAAAATTGGATTTAACTTTCCCGTATTTTCAGCCCTTGCTAGAAATTTTTTTGCGGCTACTTGTATAGAATACCGCGAGCGCGGCAAAACATGCCCCAACTCCAAGTATAGTTCCTAAGAGATATTCGGGAATCACATGGAATCCTGCTTCGATTTGAATATAGCTCTCGTCCAGTGCGTCAACACTGGCGTTATAGTAACCATCGCCATTAACATCAACCACAATATCATATTTCCCTGGAATCAACGGAGTCAACCATATTGCTGTTGGAGGAATAGCCCCCGTAGCGTTTGAGGTCACTGAATCCAAGGTTCCCGAAATTCGGGCGGGAATAGCGTTTCCATCAATCCATGGAGAAATGTCGTCCACTATGTAGATATCATAGGTTGTGGATGGGGCGTATCCGCTTCCTTTCACATAAACTGAGTGGGTAGGTGTAAATATGTCTTCGATTTCACCTGCTGAATTACAGCTTTCAATTGTTGGTTGTCCAAATTGAAGCGTCACTTGGTGGGTGCTGAGTGTGAATTCGAAATAGATGAAGTAGTGGGTGCCGTTCGTAGTGAACACGGGAAAGGGCGGGGGAACGAGTTCTACGCCATCGACATATATCCTGATGGCGGTGGTGTTGATGGCTGGAAAAACCATGAGTACATTTCCGATTTCTCCAGAGGGACCACTAGCTGTGAAGTCGATGCTGTTAGTCGATGTGGTGATGCTGCTTACCGTGGTGTTGCCAGTTATGATCGCGGAATAGTCTCCACCATTTATGGATAAGGGAACCTCAGTTCGTGGTTTGGAACTCATGAGGGGGTACTGGTCTACGTTGACTCCGTTAATTATGTACGGGGAATCGCCGACGCCGTCACTTCCCGTGATGTTCTGATATGGACCGCTGTTTTCGTCACTTCCTGTATAGTCGCTCCAGTAGTTGCCGCCTGAGGGGTAGCTCTGATTCCATATGTTAGGCAGCTCGGTTCCGTAAGCTGGGAAGTAGATTTGTCCGCGCGTGTTTTCGACGAAGCGGTTATGATAGAAAGTGTTGTTGGTTGAACTGTAAATCAACATGGCGAACAGGTTGTTGGTGAAATTGTTGTTGACAATGTAGGTGTTGTTGGAATGCCAGAGTTCTAATCCAAAATCGACGGAGGAGAGGGTGAGACCCTGCACGCGAATATCCTCGCAGTTGATTAGGATGACTTGTCCTGCATCATTGACGGTTTGATTCTGTTCATTTTCTAGGTAGATGAGCGGTCTATCATTAATTGTATTGCCTTCCACAGTGTTTTCCGAAGAGTCCCTAGCGTAAAGACCATCGTTAACTAGAACGTTGTCGTAAAGTTTATTCTGGTATGATTCACGGAGGTAAATACCTAGTTCTCCGTTAGTTTTGATGTAGTTTCCTGCAATGTAGATGTCTGTTGATACTGCTACGTAGATTCCATGAACAATGTTGTTTCCGAGGTAGTTGTATTGTATCGTGACGTTTTGGCTTCCTCCCTGCGGAGTGATGCCTGTTCCGCCATTCTCCTCTACCATGTTTCCGTCTATGAGCACATTATGTGCGGTGTAAAGGAAGATGCCGTCTCCTTGGTTTTCGTAGATGTAGTTTCCAGAGATTGTTGCGTTCGCTTCGGGTCCATCGATTCGAAGACCTGGTCCATCGTTTCCGTGAATTTGGTTGTTTTCGATTGTGTTGTTGCTTCCCCACATCACAAATATTCCGTGTCCAGTGTTCCTAGAAACATCATTGTCACGGATGACGGTGTTGTTTGCATAGTCTATGAAGATTCCAGCATGGGGATAATCTGCAGAGCTGTTAGTAATCGTTAACCCCTGCACTACCACGTTATCTGCAGTGATGGTCACGGTGTTTCCAGCAGCTCCACCATCAATAGTAGCGCCTCCACCATATCCATCCCCCATCAATGTCAACGGTTTATTGATGACAATGTTTTCTCGATATGGCTCTCCGGGGTCTTCCAAGTAGATGGTGGACCCTGGCGTGGCGGCGTCAATGGCTTCTTGTATTGTTGAGAAATCTGCTTCCTCTCCTTCTCCGACTATCCAGCTGTCTGTGGGGGAGATTTCGATTTGGAACGTTTGTTCAAGTCCGTAGGGTGTTGCTGCTTTAATTTCAACAATTCCGCTGGATACTTTGGGTGTGACGCGAATTCTTGCCAGTGGGCCAAGGTCTACGTAATCGGATAATGTTGCCAAGTCGGGAGTTAGATTCTCAAAGGTTGTTGGACCTCCCATGTTGTCCGTTTGTCCTTTAGACCATAATTTCGCTGTTACATCCACGTATCCGTACCGTGGTTCAATGCGATAGTGGGGTTCCATTTCAAAATTGTAGGTTCTGCTGATGCGTATCTGACTGGAATTTGTATGTGACACTTGATGCGGATTAATGATGTAGCCTTTTGCCAATGTCCCGTATTTGTTGAATAATCCGTCGAACCCAAGACCGGGCACATAGTGATATACTCCGCTACCATCTGGGTACCATTGGAAAAAAGTTAATTTGAGAATGTTGCCTTCAAGGGTGCCGTTGATTTTGTCGATGTCTCCAAATAGGGGTCCAAACGGAAAAACTCCCTCTGGACTATGGCGCAACGTATACCTAGCCATGAGACCCTCTGAACCACCGTCCACAATTTTGTCGTCTTCCTGTTCAATCCAAATTGTTCCATTTATCCACGTCTCATCCCAATATTCAGGCTGGTCATCATCTTTTCCAAACACATCATAAGAAGAAAAGTCCCACCTGCCAGAGACATAATGCTGTTTATCTGGGTCAGGAAGAATCTCGGCTTTTTCACTATCACACCCTTTGGTTCCTATGATTGGCGCAGCCAAGAACGCCAGAATAAGAGCTGCTTTTGCGCCTGCTTTAAGGGGGAAATAATGAGCAGTTCCCTGGATAACTTTGCCTCTTCCAAAAAGTCCCGTCCACCACTGCCCGAATCGGGTCTGAGCTACATGCTCTGGTATGCCGATGTGCGTGATCCAATCACTTTTCCAGAAATTGGCGTTGACCCCAAGATGGAATCCGCCGGGTCCCGGTTTTGCTATAAAATAGTTTGCTGGAGCACTAAATGTGGGAACAAAATTGGCTTGCCAGACCAAATAGACGGGTTCATACGAATTGCCATAGAATCCCAACGCGCCGGTTGATAGCCCTGCTCCACCTAATCCACCTGCGAGCGAGGACCCGCCAGCAGCGCCCCATAATATACTTTTAAAATTCTTTTTCAGCCACTCCATCTCTCCGATCAAGCCTGACTCCCATTTTCCAAGGGTGTATTTAGCGCCTCCCAACCATTTGTTCGGGTCTGTGGCTCCGCTGGCTGCAACATCTTCCCATATTCTTTGTTTATCCTTCAACGAGGTGGGGGTGTACAAGAATTGACGGGCCTGTTCATAAAATTCTGGACGCAAACATTCAGAGGGGGGGCTATAAGCGCCTTCGATGAGACCTGTGGGGTCCACTAAATTGACGGGGTTATTGGCAGCATAAACGTAGGGGCTGAAATAGTTTGTCAGAGGGTCTCGGGTAGTGAATCGACCTGTTTCTGGGTCGTAGTTCCGTGCGCGCATATTATACAACTCGCTCTTTTCGTCATATTCTCTGCCGATGAAAAAGTAGGAATTGGAAACAGCCCCAGAGCTATACTGAAGCGAACCAAACGCATCATACTGATAACGAGTCACCAGTTGCCCAGAGGAATCCGTTAATCCTACTACACTCCCAATATGATTGTAGAGGTAAACGTAGGAATCGCCGTTTTGTGTCATGCTAATTCGGTTATCAAGTCCAATGGTCGTATACCCCGTAACTGGGTTCCACCCATCATCTAACTCATAGAGAACGTTGGGACCGCTGTAGAGGTAGTTGGTGATTTGCCCGTCAACATCCTTGCTGAGCAACTGCCCGTTCGGATAGTAATCATAATGGGTGAGGGTTCCGTCCGGATAGTTGATTGCGGTTAGTCGATTCTGATAATCATAAGTGTAGGTGGTTTCACCACCAACGTCATTCTTAGTGATCAAGTTACCATTCTGATCCCATTCATAAGACACGTCGCCAGCCTCCAAGAGCCGATTTCCAGCATCATACAAGTAATCCACTGTTCCTGCAAGGGAGACCATGCTTAGACGATTACCCACAGCATCATAGGTATACTCAACGACCGAACTATCAGGATAGGTCACATTGACTAGCTGGTTCAACGCGTCATAGCCGTAGAGTGTTATGTTGCCATCGAGGTCCACCATCCTTACCTTATTTCCCAACGCGTCGTAGTCATACTCGAAGCCCATGAGCGGTTGACCTGAAGCATTCGTGTATAGCAGAGTTAATAGCTGACCACTGTCGTCATGTGAAAAAGTTGCATTCACGTCGTTTGCATACGTCTTTTCTACTAGTTGCCCCAAGGAATTATAAAGGAAACGTGTAGTTTGCCCCTCAGAATCGGTGAGGGTACTAAGGAGACCCTGTGCGTCATAGGTGTAAGTGGTTGTCGCTCCAAACGGGTCGACCATCTGAACGAGATGAGTATTTTCGTCGTACGTGTAAGAGGTTGTTTTACCATGCGTTACGTCGGTTACTGAGATTATGCGGTTGAGAACATCATATTCATATTGGATAGTAGTGTTCGCGTCCGCGATCGTTACTATGTTCCCTACGCCATCATACGTATAATGGACATCGTTGTCGTCAGGATAGTCGATTGTGATCAAACGATCGAGAGCATCATACACGAAATAAGTCGTTGCGCCATTCTGGTCGGTCATGTTGACCATATTGTCAACCTCATCATAGCCATAGTTAACCGTGTATCCCAAGGCGTCAGTTTCCTGAATTAACCTGCCGAGATTATCATAAGTGAAAGTAATCGTTCTTCCAAGGGGATCAGTCAATGTTTTGGAGTGGCTTGACGCTGCATAATCAAAGATGGTTTCGTACCCCAAGGAGTTGACAACCCGAACCACACGGTCTAGAGCATCATATTCAAAGTCAGTTGTTCCGTTGACCGGATCGATTCTTTTCACAAGGTTGTTGTATTCGTCATAGAAGAACTCTGTCTGTTGACCTAATTTGTCCGTGTAGCCGATGATGCGGTCTAGGGAATCATATTCATACAGGATAGAACCGCCATTCGAGTCTGTGATTTGGATGAGATTACCGGAACTGTCATACGTCAAATCGACTGAAATTCCGCTGCTATCCGTTGTGCGGGATATTAGCCCCCTTTCGTTGTATTCATACTCGATGTAATGGTCAGGGTAGGTTACCCTAATCTCATCACCGTATGCGTTGTATTGGTAGGTGATGTTGGTGCCCAGCGGATTCGTTCTTCTAACCAGATCGCCACCCGCATCATACTCCATCCGCCACACATTGCCATTTGGATTTGAGAAGCTGGTTACTTTATTGTAGGTGGCATCGTAGGTGTAGTTGATGGTGTTTCCGAGGGCGTCAATTATTGCGACAGGATTTCTCTGCGAATCATAGTTATACTCGGTTGTGTGACCCCTCTGGTCAGTGATAGCAACTATGTTTGTTTCGCCCCACTCGTAGAGGATTGCGTTGCCTAACTCATCTGTCATCTGCTGGCATCGCCCCTGTGAGTCATAGAAGAACTGCACAGTTTGGGTAATCGCATCGATGCTTTCAGTCACCGTTGTAACATTATTCACTAGGTCATACCCGAAGGTCGTCTCGGTGAGCGGAGATTGCAGATGTGTAACTCTCTCTTCAACATATTCAATGGAGGTAGTTCGAGATTTTGGATCAGCTGCGCCAGTTAAAAAGTGGTCTGAGTCGTAACTGTATGTACTCATGCAGAGTGTCGCTAAAGTGTCAGGGTCTAGGGTTAGGATTTCCTTAAGGTTGCCATCATCATCGTACGCGAATGTTATTTCTCGGTTGGGAAGATGTATCCATTTTAATTGGGCGAGGTCGTCATAGTACAAATCAACACGACTTGACGAATCTTCGATAGCAGTAAGCAATCCATAGACATTGTATGTGAAATGCAACGCATTACCACATCGATCGACAACCTTGGTGACATGCTGATGGTCTGCATCCTCAAAATAGAACTGAAATCCTTCCTTAGTGGTCAACCGAAATTGCTGCGATGAATACTCCTCAAAAACGTCCGAGACACCAGACGGCGAAACATAACCACCCCCAGTTTCTCGTTGAAAACGCACCGACCCGCCATTCCCCCAAATAACAGTCACCTCATCCTCATCGGCAACATAATAGACATCATGCGCAAATCTCCAACCATACCCATAATGAGTGGAATCATTACGCAGTAAACTATGGTACGAGAAAGCAATCATGATTGGAATGCGTCCCGGCAATTCCGTTTCCGTCCGTGAAAGCGTTAGACTTCCATCCCATGTATCAACTTGGGTCCCCGAGGGACCAGGCCATGCATAAGGCGTTCCCCGCAGCACGCCTGTTTCACCATTTGTAGACTGGCTTACACCAACAATCGCACTAAACGGAATAATGCTTGAACTCACAAGCAACAAAGTAAAAACAATAGAATAAACTCTCTTTTTCATTTTCATCCCTCTCTCCTAACCATTCGCTGTTGTCAGAAATGACCACTGTGATTCGGAATAGGTAGGTAAGTGTAAAATAGTCCAATATTAGCTTTGCTGAACTGTATTATAGAAAATAGTTCTATCACCACTATTTCAATTTTCATTAGGACAAGGAAGATAATGGTGGGGCGTTACGTTCTTCATACAACAATAATTAGATATTTATTCAGCTATTAAGACAAGGGGTTGAAACGTGTCACCACAAAACATTTTGCAGTTTTCAAATTTCCATTGTTGTTAACAAGAATATGTAGAATGTAAAACGGGACTGTGAACGAGAGTGTGAAGCTACGCAGGCCCACTTTTAAGCCTAAATTAAGCTTATTCTATCTAAATAGGCTTTCTTTGACCAGATTCTTGCAAGAGCTATCCTTATCAAGACCTAAATTCGGATTAAACTCAAAGTTAGTTCAAATGACTACATTGATTTCTGAGAATGAAAGATCAAGAGGCTTGAATCTATGCTGGGCTATCAACAAACCCTGCTGGGCCACTGTTCAAACATTCGCAATTAGTCAGTTTTATAGAAAGGCAATGAGATGATGCGCGCGCATTTCAATTTTAGGTGTTTTATGTTTCTTACAACAATTCATAAAATTCCCTACACCTACAAAGCGGGGTCTAGTCGATTAAAGTGTACGTGGGTAGCGGTAACCTAAGTCTCCTTTGAAAATAACCGAGCGCATTCCTTGGGGTTATTTTAACTTTGTGTAGGGGAGTTAAATTTTAACCCAACCAACTGCTCGCACATCAAATCTTATAAATTCATCATCTCAATCTGATATTATGAATTGGGATGACGCAAGAATTGCGGGTTTGCTGTTCACTATCGGAGTGGTGCAGTTTATTATTGCAGTGGTCATTTCGGAAGCGATTTATCCAGGCTACAATTTAGGGCAGCAGTGGATGAGTGACTTGGGCGACTGGAGTAAAGCTGGCAACTATGCCGCAATCTTCAACACATCGGCTATCTTGTATGGATTATTCATTATTGCTGGTGCCTACTACACTCAGCGAGTAGTCAAAAACAGACTTTTCACATCTCTACTGGCTATATGTGGCATCGGTAGCGTTTTAGGTGGCGTGGTCGCTTTGAATATTTCTATATTAGTGCATGGTTTTTTTGGTCTGGTCACTTTTGTTTTTGGGGCAGCTTCTGCTGTTATGTTGTATAGATTCGAGAAAAAGCCTCTTTCCTACGTATCTGTTGTCTTGGGTGCAGTAGCATTTTTAGCAATAGTCTTTACCGCTCTGGGACAGAGAGGTTTTGGTTCCTATCTGGGTTTAGGCTTAGGCAGTATGGAACGCCTCATAATCTACCCCCTGTTACTCTGCCTTTTTGGCTATGGTTCCTACTTAATAGGTGATTCCAGCGAAACGCCATAACAAGCAAAACATAGAATCAGTTTTAAAATTTTTTGTTTTGGCAACTCCATTAATAATGAGGGTATTTGGGGAATAGAAGACAGGTAACGGGTTTTATCCCTTCTATTTCTGACCCGTGCGATTTGCGCGCGCATGAAGCACTAACACTTCCCATTTTCACTCTTCAGCGTAAGCTTAAATCAAGTTGGTTGGTTGGGTTAAATTTTAACCCCAAACCCAAACAATCATCCTCATCACGACGACGATGCGCGCGCATTGCCATTCGTAGCCGCAGTACACCCTGAAACGTAGATCAAAATCGATAATAAACGCCTCAGATAAAGCTTAATAAAGACTCTATACAAGGTTGGAGATCCTATTATGATAAAAGTGAAACGAGTATATGAGACCCCCAAAGAAGCCGACGGGTTCAGGATTTTGGTTGATCGACTTTGGCCTCGCGGTCTAAACAAGGAAAGGGCAAAGATAGATTTGTGGCTAAAGGATGTGGCACCTAGTAACGAGTTGAGAAAATGGTTTTCACATGATCTGGAGAGATGGACCGAGTTTAAAAGTCTGTATTTTGAAGAATTGGATAATAACAAAACGGAATTGGTAAAATTCATTCTTAAGAAAACCGAGGAAGGAGTGGTGACACTGCTTTACGCTGCAAAGAATGAGGAAAAAAATAACGCTGTTGCCCTGAAAGAGTATATTGAAAAGTTTACAATCAGACATGAGCATTAGAACAAAGTGGCTGGATATTCCCGAACTGAAGATGTTGGGGAATTATTCAGTCATAACTGTTATGGGGCCTGCTTTATTCTTTGAATTGTTCTAACGATGCACGCGCCTTTTAACAGGAACATATAGAATGGGGAAACGGGACTGTGAACGGGAGTGTGAAGCTATCCAGGCCCACCATACTCCTGTTTTTCGAAGTGTTTTTAGGTCTGAAGTAGCTGGTCATGGTGTCCGCCTGTGTTTTTGTTTGTGTAGCAAAGTTTATAAGTTGTTATCACAGTTGTTATACGGCAATAGGTTGCCGTATGCTTAATAATTTCGAGGGTAAACTACAATGAAACGAGTCTCCATCAAAGAAGAAGCATGCATCGGATGCGGTCTCTGCAAAGTCTACTGCACAGTAGAACACTCCAAGTCCAAAGACCCAATAAAAGCATACAGACAAGAACACCCCCGCCCGGTCAGCCGAGTAAGAGTGGAAACAAATCAGCCCTCCTCCATCTCAATACGGTGCCAACACTGCAAAGACACACCCTGCGTGGACGCTTGCCTATCCGGAGCCATGAGCTTAGACGAGGAGACCGGATTGGTGGTTCACGATGCTGAAAAGTGCATAGGCTGCTGGACCTGCATCATGGTCTGCCCATACGGCGCCATAAAACCAGATTCTTCAGGCAAAGTTGTTGCAAAATGCGATCTTTGCCCAAACTTGGAAGTCCCAGCTTGCGTAGCTAACTGCCCAAACGAAGCCCTGGTCTGCGAAGAGGTGGAAGAATAATGTCGAAATACGTGATCATCGGCGGCTCCGTAGGAGGAATTGGAGCAGTTGAAGCCATCAGGCAAGTGGACCCCGTGGGAGAATTAACTGTAATTTCGGAAGAGCCTTTCCCCCAGTATTCCCGTCCCATGATCTCCGAGTACGTCAGCAGAGAAGCTACTCTGGAGACCATGAAGTACCGCGGCGACCAGTTCTGGAAGAAAAATAACGTCCAAGCATTAACTGGAAGAACAGCGGTAAACATCGACTTCAGCAAAAAGCAGGTTGAACTTGACGGGGGAGACATAGTCGATTTTGAGAAACTTCTGATCGCCACTGGCGGCAAACCCTTTGTTCCAAGGATGGAAGGCGGAGAGAAAGAGGGAGTCTTCACCTTCACGGAACTCTCTAGCGCAAAAGGCTTAGAGTCCAAGCTGGAGGAATCCAGAAGTGCAGTGGTCATCGGTGGAGGTCTCATCGGCGTCAGTGCAACTGAAGCATTGATGAAACGGAGAATAAAAGTAACGTTAGTTGAGCTCAAAGATAAAATCCTCAGCCTCATCTTGGACGAGAAAGCATCAGAAATCGCGGAAAAAGTACTCACTGAAGCAGGAGTCACCATAATCACTGGTCAAACCGTTCAACAAATTGTGGGCAGAAAAGATAACGAGGATGCTGTGGGCGGAGTAATAATGACCGACGGCACAGAAATCCCCTGCGACCTAGTGGTTGTCGCTATCGGCGTCATCCCACGTACAGAACTCGTCAAAGGAACAGACGTGAAGGTGAACCGGGGAATACTCGTGGACAGGTTCATGCGCACCAACATACCTGACGTGTACGCGTGCGGAGATGTCGCAGAAGCTCATGACTTCCTTCTGAACGGAAACCGCCTCCTACCACTATGGCCCCTAGCTCATTTAGGAGGACGGGTGGCGGGATACAACATGGCGGGGAAGAAAGCGGAATACTTTGGGGGCACAGTTATGAGCGCCCTGAAATATTTTGATCTTCCCATCATCTCTGTAGGGATGATGAATCCCGAAGATACTGGCGATTATGAAGTACTTGTTGAGTATCACCCCGAAAAAACTGTGTACAAGAAGATAGTGCTCAAGAACGGTGTGATTGTAGGATTCATCTTCTTGGGAGATATTGAAAAATCAGGGATGTTCTTCCAGCTGATGAAGAACCGTGTGAACGTGGGCGGAATCAAAGGTAGCCTTCTCTCCGAGGATTTTGGGCTCCTCACTTTGCCGCAGTCCGTGAGAAAAGAGATGTTCGTGGTGAATTAGGATGAAAGACCTAGGTAAAGTCAATAACCCATACAACGACGAGAAGGTCTTCGATGCCTGCTCCATATTCGCCATGATGAACCTAAAGGGAGAACGGTTCTCAGCAAAAGACCCAGTTAAAGCTATCGCGAACATGCATGAGAGAGGAAACGGATTGGGAGGCGGCTTTGCGGCTTACGGTATCTTCCCAGAATACAGGGACGATTACGCATTTCAAATAATGTACCTCGACAGGGAGGCGAAAAAGAAGACAGACAACCTGCTCAAAGAGAGTTTCAAGGTCCTCAAGGAAGAGGAGATGCCAACACAAGAAGCTAACGTCAGGGACCCACCCATCATGTGGCGGTACTTCCTGCAACCCAAAAAATCCAAAGCAAAGGATCAGGCAGCTGATGATTACGTGATGGAGAAGGTTATGAGAATCAACACAGAGACCGGAAAAGCCTTCGTGTTTTCAAGCGGAAAAGACATGGGAGTCTTCAAGGGCGTCGGTTTTCCGGAAGATGTGGCTGAATACTTCTGTCTAGAAGAGTATGAGGGATACATGTGGACCTGCCACGGGCGGTTCCCAACTAACACTCCGGGATGGTGGGGAGGAGCCCACCCCTTCAACATCTTGGACTGGACTGTGGTGCACAACGGCGAAATCTCATCCTACGGTATTAACCGCCGCTACTTAGAGATGTTCGGATACAAATGCACCATGCAAACAGATACAGAGGTGATGGCTTATGCCTTCGACCTCCTGATGAGACGGCAAGGCTTGCCAATCGAAATTGTCGCCAAGATTCTCGCCCCGCCCCTGTGGTCAGAGATCGAGACTTTGGAACCAAAAAATGAGCAGCTCATGAGGGCTCTGCGCCAGACCTACGGCAGTCTTTTGATGAATGGTCCCTTCACTATTGTAGTGGCTCATCACGGCGAGATGATTGGGCTCACAGACCGGATTAAGCTTCGCCCCCTCACCGCTGGAAAGAAGGATGATTTTCTGTTTCTGTCTTCGGAGGAATCGGCAATACGCCTAGTTTCTCCCATGCTGGACAGGGTTTGGAGCCCCAGAGGAGGAGAACCTGTAGTGGGAAGGCTCACAACTCGAGAAGTAGTGGAGGTCATGGCTTAGGAGGTGGCTATGATGAAGAGTTACATTCCCCCAGAATACATTGTGGAGAGAGATCAGGATCGCTGTATCCGCTGCAAAGTCTGTGTGAACCAGTGCACCTATGATACTCACTACTACGACGAGGAAGATGACATTCTGCACAGCAGAAATGAGAACTGCGTGAACTGCCAGCGATGCGTCACCTTGTGTCCAACTCAAGCCATAACAATAAAGAAGAACCCTAACCTCTACCGGTCTAACGCCAACTGGACCCAAGAGGCTATTGCCTCCATAAAGAAACAGGCTGAGACAGGAGGAGTTGTTCTCACTGGCATGGGATGCGACAAACCCAATTTCACCTACTGGGACAGACTTCTACTGAATGCAAGCCAAGTGACCAATCCTTCTATAGACCCGCTGAGAGAACCTATGGAACTGAAAACATACATTGGGTCAAAACCCGACAGCCTCGAACTAGAAACCGAAGAAGGCGGCGGACTTATGCTTAAGACCAAAATAGCTCCGCAACTCCGCCTCGAGACCCCAATAATGTTCTCAGCCATGTCATACGGATCGATAAGCCTCAATGTTCACAAGTCTTTGGCGCGTGCAGCCAGCGAATATGGCACTTTCTACAATACGGGCGAGGGAGGACTCGAAAAGAGCCTGTACAAGTATGGAGACCACGTCATAGTCCAAGTAGCGTCTGGACGCTTCGGAGTACACCCCGATTACCTAGACGCTGGAGCCGCCATAGAAATCAAGATTGGACAGGGCGCAAAGCCGGGCATCGGCGGGCATCTTCCAGGAGAAAAAGTAAGCGAAGAAATCTCCAAGACCAGAATGATTCCCATGGGAACAGACGCCCTCTCTCCTGCTCCCCAGCATGACATCTATTCCATCGAGGACCTGAGACAGCTGATTTACGCACTGAAGGAAGCCACAGATTACACGAAGCCGGTGTTTGTGAAGATTGCGGCAGTGCATAACTCAGCCGCCATAGCCAGTGGCATAGTTAGAGCAGGGGCTGATGCCGTTGTGTTGGATGGTGTGAGAGGAGGGACAGGAGCAGCGCCAAGGATAATACGGGATAACGTTGGCATCCCCATAGAGATGGCTCTCGCCTCTGTAGACCAGCGTCTACGGGATGAGGGCATACGAAACAAAGCCTCCATCATCGCTGCGGGAGGAATCAGAAGTAGCGCTGATGTTCTTAAGGCTATAGCTTTGGGCGCCGACGCGGTATACATTGCTACCTCAGCTTTGGTGGCGTTGGGATGCACAGTATGCCAGAAGTGCTACACAGGCAAGTGTCCTTGGGGCATAGCAACAACTGACCTTTGGATCACCAAGAGAATAAACCCTGATATTGGAACGAAGAGGCTGGTGGGTCTTCTCCGCGGATGGAGCCTAGAGCTGATGGAGATGATGGGGGGAATGGGCATAAACGCCATCGAGAGCGTGAGGGGAAACCGTCTGCTTCTCAGAGGCGTAGGACTAACCGACACGGAACTAAAAATCTTGGGAATAAGGATGGCAGGCGAGTAAAAGATGGTAACGGAAGGAGGAACCAGCGTGATGCCAAAAAATTTCAGCATAGAAAAGAACGTGGCAAAAGTCGATGCCTACGGAATGTACTACCGGGACCTTAACACGCTCCTCAGAGGTTTCAACGGTAATGGCATCGAAAAAATAGAACTTCGCAACGTTTACGGTCAACGCTACATCGGCACCGACCTTGACGGTCACATCAGCATCGACGTTTACGGAACTCCAGGTAACGATTTGGGAGCCTTCATGAGAGGTCCAAGAATCACTGTTCACGGAAATGTGCAGGATGGCTGCGGCAACACCATGGATCATGGTGAGATAGTTGTTCATGGACGCGCTGGTGACCTAGTGGGGCATTCCATGCGGGGTGGAAAAATTTTCATCCGGGACGACGCTGGATACCGAGTTGGGATACACATGAAAGAATACCTTGGCAAAAGACCCGCTATAGTGATTGGAGGAACTGCCCAAGATTTTCTGGGGGAGTATATGGCGGGAGGCGTGCTGGTGGTTCTGGGTCTAAACATGAAAGGAGAAATTCGGCACAATGCGAGGTTTGTGGGAACCGGGATGTATGGCGGAACGATGTATATTCGAGGGGAAGCGCGTCACTTGGGGAAAGAGGTTGAGGTTACGAACCTTGAAGAAGCCGACTATAAGTTACTGAAGAGTTTAGTTGATGAATATGCTGGCTACTACGGGTTAGACGCCGAAAAAATCTTGGAGGGCAAGTTTAACAAGCTTACTCCGGTTTCGTCTCGTCCTTACGGGAAGCTATACGCCTACTAACCTAAAGAATCAGTAGTCTGCCTTCTCAATTCTGCCTAGATTTGCCCAGTACGAAGAGATATTGAAGGCGCTTTCTGTTTCTCAGTCGATTATGGTTCCGTTCCAGAAGATGAGCTTGCTATAATGGCTAAGGGCGTCGTAGTATTTCGGGTCGTCATAGATTATGTCCACTCCGAGGTGGTTAGTGTGCAAAAGGTAATCAACATCTTTGCCTATCTTTTCGGATAATGGGTCAAGCCATAATCCCCAGACCTTATCGAGACCTCCTCGAAATGCCCAGCCGTAATCTTTTGGTAGAACGTAGGCTATCCTTTTGGAGCCCGGATCGTAAATTCCCAATTTTTCGCTTGCTGGCTCATGAGTTTTTATGTAGTTCCAGAATCTCTGCAGGGCATCAAAGTGTTCGTCTTTTAAAAGACCGTAGGGTGAGACCAGATTGGGGTAGTTGAAGACGACTATGTATTTTGCTCCGCTGAGGTACGCTAGGATCATGTCGTAATAGAGTTCGTCTCCTGACTCTATGTGTGGTTCGTTCCTCTCTGTCCAGGTTATTATTGCTCCCCACTCCTTATTCTGCATGGTTGCTGCACCCCTAACAAGGGCGATGTTGAGTGGTCTGCTGAGGTTCCATCCAAACTCGGAAAGTAGAACATCATATCCTCCTTCGTAGGTAAACCAGTAGAGGGCATAGTCGGCTGTAAACAGTTTCAGGTCCCCCTGCTTCATACGACTTTCATAGAATGGCAGAATTGAGTCGCTTATGCTAGTAACGTAGTTATTCGCGGCTTCCGTGTAGTTGTTGGCTTCTCCCTCTTTCACCAGTTTTTTCCAGTAGTCAATGCTGCCTTCAGTCCCATCAACTTGGTTGCCCCCCCACTCATCATAGGCGTATACTCCTAGAAAACGGTCACCCCACTTGGCTCGGGCGTCTTCAAGCCATTGAGACTGTATATAATCTGCATTCCCTTCTGGATACATGAAGAGTATCAAATTCAGACCAGCGTCGATGGCATATTGACTGACTTCGTTAAGTTTGGTGATGTTGTGGGTTATTTCGGGCGTGCCTATAATGAAGAGGTTTGTGTAACTTTTGATTCGGTCGATTAATCTTTTGGCATCCTCTACTCCATCATAAGCCATCTCGACACCCACGTAAACATCGGGAGAAACGGATTTACTCCCCTGCAAAATCCAGATATATCCTAAGAAGGAGGAGATGAGGAGCGCCCCCACGAAGAGTGCCAAAAACTGATTTCTCCTCAGACGCATCAAAAAATCTCCACTTTCAAGATTTACAGCCGTGGGTTACATATATTCAATGGTAATTCTGCGATAAAAACTTTGATTCCAAACTCTCAATCATTAGTAACATCCTCTGAAGCTACGATTCCAAAGCAACAGAGATGAACTGAAAAGGGAAATCTTAGCTATTTCTCATAAGCCATCTTGGTTTTCCTTCAAGATATTCTGTCAAAAACTTCGAGAATTCAGGGTTAGCAGAATACAGCTTCAAAATTTCGTCATTCACCAAAACCTCCATAGAATCAGCCACCGCCCTAGAAACAAGCTCAGCCACGCCAACACGCCTGCCGCCATCTCCCAACTTTTCATTCATCAAATCCACCACATCCCTGTACTTCCTCTTTACGTCAACGACCCAGCGTCCCTCCTCCACGCGCGGTCCAGAAACCGTGGAGTCCGCTCCCACATGCTTTCGCAAAAATTTCTCGCACTCCAGCTTCTTCCTCAGCGGTGGACCAAGATGCCTCTTCATGTTTGGAAGAAAACGGTTTTCCACCTCAAAGATGAGCGCACTCCAGTTTTCTTCGTCGCTCCATGAATTATCACGTAAAACTGTGAAGTCATGTTGCTGAATCATCTTCCGCAGGGACCTCTGAGACCTGTAAAGTTGCCCCCAAAGAACATCCGGCACTGCAGTGACCCCTCCAAATCGGATGAAAATAATTGCTGAGCCTCGCGCGTTGATCTTGTTGACCAATTCTCTGGGGTCTAGGGCTTTCACTTCTGGTGGATAAAAGAAATTTTTGTCTGGCGTTTTGAGAAATGCTCTGGAGGCGGCGACGAATTCGTCTAATCTCTCTTTTCTAACTGCCGCCGCAACGTTTCTTCCCCTGTCCACAGGGTCCACCATAATGAAGGGTTCTTCAAAAATCTTGTTAATCTCCTTCCTTCCTTTGTAATGTCCCTCGTAATCGATGATTGTTCTCTCTTTCCAGTCTGCAGCCGCCCTCAGGGCTTCGAGGAAGGAGCCGTAGTTCAGAACAAGGAGTTCACAGAGGTATCCGCTGAAGCCCCCAACCTTGATTTCTGCCCCATAGACGCCTACACCCTTCATGAACCTCTTCAGAAGCCTGACCTCTCCCGCTTTTCTGTCATCCAAGAGAGGCTTTACATAATCGGTGTGAAAGGGGGTTCTGTCCGTGGCGCTGATCCACTCCCCCCGTTTCACGCTGTAACATGGAACAACATTCACCGTGACATCATCTATGACTGCTTCCAGATAGGGGTGTTCTGCGAACCTTTCAATCTGCCTGAAGCCTTTAGTGGCATTTCTCGCAATTTCCAAACATACAGTTCCGAAAGCTTCCCGAGGCATGGTTGTTGGAAGACGCATGAAGATGTCGATTTCAGGTCCCTCCTTAAGCCACGTGTCTTTTGCCACGGAACCCTCTACCCTGATTTCAGCTTCCACTCCCTTTTCCTTCGCCGCTTCTCGCACCTTTCTCGTTAACCTCTTGGCTAAGGAAAGAACATGTTCTCTGTCGCTGCTGTTTGGGGTGACGCTCTTCAGAACTTTGGCGATTATTTCTTCAAGGGTTGAAGCCATGGCTTACCACTCATATGTCTCTTACCTGTTCAGCCACTGCATACCTCTCGTAAAGTCGTGTAAATTGGACCTCTAGGGGTCAAAACGCTCTTTTTAAGTCTCAAGCACTCAGCCTTGACGGCGCCAAAATCGTAGTTTTCCAGTTCTCCTACAAGTTTGGCGAGTTGTGCCTTATTCCTACCGCTTCTGACGCGTGCTATTGTCAGGTGGGGGCTGAAGCCTTTCATGTCAGGTTTGAAGCCTAATCCTCTGAGGCGTGGTTCCAGCTGCTCGAAAATTTTCACCAGCTCGTCAGCGCCTTTCTTGATTCCAGCCCAGACAACTCGGGGGTAACTTAAGCGGGGAAAAGCGCCTAAGCCTCTGAGTTCTACCTCAAAGGGAGCGAAGGAGACCTGTTTCATCTCCTCGTGGATGGCGTCGACCATGGGCAGGGATATGTTTCCCAAGAACCGAACTGTCAGGTGGATGTTCTGGGGCTTAACCAGCTTCAAGTCGGCGCCCGTTTTAGCGAGCATGCCCTGAACCTCCGCCAGCCGTCTGATTATCCTTTCATCTTCGATGTCGAAGGCTAAGAAACTTCGAATGGTTTCTAACATAATAGACTCTCTCATTACTCTTTTTCAATTAGTCAACTATACGCTTTTCCCCTCTCTATTTTAATAACTTTAATACGGCGTCTCTAGTTAGTCCCCTAAATGAAAAAAGAAATGCTGTGCGAAATGTGTGGACTGCTTTTCGCCAACGGGGGAGATGCTCCTTGGAACGCCTCAGCGCCAGAGCCGAGTTGACGCAAACATTGAAGTTTCGCGCATATGCGCACGGCAACTCGAGGTTCTGTGAGCTTCTTCCCCTTTTGGTGGATTGAAGAAAAACCTGAGTTGTGTCAGTACCTCTTGTTTGGTAGATAGATAAGTCTTGTTGCACATATTTGATTTTGAATCGGATTTTGAATCAAATCGTTATCGATAATACATATCCGCTCTTCATATAAGTTAAATCGGGCAGTTTAGAAATTCCACAACCAACAACCAAATGTTGTGGAGGCTATATCTATAACTTCGATAAAACGTGTAACCGTCCACGAGTTAAAAGAATTGGTAGAAGAAATCGCACGTGTAAACTCCAAAAAACTAGATTCCTGAAGACGTTCAAGGAGATAACCACGCGCAAAAATGGGCGTACCCATCTGAACTTCAGAGTGTTTGCTCCATCTATGTTTCTTGTTTCGCACGGATTATTGCCTGAATTCACTTGTTTTAGCAACCATTTTAATAGTTTAATCGAATGTACTCCGAATAGCACATTGCGTAAGGGAGGGCGCTACGATAGAGGATAAAGTCGTTGTGGGGGTAGCTGGAATGCCCGGAGCCGGTAAGGGTGCCTTCCGAAGAGTTATTCAGAGGATGGGCTACCCCGTCGTGATAATGGGAGACGAAGTTAGAGAAGAGGTTAAACGAAGAAAGCTTAAGCCAACGCCAGAAAATCTGGGAAAGGTCATGCTTCAACTTAGAGAGGCAGAGGGACCCGCTGCCGTAGCCAAACGATGCATCCCAAAGCTGAAGAATGCAAACGGAGAGGTGGTTGTTGTCGACGGCATCCGGAGCCTCCATGAGGTAGAGGAATTCAAAAACCACTTTCCAAACTTCACTCTAATCGCTCTCCACGCATCCCCAAAAACTAGGTATCAGCGTCTATCTCGAAGGAGACGAAGCGACGACCCCAAGAGCTGGGAAACCTTTATGCAAAGAGACCGTAGAGAGCTCGGCGTTGGCTTGGGGGCTGTAATCGCCGCCGCTGACTATATGATAGTTAACGAAGGAACCCTAGCTCAGTTGAGAAAGAAAATCAGGCAGGTCTTGAAGGAGGTGCTGGGGGATGAATAACATAGTGGTTCACGTGGAAGTGGAGGTTAATCCCACCGAGGATTTAGAGAAGGTCAAGATGGCTGTGGAGAACATGTTTGGAGCGGTAGAGTTTAAAGTCAAATCTAGAAAGTGGGGACGCCTGCTAATAGCTGAAACCAGAGGAACCACAGGTCTCACCAAGCTCTACAATCTGCTTCGCAGAGAACGGATTCGCGACGCTGCCCGAAAAGTCCTTTTCAGTGGATTGGCAGAGGAATCGTTAACCTTTTATCTGAACAAGCAAGTCGCCTATGCAGGGCACATCTCCTTCTCTCAGCAAACAGCAGAGTCCCCCTTAGGTCCTATTAACGTTCAAATCCGCTGTGACAGCCCCCGAGAACTAATCGAATGGCTCGCCCCAAGAACAACAAAAAGAAACGCCCCTTCCCGCTCAAAATAGAACTTTAATCGTGATCAGCATGGCAAAACCAGAAATCGGCTTATCAATGCTCTACTGCCTCAATGAACCATTCCCGTCTCTCCTGAAACGCCTACGCAAAGTTGACGTGAACCATGTGGAGATAGATGATGAAGGTCTACACACACTAAACCAAAGAAGAGTCAAAAGCCTAAAAGAGACAGCAAAAGCCAACAATCTAGATCTGGTAGTCCACGCCCCATGGGCAGGAATAAACATAGCCGTTCCCAGCCCAGTTCTACTCCGCGCCATCCTGAAACGACTGGAAAAATCCATCGTTTACGCGGGTCAACTAGACTGCCGCCTGTGGTTGTTTCACCCAGGCTCCAAAACCGCCCTCAGCCACATTTATCCCGGAAAGGATTGGCAGCAGAATCTGGACTCTATCCGCGCCTTATTGAGGGTTGCCAGAAGGGAAGGTGTTGAAGTTGCCATCGAGAATGTTCCGGAACCTTTTCCCTTCCTCATGAAGGATGTGGGTGATTTTCACAGATTCTATGCAGAGCTTTGTGATGACATAGGAGTTGTGCTGGATGTAGCTCACGCCCACCTGAACAGTCAAATTCACGATTTCATGAGGCAGTTCCATGAGAAGATTGTCCACATGCACGTGAGCGACAACGATGGAGCCGAAGACCTGCATCTGGGAATAGGGTACGGAAGCATCGATTGGGAAAACGTTGCTAAAACGGTTAAAGAGGCAGAGTACAGCAACTTGATAGTTCTGGAATCAACAGACCATGTGAGAGAGAGCCTTCAAGTTCTGCGTAGCCTCTTCCTTTAGGCTTCTGAGAGGGGCAGGTCTATCTTCAGAAAGTCTTCCGCCAACTCCGTGTTAGAGAAAGCCTTCCTTGCCTGCTCCAGCAACAAGCTTGCATCCTTGTATCGGGCGCTGATGTGAGTCAAGACCAGCCGCTTCGCCCCAGCCTCTTTCGCAGTCGTCGCCGCCTGACTTGGAGTAGAGTGACCATCCTCATCTGCCCGTTCCAGCAGTTCATCGTCAAAGGTGGCTTCATGAATCAGCAGGTCAGCGTTCTCAGCTAACCTTACAAGACTCTCTGAAGGTCTAGTATCCCCCGTATAAACAATCTTCCTTCCGGGACGAGGAGACCCCAAAACCATCTCAGGCTTCACAGTTCTCCCGTCTGGAAGCTTAACCGAAGAGCCGTTTTGAAGCTTTGACCACAAAGGTCCTTCAGGAACACCTAACGCTTTAGCCTTTTCTGGATGAAACCTTCCCGGTCGCGGCTTCTCCGTCAAGGCGTAAGCCATGCTCCGCGTCATGTGGTTTGATTGGACGGCATGAACTAAGTATTCTCTTTCTTCGCAAACTAGACCGGCTTCTATTTCGGAGACTTGGACGGGAAAGGTGAGGGTGAACTGGACAGTTTGGCTTATCGCCTCTACAAAGGCTTTGATTCCCTGCGGTCCGTAAATCTCCAGTTTTCTCTCCCTATCCATGAGGGACATGGTTTGGAGAAGCCCGGGTAACCCGAGGATGTGGTCGCCGTGCATGTGGGTGACGAAAATCTTTGTTTTTCTGTGAAAGCCCACCCCAGCCTGAATCATCTGTCTCTGGGTGCCTTCGCCGCAGTCGAAGAGCAGCAGTTCAGCTTTTCTTCTGATTGCGATTGCTGATAATCCTCTCTGGGGCGTTGGGATGCTTCCACCAGTTCCTAGAAAGATTACTTGCAAGTCTGTCAGCTCGTTGCGCCCTCCCTCTAAAGATATGTTATGCTCAGTTTATTTGGTTAAGCCTTCGGGGTTCTGCATTTTAAGGTCTCTTGAAGACGGCTATCTCTCTTGTCAGGCTTCCATGCACATAAACGAAGTGGGACTCCATGTGCCTGAAACCCGCCTCTTCGCCAGCCTCATCTATCCTTATGGTTTTGGGAGATGCCATGCAGATTCTGTTGCCTCTGGGAAGAACGTCGCCTACAGCGGCTAGAAATTCCTCAACTATCTGTCTGGTGCTCATTCCCAAGGTGCTTGCGGACCTGCCGTAAGGCGGGTCAGTGACAATGCAATCTACTTTGGATACTGGAGGGTGACGAGCATCCGCCACCACCACTCCTTCAGGCTCTATCCCAAAATGGAGAAGGTTTTTTAGTCCTCCCCTCAGCATGTGCGGTTTAGCATCGAAGCCCAAAACACGGCATCCTATGAGTCCAGCCTCCACGAGTATTCCTGCGGTTCCACAGAAGGGGTCCAATATCAAGTCGCCAATCTTCGGTTGTGCGAGGTTCACCATGGTTCTCGCTAGTTTGGCGTGCATGGCTGTTGGATGAAAAACCGGTCTTCTTTGGGGTCTTCTCTCGGAAAAGGGTTTTGTGGGGACCTCAGCTATTTTCAATCCAAAGATGAATCTGTTGTCGGTCAGGACCCCGAAAAAAGTCTTGTGTGGGTTTGTCAGATTAACTTTTGTCTTCACAACCTTTTGCAGAATCTGTTCTCCGAGTTTGCGTTCCAGTTCGACACCGCTAAGCTGAGGAGTGGTGCTTTTTATTCTTCTTACTCGAACAGCGAAACTCTCGCCTTCTCCAATAATTTCCTCCAGCATAGCAGAGCGCATGTTGGCTAGGATTTCGGAGAGCTGAGCGTCGCAGTTGAAGATTTCTCTGCAGCAGATTCGGGTCAGGGCAGACCTAAACCTGATTGCTTCTACACTAGTGGTGTCAGTTTCAAGGCGCAGAACTTGGGTCAGCTTCTCCAAGATTCGATAGCTATGACCTTCCGCCTCTAGGATAGCTTGTACTTCTGAAACGGGAAGGGTCTGGTGTTCGCCTGAAAGCAGGAAGAAAAGCCTAGCCACGGGTTAGGCTCCCATTCTGGATAGGGCTTCAGCGATTAATGGGGTAAGGGATACCGTTCGCACGGAACTGGGAACGCTGTTAGTGCCAACAATCTCTTCAGCCCCGCTTTCCATAATTTTTTTCTCTGCCTCGCCTATCAGCAGTGGATGGACACAGGCAGCGTAGACTCTTCGTGCCCCCTGAGTCTTCAGCATCTTAACTGCCTTAGCTATGGTTCCGCCAGTGCTGATTATATCATCGAAGACAATCACATCCCTTCCTTGTACGTCAAAGCTCTTCGTCTCCATCTGAATCTCGCCTGTAAAGCGGTTCCTCTCCTTCCTCAACCAGCCGCATCCTCCCCCAAGAACCTGATTCGCCTCCTCAGCCAACCCGATGGCGCCCTTATCAGGCGAGAGAGAAAAGGCTCCATCCAATCCACGATTCTTGAAGTGCTCTGCCAGCAAAGTTATGGCTGAAAGATTTTCTGTCGGAATAGTGAATCGCTTCAGAATGTCTTTGGAATGGATGTTTACTGTTAGGAACCGCTCAGTTCCACAGGCTTCGATGAGTTTGACGACGGTTGCCACGCTGACTGCTTCGCCCGGCAAGAACCGCTTGTCTTGCCTAGCGAAAGCCATGTAGGGAACTACAGCTGTTACTTTCTTTGCTCCCAGATCCTTTGCTGCATCTATCATCATCAGAAGATGCATGATGTTCGTGTCTTGGGGTGGTCCAGTGGACTGAACCACGATCACTTCTTTATCCTTCAAGTTGCCGTCAAAGCGGAGACAGTACTCTCCATCGGGGAAATTTTTGAGATTAACGGGAACAACGTTGGCATCCAAAGTTTTAGCGATTTTTTTACCTAAGTTTTGAGAGGCTGGACCTGAGACAACTATCACAGTCTTCCCTTCTTCTTGTACTCTTCAAGCAGTTCTTTCGCCCTGTCCATCCTCACCTTACGCTCTTCCACCATCTTCTCAACGATCAGCTCAATCAGGTCTCCTGAGGCTCCGGCTGTGATTGCCACGTTTCGGGCGTGGAGAGACATGTGTCCCCGCTGAATACCTTCATGAGCTAAGGCTCGTAGGGCGCCGAGGTTCTGAGCTAAACCAACGGCAGCCATAACTTCCCCCAGTTCATTGGCTGTCTTCACCCCCAAAATCTTCAGCACAACCTTTGCAATTGGATGAACTTTTGTTGCGCCGCCTATTAGTCCCACAGCCATGGGCAGTTCAAGGGAACCCACTAGGTCTCCGTCCCTGTTTTTCTCCCAATGTGATAGGGGACCGTAGTGTCCCTTTCTTGCTGCGTAGGCGTGGGCTCCAGCCTCTATGGCTCGGTGGTCGTTGCCTGTGGCGATGACGACTCCGATTATGCCGTTTAGGATGCCCTTGTTGTGGGTTGCCGCTCTGTAGGGGTCGGCGGCTGCAAAGTTGTAGGCTTGCACTATGCCGTCGACAACCTCTTCTCCGCCCACATCATCTTTTGCTATGACTGTGTAGGCTCGTGCCAACCGTTTTACAGCAAGGTTCGAAATTATTCTCAGATACACTCTGCCTCCCGTTATTCTCTCTATCATGGGGGCAACTGCCTCAGCCATAGTGTTCACCGCGTTGGCGCCCATGGCGTCCCTGCAGTCAACATGGAGTTCTGTTATAACCATGGGACCGGTGGTTGCGTCTATTACTCTGGCGTCAAGGTCTTTGGCGCCTCCCCCCACAGAAACCAGCATGGGATCCTGCTCATTGGCTTTCTGTAGAATCTCCTTTTTCGCTGCTAGAATCTTCATCTTTGCTGCATAGGGGTCGCGGATGTCCACAGCTTGAATCTGTCCGATCATGACTGGTTCGGTGCTGCTGGTGAAGAATCCTCCCTTTTTTCTAGCCATCTTCGCAGCGTAGGTAGCTGCTGCAACCACTGAGGGTTCTTCGATTGCCATGGGAATCAGGTAGTCTCTTCCGTTTATGAGAAAATTCATGGCTACTCCAAGGGGGAGGGGAAATGTGCCGACGACGTTTTCGATCATGCGGTCTGCCAGTTCAAGCTCTAAGGCTCCGGTTGACTGAAGCAGCTCGACTTCTTCTTCGGTTAAATCTGCAAAATCTTTTACATACCGTATCCTTTGTTTTGGAGTTAGCTTGTAGAAACCTGAAACTTGAGAAGTTTTCTTCATTATGATGTCCTCTTAGTGACTCTTTACTTAAAGCGGAATCGCATATGAATTTAACTGCGTTCCGAAAAACCGCTGTCTTTCTTTACTCGTTCGGTGCAGGCTAAGTAATAGACTATGTCTTTTGTGAATTCTCCCCAATTCTCAGCTAACCTTCTAACCTCGGTCTCTGAGAGGATTCCGCCATCAGAGTAGAATCTTGAAAATGTTCTTCTGACGCCTAGGTCGCCTGCGGGGATGCAGTCGTTTCTCTTCAAACCTGCGCACAAAACCATCTCGGCGGTCCAAGTTCCTACTCCTCGAAATCTTTTCAGCGTTTCCATCACCTCCTCGTTTGGCTGTGCTCTTAGCCTCTCCGGCTTGAATTCGCCGTTCACGATTTTTTCTGCTATTCCTTTGATGTATTCTGCTTTTCTCCAGCTTAGCCCACACTGCCTTATCTCTTCAAGAGGTGCTGCAGCTAATCTTTTGGGTGTTGGAAAATCGTGGTAGTCCAGTCCCTCTGCTTCTATATGTTCACCGAATCTGGTGACTATAGTGTTTGTAATGGAGAAGGCTACGAGTATTGAGATTTGTTGCTGGATTATCGGATTTGATTATGCATTCAAAGACCGTGGCACCAATGCTTCCCGCCTTCAATCCATAAAGTCTTCTCTTCAAGTCCCTTAAAACGGCGTCTTCATCCATGAAGGCATAGAGGGCGGTCAGGTCTTGGCTGAAAGAAAAAATCCAGTCTAGATTCTTTTCCAACTCCTTTTTTTCTTGTTCACTTACAGTCTGAAAGCATTTTACCCCGATTTTTGGTTCTTCGGTAGTGCCTAAGGACCGTAATGCAACAGGAATCAGCTTGCCAGACTCTAACCTGATGGCTCGCCTCCAGACATTCCCTTCATAGACTTCTGGCATGGGCTTTTCATAGCCGAAGACAAGGCAGTTTAACTCGAAATCGTAGGGAGGCTTTGGATAGATGTTGAAGCATTGTGGTGGCAACTAGTTTCCCTCCTTTACGGTAATCTGCAAAGAGTTGTCTTCCCTAATAAACTAGACAAAAAGAGGATTTCCGACTTGTATAAATTGGTGTTTGCCCCTAGTTTTCATGGACGAAACGTAATGTGGGCGACTTGGAGACCCGACTCAAGAGCCGTTCTGAAGGACAAGAAGGCTCGAGCCAGCTTGGCAAGATACTTCGCCGTCATGGAAGACGACAAGCCAGCAAAGTTCCTGATCGCCAAAAAGCTGCCTGCCGCCTTCAGCAAGGACGATTCGCTCAAAGAACTGTGGAAGCTCCATGAGCAGCTCACCGAAGAATTTTGTAGCCTTGAACGGGATATAGACACCCGACAAAAACATCTAGACGATTTGGCGGCTCCAGAGCAATCATTTTTTGATTTGAAGATTGAGATAGCAGACCACATTCTTGAGAGCTGCCACTTATGTACTCGCAGATGCGGCTCCAACCGAGTAGAGGGAGAGACAGGCTACTGCAGGTGCGGAACCCAAGCCACAGTCTCAACAATATTTCCCCACACAGGCGAAGAGCCGGAGCTAGTTCCCTCTGGAACCATATTCACTTTAGGCTGCACCCTCAGATGTCTCCACTGCCAGAACTGGAGTATATCTCAATGGTTCGAATCGGGAGACCTCTACTCACCCCAGCAACTGGCACGGGCGGGGGAGCAGCTTCGCAGAGGCGGCTGCAGAAACGTCAATCTTGTGGGTGGAGACCCTACTTCATGGCTCAGGCAGTGGCTTGAAGTCTTCAGACACGTGAATGTGAACGTGCCCGTGGTTTGGAACTCCAACTCCTACTACAGCTTAGAGACAGCAAAGCTCCTAGCCGGATTCGCGGACGTGTATCTTCTCGACTTCAAGTACGGACCCAAAGAATGCGCAGCAAACATCTCAGACGCCCCTGGCTACTGGGAGGCTTGCACCCGAAACCACTTGTACGCCAAGAAATATGGAGAACTCATCATCCGCGTCTTGGTCCTGCCTGAACACCTCGAGTGCTGCACAAAACCTGTTCTGAACTGGATTGCCCAAAACCTCGGAGACTGGATTCGCGTAAACGTGATGTTCCAGTACCGCCCAGAATGGAGAAGCCATGAAGTCCCGGAACTGTGCAGGAGGCTCACGGGAAGGGAGAGGGAACGAGCTATCGAACTGGCGAAAGAGGCAGGATTAACAAACATCATAACATAAGTTTGATGAGAGAAGCTCTTTTTTGTTGTAGACGCAATCGGGATTCTGCAGTTAAATCCCCTTTACTGGGACACCAACTATAGTAAAGTTGTGTAAAAGGAGAGATACGTGGCTATTCCGAATATCAGAGATACTAGCCAAAGCAGAACCGTGACGTCCATGATTCTCTTCCTTCTGATGCACCCGGCAATGTTAGACGGACGGATGGCCCACGCGGTCACCAAAATTATTCCCAAAATCATTGCGATAGCTCCTGGGACAGCATGAATCCATGTTATTTGTACCCCAAAATCGGAAGTATAATTATATATTTTAGAAAAGCTGGGTCCCATCACTGCCGCGAAGGAGATAATGTGCAGGACCAATGCTATTCCCATGATGCTTCCATGTATCTTGTATTTCCTTTGTATTTTGTAAAAAATGCCTATGGCAATTATTATGAACATTACTATCTGCAGTATGAAGTTGATGTCTGTTTGAATTAGAGCGCCCGTTCCCAGTAATCCCGCCATTCTTGATTCACTTCCAAAACTACGCTTACAACAATATACCGTTCTAAAACGTTAAAAGATTTTTCATACCTAGTCAAGCACAGCTAGCTTCACCATAAAATCGAAATCTATTTTGCAGGCATCTACCTTTATATATTAACAGAGGAACAAGAGGGAAAGGCGAAGACTATGCGATATTGCCCTGAATGCGGTGGCGAAATGCAATATGTATCCCTTACGAAACGTTACGTCTGCAAAAGTTGCGGGCTCTCTCTAACACCTCAAGAACTCTTCGAGTTGCAGCAAAAGCTGAGACCACAATTCGAAACCGAAGAGGACCAGCGCCAACAAGAGAGAAAGGACTATCTGAAGTGGTGGCTAGGCAAGAAAAAATAGCCTTCACAAAACGTAACGTTTTGAAAGATTAGTTAGGTAACCTGCTTTTTAACTGAAATTTCATCTGACAAACAAAGCAGTTATTACCCTTTTCAAGCTTCATTAGTAACTGATTGTCCCATGAACCAATCTGTAGAGATAATCAGCGTCGGAAACGAACTTCTCATAGGCAAAACCCTGAACACAAACGCCCAATGGCTAGCCAAACGAATCACAACCCTAGGACTAATCACCCGCCGCATCACAGTTGTTAGCGACGACATCGACGAAATATCCAACGCTATAAAAGAAGCGATTCAACGCAACCCCAGTTTCCTCATAACCACTGGAGGATTAGGCCCCACCTTTGACGACAAAACACTGGAAGGCCTAGCAAAAGCTTTGGAACAAAAGATCGAAATCAACCAAGAAGCCTTGAAGATGGTTAAGGAGAAGTACCTCAGCTATGCTCATGAGGGCAGGATAGAGGTTGCCGAGTTAACCCCACCTCGAATGAAGATGGCTAAGCTTCCAGAAGGAGCCACACCCCTCTATAATCCTGTTGGAACAGCCCCGGCAGTAATCTTGGAACATGAAGACGTGACCATAATAGCTCTTCCCGGAGTCCCCTCCGAAATGAAGGGCATATTTGACCTGTCGGTGGCTTCTCTCCTGAAGCAGGCTGCCCACGGCGTCACCTTTTTTGAAACAAGCATTGAGGCTACAGAGGTCATAGAGTCAGAGATGGCTCCCTTCATCGATAAGGTGATGCATAACAACCCTTACGTTTATATAAAATCCCACCCGAAAGGAGCGGAAAGGGTTCCCCGTATAGAATTTCATCTCTCCACAACAGCCAAAGACTCCACCACCGCCAGAAAACATGTCAGCAAGGCCCTCCTGCAGCTTACAGAACTGATTCAGGAAAAGGGCGGAAAAATCAAACCCGTCAAATTAAAAACTTGAGGTGCTCATGTAGCTAAACATGAGAGAGGATGAAGAGAATATGGGGTCTGATGAGAAGAATCTTTTGTGGGGAAAGGATTATCGTTCCAGACTGGAGAATGCGGAGGGATATAGTGAAGTTTGGGAGATTGTGAAAGCCACGGTTAAAAGTTTCTTGAACGAACGAAGAGTTGGAATGCTGTTGTTTCTCGACGACCTCCCCCTTCGAGTAGGAGCCTACCATCCGCTGGGAACCAACAACATCGTCTTGAACCGCGCCCTCGTGAACATCGTTGAGGCAGCTACAAAGTCCAAACGTTTGATTAACGCCTTCGTCTACATCCTGCTTCTCCATGAATATCTTCACGCTTTAGGACGCCAGAGAGAAACAGAGGTCAGACCCTTAGTATACAAGATTTCCAGAGGATCCTTTGGTCAAGACCACATAACTACACAGCTAGCAGAGCTCGGACCATGGTCTATCCTGAAAGATATTCCATTAGACACTATTGATATTCCGAAACGCGTCATAGAAATCGTGAAAGATTTTGAAAAGGCGAACAAAAAATATATTATCTGAATGAAAATATGGAGTTCACGCTTGCTGTGTATAAAGGTGTTTAAATGTTTATCATCTTCATTATCGGAACGGCGGGGTCGGGAAAATCTCTTCTCACAGCCTCCTTCAACGAATGGCTTAAAGTCGAGAAACAGAAAGCGGCGACCGTAAATCTGGATCCCGGCGTCTTGAATTTGCCTTATGTGCCTGACATCGACATCCGCGATTATGTTGATGTTCGCAACATCATGAGGGAGCATGGGCTTGGACCCAACGGAGCCTTGGTGATGGCGGCTGATTTGATAGCTGAGGAAGCTGAAAGGCTTGGGGGCGAAATCGACGACCTTCAGTCTGATGTGGTTATCGTGGACACTCCGGGACAAATGGAGCTATTTGCCTTTAGGGCCAGCGGACCTTACATTGCGAATGAGCTGACAAAGGAGCCGAAGGCCATAGTTTATCTCTTTGATGCCGTCTTCTCTTTTAATCCTCTCAACTACGTCTCGAACATGTTCCTTTCAGCTGCAGTTTATAATCGCTTCTTTTTTCCGCAGTTGCATGTGCTTTCGAAGTGTGACCTCCTTCCTCCAGAAGAGGCTAATCGCATTGTGGAGTGGTCTGGCGACCCTGACGCCTTTGAGGCTGTTATTGACGAGAAATTGAGTGGGACGAGACGGCTTCTCAGCAGAGATATGATGCAGGCTATTTATCGTCTGGGATTGCGGTTTCAACTGATTCCTGTTTCTGGAAAAACGAACGAGGGACTGATTAACCTCGGTTCCGCGCTGGAGCGTATTCTCGCGGGAGGAGAAAAGTTTACTTTGTAGCTTTTTTCGTCTTGTTGTTCCGTGGGATGCTTCAGGTTACAAATACTTGGAGCAAATGAGGGCGTTAAAGCCAGAAAGTGAGCGTTGTCCCGTCTACTTCGGGATATGTAATAAGAACTCAGTGTTCTTATGTCTAGTTAAGTCATATCCGCAACCATCTGTTATGCATAATCTTTTTATTTAGCCGCATTATGAATCTGTAGCCATGATGTAGCCATGATGAAAAAGAGAATGCTCAAACTTCTGTTTGAGCTAATGAAGAACGCGAAGAGAAGCGACAGGGAAATCGCTAAAATCATAGGAGTTTCGCAGCCAACCATAACACGGATGAGACAGCGGCTGGAGAAGACAGCTATCGTGGATTACACGGTTATACCTGATTGGACGGAGCTTGGATTCGAGATTATGGCCCTAACTTTCGTCAAGGCTAAAGGACTACCAGAAATGAGTGAGAAGGCAAAGAAGTGGGCCATGAAGAACCCCAACGTTGTTTTCGCGGCAGGAGGCGGAGGCATGGGAATGGACTACGCAATAATGTCTTTTCACAAGAATTTTTCCGGTTTCTCCACTTTCATAGACAACCTGAGAAAGGAATGGGCTGAAAATCTGCAAGACCTCCAGAGCTTTCTGATGACTACAGGCGAAGAGAGAATGGTGAAATCTTTCTCCCTAAAATATCTGGAAAAAACTTGGGACGAAAAAGCCTAGACAACACACAGAAGAAACAAGAACCCTGTCAACCCTCACATTTTTCTTTTTCTAGAATTCTTTTGGATACCCGTCATTATCCTTTTCTGAAGCTATAGAAAGCCTTAATTTAACCGCATATCCCAAAAACTAGGAGGGTCCGTAGCTTAGCAAGGAAGAGCAAACTTGCGCCTAAAGCACCGGGCTTTTAACCCGGGGGTCGGGGGTTCAATTCCCCCCGGACCCGCCAAATTGAATTTACGTTTCTACAAGCATACTTCAGTGTTACAGAAATTTTTGTCTCCCCATCCAAGGGAACTGTCTAGCTCTAAGTTAGCCGTTATCCTTTAATCGCTATTCTAACATCTTATCGTGAGAGGGCCCGTAGCCTAGTTTGGATAAGGCGTCGAGTTACCTTAAGGGGTGACGCGTAAGCCTTCGGAGCCGGAGACCCGGGGTTCAAATCCCCGCGGGCCCGCCACTATTCGAAGGCATACGGAAATTATAAATCTGTCCAAGTTAAAATAGATAGCTTGCATGTTCACGATTTGATTTGTTGGTGTGCATGGAAAAGGGATGAGTATGAATACCCACGCAGAGGACCTGAAACTTCGGTTAATGACCATTGAGCTGCTTCGAACAGCTAAGAAGGAGTATACTTATCGAGAGTTATCTGCTAAAACTAACCTGCCCGTGACAGTTTTAAGCAGATATGCTAAGGGTCATGTTTTGCCGAATGCTGAGAGGGCTAAAGAACTTTGGGAAATTTTAACTAAACTAGTTGGTTTGAAGGCTGAGCTTCGTAGCAGAATCAAATTTAATTCGGCTGGATATTTTAACAACACTTGGATTATAGGTGACCATAATATTCTTCAGCAAGCAGCCCATCACGCCCTTGCAACTTTTGCTGGGGGACGTGTGACAAAAGTTTTGACTGCTGCTGTTGACGGTATTCCTCTTGGGGCTTTGGTTGCAAACTCTTTGGGGGTTGATTTAATCATTGCAAAGAGAAACAAGGAAGTAGGGGTTCCGGCTTTTCTGGAGGAAACCTATGTTCTGCAGAATTCAGGCGTGACTATGACATTGTATATTCCGAAAGAGGCTCTTAAGAGGAGAGATAGTGTGCTCATTGTGGATGATATGATAAAGACGGGGGAGACTCAGGCTGCTCTGGTCAACCTTGTTAAGAAAGCTAAGGCTGAGGTTTCTGGAATTTACTCTCTTATCGCTGTTGGGGAAGATTGGCAGACAAATCTGAAGTTGCCTAAGGGAAGTCCAATTGAGGTTGTAATAAAAATTAACAAAAAACGTTAATCAAAACGCTAAAAGGAAAATGTTACTATATGCAGTGTTCGTTGGGGGACTATGGGAAGCGTAGGTAGGGAAAAATGAAAAACCCCCACGTCGTTGCCGGGCGTGGACGCTTCCCAACAGTCACTCGATAATCTTTTTATTCAATTCGAATAATTAAGTTGGACGTTTACATTTGAATACAATGTCTTGCATCGCATTCACACCAAGGTTACGGGACTTGAATCTTCATTTTTCGCAGAAAACATATTATCAAGGCAGGACAGAATCAGCATACGGATGGTGTTGATGCTTGCGGACTATAGAGTGGAGAGACGACGGCGTTGTGGTTATTATTGATCAAACTAAACTGCCCACTGAGGTTGTTTGGGTGGAGATGAAGAATTCCGGTGAGGTAGCTTCTGCGATTAAGGAGATGAAGTTGCGGGGAGCACCCCTCATAGGCGTAGCAGCTGCATATGGTTTGGCTCTCACAGCCTTCCATTCAAAAGCCGAAAATAGGAAGGAGCTGATGAGGGAGTTAGAGAAGTCAGCTGAGGTATTACGGAAGACTAGACCAACTGCAGTTAATCTTTTCTGGGCGATAGATCGGGTTATGAAAAAGGCGCAGGAGACTTCTGGAAGCAGGGAGGCGTTGGCGGAGGCTGTGGTTGCTGAGGCTCGGAGGATGGCGGATGAGGATGTTGAGGTTAACCGTAAGATGGGGCAGTATGGGGCGGAGCTGATTGAAGATGGTGATGTGGTTCTTACTCACTGCAATGCTGGTAGTTTAGCTACGGTGGATTATGGTACGGCTTTGGGGGTTGTGAGGGCTGCGGTGGAGGAGGGCAAAAAGGTCGAGGTGATTGCTGATGAGACCCGACCGAAGCTTCAGGGGGCTAGGCTCACATGCTATGAGTTGAAGCGGGATAAGATTCCTGTGACCTTGATCTCAGATACTATGGTGGGTTATGTGATGTCTAAGGGTTTAGTGGATAAGGTTGTGGTTGGGGCAGATCGGATTGTCAGGGATGCGGTTTTGAACAAGATTGGAACCTATAATGTGGCTGTATTAGCCAAAGAGCATGGGATTCCCTTCTATGTGGCGGCTCCCACCTCAACAATGGATTCCACCATCACCTCAAAGGAAGCCGTTATCGAAGAGAGAAGCCCAGAAGAGGTTACGAATGTACGTTCTGAAAGAATTGCACCTGAAGGCGTCAAAGTATTGAATCCCGCCTTCGACATAACACCCATGAAATATGTGACCGCCATCATAACAGAAGAAGGCATCCTATATCCAAAGGGTCTCTTAAAACCAAAAAGGTAGAGTTACCGTGAGATAAGTAAGGTGTGTGGACTCTGATGGATTTAGTAAAAACTGGGAAGCTCCTGTTGCAAGCCACTGAAGAGATAGTAAATGAGGTAAATAAAAAAACTGAACCAATGTTCCTTAAACTTCAGCGAATGCAGGAAGTTTACTTAAATCAAAACAGTGCCCTCTATTCGCATTCTCAGATTGACGAGATAAAACATCATCTAGAATCCGTTAAACTCAAATTTATTTTGACCGACATCCATCTTGAGCAACTTTGGGCTTTAAGTATGGTTTCACGATCAAATCTATGGAAGGCGATGGACAAGTCAATCGACAAACTGGAGTGGACAAATAACCAATCAGTCATTGGTTACGTTTTTCTTGAGTCCTTTCTTTTTCAGGCACGGTCATTTATTGACATATTTTTTGGGTATATCTGTCTCTTAATGGGTAAGGAGAAAACTGTTATGATGAGTCAAAAAAAGTTTACCAGTTTTATGCGGTCAATTGGAGAACCTTTCAAAAATAAACGTAATCAATTGATTGACTATTTTGAGAAAGAGGTGTTTGGTGAAGATAAGTGGGAAACGACCCTTAGAAGTCTTCGAGGCATAATTGCCCATAAGGAACGACTACGTTCTTCCCGTGAAGGGTCTGAAAAATTACTTGGCAAAGTGTTGTTAGATTGGCCTACTATTCGAGGAAAGACGTTTGATCGCCTTTGTCAAGAAATAGAAAATGGGATGTTCGGTATGGTTCAAAAAACATCTCCTATCTTATTTGATTTGTAGTGTGGAAACTTGGATCATATCGGGCTGACCTTTGGAATAATCTGATCTACACGTTATGAGAAAGTGGTAAAAAAATAAAAAAGGTGGAAAGTGATGCCGTTCTTCAAAAGTATTGGCTGTTAGGGCATTTCTGGTTGTAGTATTCCGATTTGGTTGCCTTCTGGGTCTAGGGCGATGGCGAAAGAGCCTACGGTTGGAATCTCCTGTTTTGGCTGAAGGATTTTGCCGCCTGAAGCTTGGACTTTTTTGATGGTTTCGTCGATTGATTCTACTGAGATGTAGTTAACGGGTTTCAAGTCTTTCATCTCTGGGCGGTCCTTTCGGAATAGCCCCCCGTTTATTCCTGGTCTAACGGGCATCATCTTTTCGTCTACAGGTACTGTTTGGATCGTCCAATAGTCCATCGGCATCTGGGATTTTTCTATCTTCCATCCGAAAACCTTTGTGTAGAAACTTTTCAGTTTCTCTACGTCCTCTGCTGGAATCTCAAAATGCACAACAGTGTGGTCCATCATCTTTCATCATCAATCCACCACTTTTCGGACAGTTAAGGTACACGTTTACTTTGCAAGAAAATGTATTCAAAAGCACGAAAACGTGTAGTCCGTAGTGAGGGTGAAGTGAGATTACAAACTACGCACATTTGTGTTTTTTGTGTGTAGATCAAAATTTAATTCCCATATATAGAGGGGCAGAGACATAAATTTTGAGTCAATAAGAGAACCCTTGAAGTCTGCATGCAAAATAGACTGGTAAGATTGCATATTAATTTGGTTTTGAATATTCGGAAAGGTATTCGTTGACTAGGTTTCGCATTTTCTTTCTTATGAGTTCACA
This sequence comes from uncultured Candidatus Bathyarchaeia archaeon, assembly GCA_964418675.1. Lineage (GTDB taxonomy): Archaea > Thermoproteota > Bathyarchaeia > Bathyarchaeales > Bathyarchaeaceae > Bathyarchaeum. The sequence goes on from CAYQMM010000002.1 coordinate 127,726, forward strand.
TTGTTCCGCATATTTGGGCGTTAGTTCTTCAATTTTCTTTCCGCTACTACAATCGACAAAAAGCTTGTCATGATAATCTATAATTGCCTCAGTTATTTCTGATACTCTTTTACGGTATCTTTCATCATGACCTATCAAATGAATCATGGTTTCTAATTGTTCAGGGCAGTTTTTGTTCAAGTATCCAACTACATGAGAAACCATTGCTCTAATCTGTTTATCATCCACCAGTTTTCCCTAACTCATTATTGTGCTTGCGTGAAATTTATACTATGCGTATGCGTGCGAGGCGAGTGTAATAATAATAATCTATGTTAAATCACCTAAGCATGCACTAAAATTTAGGCGTTATTTGGTTGGTGTGTTATTTTTTTCTGTTTCTGCTTTTTAGTAGGCTTTTGTTGATGCCGTCTATCATGGCTTCGACGCTTGCCATAACTATGTCTTCGTGGACAGCTCTTGAGGAGACCACGTTTCCGTCTTTGTCCTCAACTTTGATTATGACTTCTCCCATAGCATCCGAGCCACCCGTCGCAGCCTCTATGCGATACTCCTTCAATCGGACATTCACTAGAGGAGATGTCAGTTTCTGAACCGCCCTGATGGCGGCGTCCACAGGACCCAACCCCGTCTCCGAAGCCACATACTCCTTCCCATCCAACACAAGCCTCACCGAAGCCGTTGGAATAACCCTGATTCCAGTTACAACCGCCAAGTCAGTTAGGTCAACGATTCTCTTTTCCTTGACAACCTTCCCCATCACCGCCCTAGCAATAGCTAACAAATCAGCATCCGTCACAGACTTCCCCTTGTCACCCAACTCCTTGACAACCTTAACAACCTCTCCCAGCTGCCCCTTGGTAGGATGGAATCCCGCCTCCTCTAACTCCGCCCGGATACCACTGGTACCAGCCAGTTTTCCAGCGACCAATCGCCGTTTTCTTCCCACGAACTCGGGTTTAATCGGCTCAAAGGTTGAAGGCGCTACCGTGACTCCGCGAGTGTGGATTCCTGATTCGTGGGCGAAAGCATTCTCTCCAACGATAGCTTTGTTTGCCTGTATCATCATACCTGTCAGTTTTGCTACCAGCCGCGAAGTTTCATAGAGCTGCTGATGGTTTATCCCAGTCTTCTTCTTGTAAATCAGATTGAGGGCAACGGCAACTTCCTCTAAGGATGCGTTTCCCGCCCTTTCCCCCAACCCGTTTACTGCCACATGAATTTGGGAAGCCCCAGCTTCAACTCCCGCCAACGAGTTAGCGACAGCCATGCCGAAGTCGTTGTGGCAGTGAACACTTATGGGAACCTTAACTACGCTCTTGACGTCTCTAATTAGTTCCTGCATGGTCGTGGGAATCATTATGCCAACTGTGTCTGGGATATTTATTCTGTCCGCTCCAGCCTCCTCCGCAGCCCTACATACCCGCTTCAGAAATTCCCTCTCTGTTCTTGAGGCGTCCATGGGAGAATATTCGCACACTAAACCATGACCTTTGATGTATTCTATAGAATCGATGGAACTCTCCAGAACCTGCTCCGGCGTCATGTTCACCGCGTACTTCATCTGAACTTCTGAAGTAGAAATGAAAGTGTGAACTGCACTAACGCCACAAGCGATGGCAACATCAATATCCTTCCTCTTAGTGCGGGCTAAACCACAAACCTCAGCCGTCAATCCAGCCCCAGCTATCTCCCTAACCGCTCTCTTCTCTCCCTCTGAACTTATCGGCGTCCCCGCTTCGATGGTATCCACACCCAACTTATCCAGTTGCCGAGCTATTTCCAGCTTCTCCTCAGTGGTCAAAGAGACGCCCGGAGTCTGTTCTCCATCTCTCAAAGTAGTGTCAAAGATTCGAACATAATCCATATTTTTCATCTTCAACCTTCTCATCTCCCTCTGTTGCCCTTCAGAATCTCCTCTGCCATGGCATCCGCCATCCCCAAAGTCGTAGCGCTACCGCCAAAATCTGGAATGGTTATCCTCTTCCGCAGCGTCTCTGTCACGGCAGTTTCTATAGATTGGGCTGCACGGAAGCATTCTTGGTCATTATGCTGTTCGCTCAGCCAATCCAGCATCATCCTGCTTGCTAATATCATGGAACAGGGGTTGGCAGTGTGCTTTCCAACTCTTGTGGGTGCTGAGCCGTGAATGGGTTCGAACATGGCAAAGTCGTCTCCGATGTTTGCGCCGGGCGCCATTCCTAAGCCGCCGATAAGCTGTGCAGCCTCGTCAGAAAGTATGTCGCCGAACATGTTGGTGATGAGTAGGACATCGAATTTCTGGGGTTCCTTGATTAGGCGCATGGATGCGGCGTCAACGTATTGTTCATTGAAGGTTATGTCTGGGTATTGTCTTGCTACTTCTCGGCTAACTTGAGCAAAGAGTCCGCAGCTGACCTTCATGACATTTGCTTTGTGGATGGCTGTAACCAGCTTCTTCTTGTTTCTCCTTCTCGCCACCTGAAAGGCTTTATGGGCAATCCTCTCAGAACCTTTTCTGGTTATGATTCTTAGGCAGATGGCTGTGTCGTCTACCTTGAATTCTATGCCCCTGTAGACGTCTTCGGTGTTCTCTCGAACGAAGATCATGTCTATGTCAGGCCTCAAACTGGGGATTGAAGGATACGCCTTGATGGGGCGGATGTTTGCGTAGAGGTCAAACATGATTCTCAATTTAACAACAACATCAGCAGCTGTTTCTCCTACTGGTCCTTTAAGGCATGCGTGGGAATTTCTAATCACTTCCACAGTATCCTCTGGAAGAGCGACTCCCCTCTTCTCGTAACATGCGTCGCCAGCCTCAACTTTGGTTATGTTCAGGTTTACGTCGAACTTCTGTTGTACAGCATCCATTATTTTCAATGTTGCCTCTGTCAATTCGGGTCCAATCCCATCCCCTGGGATGAGAGCTATCTTATATTCGGTCATTTCTGTTCAATTCTCCTTTTCAAATGTTCTATTAATCCTCCATCATCAAGAATCTCCATAATGAAATCTGGAAGCTGCGTTGCCTGAAGAACCAAGCCCTTCGACACATCTTCCACTCTACCCGTCCCTAGATGCACTATCAGCAGGTCTCCGTCTTCAACCTCGCTTGAAACTCCCGGGCATGCCAGAACCGGCAAGCCTATGGTTATGGAGTTTCTGTAGAATATGCGGGCAAAGGATTCAGCAATTACACATCTGACTCCTGCATACTTTAGTGCCAGAGGCGCCTGCTCTCGACTGGAGCCGCAACCGAAATTCTTTCCACCAACCACGATGGCTCCATCAGCGACTTTTTCGGTGAAGGTGGGGTCTAATCCTTCCATGGCGTGTTTTGCTAGTTCCTTGGGGTCTGTGTGAACCAGATAGGGTCCTGGCAGAATGACGTCTGTGTCTATGTTGTCTCCGAAGGTTATTGCTCTTCCGCGAATTGTCAACCTTGTTACCCCTCCTCCATTAATGTTCTTGGGTCGGTGATTTTTCCTGTTACTGCTGAAGCCGCAGCTGTTGCTGGGGAGGCTAGGTACACATAGCTTTTTGTGCTTCCCATTCTTCCAATGAAGTTTCTGTTTGAGGAGCTTATGCACACTTCTTCCTCTGCCAATAGCCCCATGTGTCCGCCTAGGCAGGGACCGCAGTTTGGGTTACCTATTGTGGCGCCGGCTTCCATGAAGGTTTTTATCAATCCTTCATTTAAGGCGTTCAGGTATATCTCTTGGGATGCGGGAATTACGAGTAGCCTAACGCCGCTGGCGACTTTTCTGCCTTTCAGAATCTGGGCGGCGGAGTGCAGGTCTTCTAGGCGACCGTTAGTACAGGAGCCTATGAAGGCTTGATTTACATCCGTTTCCTTCACTTCAGATATTGGTTTGACATTGTCGACGGAGTGGGGAACGGCGACTTGTGGCTCCAATGCTGAAATGTCCAAGTCTAGAGTTCTTTCATAGGTGGCGTCTGGGTCGCTTCTAACTGGTTTAACTGCCTTGTCGGTTCTAGCCTTAACGTAGTCTAAGGTTTTTTGGTCGGGTTCGATTATGCCCGTTTTGGCTCCCATCTCCACAGCCATGTTGCAGAGAACCATTCTGCCGTCAATGCTCATCTCCCTTATGGTGGAGCCGCCAAACTCCAGTCCTTTGTAAATAGCACCATCAGCCCCAATCTCTCCGACTATGTTCAGCGTCAGGTCCTTCGGCGTCACTAGTTTCTGGAATTTGCCTGTTACGTTTACTTTGATGACTTCAGGCACCCTGAACCATAACTTGCCTGTTACAAAGACGGCAGCCATCTCTGTTGACCCGATTCCTGTTGCGAAGGCTCCGAAGGCTCCGTAGGTGCAAGTGTGGGAATCCGCGCCAACGATTGTTTCTCCCGGTCTAACATGACCCTTCTCGGGCATTACTTGGTGGCAGACTCCTCCCAGACCGACATCATAGAAGTTTTTGATGTCCTGTTCTTCAGCGAAGTTTCGAACGACCTTATGCAGGTTGGCTGATATCACTGAGCTGGCTGGGACGATGTGGTCTATGATGACGACTATGCGCTGGCTATCCCAGACCTTTTTGGCGCCAATCTCTCGGAAGGACTTGATGGCTAAAGGACCTGTTAGGTCATGTATCATTGCCACATCGATGTTGGCTTCCACTATCTCTCCTGGAGAAACCTCTCGTTTTCCTGAAGCTCGGGCTAAGATTTTTTCGATGATGTTCATTGCTGGTCACTCTCAATCTGCAGTTTCCTAATAAATTTATCCGCTCTGCAGCATACTGGAATCTCGTGGTCTTTTAAGCTGAAAATGAAAGTGCAAGAGGCGACGCTAACAAAACTTGCGAGAGTAGCATTATCGGAAGAGGAAACGATCCCTCATGTTAGTAACCTCTAGCAAGGCAATATGCGGCATGTCTTAAAAAGTTTTAGGCTTCACCTGAGAGTTTAAATCTTAAGACTTTATGATAGGCTGGGTAGTGAAGGTTTGAAGGTTTTGGATTTGGGGAAACCGGAAGTTGAGGCTGAGGAGAGTCAGGCTGAGGAAATTACGATAGTCGCCTCTCTGAAAGACAATGTTGTGTCTGTCTCTTCACTGGAGGGCGTGGAAGAGCTTTCCTCGCGAGGCTACGGCGTCCTCGAAGACGGCAAGTTACATCTAGCTTTCTATGAGGCGCTCTTTCTTCTAGGCAAAGAAGCGCTAGAGCTTGAGGATGAAGAAACCGGGGAACAGATGGCTTTTCAGTCTCTCCTAGAGCGTTTTCAGTCAGTTGACAAAGACGCTTGGGTACGCTATCTTATTTATCGGGACCTGAGGAGCCGCGGATACGTTGCTCGGGAAGGCTTCGGCTTGGGAATCGATTTTCGAGTTTATGAGCGGGGAGATTATGGAAGGGTCACTGCCAAGTACCTCATATTCGGCATCCAAGAAGGTCAACCAGTCACAGTGGAGGAGCTGGCGAGGACGCAGCGGTACGTCCAGAGCCTCAAGAAAGATTTGGTGCTTGCGGTTATAAACCGGCGAGGGGAAATCGTTTACTATTCTCTTTCGCAGCTTACTCTAAAATGAAAATGATTGTGAGATAGAATGTTCAAGACTGTCCGGGGAATGAGGGACTTCCTGCCCAAAGACGCCGAAAAAATGAGACGCGTCGAGCAGGTTTCTAGGGAACTTTCCAAACTCTACGGCTACGAAGAGATAATCACCCCAGTCGTGGAATCCTATGACCTCTTGGCGGCTAAGACCGGCGAGGAAATCCGGCAGCGCATGTACACCTTTGAAGACTTGGGGGGCAGAAAGGTGGGTTTGCGGCCAGAGTTCACAGCCTCTGTCGCCCGGTTGGTAGCATCTAAACTGAGGAACGAACCCAAGCCCATGCGGCTCTTTTCTGTAGGAAGCCTCTACCGTTACGATGAGCCTCAATATGGACGGTTCCGAGAGTTCTGGCAAGCCAACTATGAACTCTTCGGCTCCACGCGACCAGAAGCCGACGCGGAAATCCTCATACTCACCAACGACCTCCTCAAGAGACTGGGACTCCAAAATTATCGTTTCAAGATTGGGCATACAGGAATCATCAGAGGCATTCTAACTCAGGAAGGTTTCGATGATGGACAGCAGAACCGTCTCATGCAGTTGCTTGACAAGAAAAGCTGGGAAGAGGCTCTTGTCATCGCCCGTGACGCGAATGCCTCAAAGCAGTGTCTGGCAACTTTGGAGAGGCTCTTCGAAACAAAGGGTGAGGATGCCTTTCAGGTTCTCGAAAGCGTGAAGGAAATCGTTCAGGGCTACGAGAGCGCTCTTGCTGCTGTGGAGAATCTTTGGGAAATCTTTGAGCTTGTGAGAGACAGTGGAACACAGCTTGAGGTACTGGTGGAAGCGGGCTTCGCTAGGGGTCTCGAATACTACACGGGAATGATTTTTGAGTCATATATTCCGGAAATCGATGTGGCATTGGGCGGCGGAGGACGCTACGACAAGCTGATTCAACTCCTTGGAGGAGAATCAATCTCTGCTGTTGGGGTTGCTCAAGGGATTGACCGCATTGTCCTCTCCCTAAAGAAACAGAAAGTCTCCCCAAAAACCGTAAAGAAAAGAAGTGTTGTAGTCATCGCGGTGAAAGATGAGCTTATGGCGAAGGCGCTGGAGCTGGCTGATGTGCTGAGGAAAGCAGGGTTGTATGTGGAAGTCGCGGTTATGGGGCGTTCCATCTCAAGGGCTTTGGCGGATGCTGACAGAAGGGGTGTCGCTTATGCTGTGATTGTTGGTCCCACGGAACTTGAGGAGGAGAAAGTGGTTCTGCGGGAAATGAAAAAGAGAGAACAACGGATTGTTGAAATCAGTAACCTCCCAGAGGAAATCTTAGCAGGTTCGGCGTAGCCTAGTCTTTGTTTCTTTCTGTGATGGCTCCAACTAGCCTAAAATATCCTAGGATTGCCACCGCCGACCATCCGAGAATTCCAAGAATGACCGTTGAGATAACTACTATGTTAGCCAAGGGGAGTGCGATGGGGTAGATTTGTGAAAAGAGATAGTAAATTTCTAGGTAAGCATTAAAGAACCAGTGGATGATTATGGATGCTTGAGCACCATAAGCTAGGTAACTTAAGCCCAAAACTAAGCCCACTAACGTGGCAGAGGTGGTCTTCCCAATCTCCCAACCGCCTCCCAAGAGAAAGTGAGCTAAACCAAAAATTATTGAAGTGAAGAGAACCATCCCCCACTCGCCTAAGCTGATTCCACGCCTGACTCCATACTCATCCACCGTTTTTGCGCCAACCATTCTCTTGGCTTTATCCGGAAACAACGGGGCAATAACGAAGAGTTTCAGCTTTTGCCTAAACGAAAACGTCGCTGCCTTTTTAACCCAGAATAAGTAGAAGAGTAGGAAAGCGCCGATTGGAATAATTCGGAAACCGATTTCCTCAACCACTGCGGCATATGATAGCTCGAAAAAATCTAAGAAGGGTTCGCCTGGAAGAGGAGCTGTTCCTGTTGGGATGCCGCCAATTTCCTGAAAGCTTTGAATTGCAATGACAGCGATTAATGTCATGCTGGTTATTATGGGCATTGCAAAGAGGCAGTTGCTGAAAAGTTTCTTCGCAGGTCGAACAATGCTTTCTCGGATTATTCTGTGGAAGTTTTCTCTGAGTTTCCAAGCTGCAACAAAGCTTACTGTGAAGATGCTCCAGATAAACAGGAAGATTACTCCATAGTTCAGCTTTAGGGAAATATTGAATCCTATTATTGTGAAAAACCAGACTGGCAGAGATGACAAGCGGGTCATGCTGGCGTTCATCCCTTGCGATGTGAAATAGAATAGGGCGGGTCCCAAGAAGATGGCTAAGAGGTAAAAGAAAACCGTGATGAGCACTGCAACAATAAGAAACATCTTGGCAAACAATCTCAACGTATCATTCATGGGAAGCTACTCCACTCCTATACTACATGGCTCTTGCGGTAATTAACTTTCAAACAACCCAATCCCCAAGGTTATGCCCTGAAAAAACCTTTGAGGTTCTCTTTAACGGTCCTGAAGAAAGTGTGCTTTATTTTCTCCGGTTCTTTGAGGTTTTCAAGTTGGGCGATTCTGTGGTAAGCAGGCGGGTGGGGGTCAAAACGAAGCCACTCTGACCTGCGGTAGCCTCTGAATTCAGGTTCCCTCGTGTAGAGGGGAAAGAGCCTTTTGAAGCCTATCTTTCTCAAAGCGTCTGCCATCACTTTTGGTTGCCCAATAACCTTGGCTGAGTCCAGGTCTGCTCTGCCTTCTAAGAATTTTCCGAAGAAGTAGATAAGTCCTATAGCCACTATGAAGTAGACCCAGAAGAATAAGAAACCGAAGATAAGTAGGTAGGGCAAGAAAACATAGAAGCGCAACAGAAATTCCAAGCTGGACAGGGAGGACATGACCACGGGATCATGAGCCCTTAGATGGCTCATCTCATGACCAATCACGCTTAACAGCTCATCCTCCTCAAGCTGCGTCAAGATTCCGGTTGTGATCATTACGGTTCCAAAACTGGCGCTTGGACCAGCCGCCGAAGCGTTTGGAATTATAGTGTTTGAGACTACAATTTTTGGTATGGGAAGCCCAAACTTTTCTGCTGCTTTCTTCACGATCTGGTAAATGTTAATTCTCTTGATGGAAAGATTCTCTGATTTGCAGTCGATACCGTAAGCCGCGAAGATTCCGCTGGAGACTTCACAGTCAGGTGATTTGCCAACAGCGATGGAAGAATCGTATATTTTCTTTCTGATTTCAGAGATATTTTTGGCGTATTTTTTCCTAAATTCCTCAAACTTTTCAGGCGAAAAATGGTATTGCAGTAGAATTATCTCTTGTTGGTCTTCTGTGATTTTCCAGTGTCCGCTTCTGGCAACGATCTTTCCTGCGAAAATTGCCAAAGCAAACATGAGAATAACGAAGACTATGGGTCCGTAGATGCCGAATATCCAGAAAAAAGCGAATGTTAAGGTAGTTAACATGATGTAAAGGGGCAACATGGATTCTGTAAAGATTCTTCCGATTACTCCTCTTCTCTCCTTCTCAGGAACTATCTTTTCTCCCGGCATAAAGGCGAGGTATAACGTAGTTTTTCGCATTTCCTCTTCAAACAACTGAATTGTCAGAAACAGGTCCTCATACAGCTGATCGAGAAAAGTTTTTGAAATTCCCGGATTACTGAGCCTCATCGTTACTCCTACTGGGACATCAGTTTCCACCATGACATCTACATACTGGTCTGTCGCTGGAACCCGAACTCTGTAAGTGAGAAAGTGCCTCTCGTTTTCGACGGTGGTGCCTACGTTTCTGAAGTCTCTATATTTCCCTTGTTGAAGCAAGTAATTTCGCTTTAAAAATTCTGGGAGAAACTTTACATTTCCCGAGGAGAGTTCAGTGTCGATGGTGTATTTCACCTCGGTTTTCCCAGCGCCAATTTCTGACATTTCCAACCCACTGAAATAAATACTTGAAGGAAATTTAAGTTTCGTTCTTTAGATGGTAACCTTCCATAATTTTCTTGTTCACGCGTACTCTGGGTAAGAGTTTCCTTTTTATGCAATTCTTTAATGACTTATTCTTGTCTGTAATACATATTTGGAGTGTTACGGCGAATAATCTGCGCAAGTTTTAAATATGGAGGTATATCCTAAACTAGTATTGCTGTTGAACAAAACTACTTTTGGAGTCTCTTTAATGGAAAGCAAAATTCGAGCAGAGTCGATTTCTTCCCTTAAGCTACGAAAGAGAAGTGACATTGATATTATGGCTAACATTTTGAGTGAGGCTAACAAAGGCACGAAGAAGACGCGTATAATGTATCGATGTAATCTAAGTCACAGACAATTGCAACTCTACCTGCAACTTCTTCTCGACATGGGGTTTTTGGAGTCCGATTCGAAGAAAGAGGGCGCAAAGCTGAACCATTTTAGGACTACATCAAAGGGGATTGAGTTTCTCGACGCCTATCACACTCTTAAAGGTCTAATGAGTTAATGCCTCTTCTTTTTCGATACGCTGAATTTTGTTAATGAATTCAAGTATTGAAGGTTGAAGTCGAATTCTTCCTGCTTGCGTGTTTTGCTGAATGAAGTCGTATTCTCCTAAAAAATCAACTGCTATTTCTACCTTAAATTTGGACAGTGCAATGTTTTTTCCAAGTTCTTTTAAGTCATGCCACTCGCCGTCGCTGAGCAACCACAGAATTTCGTCGATAACCGACATGCAACTTCCTCTGAAGAGATGAAGTTGTTGTGACAATGCATAAATATGTTGTGAATCCGTTCTTCATATTATTTCTGAAAAACTTCTATAAGACGAAATGCGCATTTTATATACTCTAATTATAGAAGATAAGTACAGAAAACAAGTATGGAATTTCTTTTCTTGTACCTTTATATTACTCGATAACAACAACCACTCAAGAATCCAAGCATCTCTCTTAGTTTTGTTTGGCTAAGAATCCGCTGAAGTATCCAGCGCCGAAGGTGCAAGGAGGAACCAAGTATGGAAACTAATGAACTAAAAGTATTCGTTGACGAGTTAAGAAGCCAATGGAAAGATTTGTGGCGCAATCGAATTGATGACAGGGTGAGAGCAGAAGGGATAGCCAAACAAGATTATTCAGGGCTGTTCGTCGAACGCGGAACAGTGATTATGGCAACAAGAGATTACAAGCCTCTGGAATTCTTCGACATAGTGCAAGAACACTTGACCGTGGACACAGAAAAAGCAGTTCCTCCAAATTCCACAATAGGCGGATGGGGCAAATTCATCAGAAATAAAATACGAAACCAGAAGAAAACAACCCAAAGATCCGCTCCGCCTAAACCAACACACACAAAGGGTCAACACCCTAAGAAGGGCGGAAGAGGCTGGCTACACGCCAAAATGCGATAAGCCCTGCTCTTGCAACCAGTTTCGTTTTCTTCATTCTCCAAAATTTGGAAGCAAAACAAGAAATCTAATTCTTGGTGGAGCCACTAACAGAGAACCAGATTTTCTAACAATTATTGTTGGCGGGCGGGACGGGATTTGAACCCGTGACCCCGAGCTCTCTCCCTTTTCCCTGTTAGGAGGCTTACACCGGCATCGGTTCTGCCGCTCGTGCCCTATCCTGGCTAGGCATCGGTAGAAAGTTGAATGGCTTCCTATACCCGCCCAGCTTTTTCCCGCCAAAATATTTCTTGCATCTTGCCTGTTATAACCCTAGCGCAGGAAAAAAGCGAAACGACGCTTTAAAAAAATCTGACCATAAGAGAGGGCAAGTAAAATTTATGTCGAAGGTAACATATGAAGTTGGGTGGCGGGGGTACCCGAGCCAGGTCTAAGTAGCGGGTCAGATAGATCCCCTAGGAAAAGGGGGAGGACTTAAGATCCTCTGGCGCAGGCCTCCACGGGTTCGAATCCCGTCCCCCGCACCATTTCTCTGAAGCATATTTGAAGCCTAATAATACTTCATTGTTGCAAACAGTCTTTTTCAGTAAAATAAGCAGAAGCTTTACTTGAATGTGAAGCGTTAATTGAAGTGGTAGTGGACGAGGATTTGAAATTAAAGAGAAGGGAAATCAAGTTAAGGATAGAGTGTGTAAAGGCGGAGATACTTTACCATAAATACCAGAATTTTAAGGTGAACACTCTCCTTGTTTCCTTCGGAGAAAGGCGTCGGGTTCTCTCCACTTGGGACGGCTTCAAGGAGGTAAGCTTCGTCGCCAACACCCATCAGCCCCCTCCTCTATCAAAGATTACCATGCTTAACTATGAGGAGTTTCAAGAAAAATTTCCCGCCAGCCTAGAAATCCCTCGTGGCAACCTCAGCTTTTTCAGCACCGGAGCCCACATGGATAACGTCGCAGTCTGCGATCAGTCCTATCAAGAGCTCACAGTCTCCTGTCTGGCTACTGGAGGCGTGGGCAACGCGCTTAGGATGGGGGTCGATAGGGCAAACTGGATGGAGCGCAATGGAAAATACGTAAACACTCATGGAACAATCAACATAATCCTATTAACCAACGTCCCTCTAACTGATGGAGCTATGGCTCGAGCTATTATAACGGCTACAGAAGCAAAAACCGCTGCCCTTCAGGACATGGATGCCAGAAGTTCGGTTTCTCCTCAAAACCAAGCAACAGGCACGGGAACCGATAACATGATGATTGTTTCGGGAAAAGGACCGGGTAAGCCGATATTATTCACTGGTGGACACACCAAGATAGGCGAATTAATTGGCGTCTCAACGAAGATTGCAGTTGCAGAGGCAATAAAGAAACAAGAGGGCTAGCCATAAATGAGGCATGTCTTAAAAATTGCGTTTTTTTATTCAATTCGTGCAATACACTGGTACATTGGAATTCTGTGACATCTCTACTTTTTCTGGGAAGGCACACTAATTAGTTTCATTATTTGCAAGTCTTGAATTGGGATTACCCCAAAATCTGAATCTTGAGAGACGGGATCCAATGGAATCCAGTTATGCAGATTCTTTCCATCATCGAGTCTCTTGCTCTGGAGGGGTTTGGTGTACTCTGGTGCTTCAGGGATAAATACAGCAGAATAAACGTGGTCAGGTATTTGATCATTGTTTGTGTCTGCAAATATTAATGCTGATTCGAAGCCAATTGCAGAGAGAAGTGAACTTAAGAGAATCGCTTGGTCTTCACAGTCGCCTGCTCGTAACTTTAATGTTGCTTCTGGAGATTGAATTTCTTCTAAATTGGTAGGGTCATATACATATTGTATTTCATCTCTAACGAATTCGAAAATCTTTCTTGCTTGTTTGAAGTCACCTGCTTCGAACCGTCGCCCCAAATTTATAGCAAGCTCACGGATACGGGGTGCGTTTGGATTCACAGAATTAATGATTCTGGTAGCAGAGCGGTCGACATCCTCTAAAAGTCCGACTTTTTCTTTACCCTTTATTTTATTAACTACATCTGTGGCGGATTTGCACAATGTTTCCCGTACCAAATTGTTTAGTTTCGAAAGCCACAGTATTTCATCCCTTGCATACTTGGTCTTCGATCGTTTTTCTAATAAGGGAAGCAAAAAAGAATCGAGTGCTGAACTGATTCCCAGCGCATGACCTAAGTATGTGAGTGTCAAAACATCGTTTTCTTTAATCTGTTCTCTTTTGGCCAAAGCAAAATAATGTAGCATCACACATTGCATTAGACCTGCTATTTGGCACATTACGTTGAACTCATTTGACCCGATAGTGGTTAATGAAAAGCTTGCTACAAGTTTGTTTTTTGCCTCAGAAAGAGAAGAAATTGCGTTTTCAACCTCACCTTTACTTATTCTAGTAATCGCCTCTTGCAACAACCGATTGCATTCGATTAAAGATATTTCTGTCAATGGACACCACTCTTAATAACTACTCCTGCAACATAAATTTATGGAGCCATCTTTCTACGCGGGAACTTAACCGTTTTGAACCAGATATTGTTCCGTCTTTGTGGACTGTAACTTCCTCATTTCCAAGCCTTAGAATCCCACTTCCCGTGTCAAACTTGGTGATGCCCCTCTTAATGAGAAACGCTTTGAATTGTTCGATGTTAAACTCTTTGCTCCTAGTAACCTTGCGTCCTTCTGCGCTTGGAACAATTATGACGCAACTACAATAGGGACATTTAACAAATTTAGAAAAAGGAGATATTTTGCCCTTATAGACTGCCCCACAGTTTTTGCAAGCCAGACTCAAACGGCTTCTCCGCCGACTGCCCGTTGTATCGCAGTAACCCAGTCTCGTGCATTGTAGACTTCAAAAGCGGGGTTCTCCATTCCTTGTTCGGTATCCAATGAAATAACAAGAACTTGGTACGGTTCTTTGCTAAATAATGATGGTGGAGTGTTCAGTGTTCCTTTTTTTCTCGTACGGTTTTCAACTATAGCTCCTACCACATTGTCTATAGGAAGGTTGATTTTCACTCCCACAGTTTGAGTCTCCATTTTCTCTCCGAATCCTAAAAAACCACCGGATTTGACATTTTTTTGTTCCAAAAAGAGGAACCGTTTGTTGGTCAAGATGAGTTTTCCCCATATCACAGACCCAATCCTACTATAACCCATGTGGTAGATTACGTTAGCCTGTTCTCTGACAACGGTCTCTCCCCTACCTAGAAAGAAACTCATTCTCCATATACCCCCTTCTTTTTAAGATATTTAATTATCATCAAGGTATGTTTATTAATTTTTCGATTCAATTATATTGATATTAAATATGTGATTGTTTGGAATTGCTTTTTATGGTGTTTTTAGTAGGGAGACTTTGATTTGGTTGATTTGTTCGTTGGTTCGGAAGGCGTCCACTAGTTTTCTGACTGTGTCTGCTTCCCCTTTTACCACGATTACTTCTAGGCAGTAGTCTTCGTCTATGTGAGCGTGAAGAAAGGTTGAGATAATATCCCCAAAGCTGTGTTGGATTTCAGATATTTGCCCTTTCGTCACTTCTCTTCTGTAAATGATTGTTATGGATGCAGCGATTTCTCCCTCCAGTTCCCTGAGGCTTCTGCTCTCCATAATGAATGTCCTTAAAGCTTGCCGAACAATCTCGGACCTATTTACGAATCCCTGCTCCCTGATGGAGGTCTCCACTCGCTCCAGGAGCTTTTCTGGAATTGAGACGCTGACGACTGTCAACTAGTTCCACCAAGTTATTAAAACATCACCGCATGCTTATATAATTTTTATTAAAAAATGGCGATAGTTTTAATAAAGTTCCATGCCATAGCCATTAAATTGCGAAAAAGGGGTAGTCATGAACAAACGACAGAAAATCTTTGTGACAGTAGTAGTCATAACCGTTTTAGCTTCAGCCGTTGCTGCTTCTTACTACTCGATTCTACAAGAAGAAATGAAGGTTGACAAGCTAAAAGTCGTAGCTACACTCTATCCTCTAGCGTTTTTCGCTCAAGAGATAGGTGGAGAAGAAGTGGCTATAAAGCAGCTTATCCCCGACAACACGGAGGCACACAGTTGGCAGCCATCCTTCTCTGACATCCTAGCCGTAGACGAAGCTGATGTACTACTCTACAACGGCGCATCCCTTGACAACTGGTTAAAGGACGACATACTCCCAGTAGTCAATTCAAGCGATAAGATAATCGTAGAGACCACAGAGGGACTAAATCTCCTTGAAACCGACCCAAATCTCACTGACGAACATGAAGGACTCTATGACCCTCACACGTGGATAAGCCCCTTCCTAGCAAAACAGCAAGCTCAAAAAATATACGAAGCTCTAATCCAGAAGGACCCAACTCATATGGAATACTACACTGAACGCTGGCAAACCCTGGAGGAGAGGTTCAAGGAACTGGACAACAACTACATGAGTGAACTCGCCAACAAGAAAAAAGAAGACATTTTTGTCGCCCACTCTGCCTTCGGCTATCTCGCTGACAGATACGGCTTCCAGCAGCATGGGATTATCGGCATCTCCGCAGACGAGCAACCAAGCACCTCAGTGTACGCAAACCTAGTAAACATGATGATAGAACATGAGACATACGTCGTCTATGTGGACCCAGTTTACCAAGAAGAATCCGCCCAAACCCTCAAGAACGCCTTGGAGACCCTCACAGACCAGAATGTCCATATTCTGAAGCTCTACGTTATGCTCGGCTCCATAGACGGATTAGATTACTTTGGGCAACAGGAAAAAAACTTGGAAAACCTAAAGATAGGCCTTGAAGCTAGTTAGAAAATAAGGTAAAGTTGAAATGAAATGTTGAATAATATTCAATCGGGCGCCATGGAAGAAAATAAGTCTCCGGTGTTAGAGGTTTCAAACCTCCATGTAACTAGATCTAATTCTCTGGTTATCGAAGACGCCAACTTCACTGTCCAGCGAGGAGACTACGTCGGCATAGTGGGTCCCAATGGAGGAGGCAAAACCACTCTTCTTCTGGCTCTCCTAAATCTCCTACCTAGAACCAAGGGAACAATCCGCCTCTTTGGACAAGACATCGAATCCTTCTCCCGCTGGGAAAAAGTTGCTTACGTGCCCCAACACGCCATAAACTTCGACTCCCATTTTCCTTTAGCAGTGAGAGAACTGGTAGCCCTTGGCAGGGTGAACCGAAGCAATATCGGTAGAACCTTGAAGCGAGGAGATTGGGATGCAGTGGATGATTCTATCGAGTTCATGGGATTATCTGACATTGCAGACAGAAGGATTGGGCAGCTGTCTGGAGGGCAGAAACAGAGGGTCTTCGTGGCTAAAGCTTTGGTGAGGAAGCCTGAAATAATTTTCTTGGACGAGCCAGTAGTTGGCGTGGACGCTAAGACCCAAGAGAAATTTTACAAAAAGCTTAGCG
Source organism: uncultured Candidatus Bathyarchaeia archaeon (assembly GCA_964418675.1). Lineage (GTDB taxonomy): Archaea > Thermoproteota > Bathyarchaeia > Bathyarchaeales > Bathyarchaeaceae > Bathyarchaeum. The sequence continues at coordinate 144,011 of CAYQMM010000002.1, forward strand.
ACCTTAATGTCGCAAGGGGCATCACCATCCTGTTAGTGACTCATGACCTGACAGCGGTTTTCTGCAGGATGTCCAAAGTCCTGTGCATGAACCGATGGGTTAACATGGCTGAGATAACTGAAGATTTGGAGCCAGGTGAGTTTCTAAGGAAAGCCTACGGCGAACACTTCCACTTCGTCTTCCATAAGCATGAATGTGAGCGGATTTTCGAAAATGAATGAACTCATTGACATTTTCAGATTTCTGGAATACCAGTTCTTCCAGAATGCACTCCTAGGCGGAACCATAGCCGCCCTAGCTTGCGCATGGGTTGGTCTCTTCCTGATACTGCGGAAGGAAGCCATGATAGGTGATGGAATAGCCCACACCGCTTTTGGAGGCATAGCTTTAGGGTTGTTTCTGGGCATAAACCCAATCTTGACCGCTTTGCTCGTCGCGATTCTAGCCGTTTTGGGTATATCTTACATGCGAAGGAGGGGGTTGGCTCAGTCTGACTCTGCTATAGCCGTGATGATGACCATAGGGTTTTCTACCGGTCTGATTATAATCAGCTTGGCTGGGGGATTCAACGTTGAGCTTTTCAGTTTTCTCTTCGGCTCAATTCTCACCATCGACCAAACTGACCTCATTATAGTGTCAATTCTTGGAATATCGGCGATTTTCATTTTGGGAATCTTCTACAAGGAGCTTCTTTCCATGACCTTTGACGAAGAAGACGCAAGGTTGATGGGCATCCCGGTTCGGTCGCTGTCATTGGCTTTCAATTTGCTGGTGGCAATCACGATTGTGCTTTCTATAAAGGTGATTGGGGTGATTCTTGTGGTTGCTCTCTTAGTTCTTCCCGGGCTCGCTGCTCTTCAACTGAATCTTTCGTTTAAGGGGACAACTGTGGTTGCCATAGGCTTCGGGATTCTCAGCATGATAACTGGTGTACTGCTCTCAGCAATCTACAATGTGGCAACAAGCGGCGTCATAGTCTTCACTGCAGCAGGCTTTTTCCTGTTCACAGCCATTTACAGAAGGCTTGAATAGCTCGCGGGTTACACTTTAATCCCAAACCCAAAAAGCTTAAATTTTGAGTAAAAAAAGGCTGGACTCAAAAAATAGAAGAATAAATCGGGGATTTTCTCTAATGATCGAAATGATCTTATCTGGTTTTCTCTTTTGGTTTATTATAATCACAAACATTGCAAGTGGGAGATTCGGTTATGAGACATTACCGAGTGATTTGAACTCGGAAGCTAAGCTGCAAAAGATTAACAATAATCCAAGGAAATTTAAAATAAGCATCGTGTTAATCCTTATAGAACATTTTAGCATAATTTCTCTTGCTATAATGTTGTTTATTGCTTTCAGTCCCTATAACATAATGCTCGCTGTTGTTTGGACAATCTCTAGAACAGCAGAAGGTGTGATCCAAATCTACAATAAAAAAGACTATTGGCGGCTTCTCAACATAGCAAGAAAATACTCAGGTACTAGTGGCGCTGAAAAAAATGAGTTAATTGATTTAGGTCGTAGCATTCTTAAAACGAAAAACTCTAGTTTCACATTTGCCCAGATCTTATTCTCCATTGGTACACTCTCATACTCAATCTTGTTTGTTACCTATGGAGTTGTACCCGAAATTGTTGGATGGTTTGGAATTGTTGCCAGCATTCTCTATGGCTTCGCCAGCGGGATAGCACTTGTAAAACCCAACTTTAAAGTTCTGGGCTACTTCGGGGGTCTGTTAATTTTGGTTTTTGAAATAGTCTTAGGAGGATGGCTATTGTTTTCTCCACTAATTTAGCCCAAATACGGGTTTGAGATTATACTTTAACTCTGAAGTCTTCTTTGACGACATTGAGCACAACATTTGTAACTGTTTTGCTCACATGAGGCATCTTCAGGGTCGATTTGATGAAGTTGTTTAGCGTAGCCCTGTTCATGAATCTTGCGACAACCGCTACGTCATAGTCTCCGGTGATGTCATATATGGATATAACCTCGTCTAGTTTAGACAACTCTTTTTCAACTTCCGGCAGATACCGTCCGTCAGCCTGAATAAGTATGAGGGCAGTCAAGCCATAACCAAGTTTAGTGGGGTCCAAGATTATTGTGTAGCCCTTCAGGATGCCTCTATCCTCTAAGTTCTTGACACGGTTGTAAGCTGTTCCGACAGCTATGCCGAGACTCTCCGCTATCTTGTTGAAGCTCTTTCGAGAATCTTCTTGTAGCAAACGGATGATGTTGCGGTCAATATCATCCACGTTTTGAAATGAATCGTAATTCAGTTTCCATTTCCTCCTTCTTCGTTTTGTAAGATTATTCAGCTAACTAACAGTGAGTCTTACGTCTCCGTGAACACATGTTCATTTATTCTTCGCATATATAAGCTTTCCTTCAGATAATAGGAAACATTTATATGCAAATCTGTAATATTCTCAATTTCAACTGAATGAATGGTGATAACATGGAGGCTATTAGAACAGCCAAGGAATCACTGAAGAAAAACAAAATCCGATGGGTACACACAGCCTTCGTAGACATTCGCGGTCTAATGCAGGATGTGGTGATACCCGCCAAACAATACACGGAGGGACAAGCACTAACCGCCGGAATCGGCTTCGACGGATCATCTGTACGAGGCTTCAAAAAAATAGAAGAGTCCGACATGATCCTCAAACCGGACCCTGAAACATTAGCCATCCTCCCATGGACAACTGACGAAATGCAAAAGAGCGCCATAATCCTCGGAGACGTCTACGAAGCCTTCGGAGGCAACGAACCCTCAGTTGTAGACCCAAGAGGCTACGTAGCAAGGAGAGCCGTCAAAACAGCAGCAGGCATGGGTTACACCGGCTTCTTCGGTCCAGAACTAGAATACTTCGTCTTCAGTTCCATCGACCCCACAAACCTTGTTTGGGACATGTGGGTTAGCCCAAAAGGTGGCGCAGGAGACTCTTGGGGCGCACCACGAGTTGTACCCAAATCTCCAGAAACCACCCCGGGAAGCCACACTCTGAGACCAAAGGAGGCATATTTCAGGCCGCCGCCAGAAGACACAACTGTGGAGTACCGCAACGAAGTCGCATCGTTACTGCAAGAAAACTTCAGCACAGAGATTGAGATGCACCACCACGAGGTTGCCACGGCAGGACAGATTGAGATAGACTTCAAATACGGAGATTTGGTGAAAACCGCTGACACGACCCTCTACTACAAGTTCGTGGCAAAAAACGTAGCAAAGAAATATGGTATGGTCGCTACTTTCATGCCTAAGCCAGTTTACCTTGACAACGCCAGCGGCATGCACGTCCACACTTCATTATGGAAAGCCGGAAAAAACGCGATGTATGACGCGAAGGATGAGTATGCTGAGCTAAGCCAGACGGGCAGATACTTCATTGGAGGTCTACTTGAACACGCCAGAGCCATAACCGCTATAAGTTGTCCCACAGTGAACTCCTACAAACGCCTTGTGCCAGGTTTTGAGGCGCCCATCTACATAATGTGGTCTCGCCGCAACAGGTCAGCCATGGTGCGAGTTCCCGTATACTTCAAGGGTCCCGAGTTCGCTTCACATAAACGCGCTGAAATGCGTTCTGCTGATCCATCCTGCAACACCTACCTAGCCTTTTCGTGTATCCTTATGGCTGGGCTTGACGGAATAAAGAAGAAAATTGATCCAGGTGACCCTGTGGATGAGGATGTGTATGAACTGACTCCTGAGAGGAGGCGAGCCCTTGGTATTAAGGAGTTGCCAACGACACTGAAGGATGCTTTAGATGAGATGAAGAGTGATGAGGTGGTCCATAAGACTCTTGGAAGCCACATATTCGATGCTTTCATCGAATACAAGACCAATGACTGGAACCAGTACTGCCTCTATGTCACTCCGTGGGAAATAATGAAATACTTAGACTACTAAAAGAGAGATAAGGAGAGAGGTGAATAATCATGAAAGCATATCTACTGATTGAAACGAGGCCCGGAACATCCGAGGATGTCGTCAAAGCGATCCGAATGCGTTTCAAAAATGTTCTGCATGCTGACTCCGTTTATGGTCGACACGATGTTATCGTTGTCTTAGAAGCTCCAGACCTCGAACAGCTCAACGAGTTCGTGTACAAGGTAATTGAAAAGGACCCCAACATCGTTCACACAGAGACGGCGATTACTCTATTCTAAGAGGAGATACATGGATGTCTTCAACAAAGGATCTTCGCCGTAAGACGATAAGGGCTTTTGTCCTCTTGACTATGAAGCCTGGAACTTCAGAGGAAATTGTAAGCTCAAGGCGAATTAGGGGCGTAAAGCTGGCTGGCTCTGTTCTGGGGAGATTCGATGCCATAGCGGTGGTAGAAGCAGAAAGTTCCGAAGAGCTAACAAAGATAATCTACGAGATGATAGAACAGCATCCCAGCGTAGTTCACACTGAAACCTTGTTATCAATGTTCACACCGCAAACTTGACCACACAAAATCTACAACACCACGCTGTCGGACAGGTCTCGAAGCCAAGTGCCTGACACCCGACACTCCAATCTTTTTTATTTTTTTAGAAAACATAGCCAATTTATCTTATGATCTGTTGTTCAAAGACTTCTTTTTGAGCATTATCACAGATCCCGTGACAATTAGGAAAAGAGGCAGAAATATCCATGAAGGAAACTCTGGAATTTTGCTAACATTAACTGGATTCATTGATGGATAGTTGTCTTGGTTGTTCTCATCGATGATGTAAGGTGTATCGCCGATACCATCACCGTTACTGTCTGTTCCGCTGTAGTCATTCCAATAGTTTGAAGTAAAGCTTAGATTGCTAGAAAACAAAATGCGAACCTCATAACTTCCACTGAATAAATTGTTATTTATAACAGTGATATGGGATGAATTTTCAATATGAATTCCAGAATGGAATCCAATTATGTTCAGGTTTTTTACAGTTACCCCTGTTCTATTTATCAAGGACACTCCTGACAGTACTGGAGGATCTGGAACCTGAAGCGTATTACCAGCACCATCCAATATGACGTTGTCACGTTGAATGATTATGTGTTGCTGGGTCATTTTCAGTTAGGATGTATGTGTTTCCGACACGGTTGATTGAAGCGTTTGTGGGATCAACGCTGCCATCATTGCGGATGTAAATAGGGGTCACCCATAATGCTGGGAAGGTGTTTGCCCGCACCTCCTTAACAACTGGTATTCTAGCCACCAGTGAGAATAAAAGTGCCAAAATGAGCGTTATTACCAAATCTGTTCTTTTCATGTCCTTCTTTCCCCACGATAGGGACCAATAATACACTACTTGATACAAAAGAAAAGCATTTTTGTCAAGAAGTCTTGACTAGAGATTAGTCAAGAAACTTTGACCCAAAACCATTATCTATCTGCTTCTGGTTAGTTAAATATTTATTTTCCATTCTTATGCTAGGCTGTCCAGTAGGAAAAAATTTGTAGCTTGTCTATTGGGAGTTGTGTTCTGAGGAAACTTTTCACGTCCTCGTCTGTGAGGAAGCGGTTTCCCTTCTTGTCAGTTTGGATTGGGATTCCTGTTCTTCGCAGTTTGTCGCCTTTGGCAGAGTCTGTGAAGATGTACTGGGCGCCCTCTACGGGCAAGATCAGTTTTAGTCCCGTATGGTTCTTGGCGGGGATGCTCTGGGCGATAACATAGACTACGCTCTTAGGCTTCTTCTCTAGAGCTAACGCCTTAAATTCTTCCCAACTTTTCACGCGAATAGTTCTTCCCATTGTGTGGTCTCTCGTCGCACTTGATGTGCCTCTTCTAGATTCTTATCTTTTCTTGTTTTTGAACCCTTACAAGGCGATAGAAAGGTTTTTGTTTAACAATACTGTCTCAGTTCCTGCATTATATGGGGAGCATTATGTTTCTGGATGACCTACTGAATGGTGACCTTCTATCGATGGCGAATCTTGAGAAAGTTGCGATAGCCTTGGTTATCGTCGCCGTGACTTTCGTCGTCGACAGGTTGACTCGTAGAGCATTATCCCGATACGGAAAAAGGTTGGATCTGGACCCTCACGCCGTAAACATCCTGAAGTTAATTGCCAGAATCCTCGTCTTTGCCGCTGGTGTGGTTGCTATCTTAAGTCTCTTCAACTTTAGTACAGACTGGTTTCTTGGAATCTCAGCTCTGACAGGAGCCGCCATAGGCTTTGCTTCCACCCAGACGGTAGGCAACTTCTTAGCTGGTCTCTACCTTATGGTTTCAAGACCGTTTATGGTGAGAGATTACGTGAAAATTGGAGATGTTGAAGGAGAAGTGCGGGAGATAACCATCAACTACACCAAAATATACACCCCCACCTACAACGTCACCGAGATACCTAACAGGAAAGTTTTGGACAGCATCATCCACAACTACTCTGGAAAAAAGGACATAATCGATTACTCCTTCAAAATGGGCTTCCCCCATCTGGAAAACGTAACAAACGAAGAACTGATGACGGAGTGCATCAAACCAACCATTGAAAAGTTCTATGAAAAACATAAAGACGTTCTTCCGAAGAAGCCGGAGGCGAGTATGTTAAGCATGGATAGACTGGGAAGGGAATTTACGATTAGAATGTTCTTTCCAGAAGGAAAAATAAACGAATTCTACGATCTCCAACCAGCCCTCATGCAGAATATAGTAAGCTGCTGGGATTGCTTCAAGGCAGAGAAGTCTTGCTGAGTGGGAAGACAGTTGATAATGTGGCTGAAGCTAACAAACTTATTTAACTTTTCATTCGTTCTCTAATTATAGTAAAGGTTATGAAGCTCTTTTTAAGGAAAATAACGAAATAGGACTGTTGGAGAATAGAGCCTTGAAGAATTTTGACGTGGTTATCATCGGCGCTGGAAGCGGAGGATGCTTGGCAGCCAAGACAGTTGCCGAAGCCGGATTTAAGGTCTGCATGCTAGACCGAAAAAGAGAACAGGACATAGGCGACAAGGTCTGCGGGGACGCCATAGGGAAACATCACTTCGACAATCTAAACTTGGAGCACCCCACGGGAGATGAGCTGGAGCAAAAAATAGACGGAATCAAAATCTATTCCCCAGACATGGAAACCGTCGTCAATGTCAAGGGAGAAGGCGTCCACGGATACTTAGTTAATCGCCAACTTTTCGGTCAGAGACTGGTGAGAGAAGCCAAAGATGCGGGCGCAACCTTGATGGATTCAATCCTTGTGGCAAACCCCATCATAAAGAACCGGTATGTCACAGGCGTCTCAGCTAAGGAGCTTAAAACAGGCAAAAACTTTGAAATGTCTGCTCGAGTTGTAGTGGATGCGAGTGGGTATTCGGCTGTTTTGCGAAAGAAGCTTCCTCCTGAAATCAGAATTGAGACAGAGGTCAACGATGAGGATGTGGTTGTTTGTTACCGCGAAATTCGCGAGGTGAAAGAGCAGGTTGCTGACCCAAGTTTCTGTGAGATTTACCTAGACCTGCAGCGTGTTCCCGGAGGATATTACTGGATTTTTCCCAAGGGTCCAACCAAAGTTAACGTGGGCTTAGGGGTGGCCATGACCGAGGGCTTCCCTAACCCCAAAAATCTTTATAATGACCTGATTTTGTCGATGCCCCTCTTCAAAGGTTCTCGTGCTTTGAGTGGTGGGGGAGGTCATGTTCCAACTCGGAGACCCCTAAGCTCCATGGTGGGAAACGGCGTGGTAATCGTTGGGGATGCTGCTTGCCAAGTTAATCCTATTCACGGGGGTGGAATCGGCTCTTCGATGATGGGAGGAGCAAAGGCTGGCGAGGTAATCGTCGAGTCTATGGAGGCGGAGGATGTGAGCAGAGAAGGACTTTGGTCTTACAACGGCAAGTACATGGAAGTTTATGGCGCCAAACAGGCGGGTCTCGACGTCTTCCGTATGCTTCTTCAGCGATTGACCAACAAGGAAATGAATTATGGAATGGAGCACCATCTGATCACTGATGATGACCTCCTCCGAACGAGTATGGGCGAGGATGTGAAGCTTAACATAACTGAAAAGACTCGGCGGGTCTTCAAAGGAATTGGAAGTCTATCTCTCATCAAAAAGTTGCATACCACAGCGAATCTGATGAAGAAGATTAAGAGCCTGTATAGAAATTATCCCTCGTCCCCTGAAGGCTTAGGTGAGTGGGAAGAGAAGACAAATCTTGTAGTTGAAAGAGCGAAAAGGCTGTGAGGAGAAGAGCTAGCTAAAGTTGAGTGCGTAGAATATGCGTGTAGCTGCTCTGGTTACTGGCGGAAAAGACTCTGTTCTAGCTCTTCACCGCGCCCAAAAGATGGGGCACAACATAAAATTTCTAGCCACCATGATTCCCAAAAGAGCTGACAGCTGGATGTTCCATTTCCCCAACATTCACCTGACAGACCATCTTTCCAAGGCGGTGGAAATTCCGTTGGTGAAGGCTGAAACCTCTGGAATCAAAGAGAAAGAACTGGAGGACCTCAAGAAGCTGCTTGCGTCCCTTGATGTGGAGGGAGTCGTGTCAGGGGCAGTAGCGTCGCGCTATCAAAAGGAACGAATCGGGAGAATATGCCAAGAACTAGGTCTCGAATCTGTTACGCCCCTCTGGCACCAAGACCCCCTACAGCTTCTAAGGGAGCTAGTTGACCTGAAATTCAAGGTAATAGTTGTGGGAGTGTATGCTTATGGCTTCGATGAGAGCTGGCTGGGGAGAGAAATCAACTCTGCAACTATAGAGAAGCTTGTGGAACTCCACGAGAAGTATGGGATTTCTTTGGTGGGCGAGGGCGGCGAATACGAGACCTTAGTTCTGGACGCCCCATTCTTCAAGAAGCGCATTCAGATAATCCAGAGCGAGACAAACTATGAAGAACATAGTGGCGTTCTGGTTGTGAAGGAAGCTAGGCTCGTGGACAAATGCTGAAAAGGCATTAGCTGAAATGAAGAGCGCGTAATCTGTTTTCAGATAGGTTTAAGAGTGGGTTTGAGAGGGCATTTTTCAGTTTAGCGAGGTTTTGAAGGTGGAATTTAAGGGAGGTCAAACCGAGAAGAATCTTTTGGCAGCATTTGCGGGTGAATCCCAAGCCCGAACCAGATACACTTTCTTTGCGAGCAAGGCAAAAAAGGAAGGATACGAGCAAATATCAGCCATTTTCCAAGAGACAGCAGACAACGAGAAAGAGCATGGTGAAATGTTCTTTAAACTGCTGAAAGGCGGAATGGTGGAGATCAAGGCTTCTTACCCTGCAGGAGTGATTGGAACAACAGCTGAGAACCTAGAGGCGGCAGCTGAAGGCGAGAAACTGGAGTGGGGCACCCTTTATCCAGATTTTGGCAAGGTAGCGGAGGAGGAGGGCTTTATGGATGCAGCCCGAACTTTTCGCAGTGTTGCCAAAGTGGAGAGTTATCATGAGCGAAGGTACCGAAAATTGTTGGCAAACGTTGAGCAGGGCAAGGTTTTCAAGAGAGACAAAATTATCAAGTGGAAGTGCAGAAACTGCGGCTACGTGTACGAGGGCAAAGGAGCTCCTGAGGAGTGCCCGGTCTGCAAACATCCAAGAAGCTACTTTGAAGTTTGGTGCGAAAACTACTGAACTTTCATGAAGAGGGAAGTGCGAACTTGACCGAAAGACGGCAGATTTATCTTTGCGAGGTATGTGGAAACAAGGTTCAAGTGATAAAAAAGCTTCGGAACCCTCGTTTGCTGCGGACAAGACATGACTCTAATGGAATCAAACTGTGCATCTCTTGCTTACGTTGCGAAAGGATTTTAGGTGTGAACGAAAGACAGAGAACCAGTTATGACTGAACAAACCGTGCTAGCGAAATTCGCCAAAACAGTAAGCGTGTGTAAATCCTGTAAACACCTCACCAAGCTGGAGGGACGCCACTACTGCAGGCTACTTGGAGCCCTCCTTGCAGAACAAACGCTCTATCTTCCCTGCGACCTGAAAGAGGCACCTAAGACGGGAGAGGACTGAAAAAGGTTTATTAACTGTATTTTAGCTCATAGGCTACAGTTCCTATGGGATGTGACCCGCCTAAGGGTTGAACCGAAAGAAATTGGAGGAATAGAGAATGGCTTACAAATATATCGCGAAGGCTTGGAAAAAACCGAGAGAATCCTTCGTGAAAGAACTGATGTGGCAGAGAGCCATAGAATGGCGCAAACAAAACACCATTGTACGAATCGAGAGACCCACCAGACTAGACCGAGCAAGAAACCTAGGATACAAGGCTAAGCAGGGGTTCGTCATGGCTCGGGTTCGCGTTAGACGTTCAGGATTCAGAAAAACCAGACCCACGGCAGGTCGAAGACAGAAACGAATGGGCGTCAACAAATTCAAGCTTGCCAAGAACATGAGGATGGTTGCTGAGGAGAGGACAGCTAGAAAGTTTCCGAATCTGGAGGTTCTGAATTCCTACTGGGTCTGGGAGGATGGACGCTTCAAGTGGTTCGAAGTTATCATGGTTGACCCAATGCTTTTGCCGGACCATCCGATAGCAGGTCAGACGAGACGCGTGTTTCGCGGCTTAACCAGCGCCGGCAAGGAGGTTCGGGGGCTTCACCACAGAGGACTCGGAGCCGAAAAAGCTCGACCAAGCCGCAAAGCAGTCCTGAAACAAAAACAATAAACAATGATGCACCCTTAGTTTTCCAAGGATACCTTCAAACTCCATTCTTGCGTTTGCACACTAGTTGACATATTTATATCAAGAGTGTGCATAGAGTTTCGGAAAGAGTGTGAGATAGTTTTGTCTCAGTTGCCTATAGCTTACGTTGATGTTCGATTCTTTGCTCATGCCACTGAAGACTTGGAGAAAGTTGTTGGAGCAGTTCAAAATATTTTGCCAAGCGACAACATCGAAGAAATAGCATTCAACAGAAGCAACTTAGAGGGACATTATGGCAATCCCATAACTCTTTTCGAAGCCAAAATCAAAGACAAAGAAATAATCAGAGCCTTGGTGGAGAATCTTGCATCTCATCTCAGCGCTTTGGACAAGGAAGAGTTAAGCAGAGAGATAAACAGGTACGTTGAGAAAGGAAGCCTCTACCTCAGGCTCGACAAACAAGCTGCCCTCCAAGGCAAAATCAAACTCGTCTCATCCGACCCCATCCGCATACGCATAAGATTCAGAAAATCCAAGATTGAAGACATAATTGAAATCTGCCGAGAGATTGGGATGCTAACATGAAACGGTTTGCTGACCTCCATCTACGGGTGCCCCTCAACAACCAGCCCCAGACAGAAAAGATGCTCTGGAACGCCGCCGAGCTAGGTTACAGTCTAATCGCCATACCTCTACCACCCCATGCCACACGAGAACAAATCAGCCAGCTTCAACGCATCTGCCGTGAAGCAAAAATAGACCTTGCCCCAAGACTGAATCTTTCTCCCCGAACCTCCAGCGAACTTCTCCATAGTTTGAGGCGTTTCAGAAGAAAATTCGAGATAATCTCCGTGATGTGCCCCACAAAGGACGTTGCAAGACAGGCAGCCCGGGACAGGCGGGTGGACCTCCTCCAATTTTCTGTCACAAGCCTCCGAAAAAGATTCTTTGATGAGGCAGAAGCTGAACTTGCTTCCCAAGCATTCTCTTCCCTCGAAATCGAGACGGCTCCCCTCCTTCGGTTGGCAGGTGCCCCGAGAATCCGCCTTTTTTCTCGCCTACAAAGGGAAGTGGCTACGGCAGAGAGGTTCAATGTGCCAATCACTGTTTCCAGTGGTGCAACAGACGATTTCCTCATGAGGGGACCCCACGACACCGCTGCCCTAGCAACCCTCATCAACCTGCCCCTCTCCTCTGCGCTGAAGGCGCTCTCAGAAAACCCTTATGCTACAGTTGAGCGAAACAGGAAGAAGCTGAGTCCAGATTACGTGGCTCCCGGAATACATGTTGTAGGAAGGAAAGGCGATGCCTAGAAGAGAAAGGAGACGTTACTTAGCTTTAGAGGTTCAGAGCGAACAGCCTCTCAACGAAAGGACAGCTATGGAGGCTGTTGAAGCTTCAGTTCAGCGGCTCTTCGGCGAATATGGCGCCAGCCAAGCCAACCTCAAACTGATAAAGTATATTCCACAGAAAGGCCAATTGGTTATCCGTTGTAGCCATAAAGCCCTTGAAAAGGTCAGAGCTGCCATCACCTCAACCATCGAGATAAACGAAAAAACCGCAGCCATTCATGTTGTAGGCGTCTCCGGAACCCTTAAGGCACTAGCCAAAAAGACCTAGAAAGGATGCTTGCATCCGTTTTCAGGAAAAAGCTAGTTTTCAACAATGCACTGTTATTAGGCTCCAAATAGAAATGAGTGGCGGGTCACCTTGGTTCGTCGCCCAGTTTTCGCCAGTTTCCCTAATCTCTGAACTCATATCCGCTGCCCCTCAAGCGCTGAACGTCCAAGCTTAGGTTGCTCCCTCCCGGGCCTGGCCAGGTTCGCCTGGTAGACGCGGTTGACAGCTTCCCTACGGAGGCTGCTCCATGACCGCCAGCCTAAAGGGACGGATAGTCACGGTTAGAGGACTGGGGAAGCCTGACGATCTTTGACGCCTCGCCAAGGCATTCAGCCCGTCGTATAGAGGGTTTACGGTACAGGGGACCCCTAGCCCCCCGCCTAGACCCGCCAAAAGAGAATAAACCGCCATTAGAACATAAATCTTACTTATGTGTTCTCAATGCTTTTTTCATCACGTTCCCACTTTTCCCTATTAGTTTTTCTTAGTTCATTAATTTCCGCATTTCTTCAAAAGTTAACATTCATGCAAAGAAGGAGAGAACTTCCGTTCTATGTTGCTTTGTGACTATTCAAGAGCTTTTTCTAAGAAATCCGCCAAATCCATTATTTCTACTTCTGAACCACAGTGTGCACATTTCCGTAGAGATTCCATGCTTGTGTCTTTTCCCACCCTCAGATTTGCGCTACAATGTGGGCATCGATAAACTGCAACTATTCCACTATCCTTTACCTGCTGTAGAAGTGAGTTCAGATTAACGGAAATATTTGTCCTTTTGATGAGTATGTGCTTATCTTTCCTACGTAGCTCCCTTGCTTTATCGTATAGTTTTAGTTTCTCATAAATAGTGGCTGCATCCAAATCACGCCCACATCTTATTAAATTCTCTGCTAGAGCAATACTTGCGTTATGCCATGATTTTTGTGCTGGTTCTATGAACTTGTTCGGAGAACTCAGCCAAGGAAATGCTACAAATCCTTTTGTATGCATTTTTGCTGCACTCCTAGCCTTTTCGACTTGCTCTCCTCCTTGACACTCAGGCAATGCTGAAAGAATAGATTCATTCCAATATCTAACCCAATTTTTTTCAAAATTTGAGATGTCTGTTTCCACAAAATTGTCCGCTGGAAACGACAACACTTTGTCCCAAAATTTTTCATAACACTTACTTGAGCAGAACCCAACTGTTTCATAAAGTGCATTTACATTTTTCGTGCCCTCAAAATCAGCTTTAAACCAAAGAAGCCCGTGCCAGCTAGGCATGCAACGGAGACAAACAATCTTGCCACAGTAAAAACACTTCCAAGTCTTTATCCCAAAAATTGATTTAGCTCCACAAGAAGGACATTTCCCCATAACTACTAATCACCTAAAAGCGCCCTTATTCAAAAAATATCAGCTACCTTTAATATAAGAACTTCTACACGCATTTGCCGATTGAGCAACCAATTTAATCGCTGTACCATTCTCCGACGAATAGTATTGTGGCGTCGTCTTTTGAGAAGATAGGGTCGTGGCAGAGAAAATCTGCTGGAAAGTATGTTGGAGTGATGTTGCGATTTTCTGAACCATCAGAATTCATGAGGTAGATGTCGTATTTTCCTTCATTCCCCATGGCGCTCACTAGGTACACAATTTTTTCTCCTGAGTGAGACCAGACTGGCAGACCTTGCGTGTATCCGTTGTCTGTGATGGCTGTTTCTCCCGAACCGTCCGAGTTGATGACGTAAATGTTGTAGTTGCCGTGAACAGTTTCGTCCCCAACCAACCGTTCAAAAACAATCCTGTTCCCATCAGAACTCAGGTTGGGGTCATAGTCACCAAAGGGTAGAACAGCATTGCCCCATTCGCCTGCTCTGGGAGGGTCCGTAATCTGAGTAGCCCCGGTTCCATCTTCATTCATCATCCATATCTGACTGTTTCTCGTGAACACTATCTTGCCATCGGAGCAGTGCAGGTCGCTATCATGAAACCCAGAATCATAGACTTCAACAATGTTGCTGCCATCGGCATCCATCATAAATATATCCAAGGTTTCACGGAAAGAAAGGAAAACTATCTTGGAGTCATCAGCGGACCAGCATGGAACCAAATCCCAGAGACCGTTATCTGTGAGTCTCCTATAATCTTCGCCGTCAACACGGATCACGCAAATTTCTTCACAGAGATTAATAGGCGAACCCTCCACTACGCACTCGCTGCTGTCACGGTCAAACTGCTGGGAAAAGACCAGTTGATCTCCAGCATTATTAAGGCGTATACGAGAAATCTTGTTTGCCGAAGAGTAAAGCAACTCTGTCTCTTCAGTTTCTAGATTCAAAGCATAGATTCCCCATTTTTCCTCATGAGACAACTCTCTAGTCCCCGAAGGAACCATATCAAAATTCGTGGATAATATTACAATAATGAAGAAAGCAACTGCTACAATCACTATTGCAGAAAGAACAATTTTCTTGGTAGCTGGCAATTTGCTATCATCAACATTCGAGATACTGCATGTTTGGATTAAATCAATATGTAAGATTTGCTCAGAAATTTAAGTGCAAACGCCGTTAACCTGTTCAGCCTGTGGAGATAGATAAATAAAAAAGGGGAGCGTAATGCTTACCACGAGGCGAACCATCTTGTCCTTCTTCCTTGGCAGAGAGCTGGCGACAGAAACTCCAGTGGAATTACCTATCGAAGCATTACACCGCCATTTGATGGCTCTTGGCGCCAGCGGCTCAGGCAAAACAGTGCTCTGCAAATGCATGATGGAAGAGGCTGTACGCCACGGCATCCCAGTAATCATAGTTGATCCCCAAGGCGACATCTCCTCCCTCGCCCTGAAAGGCAACCCCGAAGAGATTAAGGAACATGGAACGCCCCTGACGATTCAGGAAGAATATTTTGAGAAGGCACGAATAGCCATATTCACCCCCGCCAGCAGCAAAGGCATCCCCATCAGCGTCAACCCCCTCTCATTTCCGTCAAGAGACACCCCCCATGAGGAAGCTATCTTGGCTCTTGACTTGACGGCTTCCTCTCTCTCAAGCTTTCTTGGATACGACCTTGATTCGGATGCTGGAAGAGGAGCCAAAGCCTACCTCTTCACTCTTCTGGAGCACCTGTGGCGAGAGGGCGAAACCATCAAGGACATGGGACATATGGCTGACTTAGTGCTGAATCCTCATTCAGAAATCACTGAAACATTGAATCATCTTGTCACAAAGAGGGAGCCTCAAGAGATTGCCCGTAAACTCAGGTTCCTCACCGTGGGCACGCCTTCCCTCATGTTTCAGAGGGGCGTCCAAATCGACATGGACATGTTCATGAATCAGAGCGACGGAAAGGTTCCCCTCAATATCATCTACTTGAACACTCTCAGCTCCGAAAACGATAAACAGTTCTTTCTCGCCACTCTGCTTAGAGAACTTTATGTTTGGATGCTGAAGAATCCCTCAGAAGACATCCAGTTGCTCTTCTATGTTGACGAGATTGCTCCCTACATTCCGCCTTATCCGAGGAATCCTCCTCCCAAAGAAGCCTACGCCTTTCTCTTCAAGCAGGCAAGAAAATATGGAGTTGGACTTGTGGCAGCTACCCAGAACATAACCGACATCGACTACAAAGCCCTCGCTCAGGTGAACACATGGTGCTTGGGTCGCATGATGACACAGCAGGACATTGACCGCGTTAAGAAGATTATTCAGTCAATAGACCCCTTGCGGGCTGAAATGGTTCTGCAGAAGCTTCCGAGTCTCCGAACCGGCGAATTCCTCATGCTGTCTCCAGACGTTTATGATGACGTAGTGAATTTTCAGGTTCGCTGGCTGGTAACAGACCATCTGACGTTGGATGAGAAAGACATCCAAAAGCATTTACCCGCTGAATCAAGACAATTCTTCGAAAAGTACCTGCTAAAACAAAAAAAGGAGGTGAAAAAGCCTGCTGCAACGCCTCCCCCATCGAAAGCGCTCGCCGAAAGAATTCGGTTATTCCTCAATTCTGTTAGGCAAGGTGTCTCCGCTGAGTATGTTGCAGAGAACCTGAATGTGAACGTTGAGGCTGCTGAAGCTGCCCTTGCCTCCCTCGTCAGGTCTAAGGTTGTGAAGAAGGCTCAAGTTAGGGGGGGCGAAGAGGTTCTATATTGGCTGTCCAAATTCGGCTTTAAGCCCTCCAAGAATGTCGTGGGAGAAATTTTGATAATTCCTACAAGGATAACTCAGGTGGAAGCAGTTAAAAGAGCTAAATCATGCCTTGAAGGCGGTCTCTTCTTTAAGAAAGAAGAAATTTACGATGCAGAGTTTTCTCACCTTCCCCTCTGGAAAGTTTCAGCAACTCGCAAGGCAAAACGCCTATTCTTTTTCCGAAGGGAAGAACTGGACACCTTCTATCTCAGCGCCACCACAGGAGCCATGATTTCTCTTGAGAAAAACGCCATGTTGTTCCACAGGTTGATGACAAAGAGCGTAGAAAAACTCAAGGACTTGGATGACGATGAGGACATCACGTTCATTCCAAAGCTTCCCAAAGAAGTGCAGAAACTCCCCCGGATAAAGCTGGGAAGAGACAAAATCTACTCAACGTTAAGGTTGACGCTGGGAGTTAAGCCAGTCTCTGCTGAAGTTGCCCTGTTGCCCGTCTGGAAACTGAAAGTAAGACACAAAAAGAAGAAGAAAAAGCGCACAATCGTCTTGGATGCGGCTACGGGACGTAGATTAGTTGGAAATTTTCGAGCCCGCCGCTCTTCAAAAAAGCGGAAGAATTAATTGGTAAAACAAAAATTTAGTTCATAATGTATATGTGCAAAGGGGATTGAGAAGCTTGAGTCCGGAAGATGAGTTGATTTCAAAACTGAAAGTGGAAATGGGCAAAAAGTTGCCAGTTATGTATAGGGAGTTGGCAGAGGGAATGCTGGAGCAAAACAAAGAAGTTATCATAAAGTGGTTGAAAGAAAACAAGCATCTAGTGAAAGAAGTGATTGAAAGTTAAGCGCTTCAGTTTTATCTGCTTTCATTTTTCTTCTGTTTTGATGGTTGGCAGGTTTGTTCTTGGAAGATTTCTCCGTAGGCTCTGCAGAAGTATTCGCAGGCTTTTTTGATTCCCCTTTTTCCCCTCTCGGTTAGATAATAGGTTGTTACTCTTCCCGTCTTTTTTGAGTGTATCAGACTTCGTTTCCTTAAGTCTTTCAGCGCGGGATAGATGGTTCCGGGATTGGGTTTGGCTCCTTTTCTTTTGCTGATTTCTTCTGCAAGTTCCTGTCCGTACATTGGTCTCTTTGACAGCAACCACAGTATAAGGAATGAAAGCATTCCTCTCATGTCGCAGCATTCCGGAGGGGGCAGGTCAATGTCTTCTTTTGTCATTCGGAGTCATTAACTATCGGGTATCCAATACATTTAAATATTGCTGATGTTACCGTATTGGACATCCAATATGAAGGTGGTGGGATGATGGAAAAAAACGAGAAAATAAAACAACACGTGAAAGAACGCTACGCAAAAGTGGCAACAGGAAAAACCTGCTGTGACGGGTCCACCTGCGGGTCACAAACTTCGCTTGCCAAGGCAATCGGTTATTCAAACCAAGAACTTGAAAACCTGCCACAGTCAGTAACAACAGCAGTTGCAGGATGCGGCAACCCAACAGCCCTAGCAGACTTAAAAGAGGGCGAAGTGGTTCTTGACCTTGGCTCGGGAGGCGGCATAGACGCTTTCTTGGCAGCCAAAAAGGTTGGTTCCAAGGGCAAAGTAATTGGGGTGGACATGACCGAAGAGATGGTTCAACTTGCCGAGAAAAACGCAGAAAAGATGGGGACTGAGAATGTGGAGTTTCGGCTTGGTGAAATCGAAAAACTTCCAGTTCCAGATGGAACCGCCGACGTTATAATCAGCAACTGCGTCATTAACCTCTCTCCAGATAAGGACGGAGTTTTCAGAGAAGCTTTTAGAGTGCTGAAACCGAGGGGTCGAATGCTAATCTCCGACATAGTTACGCAAGGAGAACTTCCCAAAGAAGTTCGTGAAGACCCTGAAATGTGGAGTGCTTGCATTGCTGGAGCGTTAGACGAGAACGATTATCTCCAGAAAATCAGAAACGCCGGCTTCGAAAAAGTAGAAGTCGTGGGAAAAACCACGTTTATGGAGAAAGTTTCAAGCATCAAAGTGCGAGCTTACAAACCTCCCAACTAGACGCGGGGCGTTCAAATCGCCCTCCATTATTTCTCAGAAGATTAGCTCTTATTTTTCCGCTTTTTCTTGACTTTTGGCGGTAAACTTGAAACGTAGCTCAACGATTTTCTGACCCATTTGCTTATCTGTTCAGAATCTTCTAATATCCGTGGGGGTACAACCACATATTCTTTCATGGGTCTCCCGGGCATCGGTTCAAACCTGATCGCTTGGTCCAACTTTAAGAATTCTATCCTGTCCTCCTCTGACAACCGCAGAAAGAGGCTTTCCTGAAATAAGCCCATGAACATGTTGCCGCCAATGAAGGCACATGGATAACCAAACATCTTTCTATTCTCTACTGCTACATTTTTTGGAACAAGACGCTCAAAAGTTTCAACAAGTTCTGGAGAAGATTTCTTCCACTTCAAATTCTCACCCAACCTCATTTAGAAGACACTCTTCGCGTTGAGCTAGCCTCCTTGCATTTCATATAGCTTTTGTCAACAACTGAAAAGAGTGCATAGTAAGGTTAATAGGTCGGCATTTCATCTAGCATGCTAGTCCACATTTCCGAAAAGCGTATGAGTTCCTTCATAATGTGGCAAAAAATATGCTGACAGGACTTCAGGAAAGAAAAATCATGGGAAAGATAGTAATTGCCTTCAAGATTTTTCCGTCAGAATCAACAGTCAACCTTGAAACGCTAAAAGAGAAAATCACGAAACAGCTGTCAGGCTCTGCTTCAATTAAGGGATTCGCTGAAGAACCCATAGCCTTCGGTCTCTCTGCCCTGATTGTTAAAATGGTTCTCCCCGAAGACAAATCGGGAGTTCTAGATGAAGTAGAGAACCGCCTGAATAAAATTGTCGGAGTCGGTCAGATACAGACTCTAATGGTCCACAGAATGTAAATTTCCTTTAAAGTTTATATAGGAAGGTTATCCTTTCGAAAAATGTGGAGTTTCACGATCACACATAAAGGAAGGAAAACAAGTGAGCGAAGTCCAACTTAGAGTGGAAGACGCCAGACAACGCGACGTCTATAGAGGAATCGCCAGAATAGACCAGCAGACAATGCGAAAATTAGGCATTTCAGCAGGCGACGTAATAGAAATCGTTGGGAAAAGAAACACGGCAGCCATAGCATGGCCAGCCTACTCTGAAGACCAGAACAGAGAAACAATACGTATCGACGGATTCACCCGCAAGAACGCGGGAGTAGCCATAAACGAATTTGTTGTAATTCGCCCAGCAAAGGTAAGCAACGCCATAAACGTTGTCTTGGCTCCCATAGATATGAAATTGAACGTGGATGAAGACTTCACAAACTTCGTGAAGAACAGACTTATGGAGAGAACCTTCGTGGAGGGAGACACAACCCTCGTCATGATGTTAGGCCACGCCATTCCCTTCAGAGTAACCAAAGCTCGCCCCCACGGAATCGTGAGAATCAGTCACGGCACAAACGTTCAAATCCTAGCTGAACCCGCCCCTGAAGCTAAAGGCGTGCCCCGCACCACCTACGAGGATATCGGTGGACTCCACGAGGAGATTCAGCGGATTCGAGAGATGGTTGAGCTTCCGCTACGGCACCCAGAGCTCTTCCAAAGGCTTGGGATAGAGCCTCCAAAAGGAGTCATGTTACATGGTCCGCCGGGATGTGGAAAAACCCTTCTAGCCAGAGCAGTTGCAAACGAATCTGAGGCTAACTTCTACTCCATAAACGGTCCAGAGATAATGAGCAAGTTCTACGGCGAGTCAGAGGCTAGGCTCAGGGAGATGTTCCAGCAGGCTCAGAAGAACTCTCCCAGCATCATATTCATCGACGAGCTTGACGCCATCGCGCCTAAAAGAGAAGAAGTGACAGGGGAGGTTGAGAGACGAGTTGTCGCTCAGCTTCTCGCACTGATGGACGGTCTTACGGGAAGAGGAAACCTCATCGTCATAGGCGCAACAAACAGACCTGAAGCCCTTGACCCAGCTTTAAGAAGACCGGGACGTTTCGACAGAGAGATAGAGATAGGTGTACCCGACAAAAAAGGACGATTCGAGATACTGCAAATCCACACAAGAGGAATGCCCCTAAGCAAAGACGTTGACCTGAAGAAACTCTCCGAGATGACCCACGGTTACACAGGAGCAGACCTGTCCGCCTTAGGTCGCGAAACCGCCATGAAAGCTTTACGCAGATACCTGCCCGAAATAAACTTGGAGGACGAACGCGTACCCCCCAAAGTTCTAGAGAAGATGGAGGTTCGAATGGAAGACTTCCTGAACGCCTACCGGGAGATTACGCCCACAGCCATGAGAGAAGTCTACATCGAAGTGCCAACGGTTCGCTGGACAGACATTGGTGGTCTAGAAAACGTGAAAGAGGAGCTCATAGAAGCTGTAGAGTGGCCCCTCAAGAACCCCGGCGTCTTCGAGCGAATGGGCATACGTCCGCCAAAGGGTATCCTACTTTACGGGCCTCCGGGATGTGGAAAAACCTTACTAGCTAGGGCAGTGGCCACCGAGAGCGAGGCTAACTTCATAACAATAAAAGGACCAGAGGTCTTTTCCAAGTGGGTTGGCGAATCAGAGAAGGCTATTCGAGAGGTCTTCAGGAAGGCGAGGATGTCTTCTCCAGCTGTCATATTCTTTGACGAGTTTGATTCTCTTGTTCCTGGAAGAGGGATGGGCTACGCTGACAGTGGAGTTACAGAACGGGTCATCAGTCAACTTTTAACGGAGATGGATGGAATAATCTCTCTGGAGGATGTTGTTATTATCGCTGCAACAAACAGACCCGACATAGTGGACCCTGCGATTCTTCGACCTGGAAGGTTTGACCGTTTGATTTACGTTCCTGAACCCGAACAGGAGAGTAGGTTGGAAATCTTCAAAATCTACACTAGGGATATGCCGCTGGCAAAAGATGTGGATTTGTCCCAGTTAACTGCCATGACAAAGAAGTATTCTGGAGCGGACATAGAGGCGGTTTGCAGAGAAGCTGGATTGAACGCTCTGAGGAGGGACATGGAAGCCAAAGAAGTCAATATCAGCGACTTTAAACAAGCTATCGAAAAGATTGGTCCATCTATACTGCCCAACATGGAGACTTGGTACAGGGGCTTCATGAAACAGGCGCGGCAGTTGAAGAAGCCCACGACGCCTGTGGCTTAATAGCTACTTCAGGAGTGAAAAAGATGACTCTAAAAACGTGGAGACCGCATCCTCTCTATACAGAGATTGTGGAGCTTCTTGAGAGAAAGGGTCCTATGACTGACCTTGAATTATATGATTTGGTAAAGGCAAGTAATGACAGCATAGGGTACAGTGACATGAACAAGGCTCTGATGAGGATGGAGATCGAAGGAAAAATCTATGTGTCAACCCTTACCAAAGGAAAGAGAAGAGTTGAATTAACCCCGAAAAAAGGGTAGAAACTCCTTCAACTCTCAGGCTGAGCCAGCCTCTAACCAATATCTGGTGGCGCAGAACTTGGGTGTAAATTTAAGAGATTTGGTGCCTAAAACAAAGGTTGACCTCAAGAGCCTAAGCGGCAAGTCTATAGCCATCGACGCCTACAATGCCCTTTATCAGTTTCTAGCCATCATCCGCCAGCCTGACGGAACACCATTAAAAGACCGGTCAGGCAAGATAACCAGTCACCTAAGCGGATTATTCTATCGAACTGCCAACCTACTTGAGATGGGCATCAAGGTTGCCTATGTCTTTGACGGGGTTCCTCCAGCCCTCAAGGAGGTGGAGATTAAACGTCGAGCCAAAGTCAAGGCAGAGGCTCTCGTCAAGTATGAGAAAGCTTTGAGAGAAGGCAAGGTGGAGAAGGCTCAAAGCTATGCCCAGATGACCTCACGGCTTAAGGACTACATGGCAGATGACTCGAAGCGACTCCTCAATGAGTTGGGTGTGCCGTGGATTCAAGCGCCGTCTGAAGGCGAAGCTCAGGCTGCTTACCTAACGAGAAAGGGCGCCGCCGACTACTGCGCCAGTCAGGACTACGACAGTCTGCTCTTCGGCGCAACTGCTCTTGTGAGAAACGTGACCATAAGTGGTAGACGGAAGATTCCGAGAAAACCTGTCTACGTCGAGGTTGTTCCGGAAATCATGAAATTGGATCAGGTTCTCAAAGAGTTGGAGCTCACTCGGGAGCAGCTGATAGATGTTGGCATTTTGGTGGGAACGGACTTCAATCCTGATGGCGTGAAGGGCATAGGACCGAAGACCGCCCTAAAACTGATAAAGCAGCATGGAAGCATTGAGGAGACCATACCCACGCTGAAAGATGCCGAGTTTCCCGCTGAACCCAAGAGAATCCGAGAAATCTTCCTCAACCCAAAAGTTACGGATAACTACAAGTTGGATTGGAAAGAACCTAACATAGATGGTGTGATACGCTTTCTTTGTGGCGAGAGGGACTTTTCTGAGGATAGGGTGCGTAAAGCCTTCAACAGAATGACTGCGGGAATGAAAGAAGCGAAAAGCAAAGTAACTCTTGAAACGTGGTTTGGCAAAAGCTAGTTACGGTTTGAAGCCGTGCTTGCCGATTAAAGGTACGAAGGCTACTCCCCCCAAGTTTTCCTCATGGATTTTTCCGTCTTTTTTCCTGATGCGAATTAGGGTTTGGTAGAACTGGATGCCTCCCACAGGAACAACAAGGACTCCTCCCTCTTCTAGCTGTTCAATCAACGGTTGGGGGACTGCTGGAGCAGCCGCCGTAACTAGGATACGCTGGTATGGCGCTTCTTCTGGATACCCTAAGGAACCATCTCTGTGGATAATGGTGATTCGGTCGCTATACCCCGCTTCCGCGATGTTTCCTATGGCAAGTTCAGCTAACTCGGGGATTCTCTCCACTGTGTAGACGTGTCCCCACTTCTCCTTCGTTGTATCGCTGGGAGCCACTATCTCCGCTATTGTGGAAGCGTGCCAGCCTGAACCGGCGCCCACCTCCAGAACCTTGTGCCCCACTTCCAACTCGAAGGCTTCATTCATTATAGCTATCATATGCGGCGCAGAAGCTGTCTGCCCTGAACCTATGGGAAGTGGGCAGTCCACGGCTGCATGAGACTTTACCTCCTCAGGAAGAAAGAGGCGCCGAGGAACCAGACGCAACGCTCTGATGACGCTGGGCGACCGAAGAAGACCGCTTCGTATCAGCCTTTGAATCAGCTCTTCCCAAGCCTGCTTCTCCATCATTCACCACAACATAATAAAGGAAAAACATGTGCCTTAAGACTTTACGCATTATCTAGGTTTTTATAATGCATTTCCCTTTCTGGTAAGCTGTTAGTTGCCCTGCAGGGGATGTATCCATGATCATAAAACGATTCACAGTTGGCTGGTTATCCACGAACTGTTATGTTGTAGGCTGCGAAGAAACCAAAGAGGCAGTGTTAATTGACCCGGCAGTAGAAAGCGAGAGGGAAACTGAAGAGATTTTAAATTACGTAAAACAAAACGGCTTCCACATCAAATACATAATTAACACCCACGGGCACTCCGATCACATAGCTGGAAATGCCATCATGAAAAAGGCAACAGGCGCCCCCCTCCTAATCCACGAGAGCGATGCTTCATTGGTTCATGCCGACAGGAAGCTTCGCGACGGAGATATCATTCAGGCTGGGACTCTTAAACTGGTGGTTCTCCACACGCCTGGGCACACGAAAGGCGGCATATCCCTCTTGGGAGACAAGGTTGTTTTCACAGGAGACACCCTCTTCTCAGGTTCCGTAGGCAGAACCGACTTTCCAGGCGGCTCTTATGAGGAGCTTATTCAGTCGATTCGCACCAAACTTTTGCCGTTGCCCGACAGCTTCAAGGTGTATCCTGGGCATGAATCTCCTACCACTATAGGTAAAGAAAAGAAGTATAACCCCTTCTTGCAGATGTGATATTCGCGTGCCTCGGGGAAGAGCCATGGAGATTAGGCTGGACAGCGTGACGGTTCCTTTCAGTTTAGAGCATACCCTAAATTGCGGTCAGCTTTTTCGATGGGAAAAACTGGGAGATTGGTGGTATGGTGTCGTTGCAGACAGAGTTGTTAAGATAAGACAGGTCGGCGAAAAGTTGCTGTTTCAAGGTTTTCCAGAAGAGGCAAATCCGAGGTTTATCGAGAGCTACCTGAGGTTGGATGACGACCTGCCATCTATTTATTTCACGGTCAGCAGAGACGAGCATGTGAGAAGGGCAATCAAGCTTTTCTATGGACTGCGGATAAGCCGGCAAGAACCATGGGAGTGCCTCATCTCCTACATCTGCGCGACATACAAGAACATCCCAGCCATCAAAAAGATGATCTGCAACATCTCCCAACGATTCGGAAAAAAAATCTCCTTTGACGGCTACGAATTCTACACCTTCCCGAAGGCAACTGACCTAGCCCAAGCCAGCCCCAAGGACCTGCGGCGCTGCGGGCTGGGTTTCAGGGCTGAACGAGTTTTAGAGACCACGAAAATCTTGGACAGAGGAGACTTCTCTTTAGAAGCCTTGAAGAGCATGGATTACAGAGGTGCTAAGCGAGAACTTTTGTCTTTGCCGGGGGTGGGACCGAAAGTTGCTGACTGTGTTCTTCTCTTCTCCTTAGAAAAACTTGAGGCTTTTCCCGTCGATGTCTGGATGAAACGGGCAGCCACAAATCTCTATGCAAGCCACTTCGACTCCTCGTTCGTTGATAGAGTTAGCGGTAAAGGCTCCATCACACTGAAGGATTATGAAGCCATCAGCTGTTTCGGAAGAGAATACTTTGGGATATACGCTGGATACGCACAAGAATACCTCTTTCACCTGCTAAGGAAACAGCAAGAATATAGGCACTGAATCGGTTTGGAGTGTGAAGAAGATTTGCCCTTAGGCTTCAAGTAACTAGTCCACTTGTTGTTCTCTTTCGAAAAGCTGTTCCCATACCACTTTCAGAATATATTCGGAAAAACCAGCTATTTCTGCTAGAGACAACTTCGATTTTCCTTTCTTTCGGTTTTCGAAGACTACGGGTATTTCGCTTATTTTTGAGTTCTGAAGTTTTGCCTGTCGAAGAGTTTCTATTTGAATCTCGTATGTTTGACTGTGAAGTTTTGGAAGCGCCTTTGTTATGTATTCTCTAGAATAGCATCTGAAGCCGCTTGTGTAATCGCTTAGTGGAAGGTTAATTAATATTCCAGTTATTTTGTTGGCTACCTTGCTTACCAGCAGTCGGGTGAGATTCCAGCCTTTAACTTCTCCTTCATTACAGTACCTGCTTCCAATGACAAGATCGCTGCCCTCTTCGGCGAGCGCCAGTAATCTTGGAATGTCTTGGGGGTAATGGGAGAAGTCTGCATCCATTGTGATTATGTAGTTAGGTGGTTCTGGTAGAGAAAGAAGAAAACGGAAGGCATCTGTAATTGCTGTTCCAAGCCCCATCTTCTGGGCTCTCTTTAGTAAAAAAATGTTCTTGTATTCTTCTTGTAGTTCACAGACGATGTTCTGGGTTTCATCAGGACTTGAATCGTCTACGACTAACAAAATAGAATTAAGTTCTAGGCTTTCGATTGCATGGATAATGTCTGCGATGTTTTCAGCTTCACAGTAGGTTGGAAGGATTATTGCCACACGTGAATTAGGCTCCATTATTGCTTCATTCACTTATTTTCATCAGCCTACTTTGATAAATGCTTACTCTGTTCTCTTTCCACATTATTAAACTTTCGACAATTCATACGCGAGTCTGACAGGCAAAGTTTTCAATTTTTGGTGTTTTTCAGCGTTTTGTGATGTTTTTTTGGTTTTTTGGGGTTCTAGGCACGTTCTCATCAAAAGGGTTATAAAATAACTGTGATGGTGTATTACTGAGTTGTAGGATGGCGGATGTTTTGGATTTTACTTTAGCTCGGTCTTTGCGGGCGGGCGTTCACATGTGTAATAGGAGATTAAGGTTGTTAGGAAAGCAGTGGTAGATAGGACAATGCTACTTGGAGGCAGAATTGATATTCGCCGGATTAAGGCAATAATACAATCCGATTATTTCATGCTTTTTTTAATTGCATTCGTCTACATCATTGTCGTTTCCAGCGTGGCAATATCGCGCCATTATGCATTTCGCACAAATGCTTGGGACCTCGGCATCTATTCTCAATCTTTATACACCACGCTGAACCACGGAAAACTATTCTACTACACGACTGAGCTGCCTGGTAACCCCTCCGGAAGCCTCTTCGGCATACATTTCTCTCCTTTCCTTTTTCTGTTAGTTCCAATTTATGCCATATTCCAAAACCCAGTTACGTTGCTTGTGCTTAGACCAATTGCGGTTTCAATTGGCTTAATTCCGCTTTACTGGATTCTTCGCGAAAAGCAGCTGAATAGCAGGTTGGTAACTTCTTTCCTTGCAATTATATATGTGGTTTACCCTCCAATTAATGCTCCAATTTCGAACTTTGATGTTGAAGTGTTTTTGCCTGCATTATTCCTTTTCTCCATTTATTATTTGATGAAGGGAAAGCTTCTTTACTCTTACATTTTTGTTGTGCTTTCCCTGATGGTTAACGAGTTTGTTCCCTTGATAGTCATGGCTATGGCTGTTTACTTTTTCCTCTTACATCGGGGAGAAATCTTTGATGGTTTACGTTCGAAGAAATTGACAAAGAATGCAATATTCTGCGTCATACTTCTACTGAGTGGTCTTCTCTGGTTTACACTGGCAGGTGCAGTCATCACCCATTTTAATCCGAATGCATTAAGCACGAAATGGGAGTGGGGAGAATTAGGCAGCAGCCCAGGTGAGATAGTAACCAATATTGTGACAAACCCTGCGAAGGCGATTCAGGTACTTTTTAATGACGGACAAAGTAAGTTCCTTTACATTACGTCCCTCTTCGGTCCCCTCGCCTTCCTCTCCTTCTTAGACCCTTTAACTCTCATAATGACCTTACCTTGGCTAATGGCAAGCCTCCTCTCCGTTAATCCGCTGTACTACGCTATTGGAACTCAATATCCCGCGTTCGTTTCCCCCTTTCTCTTCGTTGCAGCAATCAACGGAATCAAAAAGTTAGGTAACATCAGCAGCAGGGACATATTGAGAACTATCGGCTTCTTGATGTCCGTGAGTCTAATCATCAGCATACTGTTACTTCCAACAAGCGGAGACTTTTCGGTTACAACAGCCGAGGATACTACAAGACTGGCACTAGATAAGATTCCCTCAACCGCCTCCGTTTCTGTTATGCCGGAACTGTATCCCCATGTGTGCAACAGGCTTGAAGTTTACCCATATTTCCAGAGCGGAGTAGACTATGTGCTGGTTAACGTCTATTCTTGGTGGTATACCGCCACGCTTCCCCGACCAGCACATGTAGCTCCAAGATGGCGTGATGCAGAAATCGGTGCCGAATACGGCATAGTTGTCAACGCAAACGGTGTGCTACTCTACAAAAATGGGTATACGGGACCAGTAGACTATTTTGAAGGCGTAAATTTCACTTACACACACAACAATGTGCAACTTGCAACTGGAAACCTTGCTCAGGACGAAGTCCCCTTTGGCAACTCTGTTACGAATACAGATGTGTTAATTCACAAGGTTACTGACCCAACGCCATTGTTCTTCTCGGTTTCAGAGAACGTTCTTCCTCCCGGAAGCTATAACGTCACGGTGGTGCTGAGGGTATCATCCACCACCTCCGAAGAAGCCGTTACCTTGGCGGCTTTGAGGAAACCAGAGCGTTCTGAGATAGTTACCATGAAGATTGAGGGCAGCGATTTCACTGGAGCGGACAGGTGGCAAGCATTCACTTTCAATTTTACAATCGAACAGTCAACATTCATCGAGTTCGATGCTTACGTGACAAATTCCACGGATGTGTCCTTTTATTACCTGAATGTTCTACAGGTGTCAGGCGGCGTGTAACTTGAAGGTTTGCGCTGTTACCACTTGGCCTCCGCATAGGGATGGGGTGGCATTATACTCCGCTGAATTGTATAAGCAGATAGCTAAATCTGTGGACGTGGTAGTTGTTGCGAACATCCCGAAACAGCAGGTATTACCCGAATCTATTGAGGAAAAAGACAGCGCTATTCTAAGATGCTGGAAAAGGGGTCCTTGGTATCCCACACGCATCTTCCCTTCTGTATTCAAAACAAGAGCACATCTTGTTCATCTGCAGCATGGATGGTTACTGTATGGGGGATTCCTTCCCTCAATCCTTTTTCCGCTTCTACTATTTTTTTTCCGTTCAAGTCGTAAACCGCGTGTTGTCACAATGCACACGGTGATACGAAAAGACGCCCACATTTACGCCAATCCTTTGGTTAACTTCTTGGCACGGATAGCTGTTCTGTGGGTTTCAAGGTGCATCATACAATTTTCAGATAGGGTGATTGTTCATAACCCTTTGATGAAAAAAATTCTCCAAACAGAGTACATCGCAAAAAAACAAAAAATCGTAATAATTCCCCACGGAGTGAAAAAATCCCCTAAGAAACCCCAGTTCTCTAAAAAAGGTAAGACAATCCGCATTTTGTCTCTGGGATTCTTAAGGAAAGATAAGAGAATAGAATGTTTAATTGAAGCATTCAAAAAGACCCTTGAAAAGTATCCTGACGCAAAACTGGTAATTGTTGGAGGAAGCCATGCCCATGACAAGACAGGCTACTCTGAAGGCTTCAAGCACCTCATCACACCAGCCATCCAGAAGCAGGTGGTGTTCACGGGGTTTGTCGATGAAAAACGTCTGGAACAGCTCATTTGGGAAAGTGACATAATCGTGCTACAGTCTACAGAGCCATATTATGTCGAGGCGAGTGGAGCGTTGGCAGCAGTTGCCGACTACGGGAAACCTGTTGTCTGCAGCAAAGTTCCAAAGTTTCAAAGCGAATTGCAAAATGGAGAACACTACCTTGCTGTAGCGCCATCCGATTCAACGGAGCTGGCTCAAACACTTGCCTTATTGATGGAGGATAAGGAACTCAGAAATCGTCTTGGAAAAAACCTTAGAGAAGAGTTCAAGAGCAGACGCTGGAG
This sequence comes from uncultured Candidatus Bathyarchaeia archaeon, assembly GCA_964418675.1. Taxonomy (GTDB): domain Archaea; phylum Thermoproteota; class Bathyarchaeia; order Bathyarchaeales; family Bathyarchaeaceae; genus Bathyarchaeum. The sequence continues at coordinate 173,355 of CAYQMM010000002.1, forward strand.
CACTGTGGCAGAAGAACACATTAACCTCTATAGACATCTTTTGAAAACCTGAAATCGACGGGGTATAGTATTATTGCTGTTCCCCAAATAGTTTAATCCACTTCTCAACGATTTTCTTTGCGTCAAACAGCGAGGCTCTTGCTACACAGTTCTTCCGCATCTTCTGGGGATAGCCCTCCTTCCAAATCTTCGAAGCGAGGTCCACCAGCTCTTTGTCGCTGTTTACAAGCCAGCCTGTAACCCCGTTTACAACAGATTCGCAGGGTCCTTGCCTATTATAGGTCAGCACTGGCGTTCCGCAGGCCATGCTTTCGATAGGTATGTACCCGAATGGTTCATGGGAGAACGTGAAGAGGACGTAGAGGGCGTTAGAGTAAAGATTCGCAAGCTCTTCGTTAGAGATTGCGCCTAGGAAGTGGATGTTGGGGTGTCTGGAGATATAGGTTGGGATGCCAGATGCCTTGTAGCCAAAGGCTTTAACTGCTACGCCAGTGTCGGCTATCTGTTTGATAACTGCAAACTTGGTTTCTTTATTGTATACCCCGAAGTAGGTCAGTACGTAGTCTTGTGTCGGTTCAGAGGTTGTAGGTTTAAAGCGAGTACGATCTAATGGAGGAGGAATCACACCATCAACTTTAACGTCTAAATCCTCATACATAGACTCGCAAAACCGTGAGTTAGCTATCACCAAATTTGACAAGTAGGCGTAGTCTCTCACGGTTTTCTTCTCTAAATACCTCAATACCGGCGCTATAAAGCGGTATAGGTACTTGTAACGTGTAGGCATCTCAGGGAGCATGTCATCGAGGGCTCTCGTAATGGGACCCTGAGCGTAATACAAATTGGACTTGACCTTAATACAGGATGAAGCGTTGATCACTATCTCGTTATCACCCAGACCATCTATGTGGAACATATTTCTCGGTTTAAGTAGCGACTTCCCCCAAGCTTCAAGGATTGGAAATGAATGTATGAGGTTAAAATTCGAACCTAAGCTTTTAACCTGAATATTATTTTCCCTTGCAATCTTCATAACTTCTTCGCTGACGCTTAGAGAAACAAGTGTAATATTGTACCCATTTTTCTGTAGCTCCTTAGCTAAAAGAAATGGCGGTCTTGTAGACCCTACGGTTGTCAGGAGGGGATCGGTGATGAAAGTTATTTTCTTATTATCAACTCCTGCAAGCGCATTTAGGTTAGCACCAGGCTTTAGTGCCTCTACAATAGCTTTAGTGGACTTCTCTATAGTGAATCCTTTTAGCACCATCTCTTTGGCTCTTGAACCCATCTCAGCGGCAAGCTGCTGGTCCTCTATTAAACGCTTCATATGTTTTGCGACATCGTCTGGGTCGTGGGGGTTAACTAGGAAGCCGTTCTTCCCATGCCTGATGAATTCTCTTGTTCCCCCCTGGTTTGAGACTATTGAGGGCTTCCCGAAAAGCGCTGCTTCTATGGGAACCAGCCCGAAGGGTTCATGCAAAGCTAGATGGACTATGAACTTGCAGTTCTTATAGTAGCCTGTAAGTTCCTGTTCTTGGACGGGAGATTGAAAAATTATGTCGTTTAAACCAAGCTTATGAGCTATAGAATGAATCTCATCCTCTAGAGGGCCCTCCCCTATTATAACAAGCTTCACTCTTGACCTGTACATTTCCGGGAGCTGATGATAAGCCTTCAACAAGTTAATGTGGTTCTTCATCGGAATCATCGCCCCTATGGCCAGCATATAATCGCTTACGCTCTGATTCATGTCGTCCTGAGTTTGCTGTTGAACCTCTATACCTGGATACGCAACGGCTATCTGACGGTTCAGGCCGTAAAGTGTTCTGATGACTTCTCTGGTGTAGTGGCTGTTGGCGATTATCTTTGTGTAACGCTTTGCAGTTCGTTTGTCTATGGCGCGAAGGAAGTTGATTGAAATGTCATACAGACTATCCGAAAGAAATAGGGAAGTCGAGGATTTACCGTAACATTCCATGCTGGTTGGTCGGACCGTGGAGCTTAACTCCTTGGATGGTATTCCCGACAGCTGAGTTTCCCACAAGGCACGGAGGGGCTCTCCACAATACCAAACAAGCTTACTCCTTAGAAACACGGTTAGATAGAAGGCTAGAAAAGGACCAATATGATGATGTATCAGCACCACATCGAAGGCTTTGAGGCGATGAATCAGTTTTTTTATGTTTCGAAAACCTCTGAAGGAGGGGGGAAACCCGAAGGGCAAAGTGTTGAAAACAAGGTTTGAACGTGCCCTTTTCTCCCAATCAGGATGTAATGGACCGTTGTAAAATAGTTCAACGTCGAAGCCCAGTTTTTTAAGGTATATGCCGTGGAGTACAGCCGTTTTTTCGGCTCCTCCGAACCTGCCTAAGGCGTGGTGGAGAATCGCTATCTTAATTATAACTGTCCTCCTTTTGCTTTGGATAAATGAGAACTGGCGTTTTCTCTAAGTATTTTCTGTTTTGCGTACTTCCTCCAATGTTTAAGCTTTTTAGATGGGATAAGCAGCAGCGCCACCACGATGATTAAAGCGACTATAGTGATTTTTAGTCCAATGTCAGTGTAGGTTTGTCCCGTAAAGTATATTGTTACGTCGAAATTGCCTGTCTTGTTTATGTAGAACCCGTTGACGATAGAATACACGGGAATGGGCGATATCTCCTCACCGTCTATGTAAGCTTTCCACAGGGGGTGATAGGACTCTGACAATATTAGAAGAAAAGGTTCATTACTGTTTTCGACATGAGCCTCATACTTGCCTGAGTTTATCATTTCATAACTTACGTTTGGACCGGACTCTGCTTCGAATAAATCGTCTAAGAAGCCGAAATCTCCTTCGTCGTTGAGCGTCATCGCCATCCCATTGAACTCCACTGTTCCAGTGGCGCTGATGGTTACGTTTTGTTCGCCTGAGGGGAGATAAAACGGTCCCACCTCAACATGTTTAATTTCAGCATTGGAGCTGTAGCAAGGAACGGTGGTTGTTTGGTTGTTTATGCTCAGGTTCAGAGTTCCATAATCTGGACCAAATGTAAGTTGAAAACCAACCCTGTAATATCCCTCCTGAGGAATGAACACTTTGCTTGAGAAAATTGATTGAGTATATGCTTCGAGTTCCCATATGCTTACCAGATCATACAACGGAACAGTGGAGGTTACTAGTATCCTTAGCTTGTCGGTTTTTACGGGTTCTTCGAAAATGTGGGTGTTGTCGCGTTTGGTGTTTCCGTTTACGCTAACTTGGTCAATCCAGTCTGTGCCGTTCCAAGTCTGTAGCATATAGTCCTGAGCGTATGCCTGTTCAAAAAATATGCGTGCTCCGGTAAGTTCTTGTGGGGTTTGCCATTCAATTTGTAGCCACTGCGGCATCGGATCATGCGGTTTAGAAGCCCACCTAGTGTAGATGTCTCCGTCGTTGGCTCCGTTAGCTCCTAAGGTAATATTACCCCATACTCCAGCCGAGCTGGCAGAGGCGTTGCCATTGGGCGCGATGTTCCAACCCAGCTCCCCCACGTAAGGTCGAAAATTATCTAAGGAAACGCTTTCCTCCTCGTCTTCAAGCGAGTAAATGATCATTTGATTAAAATCTATTTTTCCTGAACCACCGACCTCTATTAGGTGGTTGCTGGCATTCAGATAGAGGGGTCCTCCTTCATACACTTCTGCTTCAGGGCTGGAGCTTAATTGTCGTAAAGTAACCGTCTTGTCATCTACCTGTAGCTTCGGAATCCCTTGGTTTGGACCTTGGGCTAAGCTAATAGTGAACATGTATCGACCTTCGCGTAAAATCTTGGTGTTAGATGTAAGAAACGTGGACGGTGATTCTGATTCTAGCACGTCGCCTTGGTATGGTACTTGGATTAGGTACCAACCTGAAGGAATATCCTGTGAGAAGGTGTGGAGCGCACTTAAAATTTGAACTATTCTGCCGGGATAGTTCTGAAGATCGTTAAGCACCTGGTTAATCTGGTTCTCTAATATTGATGATTTTACAACCGAGATGGCATCAATGTCGTTAAAACCTTTCCCATCGTTTGTGAGAATTATTTCATGTTTTCCCTTTTCCAAATTTATGGATCCAAGATCTACCCATTTCAGTCTTGTCCAGCTATCTGCGTGAGGGGTCACTCTTTCGATAGGGATGCCATCGATGTGCACAGTTAAATTACCTCTGTTATTGCTGAACCCAACTCGTATCATTATTTCGTAATCGCCACCATCAGCTACTTCAAAAGGAATGTTCACTCTATTGTTTCCGGTTGTTGCTAAAGTGTTTCTGCCAAGAGCGAGTACCCCAAAATCCTCCCAGGGAGCAGCTTTCCCCCAATAACCAGTATAATTTCGAGTTGGCAGTGCATACTGTTCCGCGCGCATTACATTCATGTCTTCTGAAGATAACATAACCAAATCCAACAAGTCGCTGTCGTCAAATAGAATCGTTCCTGAGCTTTCAAGCACTGGTTCTTCAAAAAAGCTATGATCTTCAAGTTGATCCGCGAAGATGAATGCGTTACGGCTAAGATCGAGTGAACCGGTCTGCAATGCAGTGAAAAAGCTCTTAATTCCACCAACGACTAACACGTGTGAAGTGGCGCCGAAGATTCTTGCGTTGTGAAAATCGTTCTCTAGTATTATTGAACCGCTTTGGTTGTAAACTACTTCTGCTCCCTCTTGGTTTATGAAGAAGGATTTAATGTTTTCACTGGCATATTCCGGTAGGACAACATATTTGTAATCAAAGGTGCCGAGCAATTTCAATAATTGGTCACTTAAATAATTCCTACCTACTCCAAAACGCAGATAGCTGACGAATTGACGGGACTTAAACGTGTGACCGCCGTCTTGGAGAACAGGTTTGTCATGGATAAAAGAGCTGTCAAAGCCGATGTCATGTCCCCATCCGATACTAGTTAACATTCCACCAGATCCAAAATCCGTTAGAGCATTAGGAACTAACTCCCATTCGGGGGGACTGCGAGTTGCAGTGACAATTTTGAAATCCTGCGGCTGATCTGCAATCCATTCGAACGGTGTGATGAAAGTTTCAGGAGGCTTATAAACTTGAAGACCGTTCTGTAAAAAGAACCAGCATGAAAAGAAACCGCTTAATAAGATGAAAACCAGCAGCAATATAGAAAAATGATGCAAAAAGGTTTTGGTTTGTTTTAACGCTTTATTTAGAGATTTGAATGAGAAATTTTGTTTCACAGTGAAATTTTCTGGTGGCGAAATTCTACCCTTTGTTTCTAAATGGGTTTCTTTTGCGTGCAAACTTCTTGTCTTTGAGATGTAATTAGTAACTATGGCGACTAGTACGGAGATAAAAAATGCGTTACTGAAAGCGATCATCATGGCAAACCTGCTTGCTGCTCTAAAGACAGAAAAATGTGGGATATTGAACCATGCCCACACAAAGATGTTTCCATATGGAGGATTAGGACCCTTAGATAAAAATATGGAAATCAAACAGGCAACAATGAAGAACAGTGTATACCTATCTGTTTTAACGAAAACTGTCGCGTACGCAACCAAAAAAATGATAAACAAAATTAATGAAACCGGTATAATTTGGAGACCTATCCCGGAAGTAACATCAACAATCTGAAAATATCCCCATTGTTCAGAACCACGCAAAACAACTGCGTCAAACATATTGTTGTAGCTTATGCCAACAGTTTCCTCTAAGTCATAGCTAAATTCTGCTGAATAGAATGAGGCACGGGCATTATTTAGGAATGGCATGATGTAGAAGGCTGATAAGAAAAGAAATATAGCTCCTGACAGCACCAGCACCTTCAGAACTCGTTTAGTTCGATTCCAGAAATGAAAACTGCTTTGTGGTGTTACAAGGTAGAAAACTGTGAACAGTGCTAAAAAAAGCATGTAAATGACAGCTGACAACGGGTTGAAGCCTGTTAAACAGATTGATAGTACCACTGCAAATAGTGTTAGGTCTCTAAGTCGTCCATGCTTCAATGCTCGGGATAGCAACAAAAATAAAATGGGCGCAAGAGCGTAGCCAAAAAGTATCCCAAGGTGGCCTTCAGTATATTGTGTGAAAAGCCATCCGTTGAGAACATATACGAGGGAGGCCGAAAGGGCGGCTAGGTTTTTACGTGTGTAATGATAAGCAAAAGTGTAGATTGAAAAGCCAGCGAAGAGGAATGTGAAAAACATGAAAGTCTTCACTGTTGCTGCGCCGTTTTGACTTACAAAATTAATCAGCATGAAGAAGAAATCTATCGAGTTTATTCCTTCAACAAAACCAAAAGAATAGGGTCGCCAAATGGTTAACCATCGAAAGTCGTGTCCATACATATATTCTCTAGCGACCCAGCCTAGCGTATCTCCTCCTCCAGGCCAACCGCCTGAAAAGATAAAATTACGAAAAATTATGAGTGCCAAGATGGTGATGATGCTAAAATCGATAATCGTCCGCCCGTATTTCGTGCAAGCAAGTTCTCTCCACCGCTTAACATTTGGCATCGCCGAATTCACCTTGGCTAATTACGGTACTAGGACGTTAAAATCTTTATTTGCTTTAGCTCTTTGCATACTTAAGCCTTCAATTTTGGCCTTTGAAATAGCACCAAAAGACGGTTGGGCAATAGCTTAATTTTTTCGATTGCATCTTATTGGTCGGATGTCTCCTTTTGAATAACCATCGTTAGACCATGGCCAAGCTGTTTTAATATTTTTGTGTTTGTAAGTATGAAGTAGCCTGTTTTGCAGATTTCTCTTATGAGTCTTGACTTTTCTAGTTTTGTTAGGATAGTCGGAACAAAGCTCCATGTTCTTTTGTATGCCACGCTGTATCCTTTTTTCTTATATGTTAGTTCTAGCTTTTTGGGGTCAAATCTGACTTCGGTTATTCCGCTTGCCTCTCCTACGTTCAGACGAGCCGAGAATATTCTTTTGAACGCTTTAAGCACTAACTCGGGCATAATCATTTTTGCGGGTTCATCTCCAAGTGTGAAGGATTTCGAAACCCTGAGAGCCTCGTGGATGACAGCTTCGGGAGAAGGAAAGTGATGCAGGGATTGATAGGCAATGGAACAATCAAAAACGTTGTCTCTAAATGGTAGGTGCTCTCCATCAGCGCATATAAAATCGGCTTCAAACTTTCTTTGGTGGGCTCTCATTTTTGAAACTTTAAGAAAAATGGGAGATGAATCAATGCCAATGGGGAACCCGCCTTCCAGAGATGCCCACTCATCGAGCCAACCGCTCCCGCATCCAATGTCCAAAATTTTCTGTTCTTTCATGCCGCCTACTAATTTTGTGATTGTTTCGAAATTCTGTCTATAGAGGAATGTCCATAAGACGCCGTATGAGTAAGGTTTGTTCAGCTCTTTCATAAACGTCTTATCGCTTGAAAGAACCTCTTTCCAAGAATTTCTCTCCTTCTGCTTCCATCTAATAGCTGTCATTAAAGGGCCTCAGTAGGTTTTGCAGTCATTTCAGTCATTCCGCATTTTTAAGTATTAGAGAGCGTTTCCCGTGGCGGTATCTGTTCCATGGGTGCCGAAGTACATTTCTTTCTGGTGGTCTGGTAGTAGTTGAGCCTCTTTCTCGTAATATTTCCTAATTTCCATTTTCGTTTGTCCACAAATTTTACTCTTCTTCACTTCTGCTGATTAATAGTTTCCCCCCCATGATTATCTTGATGAGTGTTTAAATGGCGTGTTTTTTGTGGATTTTGGAGTCTTTATTTGGTGTTTTTGTTTGAAAGAGTTTGTGTCTGTGTTTTGATTATGTGATATTTATCTGGTGGGATTATTGATGATTAAATGATTTACGTCTGCGTGTGTGCATTTTATTCAGGAAAGTGAGAAAGGTGTTGTATGGATGTGGAATATAAATATAGAATACACCTACATATAGCGTAAACTTTTTAAGCTTATCCCCATGAACTTTAGAAGGCGAAAAAACTATAAAAGAAGTTGAGTAAGAAAATGAATCGAAAAAAGCTAATGATGATTTTGGCGACGACAACATTTATGGTAATACTATTAGTTCCTATGCTGGTTTCTCAGTTAGCAATTGCTGCAACCTATAATGCGGATAATATGGTTGTTGATGGCGTATTAGCATCTGACACTTATGTGCTCTATCCATATGAGAAAAATAATCTGATAATTGGCTTCTCCAAGTATGGGGAGCTGATAAACGGTGAAGCAAAGCAGGGCTTGGAGTATAATGGTCTTGATGTGTTCGCGAACCCCAATGTGCTTGAGAAGGACTGGAGTCAAGGATGGCTAATTGACATCCACTACGCTGATTTGGCAAATACCTACAAACGTGCATGGGCCTACGCGCTGTACACTGACCTTTCTGGGGCCAGTGGCATTGGCGGACCTTGGCGAGAAGGAGTTACCAACGGGCCGCTCGGAACACCTTATGGTGGCCGAAAGACGAACGTGTGGGCAACCACAGACGACATTAAGGTTCTGTATGATGGTCCTCGACGCTTCGTTGCTTTAACGAGAACCGTCATATACGACAATGCAGACAAGACATCTGATGATGCACTGGTTAGCGTAACGATAACGTTTGTGTTCGACAAGGTCAAGAAATGTGTAATCCTTTACAAAGACATAAAGAGGCTGGATGAAGGAAAGTTCGGTAGAACGTTCCAAGTTGAATTCAGCAACCGCGGAGAATGGGATATTGGTACCACAGCGGCACCACCCAGCTTCGCCCACTTCTACGACAATCTATCGACAGTCTACGACGGTGAATACCACGAGTTCTATAACACCACTGATTCTCTTGGATACGACGTTGCTCAGATGATATCTCAGAATGGAGCATACGTCGGGTTCGCTGCGTTCTGGCCACCGCTGTTCGGAAAACTGGTGGACGGGACCACCCACATAACCAGAAGCACAATACTAACTTCGCTGACCACGGTAGAGAGAACTGACACATGGAGTCATCTTGACTCTGGCGACGATGCGATAATGGAAGACTTCAACACTTTGGGCTATCCTACTTCAGATCCTTATCCAATAGGACTTGGAGTTGTTAGCGATGAACCAATGGTATTCATGAACAACATCTTGCTAACAGGCGGCGGTGTGGATTACACATGGGTTGGCGGAAGCACTGACCAGATTACCTTCACCGTTGAGCCTATGACCACCGACGTTATTACAGTGGTATACAAGCACACAGTGAATCCTGGCGTCGACGACTTGATAAGTCACGCTGGCCATGAGCCGGATACGCCCTACGTTATCGGTGAGTGGGCCTTCGATCTTAAGAACGAAGACCACAAGAGAATGTTTAGGGCAGTGACCGTTTACGGGCTAGTGAGCAGGCATAATGGAGACGACAACGACACTACTGCTACCCAAACTTGGTCACTTGGCAGCAATACAATAGACAAAGAAGTTCAGTATTATCTGGACGAAACCTTCAACCCCTACGACCTCAAGCAAGCAGTTCACAAGGAAACAAGACGATGGGTATACATAAGCGACTTAGCAGTTGCAACAACCTCAATTGCACTGCCACAAGTGCCTGTGATCAAGCCAACTTGGGACGCATACAACACATTTGCTGAAAGAGTGCTGATTAATGGAGTTCTGCAAAAACCATACCGGGCAGACCCCATTTTCTATGGCTACACTCTCACCGTGAACTCCGCAACTGGTGTGGGCACAATAACATTCAAAACTACGCAAGCTCCAGGAACCCACGTGAAGATACTGTACTCCACTCTACCCTCATGGGGCAACACTTGGAATGTGGAATTCCCTGAAACGATACTGACTAACGATGGCGTCACCGACCCAGCAACCGCTACTAACACTACAACATACATTGGCTCCTTAAAGACAGCAGCGGACCCGTTGGGTCTAGTCTTGGGCGCCGACTTCGATATTGAGCTCAATGTGACGGGAATTGCTGCTTCAGCTAACAACTTCACCGAAACAATTTTTGTAAACTTAGATCCTGAAATCTATGACTTCAAAGTGGTTTATGATTTGGATCCAACCACTGACTTTACCACCGACGAAGAGATAAATTTCGTGGAAACCATCACTGAGACAGGCACTAACATCACGGCAGAATTGATACCAACCGGCTACCTCAGATGGAACGCAACTGCCACTCACGAGAATACATTCGTCGACCATCTTGACGTCCAACTAGGACTAAACGTCACTACCGTATATGAAAACGTCACAGACTGGTTCAACACAACGATCACACCTACAGTGTATATTGACTATTGGGCACACCAAGAGGGACAGTACGAGTGGATGGTGGTTGGCACAGACGCTGCCACCATAGACTCTGCAGGCGCAGCTTACATGACCCAAGCCTTCGACTCAAAGAAACAAATACATGTCCGAATGACAGGTTTGGACATTAGAGACACAGCCTTTGCACCAAACGCTCCCTACGTAATGGCTAATGCAACAACAAACGACAAGGACGACTACTACTACGACTACCCAACTGACATGAGGTTGAGCCTAAAGGACGACTGGTGCACATCCAACCCAATAACCAGCAGCAACATGCTCTTCGCAGGAGGACCACGCGCTAACCGAGGAACAGAATACTTCAACGATTTCACCATGGCACCCTACGCATCTGGTGAATGGGTCCACGATGACATTGGACAAAAGAACAATATCTTTGCCGTGTCCTGCTGGGATAGACACGCTTACGGCGAAGGATACGCAGCCATATCTGTCTACGAAGACCTCAACGGAACCATAGGCTTCCTAATCTGGGGTGTAAGTGGACAAGACACATACTACGCAACTAAATGGTTCTGGGATTCCGGAATCTACTACCTACAAACAGAGAACAGCGGCGTCACCGACATAATACTACATATCACCTATCCACCAACCGATCCAATACACCCAACATTCACCGTAGTCGAACGCTTAGGCACAATCAGCGAAAAACCACAACACGACTGCCCACCTGAAGAAATTCCAGTCTAGAAGCCGACATCAAGTCGCAAAAACTCCCCCTTTTCTTTTTTTTATTTATTAAGCACCTTATTCTAGCAAGTTTCTTCTCACCTTACCTGCAGGGTGAAGGAATCACAGATTTATGCTATTTTTATAAATAAACTAATTTTAGGTAGTAGTACCAACGTGGCTTGGCAAAAGTAACCAGAGTAGAAAGGGTGTTCACCAAATGATCAACATACTGGTCCCCTCAGCGTCCCATCTCCTAACAGACCACCTCCTATCCAGCGAAGGAATCACATGCTACAACCTCTTCCAAAAGCTAGAAAAATTCGGCTATCACTTCGAAGCAATCTCAGCCCAAGTCCAAATAAAAAAACCCCTAAACAACACAACACTGCACCAAACAGGCTCCTTCGAAACATCGCCAACCATGAATCCCGTCAAGAAATACCTCAATCACATGGAGTATCTAATCCGCAGCTACCGTAAGTCTATAGAAATCCTGCAAAAACAAAAAATTGACATAATACACCACATGCTACCCGCAGTTTACAACCAAACCTTCAATCTTCTCGCAATCCTCAGAAAAAACAGGCAACCCTTTGTCTTCGGTCCCATATCAGCCCACATCTACCCAAGACCCCTAGACGAGAAAATGCTGTCGAAGATAACTGCTAAACTTCACAAAAAAACAATTCAAAAGTGCGACAGGCTAATAGCAATCACAAATCAAGTAAAAATGCTATACTCAAAGTTCATCGATGAAGAGAAATTATGCACCATACCCTTTGGAGTAGACACAGAACTTTTCAAGCCCTCCCAAAAAAGCTTCCAGAAAAAAAGTCCTGAAATACTCTTCGCGGGCTACCTCTACAAACTAAAGGGAGCTGAATACCTACTAAAAGCCACACAATCTGTAGCGAAAAAACGCAAAAACGTAAAACTTAGAGTAGTCGGCGACGGACCCGAAAAACTGCATCTCATGAAATTAACCGAAGCCCTGAAAATAAAAGACAACGTAATCTTCGAAGGTTTAGTGCCGCATACAGAGATTCCCAAATATTACCAGCAATGCGACATCTTCTGCTTCCCAACCCTCGGAGAACCCTTCGGAAAAGCCATAATAGAAGCCATGGCATGCGCAAAACCAGTCATCGCATCCAACATCGGAGGACCAGCAGAAATAATTCAAAACCAAGAAAATGGGCTGCTCGTGCCTCCGGCACAACCTGAAATTCTCGCCACAAAAATTCTAGACTTGCTAGATGATGAAGCTAAAATGAGGAAGATGGGAACAAACGCAAGAAAAACCGTTATGGAGAAATATTCTTGGGAAAAAATAGGGGAAATGTATCACAGCCTCTATAAAACTCTCACGTAACTTATCCTTTCACGACGCCTATCGGAACCAACCGGACAACACGGGTCGCTATCCCCACCTTATCGCTCACATCCACCACCATATCCACATCCTTATACGCCGGATCAGCCTCCTCAGCAAGAACAACCGAACTAGCAGCTCTAACAACGATTCCCCGCCTCTCCAAAGCCTCCTTCACATCTCCCCCCCAGAACCTTCTCTTCGCAGCCGACCGACTCATCACACGACCAGCCCCATGAGCCGTAGAACCAAAAGAAACCTCCATAGCCTTACTCGTCCCCACCAATAACCATGAACTCGTACCCATGCTCCCAGGAATAATAACAGGCTGCCCCACAGACCGATAATCATCTGGAACATCTCTATGGCCAGGCGGAAAGCATCGCGTAGCCCCCTTCCTATGAATCCAAACTTTAGCTCGCTTTCCATTCACCAAATGCTCTTCCATCTTGGCAATGTTATGGGCAACATCATAAACTAAATCCAAACCAAAATCTTCTGATGGCCTCTTTAAAACCTCTTCGAAGCTCTGGCGAACCCAATGAGTAATCACCTGACGATTGACAAAAGCGTAGTTGACGGCACAAGCCATAGCCTGATAGTAGTCTTGAGCCTCATCGCTTGTGGCTGGTGCACATGCAAGTTCTCGATCAGGAAGCGAAATATTGTATTTATGAACAGCCCGTTCCATGACACGAAGATAGTCCGAGCAGGTCTGATGTCCGAATCCGCGGGAACCACAGTGAATCAGGACAGTAACTTGCCCCTCATGGGTAACGCCGAAAGCTTTAGCCACTTTTTGATCGTAAATTTTGTCAACCTTCCCGATCTCTAGGAAATGGTTTCCAGAACCCAGGGTTCCGCTTTGAGGAAGCCCCCGTCCCTTGGCTCTGGATGAAACCTTGTCCGGATTGGCGCCTTTCATCTGCCCCCCCTCCTCGCAGTGTTTGGCGTCTTCGGGTCGCCCTAACCCCTTTTTCACTGCCCATGGTACGCCTTCCGTAATCAGCTGTTCAAGTTCATGCAGGTTAAGGCGGAAGTCTTTGCGGCGGCTGCCGAGTCCACTGGGAACGTTCCTGAATATGGTGGTGGTGAGGGCGGCAAGGTGGGGTCGAACATCACTCTCCGAAAGGTTTGTGGTTAGAAGACGGACCCCACAGTTGATGTCGTAGCCCACTCCCCCCGGGCTTATAACCCCCTCCTCATAGTCTGTAGCCGCAACCCCGCCTATGGGAAAACCGTATCCTTCATGCCCGTCGGGTAATGTAACCGCATACTTGTAAATGCCCGGTAAGTGCGCGACGTTGGCGCACTGTTCGAGAGTTCGATCCGTTTTTATCTTTTCTATGAGCTGGTCATCGGCAAAGACTATGCCGGGAACGCGCATGCCTGACTTGTAGCTTGTGGGTATGCGCCAGCTGTAATCATCGATTTTCTCGAGGGGAACTGATGATGGTTGCCCTCGGAATCTTCCTTGCCTACTCACAAAATCACCTTTAACTAAGACTTACGCAGGGAACTTATAAATTATGAGTGGCACATCATATGCCCTGCTAGCCTTATTCTCTAGTGCCCCACAAAATAATTTCATGTCTGTGCTGTCACTAGAGTTTTCTGTTTATTTCGGTCTGATTTGAAGTCGTCTAGCCAACCGGCTTTTGCATTTATTTTTCGCTTGAATATTTTACCCAAGTTTTTTCTGTTTTTGGCTTGATGGTATTTGAAGTAAACTTCATTGTCAACAATTCCCATTATCTGTATTTTGCCAGTCCTGTGGGACATGATGTATCTGAAGCGTTTACTGGGACCATTGCATCTTGCTTTCGCTTTTTCGATAATGTTGACGCCTTCACATATTGGAACTTGGAACTGCTTTTTAACTCTCTTGACGGGTCTGCACTGAAAAACATAGTAAGGATTAACACCGATGCCTACTAGTCTGTTCATCAGTTCTGCAAGTGTTTCAGCGCTGTCGTTGACTCCTTTCAGCAGAACTGTCTGGTTGTTAACTATCACCCCTGATTTAGTAAGGTTGTCTACAGCCTCGATTGACTGTTTAGTTATCTCATTTGGATGGTTGAATTGGGTGACAACCAATAGCCTTCTTTCTGGAGTAGAATATTCTGCCAATAATTCCAGCAGTTCGTTGTCTCGGAATCTGGAAGGAAACGTGACTGGAGCCCTGCTACCGAATCTAATGAAATGAAGATGAGAAATGTCAGATAGCATCGCTAAGAAACGTTCAATAATCTCGTTAGGGAGCACAAGGGGGTCACCTCCAGAGATCAACACGTTATTAATTTCTGTATGTTGCCGTATGTAACGCACTGGGGCTTTGAAATCTTCAATTATCTCTCTAGTTCCTCGTCGTCCAACGAGTCGTTTTCTAAAGCAATGCCTGCAATACATTGCACATCTGTTTGTGGCGAGTATCAGTGCAGTTTCAGAGTATTTGTGTTGTAGCCCCCGCAGTTTTGTATTTTCCACTTCGCCGCTGGTATCATAGGAACCTTGAAGGCTCAATTCGCCTAGTGAGGGAATAGCCATTTTTCTTATGGGATCAGCGGGATTGCTCCAATCGATAAGCGACATGTAGTAAGGAGTTACTTTCATGGGGTGTCTTGCAGTAACTCGTTCAAGTTTTTTCTTTTCATCAAGTGATAGATCAACATGCTTGCTTAACTGCTCAATTGAACATATCGTTTCGCTCATTTACTTCTCATCTCTTTCCGAATTATTCCCAAATCGCTCAGTTACCGTGTTTGCTTTTGCCTGTAAAATTCGCCACGAAGTTCGACCAATATCATAAACAAAGACAAAGATTACTCCAACGGCAACAATTGTTATCGCTGCCACCACTCCGGTTCCGATGTTGACAGAAATTTTCAAAAGAGGGATTATGGCAGCAAGTGCCAAAATTATACCTATGATAACAACCAAATCTTTTGTCACTCTGTCTCTGGACGACGGTTTTTTCATGCCCAAATGCGTGATTAGAAGACCTATTGCCTTGTCGGCTATAACTAGAACAGTGGATAATGCTCGTATCAGAAAAACTCCTGCAACAAGGACAAAAATTAGCCACGATAAATAACCTAGCCCCTCAGTTATCGTGTCCAATAGGAGCGAAGAGAAGAAGCCTAATGTCCCAAAAACCAAGGCTAGAGTCGTGTTAGCTAATAAACTAGGAAGTTTATCCCTGAATTCTTTATGGAGAGAGTCCACACTTATCCAATCCTAACTACAACCTCTTTCTACAGTATCGAATTTCTAATCGCACGAGTTACGAAGTAATTGTGTGCGTAACGTTATCGACAACTACTGGAAATGAAGTATGTTTTCATATTCTCGCGGGAGTTTATAACCTTTAACCCTGACAAGGGCTATACCTAACCAACTCACGAAACATCGTTTTTAGACATAAGTTTATTGTTTTATGCCTTTTTTTAACTAAATAATCGTATTAAACTGTAATAAAGACTTATAAAATATGCTGAGAATATTCTATATGTGGAAGGTAAGCCAATAGAGTGTTATGAGCCCTTCTTAGGTAGTGCTTGCCTTTGTATGAGGGGGAGATGCTGTCAATCAGCTTAAATTATGGAGGAAACAGACCTGGGAAAAGTGAGACCTGATCATGTGAAGAGGTTAGCACGAGAGCTGGTGGAGAGGTTTCCAGATAGATTCACATCAGATTTTGAGAACAACAAAAAGTTAGTGGATGCTCTCACCAACGTTTCATCAACAAAAATTAGAAACAGAGTGGCAGGATACGCTGTTCGATTGATAGCCAAAAAAGGAGACTAGCGTCTTTAGCTTAAGTCATTCCTTTTGGAAGTGTTAGATATGAATTTGGAAAAGCTGAGTAGAATAGAAAGGAAAACATACGATTTCATAAAAGATGTGGAGGAGATCCAGACCAGAAACTTACCCAATAGAAGGATGTTTGGAGCAATCCCCAGCCTGAAGAACAAAGGATTAGTTGAGGTTTACAAAAAGTACACCAGCAATTTTCGACGAAAGAAAAAGAAGTTCGTAAAAATAAGAAACAACAAGAATTCTTCTGAAGATTAATGGTCCAAAAGCGCACATGTTGCTATTGACGATGAAAAATAATGAAAATGCCGCTTCGTTAATTAATGTTTCAATGGGTTGCTCTTATCTCGCTTCAGCCGCTGGACATTTCAACCTTTGCTTCATTAGAGTTGTTATTGTTTCATGGCATTACTGTTTACTTATTAAACCAAAATCTTTAAGAAGCGCTTCTATTCATTGAGCATGGTAAATCGGATGTAAATGAAATGTCAGTTGAAGAGTCACCTGAAAATGAAGAGTTGGTGAAGGTAGAAACGCTGACCCCAAATTCGAGGGGCGTCAACACTATTGTGAAGGTAGTTTCTAAAAGTGAAGTCAGAAGCGTCACGGGCAGAGATTATTCTGTTCGCAGAGTTGCAGATGCCTTGGTGGGAGACGAAACAGCAAGCGTATACATGACCCTATGGGATGACAAAATAGACGCGATAAACGACGATGCCACCCTGCGCATCACTAACGGTTACGTAAACCTCTTCAGAGGAAACATGCGCCTAAACATAGGAAAGTATGGCAGTTATGAGGTTCTTGAAGATTCACCGATCACTGAAGTCAACACCGAGAACAACTTGTCAGATAAACGATACGAGCAGGAGAGACGATTTGGAAGAGGCGGCGGATATGGCGGACGAGGCGGTGGACGAGGCGGCGGCTACGGTGGCGGAAGAAGTGGCGGCTACGGCGGCGGTGGACGAGGCGGCGGAAGAAGCGGCGGATACCAGCGAAGAAGATACTAAAACTTTCTTCCCTCTATTTTTTTCTTTTTTCTGTTGGCTACGTTAGAATAGTTGATGCTCTGCGTCTCAGCAAGTCGTCAAATCGTTCACGTTGGTTGTCTTAGGGGTTTTTTTGAAGAGTTGATAAATTTGTCCAATGCAGAAGGAGAGGGTTCTGAAGATGTCAATGATGGGGTATATGATTATTCTAGCGAATTTTTTGTTTTGGAACGCTCTGTATGCGTAGACTGACATTACCATAATCAAAGGTACGCCTGTGAACCCGAATAGTAGCCAGCGGAAAAGGCTGGAATTTAAGGTGAGAGTTAGAAACGTCAGGGAGCCGGTTATTAACAGCCAACTTATGAATCCCATTAATCCGAGAAAGGACCATTTGGAGACGGCGTCTCTCAGTTTTTTCCGTTTAAGCACCACACCGCTTCCTTTGCCGTACTGAAAGTTTTGCTTCAGAAACTCTTTAAGGGTTGACCTGTGCTTGTGCCAGACTAAAACGTCGGGGTCCAGAACCATCTTGTAACCAGCCTTGCATACTCTGTCGGCGAACTCAACTTCGTCGAAGCCATATTGGATGTTTTCGTCAAAGTATCCAACTTCTTCGGCTACTTTTCGTCTAAAAGCCATGTTGCATCCTGCTGGATGGCGGAAGAAGGGTTTTACCTTTTCAAGTTCTTCCCGTTTCGTGAAGAAGGGCATCAGCCGTACTATGCTGTTATCGGCGTATTGGGAGATGAAGTCGTCGTCAAGGGCTTTTGCGCTTCCGCCTACACAGGTAACTTGGGGGTCTTTGAAGTTCTCGGCGATTTTTGTTATCCAGTTGCTGGGCACTACGCAGTCGGAGTCGGTGAAGGCTACTATCTCGCCGTTGCCGCATCTTATTCCGGTGTTTCTTGCGATGTTTAGTCCTTTTCTTTTTTCAACAATCAGTTTCACAGGGTATTTTTTGACTATTTCCCGGGTTTTGTCTGTTGAGTTTCCATCGACTACAATCACTTCTACCTTTTTTCTGTCGTAGTCCAGCTTTTGAAGGGACTCCAGTAAGGACTGGATGGTCTGTTCTCCGTTTCGTACTGGCACGACGACAGTGACTGAGGGGAGTGTTTTGTAGTCTTCCATTAAAATCGCTTCTCTCTTCTACGTAAGCGTAGAATCCATTGAGGCAATTTATTGTTTACGCCAAAAAAGGCTTTAAGTAAAGCTTAATAATCGTTTATGAAACGAGAAAAGGTGCTTGAGCCTAGTTAAAGCTTGGTTCCCCATGGTGGTATGTGTGTCCAGAGAGAGCAGGGGTTGTCCTTCCGTTTCGGTTGTGGTCGTAAACTTTAATGGGAGAGAACTGCTGAGGCAATGTTTGCTCACTCTTTTGGATACGGATTATCCTAATTATGAAATTGTCGTTGTTGATAACGCTTCGACGGATGGGAGCATCGCGGAGATAGAGAAGTATTTTGGTTCGGATTCTCGCATAAAACTTGTCCGAAACAGCGAGAATGTGGGGCATGCTGAAGGCTGCAACATCGGAGCGCGTGTGACTACGGGGCGCTATCTTGTTTTTTTGGATAGTGACACAGAATTCAGGGCTGAGGATTGGCTTTGGGAATTGGTGCGGGTTATGGAGGGCGATGAGAGTGTGGGGTTGGCGCAGGCTAAGCTGGTGTTGGCTGAGGACAAAGGTTGTTTAGATTATGTTTGTACTGGTGTTGATGCCTTGGGAACGTGGGCTGCAACCTATGGGTCTAAGGAGGAAGGGCTCAAAGAGAATTTTGAGATTTTGGCAGCCTCTTCGGGTTGCTGTATTGTCCGGAGGAAGGTTTTCGATGAGGCTGGAGGCTTTGACCCCGACTACTTCATTTACGATGATGACACTGACCTTTCTCTTCGGGCGAGGCTGCTGGGCTACCGGGTGCTGCTGGTTCCTTCTGCCGTGGTGATCCATCGTGGCGGCGTCTTGAGAGGCTTGAATAGTAGAACCCTTTATCATTCTTCTAAGAATCGGGTGCGGACTGCCCTTAAGAATTACGAGCTGAAGAATGCATGGTGGAGGTTTTCAGTCCTATCTTTTTTCACGTTTGTGGTTTCTGTCGGTTTTGTTGTTTTGGGGAAGAGTAATGAGGCTAAGGCGACCTTCAGGGGATTGCTGAGTCCGGTGAAGGATTTTCGGAGGATATGGAAGAAAAGGCTTTTGCTTCAGTCCAAGAGGCGCGTAAGAGACCGCGAGCTTGTCAGCATGGGCTTCATAAGAAACGACTTTCGGTCCACCCTCCAGGACTTCAAGATAAAACTGAAACACATGCACTAGAACCTTATCGCGGTATTTTCCAGAAAGTACTGTTTTCAACATAGCACTGCTAATAGACACCAAATATGAATTGTCTCGAAAATTTTGATGAGAATTAGATGGTGGACGGGGCGGGATTTGAACCCGCGGCTTCAGCGATGCCAACGCTGCGATCATTCCAGGCTGATCTACCCGCCCACGACACTAACCCGATAAGAAACCTATTAAGCATTATGGGAAAAGAAGAAAGGGCAAACTGAAACTTAAATAAGAGAAAACAATCCTAAAGGAGAAGCTGTAGGGCCGGTCGTCTAGTTGGTTAGGACATCTGCTTGACGTGCAGAAGGTCGCCGGTTCAAATCCGGTCCGGCCCACCATTCGTTCTTATGGAAAATGATTTACTCTATAACTTAGAAATGTATGGTTTGTGATTTGGCGATGTCGGGTGTTGAAGTTTCGAAGGAGCAGAGAGAGAAGCAGGTGCATGCGTGTGCATCCTGCATGAACACTGTTGTACAAACGTTTAGCTATTTTCAGGAACAGATTAAGACTTTGAAGAGCGAGAAGGCAAATCTTCAGGAAGAAATCAGAGTTCTGGAAGAAGAGAATGCTAAGCTAAAGAAACAATCAGCATCCCGAAAGAGTCGCTAGGCAAGTTGCTTTTTATGCCTCTTTCCGGTTCTTCTTCTGCACCAGCCTAACTTATGTGCTGGGTAATAGCCTATTTTTTAACTCTCTTTTTCAGAAATTGCCATACAGCCAGAACAGTAAGAACCACTATAATAGACGCCACCAAGGTTATACTCAATAGAAGAGAATCATAACCAATTGCCTGAAAGACAAAATGGAAAATCACCTGCAGCACAAACATTACGTAAATGCCCCACGCTGCAAGTTTAATAGCAGTATCCGAACTCATGTCCTCTCAGAAACTTGTACCCTTTCTACCAAATGTAAAAGTTATGAATTGAGAATTCTGATACATACACGATACAACCCCATTATTTCACGTTTCATATTGTTGAAAAACAGCTTTTTCCAGCAATCCTGTACACATCACCTGAACTGTAGGATGTTGTTTTAAAGGAACCTGCCGAACAGCAATCTGTATATTCTGTGTTCTAGGATTGTTAGGGTTTTGGCTCTTCCGAAGATGCGGAAGTAGTTTTTTCCCATGGCTTCAATCATGTCTCCTATGTCATATCTGGGGAAAAGGCAAGACGAGATTAGTAGTCGTCCCCATTCGCCCCTCTTAAGTTCATGAAGCATCTTCACTCCCTTGCCTGTCTCAACCTCAAAATAGTACACGTCATAATTGGGTGAAACATAGGGCAGATCATCAAGTTGCTGCGCAAACGCTCCCTCCGTGGCGCTGTACATCTCAACTATGGGAACCTCACCGAAATATTTCCTGAGAGCAGGCCCGTACTTGTAGTGTATCTTTCTGACGCTGGTGCAGACAAGGACTTTGAAATTCCACAGGTCTTTAGGTTTCTTCCCATGTCTCCCATTAACGTATCTGGCGAATGACAAAATCACCGGCGTTACACCAATGGTTGCCACTACCGGCTGGTTCAACGCTCGCTCATAGACTAACTCGAACCTCTTCTCCCAATCTGATTTGGTGATGCCGGGACCCAGCGCGTCTATCTCTTCCTGTCGGGGCAGAAGGCTGACCTGATTCAGCATGGGATTGAGTTTCGCGTAGGTTCCAGAACTGTACCCATAGGTAATTTTTTCTCCATCCGCCTCTAGGGTAGTTACTGCTGAAGGAAAGTTAAGATTCAATATTCTCCCTGTCAAGGTCTCCAAAGCATTCTTTCGGAGAGCATAGTTAATTATGGCTCGTGCTCCGCAACCAAAAATTTGTTCAATATGAGTCTTTGTAACTGGAAGAACCTTGGCAGTGCCTGTAGAACCTCGAGTCATGACCCAGCATAAAGGAGGCTCAGACAATATTGCGGAGTAGTTGCCGGTCTTCACTTCTTCAAGGTATGGGCGAAGGTCATCATAGCTTATCTTTGGAAAGTTTGCCCGAAATGCAGAGCCGTCTTCCACTTGGAGAACTGAATGTTTTTTTCCATAAAGTGTTTTGGCGTAGCCTTCCAGCAGGACCTTAAGGGTTCGCTGCTGTGCTTCGGCGGGGTTCTTTAAGGCTTCATACCAGGGATTAACGATCTGCTTCAGGATGTCTACTCCAATCATTGCTGCCCCATCGACCAACATGAGATAACAGTACGGTGCCTTTGCGGGAAATGTTGTTTGGGCTTCAGGTTCTTGGATGTCTTCCCTTAGCCGTAACTATGCCTATCAATACTCCCACTATCACAATTACCCCAACTATGACTAAGACGAAGGGGAGGATTGACCGAAAAGCAATGACACCAGTTGTTGCGAGATAGGCCATAAAACCCACTAATATTAGGATTAAACCGCCAATCAACGGACCTATAATGCCGAACTCTCCCTTCTCATACTTCTCCGGCTGCTCCCCCTTCTCCGTTTTCTCGTCTTTTTCCCGTTTCTCCTGTTTCTCCCCCTTTTCACTTCTGTAGCTCACAGGCGGCATAGGTTCTTTAACCTTTAAAGCGGCGCCGCACTGGGGACAAAAGGTCATTTCTTCGCTGACTTTAGCGCCACACTTCGGGCAATATGACATAAAATTCACCTTTATACAATTCTAATCAGATATTATCTGACTGAGACGTATTTAAAATATACACTCGGAATTTTATGAGAAATATTATAAGCGCATATTGCAAGAAACCAATTATCGAGGTGAATTACTTGAACGAAAACAAGAAATCAGCCCCCATATTTGGAGAGAACGTCATCACCGCCATTTCCATCGGATTTTTCCTCGTTCTTGTGGGAATCCTCTTCGTAATCACCCCTAACCTCTTTGGCAAAATCATAGATTTATTCCGTGACTTTAAACTGGTTGATGTTCCAAATTCAGACTTGACACTTCCTGGACCAGTGTCTCCAGGTGACTATACAGTGGTCTATGCTGCCGTAGCCCAATTCAGCTTCGCTATAGGTCTATTCCAAATCGTCGTCTTGGCACTAAGATTCCTCATCTCTTCTCCATGGGGAAAAAGGGCAGAAACAGTTGGAAACTTGGTTTTCTGGTTGGGAGCGGGATTTCTCATTCAGTCCTTCCTTCTCGAAACTACTCAATGGTTCGTTTTCTGGTCCACAATAATAATGATGCTTGGTGTTTCTCTGATTGCACGAGCTGGTGTTATGGCAGCTTCGCGCCTCTAACTATCCGTCACGACTGTAGTCTGCTCAGCGTCAGAAAGTGCATACGCCTGCTGGGCAGCCGCCTGAATACTCGGATTCAGCGCTTACGTGTTTTTCAGTAGCCATCTCTTTGGTTAAGAGTGGACCTATGTACAGAACCTGCTCCTTCTTGCTTCCATAGCGGTAAACCGTTATCCCTTTGCACTTCAACTTGTAAGCCAGCAGATACACTCGTCTAACATCCTCCACGGTTGCATCGGGCGGAAGATTAACCGTCTTCGACACAGCATTGTCAACATACTTTTGGAAAACCGCCTGCATTCGCACATGCCACTCCGGCTCGATATCCAAGGATGTTACAAAAATTCTCCGCACATCTTTCGGAATCATCTCCACCTTCTGTACAGAACCTGTCTTGGCAATCTCCAACATCAGTTCTCTGCTGTAGAATCCTTTCTCCTCTGCAATCTTTTCGAAGGTGGGCTGCGTCTCCAGCAATCTTGTGCCCTCCATGACGTTTCTGACAAAAGCCACTGCAAAGAGCGGTTCTATTCCCCCTGAGCAACCGGCAATTATGCTTATGGTTCCCGTGGGCGCAACTGTGGTGACAGTTGAGTTGCGAATCGTCTTGTAGCCTCTCTTTTCCCAGAGGCTGCCCCTGAAGTTGGGGAAAGCTCCTCTCTTCTCCCCTATCTCAACGGATTTCTTCGTAGCCTCTTCGCTGATGAATTTCATGATTTTTTCTCCCACGGCTAAGGCTTCCTCCGAATCGTAGGGAATTCCTAGGAGGATTAGCATGTCTGCGAAGCCCATGACTCCTAAGCCGATTTTTCTGTTAGCTCTTGTGAGTTCACCGATTTCCGGCACAGGATATTTGTTTGCGTCGATGACGTTATCTAAGAAGTGGACAGCTGTTCTGGTGACTCGCCTCAGTTTCTCCCAGTTCAATTCATTATTTTCAATCATTTTAGCCAAGTTGATGGAGCCTAGATTACATGATTCGTAGGGCAGCAATGGCTGTTCTCCACAAGGATTGGTGCTCCGAATCTCTCCCACCTGCGGAGTTGGATTATGCCGATTTATCTCATCAATAAATATGAGACCGGGGTCTCCCGTTCTCCAGGCATTGGAGACTATCAAGTCAAAAATGTGGCGCGCCCGCAGCTTCCCTTCAACCTCTCCGTTTCGAGGATTTATCAGGGCAACTTCACCATCTTTCTCTACTGCATCCATAAACTCGTCTGTAACTGCCACTGAAATGTTGAAGTTCGTCAAAATTCCCTCTCTCGACTTTGCTTCAATGAACTTTATGATGTCGGGGTGGGTCACGTCCAATATTGCCATGTTGGCTCCCCTTCTTCGTCCTCCCTGTTTAATTACGTTGGTGGCAGCGTCGTAGATTGTCATGAAAGAGACTGGTCCGGAGGCTACTCCCTTGGTGGATCCCACTATGTCTCCTGCAGGTCTCAACTTCGAGAAGGAGAAGCCTGTTCCCCCGCCTGACTGGTGAATCATTGCCATTTGCTTTAATGTGGTGAATATCCCATCTATCGAATCCTCCACAGGCAAAACGAAACAGGCGGAGAGCTGACCAAGTCTGGTGCCGGCGTTCATAAGGGTTGGAGAGTTAGGTAGAAACTCCCGGTTCGCCATAACCTGATAGAATGTTTCCTCAGTCTCCTCCACCTCTGCTTTCTTGTCATAGAGAAGGTCGGCTTCAGCCACTGCTTTGGCAACTCTGCGAAACATCTGGCGGGGAGTCTCGATTACTTTTCCTTCATAATCTTTCATGAGATACCTGTTTTTCAGCACTTTTATGGCATTGACTCCCAGCTTTAAATCGTCAACAACACCAAAGAACTGTTTGGTTTCTCTAATTTCTGTGCGCTTCTGACGGTACAAAATGTACGCTTTAGCCACATCAGCGTAGCCGTCTCTGATAAGAACCTCCTCAACGATATCCTGAACGTTCTCGACGCTAGGGATCTTATCCTTAAACCGTTCGTTGATGAGCTTCACAGCATCTTCCGAAAGCTTTTTTGCAGCGTCTTTATCTCCTCTCTCGACAGCCTCTAATGCCTTACGAATGGCATTCGTTATCTTGGTCTCATCGAAATCAACTATTCGACCGTCCCTCTTTGTGATTTGAGAAACTCTAACCAACTTCAGCCCACAAAGTACTAATGTTCGCCCTTACTTTAATCTATAACCTATAACCCTAAAATTAAGAATGATTTTCGAATTGACCTAATGATCAGAAAGGGATTTTCTGCTATAAGAAAGGCGGATTAACTTAACAAAAAAGAGAAGGGGGAATTTTCAGAATTTCAGTGCTATTTAGCTGTGCTTAGTAGGGGAGCGTTTCCAACCAGGGATAAAGCTCCTTTATCTTCGCTACTGCCTTCTGCACCTTTTCCTCTGGGTAATTGTATGGTAGCAGTTTGCCGTGATTGTAGTCATCGTAAGCTTGCATATCAAAGTAGCCATGACCACAGAGCAGGAAGAGCAAGGTCTTCTCCTCTCCAGTCTTCTTACACCTCAAAGCCTCATCAATGACAGCCTTAATGGCATGAGTAGGCTCGGGAGCAGGAATTATCGCCTCGCTTTCTATGAAGCGTTTTGCAGCATCAAAGACCTCTACCTGATTATAGGCAGCGGTCTCTACCACATTTGCTTCATGCAAGACGCTTAACGTTGGAGCTATACCGTGGTAGCGCAGACCTCCAGCATGGATTGGTGGTGGAATGAAGTCATGTCCTAAAGTGTGCATTTTAACTAAAGGCGTAATTTTTGCTGTGTCCCCGTGGTCGTACATGTATATTCCCTTGGTAATCGATGGTGCAGCAGTTGCTTCAGTTGCTACAAATCGGGTTTCTTTTGGAGCCTTTTTTGTGACTTTGTCGTAGTAGAAAGGCCACATGAGACCTGAGAAGCTGCTGCCGCCACCTATGCATCCGTAAATTACGTCGGGGTAGTCATCTACTTTTTCAAGCTGTTTCTTAGTTTCCAGTCCTACCACTGTTTGATGCAAAAGAACATGATTGAAGACACTGCCTATACCATAATTTGCTTCTTGGTGGTTCAGAGCGTCTTCTACAGCTTCGCTGATGGCAATTCCTAGGCTTCCTGTGCTGTTAGGATCTTCCGCTAAAATGTCTCTGCCAGCTTTCGTCTCTTTGCTTGGGCTCGCGTAAACTTTGGCGCCGTAACTTTCCATCAATACGCGTCTGTAGGGCTTTTGGTCGTAGCTAATCCTGACCATGTATACTGTACAGCCGATGTTAAAAGTCATGCAACCAAATGCAAAAGCTGAGCCCCACTGGCCAGCTCCAGTTTCGGTGGCCATGCGTTCTTTTCCCTCTTTCATATTGTAGTAGGCTTGTGGAACCGCAGTGTTGGGTTTGTGGCTTCCCGAGGGGCTGACTCCCTCGTATTTGTAGTAGATTTTGGCTGGTGTTTTGAGGGCTTTTTCCAATCGAGTGGCTCTGATAAGGGGTGTGGGTCTCCAGATACGATAGACCTCCCTCACTTCGTCAGGGATATTTATCCATCTTTCTTGGCTCATCTCTTGCCCAAGAATTTCTTTGGGAAATATCAGAGGGACGATGCCGGGTCCAGGTTCCTTAGTTTTTGGGTCTATAATTGGAGGCAATGGTTTAGGCAGGTCGGGCAGTATGCAGTACCATTGTTTGGGTATTTCTTCCTCGTCTAGCAATATTTTTTTGGGTACCATTAGTTTTTCACTCTCTTTTTCGGATTTGAAGAATACTTTTTTTATGCCATGAAGTTGTTATATAAGCTTTGCCGAATAACAGTGTGCCTTAAGGAGGGGTAAGTATGTGGAGCCAAATCAAAGATTTCTTCAAAGATTTACCTGCTCAAGAGAGGGTGGCAAGGCTCTTGTTTGAGAGGGGCTTCCAAGTCAGGGAAGACGGCAAGGTCGTGAGCGGTGGAATCGAGATTCCCCACACCCAGATTGCGAAGGAAGTGGGAGTTGAACGCCGAGCCGTCGACAACACCGTTCAAACAATACTCGCGAAGAGCGAGCTGAAGAGGATTTACATGAATCTTAGGCAGGTGTATTCGCTGCAGGAGGTTGCTCGCGAATTCAACCTGAGCGTAATAGTTTTCGTTCCTGAGGATGCTCGCCAGACAGGCATCATTGCGAAGGTTACGAAGAAAGTGTCAGAGAAGGGGCTTAGTATAAGGCAGGCTCTGGCAGAAGACCCCAGCATAAGTGAACATCCGAAACTGACCTTAATCATTGAGGGCGATATTCCCTCTGAACTGATCGGCGAGATAAGGAGACTGCCGGGAACCAGAAGCATCACAGTGTATTAGCTGATTCAGAATCAAGTTGATTTGCTGATGTAGATTTTGATGGCTGAGTACATAATCCATGCGACAACAAGTTTTGATATGGTTTCTGGAACAGCAATGCCAATGTTGAATATGCCTAATCCATATAGCATCCATGAGCCGAGAACTATCAGAAAGGTTGTTAGAGCTACGGCTGACCTTCTTTCTATGGTGTAAACGATGGAAGTGATGCTCAGCATTACGAAATGGGGCACCGCCACCGCATAGTGAAGAGAACCGTATACCTCATTGAAAGCTGCCAGCAACTGGATTAAAAAAGATGAAGCCAACAGGCAGAAGCTACTGTACTTAGCGTGTTCTTTGAAGACCGTTGCCGCGTAGACAATCAGAAGAAAACCCGCTAGCAACAGACCAAGATTAAATATGGGGGCAGCATTGCTCGTAACGGCGTGTCCGAGGTCGCTTAAGGCGTTGCTTTCCCAACTGAACCCTGGAGAAAGAACTAATGATGCTGCAATTGAAAAGTAAACTAGCAAGGGTCCAGAAATGCCGAACAGAGCATAGACCCTTTTTTCCATATCCGGGCACCCCAAGAAAATAGACCTTCTTGGTTAGTTGCTTATAATCCATTCCTTTCATGTATAGCTTCTAAACTTCACTTCCTCCGCTGCACCCTCCGCAACAATTTTTCTCTCCAGTTCTTCCACTTTGCATTTGCATCTGGAAACGTCGGCTACAACAACCCATTCAGCTGATTTTCCTCTCCGCAGAGTTCTGGATTGGCTGGAAAGCAGGTCGACTCCCTGAGTTGCTAGGATGTTTGCGGCTTTTGCGAGGGCGCCAGGGATGTCTGAGAAGGTGATGCGCAATTCAACCAGTTTTGCTTCTGGGTCGGCGAAGGGGGTGATTCTAACCTCTTTTTCGTCTAAATCGGCTATCAGCATTACGTACATTCCCTCTGAGAGCCTCACGGCTTCACGAATGGAGGAGGGCATGGTGACTCTTCCTCTGGAGTCTATTCGAACTATCTCGGTCATCCGCAATGTTCTCTGGTCTCCACTATTTTCTTTCAGAAACCTTTATATAAGATGTGCGTAATATGGGTTCCAACCCACAAATTACCCACATGGAGGACAAACGATGACAGGGAGGAATAACGTTCACCAGACTACACACCCCGAAAGGAACCAGAGACTACCTGCCTAACGAAGTCCAACAATACCGCTACATCGAAGACCAGCTAAAAGAAATTTTTGAACTATGGAACTACAGCGAAGTCCGCTCCCCCACCATCGAATTCGTAGAAACCCTATCCACAGGCGTCGGACCTGAACTGGTAGACGCCATGTTCAAGTTCCAAGACTTCGACGGAAAAATTTTGGCGCTGAGAGCCGAAATGACGGCGCCAGTCGCCAGAATCGTGACAACCCGCATGCCCTCCGTGCCCGAGCCGATTCGCCTGTTTTATGTAACCAATGTTTTCAGGTACAGCCAATCTTACCTCAAGAGAGAAAGAGAGTTCTGTCAGGCTGGAGTTGAACTTGTCGGCTGCAACACCCCTGAAACTGATGGAGAAATCTTGGCTCTGCTCATTTCGTCTCTGAAGAAAATTGGCTTGAAGGAAGTGCGGATCGACCTAGGTCACGCTAGCCTTCTCAAAGACCTCTTGGATGCGGCAGGCTTGGATAAAGAAAAGAAAGGCAATCTTCAGAATCTTCTATCGTGTCGAGATGCTGTGAATCTAAGGAAGTTCATGGAAGAGAACGATTTTTCCTCCAAACTCAGGGAAGCTTTCCTTCAGCTTTCTTGTTGCAGAAGATTAGATGAAGTTTCGTCAATATCCCTCAACAAATCAAAATATCCAAAGGCTAACAAACATCTAGAAAGCATCCTAGAACTTCAGGAAATCCTAGCTGACTACGACATAGAAGACATGGTTTTCTTCGATTTTTCTTTAACAAAAGAGATTGAATACTACACTGGGATGGTGTTTGAAGCTTCCGTTCCAAACATGGGTCTTCCACTCGGCGGCGGAGGCAGATATGACAACTTCATCGAAAAATTTGGAAAACTCGAGCTCCCAGCAACAGGATTCGCACTGGAAATAGGAAAACTCCTCCAAGCCCTCACGGCTCAGGGCTTTGAGTTCCCAGAAGAGACAAAAGCCAAAGTCATCGTCTCGTCTAGGTCCAGAAGTACTGCGGTGGAAGCAGTTAAGACTCTTCGTGAAGCCGGAGTCATCGCCTCACTGGAGGTAACGAGGAGGAGCCTTGAGAAAACGTTGGAATACGGAAAGCTTGCTGGAACAGATTACGTGGTTTCAGTCGGCTCATCCCTCAAGTCCCCTATAACCGTCTACGATGTAAAGTCAAACATTTCAAGAAGTATAATGCTCGAAGCTTTCCTTCGAGAACTCGGAGGGCAATCCTGAAATGAAGAAAAGAATTCGCATCGCCCTACCAAACAAGGGGCGCCTAAAGCAACCCGCGATGGAGGTGCTGGGGCAGGCGGGCATAGAAATTCTGGAGGAGAAACGAACTTACGTTTCCAAGACCTCTGACCCAAGATTCGAGGCGGTCTTCGCCAGAGCCTACGATATACCCGTCTACGTCCACTACGGCGCCGTTGACCTAGGCATCACTGGTCACGACCTGATTATCGAGAGAGAAGCAGATGTTCTCGAGTTATTGGACCTCGAATTCGGCAAGTGCACTCTCGTCGTCGCTGTTCCAGAATCCTCAACCATCAATGCGGTCAGTGAGATTCCCGCTCTGACAAGAGTAGCAACCGAATTTCCAGTCCTTGCCAGAAAATATTTCGAAGGATTAGGAAAGCAGGTGGAAGTTTTGGAGGTTAGCGGAACCTCAGAACTTGCCCCTAAACTGGGTTTGGCTCAGGTAATCGTGGACATCACATCAAGCGGCGAAACCCTGCGGAAAAACAGCCTCAGGATAATCGCCACCATCATGGACTCAACTACCCGATTAGCCTGCAATAAGATCGCCTATAGAACCTTCGAGAAGCAAATCACCGAGCTATTATCCAGACTGCGAGGAGGGTTAGGAAAAAAATGAGAATTGTAACCGCTCAAGAATTCAAAAAGGAACTGCTTAACCAAGTGACGAACAGGGGAAAATCTGACCTATCCACGATCTATTCTTCGGTTATACCGATAATAGATGATGTCAGAGAAAAGGGTGACAAAGCCCTTCTGAAATATACGGAAAAGTTCGACAAAGTGCGCCTTCCCCCATCAAAGCTCAAAGTTGACGAGAGGGAGATAAAAGAGGCATACAAAAAACTGGAAAAAAATCAGATCAGCGCTTTAAGGAAAGCCGCAGATAACATCGTAAGTTTCCACAAGAAACAGGTCAGAGACAAGTGGACCATGGAGATTGCGGAGGGCGTAACCGTTGGGCAGGTTACTCGACCCCTATCGTCTGTTGGTGTCTACGTTCCCGGAGGAAGAGCATCCTATCCTTCTTCGGTGCTGATGTGTGCCATCCCAGCACGAGTAGCTGGAGTCGAAAAGACCATTATATGTTCACCACCGGGAAAGGGTGGAGACGTTAATCCGGCGCTTTTGGTGGCTGCCGACATAGCTGGAGTAACGGAGATTTATCGTGTTGGGGGAGCCCAAGCCATAGCCGCCATGGCTTACGGCACAGAAATAGTGCCAAAAGTAGACAAGATTGTGGGTCCGGGAAACGTTTTTGTGACAGCCGCGAAACTGGAGGTAAGCAAGGACGTTGCTATTGACGTTCCAGCTGGTCCAAGCGAGGTTTTGATAATCGCTGATGAGAGTGGCAAGGCTTCCTTTATTGCTTCGGACCTCCTTGCCCAAACAGAACACGACCCCCAAGCATGGGCGATTCTCCTCACCACATCCGAAGCTTTAGCGTCAGCGGTTAAAGAAGAGGTTAACAGGCAGATGAAGTCCCTCTCCAGAACAGAAGTCATAAAGTCCTCCATCCAAAAAGGAGGGCTAATAGTGGTCGTTAGGAACATCGAAGAGGCAATAGAATACGCAAATCTGATAGCTCCTGAACACCTACAAATCCAAACCAAGGCTCCCACCGAAGTCTTCAACAAGATTCGAAACGCCGGAGCAGTCTTTCTGGGCGGTTACTCGCCAGTGGCTTTTGGCGATTACTCCTCCGGATTGAATCACGTCCTTCCCACCAGAGGCTATGCACGATTTTACTCCGGTCTTTCAACGTTAGATTTTGTTAAGACAATAAACTTTCTCCAGTGCAGTAGAGCGGGCTACGAGACGCTGAAGGAGACAGCAGTTACCCTCGCAAAGATGGAGGGCTTCGACGGACACGCAAAATCAGTCGCAATAAGAGAGGATGAAAAAGATGAAAATTGAGGAACTAATTCAAAAGGAAGTTAGAAATCTTTCCTCCTATGAGGTTGAAACCATCCTTGGACGAAAACTTTGTGAAAAGATCGTGAAGTTGGACTTCAACGAGAATTTTGCCATGCCAAGCGATATTATAGAAAGGCTGTTGCTTGATGCTTGCCGAAGCGTTGACGTTAGAGCGTATCCTCCTCCTCGCGGATGCATGGCTGTCAAGGCTGTCTCTAGTTTCCTCGGCTTCAGCGAATCTGAGGTATCGGTGGCTAACGGTGCAGATGAGATCATTGATTTGCTTATGAAGGTGTTTGTCCGAAGGGGTTCGAAGGTCGTGGTGGTTGAGCCCACGTTTCCCATGTATACTTTCTTCACGCAGTTGTATGGAGGCAGCAAAGTCACTGCCATGTTGGGACCTAACTTCGAGTTGGATGTTGACTCTGTATTGAAGAAGGCTGACAGGGAAGCTTCGTTGCTCTTCGTTTGTTCTCCAAACAACCCCACCGGCAACCAATTCCGCGAAGCGGACATCAAAAAACTCTTGCAGGAATTCAAGGGTGTTGTGGTGGTGGATGAAGCATATGGTGACTTCGCTGGATATTCGGTCATCAAGTGGGTGAGAGACTATGATAACCTTGTTGTATTGCGAAGCTTTTCGAAGGCTTTCGGTTTGGCTGGACTCCGCCTCGGCTATCTGGTTTCAAACAAATCCATCGTGGAGTATGTTCAGAGAGTGATAAGTCCCTTCAACTTGAATGTGGTAACTCAGCAGCTCATAACCTTGGCTCTACAGAATTGGAATTACTTCGAAGAACGAATCAAGTTCGTAGTCAACGAACGGCAATGGCTGATGGAGAACCTAACAAGAATCGATGGGGTAACTCCTTATCCTTCTGATGCAAATTTCATTCTCTTCAAAGTAACTAAAAGCAATCTCACTTCAGCCACCGTTAAAGAGAGGCTGGAAACCCGAAATGTCTTGGTGAAGGACAGGGGGCACCTGCCTCTCCTAGAGAATTGCATACGCGTCACCGTTGGCACCCGAAACATGAACGAAACCTTCCTTTCAGCCCTTAAAGAGGCTCTGGAGGAATAGGCAAGGATGGCTTACCAATTATTGAGTAAAGAAAGGCGGATATACCTGAGGGAAGACGCCGAGGAGACTCTTCGTGGAATAGACAAGATAATCTTCGATTTCGACGGTGTGCTAGTTCAAACCTCAGAGTCATACCGCCAGACCATAAGGAAGGTTGTTGACTACTACTTCCTAGAGATTCTGGGTCTTGAGGGAGAAGAGGGGAAGCTAGCTACTTTACGGGATATTCAGAAGTTTAAGGATACGGGACTGTACAACAACGATTGGAACCTCTCCTACGCCTTCATCACCTACTACCTCAACCTCACAATGAAAGAGCTTGAACAAAAAAGCGCCCTCCAAGATTTCATAAAACGATTCTACAACCTCCAATTCTCAGATGCAGAGAACTTCCTTCAAAATCTAAGCGAAGTCGGTTACTATCTAAGACAGAACGGAATTAATGGAACTGACCTAGCCAACCTAAAGAACGACGACCTTGTAGGCTTGGATTTGTTCTTGACACAAGTCAACCTTAAAAAACCGAAGCCCATTGAAGCCTCTCTTGTGGGTGTTGACCCAGAAGTTGAAAATGACGAAAAAAGGCTTGCTAGGCGCTTGATACCCTACGACCTCGAAAAACCTGACCTTCTGAAGCGCCTGTTTGAAGAGACATATCTGGGCAGAATGTTATTCAACAAGTTTTATGGCGTGCCATCCATTTTCAAGTTTGATGCAAGCTTCATAGACAAAGAGACGTTCACTCCCACAAAGGAGACCCTTGATGTGCTTCGGCAAGAGTTTGGCAAGTTTGGAATATACTCTGGAAGACCCAGAATCCAGGGCATGTACATCCTAGAGAAATACAACTATCTGGAATATTTTGACGAAGAGGAATCAGTGTTCCTTGGAGACCTGCTTAAATCTGAGGTTGAAATGGAGAAGCTTGGAAAACCAGACCCCACTCTCTTCATCGAGTTGATAGAGAAGTTCTTCGGGGAGGCAAGTGGGGTGGCTTATGTGGGAGATGGCATCGCAGACGCCCTGCTGGTTGAAAACGCAAGGTCTGAAGGTCTTGAGAACCTATCGTTTCTAGGCGTCCTGTCCTCATCGGAGGATTCAAATAAACTTTTTACTGAATACGCCAAACATGGAGCTGACGCCATAATAACGGATGTGAATGACATTCCAGGCATACTCAAGAGTCTGGGAGGAAGTGTTTGAAATGAGAAAAGTGAAGGTTGAAAGAAAAACGAAAGAAGTGAACATAACCGTGGAGCTAGATGTGGACGGAAAAGGAAAAATAGAGGTGGAGACGGGCATCAAATTTCTGAACCACCTTCTAGTCACCCTAGCGAAACATGGTCTCTTCGACCTGAAAGTCAAAGCCACAGGAGACCTGAAGCACCACATAAGCGAGGATGTAGCCTTGGTTTTGGGCGAGGCACTGCGTAAAGTAGTGGATAAAGGGCAGGGAATCAAACGGTTCGGATCAGCCTATGTTCCCATGGACGAATCCCTTGCAAGAGCAACTGTCGACTTGGGCGGAAGACCCTACATCATCCGAAACCTCAGATTAATGCAACCAGAAATTGAAGACCTGAAAACCGAGGACATAGAACACTTCTTCGACTCCCTAGCCCAAGCCTCGAAAGCCAACCTGCACATAACAGTTCTCTACGGCAGCAACGAACACCACAAAATAGAAGCAGCCGTAAAAGCCTTAGCTCTGGCGTTGAGGGAAGCTTTACAACTAGACCCAAGAATCGGAGATCAGGTTCCAAGCGCAAAGGGGGTTCTGTAACGGCACCTCAGGTGGCAGTCGTGAATTACGGCGTGGGAAACCTGAGAAGTATCAAACGAGGACTCGAAAAATCGGGAGCTCAGGTTCAGATTACCCACAGCATCAAGGAACTGCGCAGTTCAGATGCTATCGTTCTGCCGGGTGTGGGCGCCTTTGCACCAGCAGTCAAAAATCTTGTGCCAATAACTGACGTTGTAACTGAGACTATGGAGGCGGATAAGCCTATTCTTGGGGTGTGTTTGGGTCTTCAGCTTCTCTTCACGCGGAGCAGCGAAGGCGGCTCAATTCGGGGACTGGACTTCATCTCAGGAGACATCGTCAAACTGCCTGAGAGTGTAAAGATTCCCCAGATGGGATGGAACACCATCGACTTCACACATGCTCATCCGCTGCTTGAGGGAGTTAAAAACCACTCCTACGTCTACTTCGTTCACTCCTACTATCCACAGCCCTCGGACCCGAAAGTAATCATAGCCACTACGGAATATGGAGTCAAGTTTTCTTCGATTGTGGCAAAAAAGAATCTCTTTGCAACACAATTTCACCCTGAGAAGAGCAGCAAAACCGGATTAACCATCCTGAAGAACTTCGTAAAGATCGTGGAGAGGTAGCCAGCATGCTAATCATCCCAGCAGTGGACATCCTAGAGGGGAAATGCGTCAGACTAGTTCGAGGAGACCCAGAGAAAAGCAAGGTCTACTACAATGATCCCCTAGAGGCGGCTCAACTGCTGGAGAACCAAGGGGCAGAACTCATCCATCTAATCGACCTCGACGCAGCCTTAGGTTCTGGACAAAACATGGAAACAATCAAAAAAATATTAGAAACTGTAAGCGTGAAGGTGCAGATAGGCGGAGGAATCAGAACCCTCGAAAAAGCCGATTCTCTCCTGAAACTCGGCGCCTACCGCGTAATCTTCGGAACAGCCGCAGTTCAGAAACCCCAATTGGTAGAAGAGGCTGCCCGTCGCCACGGATCAAAAAGCGTTGCCGTAGCTGTGGACGAGAAAGAGGGAAAAGTGGCTGTCCACGGCTGGAAGAGCCGCTCCGAAATAGATTACTTGGACCTCGCCCGCTCTTTCGAAGCCATGGGAGTTGGCGCCTTAATCTTCACATCAATCAGCGTGGATGGAACCTTGAAGGGACCAAGAATGGAAAAAATCGTGAAACTAGTGGAAGCTGTGAAAGTTCCGGTCATCGCATCTGGTGGCGTAGCCACTCTAGCGGACTTGGTGGAGTTGGCTGGGACTGGTGTGGAGGGTGTGGTGGTTGGCACCGCCCTTTACGAGAAAAAGTTTACCCTTAAAGAGGCGTTGGAGGCTGTCAAGGAATGTTAGCTAAGAGAATAGTGCCCTGTCTTGATGTCATGGACGGCAAGGTTGTGAAGGGCGTGCAATTCGTGAACTTGAGAATCGAGGGAGACCCTCCGGAGCTTGCTGCGGTCTATGAAGAACAGGGCGCTGACGAGGTGGTTTTCCTAGATATAACTGCTTCTCACGAGAAACGAGACACAATGTTGGATGTGGTAAGAAAAACCTCGGATATGATTTCCATCCCCTTCACTGTGGGCGGAGGCATCAGAAACATAACTGACATTCAGAATGCTCTCTCTTCTGGAGCAGATAAGGTTTCCATAAACACTGCGGCGGTGAGAGAGCCAAAAATCGTGAAGGAATCTGCTGAGGTTTTTGGCAGTCAATGCATAGTTGTTGCCATAGACTCTAAGAGAGTTTACGTGGACACCAACTTGCCTGACAGGATTGTCGTAGATACTCCTGCGGGGAGGTGCTGGTGGGAAGTCTATGTTGAGGGTGGAAGAGTGCCCACGGGAATAGATGCCCTAGCTTGGGCTAAGACTGTTAAAGAATTGGGTGCAGGGGAGCTCTTGCCAACCAGCATGGACTGTGATGGCACCCAGAACGGGTACGACATAGCTTTGACACGCTCCATGAGTGAAGCAACCAATTTGCCGATAATCGCCAGCGGAGGCGCAGGAAATCTCAATCACATCTATGAAGTTTTGACGGATGGAGACGCTGACGCCGCTCTGGCAGCCTCCATCTTCCATCGGAGTCAATATTCTGTGGGAGAAGTTAAGAGGTACCTCGTAGAGAAAGGAGTGCCCATGCGTCTAGTCTAAAGGAGATAGAAGAAATGGTATTGCAACTAAATGAAACCGAGATTGAAGAATTCATCAAGAAAGTGAACTTTGAAAAAGGAGATGGGCTTGTTCCCGCCATTGTTCAAGACACGTCAAACGACAGGGTGTTGATGCAGGCTTACATGAACGAGGAGGCGTTGCGGTTGACGCTGGAGAGTGGCAAAATGCATTTCTGGAGCAGAAGCCGTAAAAGAATATGGCTTAAAGGCGAAGAGTCTGGACACCACTCCCTAGTGCAGAATGCTGTTCTAGATTGTGACAGTGACGCAATTCTCTTCAAAGTTCAGCAGATAGGCGCGGTCTGTCATACTGGCGAAGAAACGTGCTTCCACAAGCCCTTCATAGCAGAAGAAGAGCAGGAAGTTGATGCAAAGATAGTTGAAAGGATTTTCGAGGTGGTGAAAGAACGGATTCGAAATCCCACAGAGAAGTCCTATGTCTCCCGCTTAACTGCCGAAGGAGAGGATGCCGTTCTTCAGAAGATAGGGGAAGAATCTGTGGAACTTGTTCTTGCAGTAAAAGAAGGCAATGCGAAGGAGATTACACATGAAGCCGCTGACGTGCTCTTTCACATCCTCGTGCTCTTCGCCAAAAAAGGACTCAAGCTTACCAGCATCTTCGAAGAACTGGAACGTCGCCACAAAAGAAAAACAGAAAATTAACAAAAATGACGGAGATTTGCCAAACCGTTTAAGCTTCACTTCCATCCAAAGCTTCAATCAATGTGTCGGCGCCGTCCGGCGTAAACTGCGATTCCACATTTCTCACTTTCTTTCCCGTGACCGACTGGAAAATTGCCATGGCTATGAGCGCATAGGTGCAGGCCACGTCCTTCGGCTTCAGCAGATCGTGGCAGGTTTCAGCAAAGGTGCAGCATCCAACGTGAAACATGTATTTTTCGTTACCAAGCTTCTTGAAGGTAGCTTCCTTCAAAAATCCTGTTCTCATAAGTTCTTTCGCGAAGTTATTAAAAACCTCGTCTAGCGTTTCCCCTTTGATTAAGTTAAGGCCTTTTTGCCGTTCAATTAGGTTGATGGTATCCAGCACTGGATGTACGAAAACTGCTTCTCCAGAGCCTAGGATGTCCTTGAGTTTCTTCTGGTACGCGAAGAGTATGGTGTGGAAGAATGTAGGAAGATCAAATTTGCTTTGTGGCCCAGTCAACTTTACAACGCATCCATTGTAGAAGATGTTTTTCTGTTGTGGCATAAAAGTTTATTGAA
Organism: uncultured Candidatus Bathyarchaeia archaeon; assembly: GCA_964418675.1. Classification (GTDB taxonomy): domain Archaea; phylum Thermoproteota; class Bathyarchaeia; order Bathyarchaeales; family Bathyarchaeaceae; genus Bathyarchaeum. The sequence continues at coordinate 210,968 of CAYQMM010000002.1, forward strand.
AAATCAATACAGATTTTGTATATCATTATTTTGTTATTACACGTTTAGTTCAGATATTCTTATTTTCCATCGGATTCTGAAAGTGAACAGTAATTTTCAATTCATACCCATGCTTCACATGATTTAAAACCGTAAAGTTACTAAATCATAACTTCGTGCATATTAATCTCAGATGCGTTCTCAAAGGAGCATCAAATCTTTCCTTTCTTAAGGGGCGCTCATCATGTAGAGGGAACGCGTCGATGGAGACAAAAAAATGCACTCATTCCCCTTTTTTTCATGGACCCACATGCTTCTATCAAGTTGGACGCTTCAAAGTGTAAGTTCCAAGCCGTCAAATGCTGCGGTTGTTTCATGAAATATCTTCTTCGCCGCAGATTCTGCCTCTTTTCGATTCTTCACAGTTTCGTAAATGCTGGCGTCAAAATGGGTCAGCGCTAGTTTCTTTACATGTGCCTGTTTGGCGACATTTGCTGCATCTTCGGGTTTCAGATGAGACCAGCCCCATTCAACTTGTCCCGGCTTAAATGAACATTCAGCTATTAGTAAATCTGCATTTTCAGAAAGTTCAATCATGTTTTCGCAAACTCTGGTGTCTACGCAATAGGCGATGATTTTATCCTCTAATTCAAGTCTGTATCCTAGACATGGATCTGCGTGGACAAGAAGTTTGCAAGTGAAAGGAAAGGGTTTATGATGTTTTCCCTCTTTTAGTTCGTGAATTTGTATTTTTAAAGGTAAATCATTAAAGGGAACAGAGTATGGGTGGCGAATTATCTTCAGCCCATCTTTTGTGCCTGTGTATCCGTATATATTCAGCGGTTGCTTGAATTTGAATTTGCTAAGCGCGTGAAGCCCTACTATATGATCAAGATGCAAATGGCTCAAAAACAGGTTTATCGGCTTCTCGGTCTTGATATACCTGTCTAACTTGAACAGCCCGTCACCAGCGTCTAGAATTACGTAGGACTCCTTTGAATCCACCAAAACGCACTGCGTATTACCTAAGCCTGTTGAATACCATCCATTAGTCCCGAGAAACACAACTTTCAAGACCTTAACCTCAATTGGATTAAAACAATAAGTCACTATGACAAGAAAAGAGTAACGTTAAGAACTTCTTCTGGTCTGGCTTTGTTTACACGATTTCCTTGAATAATTTTCCAAGACCAGCTATTTTGTAAACATATTGCAGATGAATTATTCTCTTCACCATTTGGGCAAGTCGTCCTTCCATCTTCACTCCAGAGATCATTCCTATACCATATTTCTCCCCTACGGCTAAGATTAGCCCACTAAACTTCGGAACGAAAACACTCCTCTCAGCCCCAGTTAAATCTGCATACAAGTTCTTAGCCACTGCTTCAGCTTGCTGCAAGGCAATCTCAATACATTGCGGAAGGATTTCTCTGGTTTTGGAATCTACAACAAGAGCGCAATCACCCACCACATAAACTCCAGGGAACCCAACAGCTTCACAAAACTCGTTAATCTCCACCCTATTATTCTTTCCAATCTTCAACCCGCTCCTACTAGTTACCCCAGAACCCTGAACCCCCCCCGTCCAAATAAAAAGGGAACAATCAATTTGGCTGCCGTCATTCAAAACAATAGTGTCTGCCTTAACCTCAACGATATATTTGCCGAAAATAATTTCGGCGCCCATCTCTGTTAAAAGGGCAGTCACCTTTCTAGAAAATTCTGGCATATCCCATGATGGAAGCAAGCTTTTAGAGCCTTCAATTATGGTGACATGGCATTTGAGTTCGTCCAGAATTTCACCTGCCACCTCAGCACCTGTAAATCCCCCACCGCCCACGACGATAGTAGCATCTTTATCTTGCGCTAAAGCCTTCTTCAACTTGTCCCTGATTTGAGCAGCTGCCTCTACAGAACTAACACAGAAAGATTGCTCCTCAGCCCCTTTAATATGATAATAGTTTGGTTCGCTTCCAAGGGCAACTACGAGTTTGTAATATGGTAAGTCGCCGTTATTGGTCTTAATCACTTTGTTTGTGAAGTCAATCTCATGGACGGTTGCCTGAAAAAACTGAATTTTCCTTTTCTCCAGCAACTCATTCAAAGGTACTGTGATATCAGAAGCTTTCTTTGCATCTGTAATAATTTCATAGGCAAGATGCAAGTATTGATGGTAATCATTTTTGTCAACGAGAACAATCTCAATATCATCTGAAGGCTTTATCTTCTCTTCAAGCTCAACCGCTGTCAGCAAACCACCATATCCAGCTCCAAGAATTACCAATCGCTTCTTCAATAACTAAACCAACCAACTGTGAACATATTCCTAATTAACCTAACTTCTTAATCCCGCTTAATTATGCGCCAGAATTACCATTGGCTCCACATTTGCATTTTGTCTCGTCCCCAGATGATCCACATCAAGCCAATGAGCACACCAGTGATGCATAGAGACACGACGAAGACAACGATGTTTTGAAACAGATTAAACTCTTCTGACCAGTACAAAGCAAAGATCAGGATGAAGACAAGCCACACGAGAAAGACAACAACCGAAGCAACGATAAGCCCCATTGGAAATATTTTCTGCATGTCCACAGGAGGCGCGCCCTCGTTTTCAGTTGCCATATATTTTTGGTTCAACATGTTGTTTAGTTATTTTCTTAGCTTTCAATATTTATGACTGTTGGTCTTCGAAAGTTGGCTAACTTCAGAAGGTTTTGCGATATGTATTTCTCTCAGTTTAAGCAATCATCCTTAAAATGTCACTTAAACCAATGTTTACCCGAGTAGTGAAAAGATACGACCTCCTCAACCACCTCCTCACCTGGGGGCTTGATACAGTCTGGCGAAAGACATGCGCCAAAGAGTGCGCGTCTGATGGAGTCATCGTTGACCTCTGTTGCGGAACTGGCGACCTTGCACTAAACATATCAACCTATGCTGCTTCAGAGACAACCATGCTTGGACTGGACTTCAGCAAGATGATGCTCAAACGGGCGAAAGGCAAAGAACATTCAGAAAGACGAAGAAACGATATTAAACAGAAGAAAATAGGAGACGGCAAAAGCGACATAAACTTTATCCTTGCAGATGCAGCTCACCTCCCATTCAAAGATGATGCCATTAATCGAATAGGCATCTCATTCTCCTTCCGCAACCTAATCTACAGGAACCCCAAGGCAAAGACATTTCTAATGGAGGTTCTAAGGACACTTCGCCTCCATGGAAAGTTCATATTTGTGGAGACCAGCCAACCAAAATCACTGCCCTTAAGAATTCTCTATCACTTGTACCTCAGCAAAGCTGTGCCCCTTCTCGGATGGCTCATATCAGGAAACAAAGGCGCCTATCGTTACCTTGGAACATCAGCAACAAATTTTCCCTCAGCAGAAGAAGTTGCCAACATGCTATTCAACGCTGGATTCCAAAGCGTATTATTCAAGCATATAACTTTCGGAGCAGTGGCACTACACGTTGGGGTGAAGTAGCTACCCGCACGTCCAAACTTGTTGAAGTATACGTTAGATAAATCTCTCTTTTTATAAGATGCCACATTCTGTTATTGGACGGTGAGATTATGTTTAATGAATTGGCTTTGATGATGCTGATGATGTGGCCAGCAATACCGATGTCTCTAATTCAACTACACCTAGTCCCCAGTTTTTGGAGAAAACTAGGCGTCCGGACATACCTTGTCTGGCTGTTGGAATGGTTGCCCGTCGCCTACGTAATACGTTCCTTGCAAGATGCACTTCTTCAAAATGAAATCCCTGTTAATTCACCTATAATTGCTATTGGAGTCTTCTTCGTAGTCGCGGGCATTGCTCTTCATGCGTGGACAGCTAAACTGCTTGGAATCAAGGCTACAGTTGGCTACACGGAGCTGAAGCCAGAAACTGATGCTAATGGGAGTCTGGTAATGTCTGGTCCTTTCTCTGTGGTGAGGCACCCGTCTTATGGGGCGCACTCCCTCATTCTTGTAGGTACATTCCTGATTACAAGCGTTATCGCTGTTGGAATTATGGCATTAACTGACCTGCTGATTGCTTACTTCGTTACCATGGAACTGGAAGAACGAGAATTACTGGAAAGATTCGGAGACCAGTACGAGAAATATCGGATGAAAGTCCCTAAATTCTTCCCCAAAATCGGCTAAAGACAGCCCTTGATGCCCCGTAAAATTCGTCGTTCTAGGTTTGCGTCTTTATTGGTTTGAAGGATCGGAGACCAATAAATCGGGGCACGTTCTTACAATACTCTTCGTATGGTTTTCCATATTGTTGCCGTAGCCAAGGCTCTTCGCTAAAAGGAAGTATCACAAACACAGCCACAACAATGGTTCCTGTGACTAAAGCCATGAATGAGCTTGTGGCAAGAATTACTCCCGCATACAGAAGAATGAAACCCACATATTGCGGATTTCGCGTAAACCGATACGGACCAGCCGTCACCAGTTTTCCCTTCAAACCAAGGCTCTGATGTGTACTCAAGGTTAGGGTTCCCCAATAGGCAAAGCTGCCTCCTATCAGAATCATCAAACCCCCAATCAAAAAGCGAGACCAATGGGCATAACCTAACGTCTCCAAGTCGAGGATTCCAACTAATGGCACCCCACCCATGCCAATCGCCGAAAGGACCCAGCTGACCCAGAACTGCCACGAATTCTTTCTTGGAGGTGGCCAGATACGAAATTTTGGAAAAAGCGCGCTGACGGCAACCCCGAGGAGCAGCAGGAGATTTACTGAAAGAACAACAGCAAATAACGCGAATTTCATGGCTCTATTTTAGTGTATACACGGCTTAAAAGCATTGTATGCAACATAAGCTGCGCTTGTTAGACAAGTTAGTTATTAGATTCGAAGCAGTTCTATCTCTTCATCACTTGCTGCACTGGCTGCTAGGGTCTTCACCTTTTCGGCTACATATTTAACATCCACTTCGACGCCTTCTGCAGCATCGGAGTATCTGACAGTGATCTCCGCAGCCTTCTTAACCACCTTATCTGGGCATCCGTCTTCTAACACAGTTATCGGACCCATGTAACCAACAACCTCTAGATAGGGTCGCTTTCTTTGTCTAGCAATGGACAATAAGCGGTTATTCTCCTCTTCGTTTCTTCCCACAACAATTTTGCAGCCATCAACCCTGAAGTGCCTGCCAATTCTCAAGAGCGATATATCATCTATTTCTAGGCGCTCGTTATGCTTCAGGAACTCCCTGAGTCTATCAGCGAACCGTGGGTCAGTCAGCAGACATCCTCCCGACGGACAAGGATAATCGTTAATTCCCCACTCTTTAGCCAGGCTCATCTGTGGCAATCTTCGCCTGCCACGAATCGAAAAGAGCTTCTCCCTATCTACCAGCCCACTTTTCTCAGCCTCTGTTTCTGGTAATAGTTTGGCTGATAGAGGTCTCAGAATCTCTCCCTCCATTCCCGCCTCCTTTTCTATGCGTTCCATAGACCTCTTAGTTTGGGAGAAAGGTCTTTCATCCAGAACCTCCCCGGTTACGACACATTCTGCCCCAATTTTCTGTGCCAGCTCCTTGGCTTTTCTCAGCATCAATATTCTGCAGTCGATACAGGGGTTCATCCGGCTTCCATAGCCATGGGGAGGATCTGTCACCAAATCCAAGTATTCTTTGCCCAGAAAGACTGTGTGAGCCTTTATTCCAAACTTTTTCACCGCAGATTCTGCTGCACACTTGTCGCAAAGACAAAAAGGAGTGGTAAAAATGGCTGCCTCCACATCCACACCCTGCTCAAGCATTGCTTTAACAGCTAATGTGCTGTCTAAGCCACCGGAGAGCAGGACCAGCACTTTTCTATTCTTCTCAGTCAATACCCTGTCACCAACATGAACGAAGAACCGTTTCTTGGAGGTTCCAGATTCACGAGATTAATTTTTCAGAGATGCCAAGCCCATCCACAAGTGTTTCGCGGAAAAAGTTTAGGGCTTCCTGCTTTTCTTTGAGGCCTTCTACGATCATGACTCCGCTTTTAAGAATGCTGGCGGAGACTTCTTGATCTTTGTCAAAGGTTAAGCCGAGGGAAGCGCTGATTTTTACTTTGAAACCGTTTTTCTTGAGATAGGGTTGTAATTCAGCTAGGTTAATTTGGAGATTCTTTCTTGGGATGATGACGAAGACTTTTTTTCCGCTTCTTCCACAGATTTCTTCAACGAGCTCTCGTTTAAGAGGCATAGGAGAATCTTGAGGTTTTGAGCCGCAGACTGGGCATTCGTCAACTTTTGAGAGGCGAATTTCGTTGAATTCCATATGTTCTAGGTCAACGTGGAAGAGCCTGTTGGCTAAAAGAGGCTGCTTTCCTGTAAGTATCCTAATGGCTTCACTGACTTCCAAGCTTGCTATTATACTCAGCAATGATGGATGAACTCCCACCACTCCGCATTTGGGTAGCTTGTCATCTTCGAGGTTGCCGTAGAAGCATTCGAGGCATGCTGTTTTTCCCGGGATTATCGTAGAGACGTTGCCTGTGGTTGTTATTGCGGCTGCAAAAATGTAGGGTATGCCAAGTTTGACGCATGCTCGGTTAATGGCGTAGCGGGGTGTCATGCTGTCTAAGCAGTCAATCACCACATCCATGCCCTTTACTATTTCTTCAGCGTTGTCCTCTGTTATGTAGAGGGGAAGAGGCTCTATTTCGATGTAAGGATTCAATCTATGCAACTTCTTGGCGGCAACCTCAACCTTTGGGTATCCCACGTCATCAACTCCGTAGAGGTGCTGCCTATGCAGATTAGCTAATTCCACAACATCCCTGTCAACGAGACGCAAATGTCCAACTCCAATCGCGGCTAATTGAGTCACAGCTGGAGAGCCTAATCCACCCAAACCCAGCAGGCAAGCCTTGGAGTTTTTAAGTTTCAATTGGGCGCTGTATCCCAGTTCAGCCAGAACAATCTGTCTTGAATAATATTCCATTTCCTCGCGGGAAAGGTCTGCCTCATTTTGTTTGGTTTTTTTTGTCTCGCTGGTGGGGGTCATTTAAGTTTTAGCCTCCGACTACTGCCGGAAGAATCAACACTTCGTCCCCATCGTTGAGTGGAGTGTTGAGCTTCTTAAGGAAGCGGATATCTTTACCGTTTATATAGATTCTGATATGCCTTCTCGGATTTCCTGCGCTATCAAGTATCTTTGTCTTGAACTCTTCACCGTGTTCCTCAATCAAAGAGTCAAGAACCTCCTTCAACGAAGAGCCTTCTGCCCCCACTTCCTTCTTTCCCAAGGCTGTAGCTAAAGTTGCGAAAACCCGTAAAGTTACTTTCGCCACTTCAACTCCTCCAAGTTAAAGGCTTTCGCAAAGGACTTTAGGTTGGGTTCAATTTCAACTGGTTTCGGGATATGAGGCAGAACCGCTTCGGTTGCTTTCAATCCATTACCTGTCACGTAGCATACAACCTTTTCATCTGGTGAAATGTCTCCGCTTTCAACTAGCTTCTTCAGAACCGCTATGGTTACGCCGCCTGCTGGTTCCGTGAATATTCCTTCGGTCTTCGCTAAAAGTTTAATTGCGTCCACCACCTCAGCGTCTGTGGCGGATTCTGCTGTTCCCCCCGATTGGCGTATGGTTTCAACGGCGTGAACTCCATCGCCTGGGTCTCCTACAGCCAAGCTTTTCGCGATGGTATCTGGGTATTCGATTGGGGTGACATCGGTGGAGTTGGATTTGAAGGCGTTTACTACAGGGGCGCATCCTGAGGGCTGAGCGCCGGACACCCTGATTTTTGTGTCTTCGATTAGGTTGAGTTTCTTGAATTGGTTGAATCCTCGTTGGATGGCGCAGAGCAGGGCTCCGCTGCCCATCGGCACTACCACATGGTCTGGGTTTTCCCATCTAAGTTGCTCACATACTTCGAAGGCTAAGGTTTTTGAGCCTTCAACGTAGTAGGGGCGTACGTTGATGTTGGCAAAAGCCCAGTCATAGATTTCTGCGGCTTGGGCGGCGAGCCTGTTAGCGTCATCGTAGGTTCCTTTTACAGCCACTATTTTGGCTCCGTAGATTGAAGCTTGAACAATCTTGTTAGGTTCTATGTCAGCAGGGATAAATACGTAACATGGCAGTCCCGCTTTGGCTGCGTGGGCGGCTACGGCGGCGGCTAAGTTACCAGTTGATGCGGCTCCGAAGGCTTTGGAGTTAAATTCCACGGCTTTGGATGCTGCTACTGTGGCTGGGCGGTCCTTGAAGGAGTATGTTGGGTTGACGCTGTCGTCTTTGGCGTATAGCGTTTTCAATCCAAGGGCTTTGGCTAGCCTGTTACATTTATGCAGGATTGTATAGCCTGCGCCTAGGTCCACGATTTTCGTTTTGTCCTGTACTGGTAGCAGTTCGAAGTATCGCCAAACTGTGTTTGGTCTGTTATGGAATGATTTTCTGTCTAGTTCTATGGAGTTGAAGTTGTATGTTACTTCTAAGGGTCCAAAACATTCTTCGCAAACATAGGTTTTGGTGGGCGGATATTCTCTGCCGCATTGCCTACATTTGAGGGATTTTATGTGGTTGAGTTTCGAGACCTCCATTAGTGTTTTAACGATTTGGATGTTATTCTCTTATTAATATCTTCTTGATAGTTTTATTCCCATCGGAATATCAGCTCTCAGAACCACCACAGCCTGTTTCATTGAAGAACCCTGAACAGCATGTATATGCTGAGCAATATCACTCCAAATCCCACAAGTTGCCCGAATTTTCTTCGTGTACCACAATGCACCAATCTTTTGCAGAGCAACACTGCAATGGGGGCAGAAATCAAGCCACCTACTATCAACGCAGCAACCAGACTCCAATCAAAGCCGCTAGGACCCAAAAGAATGAAGAAAGTTGAGGCTATCGCTACAGTTACAAAAAACCTTGCGAAGTTCACAGAACCAACAACTTCTCGGGGGTCATTATGGTTCAAAATCAGCGTGGGTGTAACTATTGGACCCCATCCTCCGCCGCCCATGGCATCCAAAAAGGCTCCCATAAACCCTAATGCAAGAAGCGTTCTGGTAGACTTTTTTTTCACCTTGATGTGGATACCGTCGAATGTGAATCTGTAGAGGACAAGGCACCCCAGCGCAAGAAGTATGACACCCACTAGGACTCTTAGCGGGGTAATTGGCGTGAAAATAAGCCCATATGCACCTATAATTCCTCCTATGCAGCCAGATACTACGAGAGGCAGAACAATTTCCCGTTTGACATTGCCTATCTTGAAGTGGGCGACACCTGAGATGAGAGAGGTGAAAATTCCAGATGTATGTACGCTTGAGCTGGCAATAGCGGGGATTACGCCGAAGGAGAGGAGGAAAGTTGTTGATGTGACTCCATAGCCCATGCCTATTGAGCCGTTGATGAATTGCGCCAAGAACCCAATTATGGCGTAAATAAAGAATAGATACAAATTGGTGACCCTTTGGGTCTACACGAGTAGACCAGTGTATTTTCTCAGTATCTTGGCGATTTCTGGGCGCATCATCTCCGGTGGAGGCAGCTCACCGTTTTTGAGCATCTCTCTTAAAGCCGTCATGCTTATTCTGATGTGATTCTCGATGATGTGCCCGCAAGTCTTGTCTGTAGCTACAAGGCGGCATTGTTTACAGAAGAAGGATTCTCTGAACAAGATTGGTTCTATGCCCAAATCCAGTTTTTTGAAGGCTTCATGGGCTGAGTAGGGACCGTAATAGTTTCCTACACCTGCTATGTCTCTGCCTACCACGAAGTGTGTGCAGCCGTAGTTTTTTCTGATGATTGCTAGGAAGATTGCGGCTTTTGGTCCTGCATACCTCATGGATAACGATAGGGTGGCTAAGACGGCGCGGTCCTTGGGATAATAGTTCTGTGTAAGGTACTCGTAGGCTTCCATTATTGCATCTGGTGGAAAGTCCCCTTTCTTCAGCTTTCCAATAACAGGGTGGATGAAGAGTCCATCAACCATTTCTAGGGCGCATCTCTGAAGATATTCGTGGACCATGTGCGGCGGGTTTCTGGTCTGGTACGCCGCGATTGATTTCCATCCTCGTTCTTCAAAGATTCTTCGGGTTTCGGAGGGCGTTAGTTCGTATTTTGCAGCGGGAAAGTCTACGTGCTGGATGAGGTTGATTTCTCCGCCGACTAACGTCTCTCCGTTCTTGTATAGTTCGCTAACGTTGGGGTGTTGGGGGTCAGTTGTTCCAAAGGTCTGCTTTGCAAGTTCTTTTTTGTCGTACTTGAATTTCTCCTGTACATGGAGTATGGCAATGGGTTTTTCGGTGTAAAAGAGGGCGATGTCCTCGCCTTCCTTTATTGTCTTTAGTGTTTCGTGATTTCTTTTTCCGTTGGGGGCAAGTATGATTGGTATCGTCCATGGGAGTCCATTTGTCAGTTGCCCTTCATGCACTACGTTTGTGTAGTCTTCTTTTGTCATGAATCCTTCTAGGGGACTGAATGCTCCTACCGCGATTTTGTCAGCATCCAAGATTGATTCTGTGTTAACATCTAATCTGGGCAGCTCCTCCGCTTCTTTGAGTGCCGCTTCTATATTATCACTAGCTATGACTCGGTTGACGAGTTTTCCTCCGTGGGGTTTTGGTAAGCCGCTCATCTTTCACGCTTCCTTTTGGTGAGGGTGCAGTCCGCACTCTTTGGTGAGGTCTATTTCCCACCACCATCTTCCAGCCCTGAGGTCTTCTCCCGGTTTGATTGCTCTGGTGCAAGGTTCGCAGCCTATGCTGGGAAAACACTTGTCATGTAACTTGTTGTATGGAAGTTTCTCTGCCTTGACGTAGTCCCAAACTTGCTCGTTTGTCCAATCGGCTAGAGGGTTAATCTTGATTATTCCATCGTTGAAATGGTCAACTTCAACTTTCTGGATGTCTGCTCTTGAAACGTTCTGTAATCTTCTTAGACCCGTAATCCATGCGTCAAGCCCTTTAAGCGCTCTTTTCAGCGGCTCTATCTTCCGTACTTGGCAGCAGAGCTTACGCAATTCTGGGCTTGTGTAAAACAGGTTCACGCCATGCTCTCTCACCATCTTCTCCGCGGAGGCGGCATCTGGATAGTACACTTCGATTTTGAGGTTGTATTTTCGTCTAACATCATCGATTAGCTCGTATGTCTCTTGATTGAGGCGTCCCGTATCTAGAGTGAAGATTATGATGTCTGGGTTAATTTTTTGAAGCATGTCAATGAGCACGACGTCTTCTGCGCCGAAGCTGGATGCGAAGGCGATCTTGGGATAAAACGTCTCTGCAGCCCACTCTAAAACTTTTTCAGCTTTTTTTCCTTCGAGTTGTGCTGCGATTTTCTTTACATCGTTTTCGTTTGGTGTCATTTTTGTGTCTCCTTCTTGATCCATCTGCTATAACACTGTTATGACCACATAGCCTATAACACCGTTATAAGCTTTTCGCCGAAACAACAACCATTCTCAAAACGTTCAAACAAGTGCAAAAACTTCAAAGCCTTCTGAGGGAAAGATGGACGGAAAAAACGTAATGTTTATATCCTTTGTTGCTAGGTGTAAAATAACTATTACAGTGTTATGAGGGATATAGATGGCTGGTGGATATGTTTGTTCAACCCCAAAAATCTTCCTTAATATCAGTCGATTCTCTTCCATCTAGCTCTTACCTCAAAAAGATACATCTTCTCAAACAGAAAATCGGAAAAACCCCACTTGTACACATAGATAACGTCAACGGCAGCTCCATCTACGCAAAACTCGAATATTACAACCCTTTAAGCCACTCCGTTAAAGACAGAGCAGCAATATACATGCTGGAAGGAGCAATAAAGCAGGGTCTAGTAACATCCGAAAACAGCGTCTTCGTTGAAGCCTCTTCAGGAAATCTTGGAATCGCCTACGGAAAAGCTGGCAGCTTCTTAGGTCTAAAAACATTAATTGTGATACCGAGCGTTGTCGGCAAAAAAACCTTTGAAAGAATAATCGAGGCGGGAGCAACGGTTGAAAAAACCCCAGACGGTTACTGCCCAAGAAGAAACGAACGAGACGGCGCCATAGCAAAAGTCAAGGACATGTACCTTGATGATCCAAAAAAGATATGGCTAGACCAATACAGCAACCAAGACAACCTGAGAGCCCATATGGAAGGAACAGGACCTGAAATCTGGAACCAAACCGACGGAAAACTAACAAACATCGTTCTGGGAGTCGGCACAGGCGGGTCAATTGTAGGCATAACCCGTTACCTGAAGGTAGAGAATCCTGAATTGGAAAGTATAGCGGTTCAGCCCCAAGAAAACCATCACATCCAAGGATTAAGGAACTTCCAAGAATCCTTAGAGCCAACTCTAATCAGAAAAAACAGGGACTTAATTGACAATTGGAGTGAAGTCAGCGATAAAGAAAGCTTTGAAGCTACAAAGTACCTGTGGAGAAGAGGCTATCTCGTAGGCACATCATCAGGACTAAACTACTTCGCCGCAAGAAAGATAGCAAAGGAAAACCAAGGCTCAACCATAGTTACACTCTTCCCAGACACATGCCTCAACTCCTTCAAAGTGATGCAAAAACACATTCTAAACGGTGACCTCACAAAACACGGAAAGAGAGAGTTACCCCATGAAATCAGAAAACAAGACTAACCTAAACAGGAATATTAACTTAATAAAACACCACAACCCATCAGAAGGTGAAGTCATACCCAAGAGATGAAACAATCTTGGCAAAGATAGAAACAGCAGACATAGAACGGTTCATGGGTCGATTCTCTATTGGACGCGACAGCAATCCCATGAATCCAACAGGCTCCCTCCACTTCTTAAGACTAAAAGTCCCCGGAGGCTTCTTAACCACCAAACAGTTTCGGGGAGTAGCTGAGTTAGCTGAAGAATACGGTAGATCACGGGCGGAGATAACTGACAGACAGGACATACAGCTTCACTGGATAGACGCTGCAGATGCCCTAGAAATCTTTTCAAAAATGGATGAACTAGGGTTCACCACAGACATGTGCGGACAGAGCTTTGGCGGCGCAAGATATGGAGACGCAAGAAACATCGTGCTTTGTCCAGCCTCCGGAATCGAAAAAGATGAGTTGCTGAATGGCTACCCCCTCATGAACGAGCTAAGCAACTTTCTAATTGGAAACCCTGATTTCCAAGACATGCCCCGAAAATTCAAGTTTTCAATATCAGGATGCGGGTCTGACTGTACACGAGCAGCAACAAATGATCTTTCCTTTGTAGCTGTCAAAAAGAATGATGAAATAGGATACACCACGTTGCTGGGAGGCAGCATGGGCGCATCGCTGCCCGGTCCCAGATTAGCCAAGCCATCTGGCATGTTTTTGAAGCCTGAGGACGCATTCAATGTAGCAATCGCCACTATCGAAATTCACCGGGACAATGGAAACAGAGAGACCAAGGCTAAGGCACGGTTTAAGTGGCTCCTTGAAGAGTGGGGCATCGAAAAGTTCCGGAATGCGTTAGAAAGCAAACTTGGACGACCCCTTGAAAGCTACGCTGGTCCCGCTTTCACCAAATATGAGGGGCACGATGGGGTGCAACCACAGAAGCAGAGAGGCTACTATTACGTGAATCTTCCCCTCATTGGCGGCGCTTTATCTGCTGAACAGATGTTTTCTCTTGCGGACCTTGCCGACGAATATGGAAGCGGTGAACTGAGGCTAACATGCACACAGAACCTTATCTTACCCAACATTAAGAAGAAGGAACCAGTTCTGAAGCGCTTAGAAGCATTAGGTTTTTTCCTTCAAGGTTCCAAGTTACGCTGGACCAGCATGGGATGTGCTTCAAATTTTTGCGGGAAGACCAAGAGCCCTCACGCCAAGGAAATCTTTAGAGAGGTTGTGGAGTTCCTTGAGAGCAGTTTCGCTAAGGAGGTTCTGGCGGAGGCAAAGTTTCGGATACATGCCAGTGGCTGTCTCAACAACTGTTGCGCGAATCTCATAGCTGAAGTAGGTTTGCGTGGCAGGCTCCTTAGGGATGAAGAGAAACTGAAACAGGGCTATGATATAATGCTACTTGAAAAATGCGAACAAGAACAATGTTTCGGAAGTGTCATTGAGGGGTCTGTTCCTGCGGCGGATGTGAAGTACAAGCTCAAGGCTCTTTTATCAAATTACTTGAAACACAGAAAACCGACCGAGGACCTGAGGCAGTTCTGCAAAAGACATACAACAGAAGAACTGAGGAAGTATCTGGAGGGTGAAGTATGAGCAAAAAATTTGAATTGGAAAAGATTGGTGAAAAACGTTATTCTCTGGATGTTCGCGGCTCCGTATGTCCCTATCCCCAAATATTGACGTTACGTGCCCTCAACAGCCTTTCTTCAGATGGCATTCTTGAGGTGATTCTTGACAATCCCCCATCCGTCCGGGACATCCCTCCTGTTCTGAAAGAAAAGAAATACATGGTCGAAGTGTCAGACGTAGCCAAGGGAACATGGAAAATAATCGTAAGCCGCAAGTAACGGCTACACTGCATTTATAAGCCGATTCCATGTTGCATACAACCAATTGAAGCCTCGGCTGGATGAAGAATGAGTTGGGAGAAAACCTTAGACAGTTATGGCGCGGTAATTGAGGAGCATCTCAAAAAATTTTTGGCGGAAACCTTGAAAGAAGCGGGAGCTTACCATCCCTTCATTGCGAGGGTTTACTCTGATCTTGAAGAGTTTGTGCTTAGGAAGGGCAAGAGGTTGGCTTCCTGCAGCACGCTCCTCACATACAAAGGTTACAGCGGAAAGGTGGATGACAAAATCTTAGATGTCTGTGTCGGAATCGAGCTGTACCGCCACGCCATTCTGGTTCACGACGATCTAGTTGACATGGACGATCTCAGGAGAGGAGGAAGTACACTGCACAAAAAATTCATGAAGAGCTACGACCCCTACACACCCCGGTTTGGGGAGGGAACTGCCATCTTCGCTGGCAACATCGCATATTCCTTGGCGCTCAAATCTATAATCGATTCTGGTTTTCCTGAAGAGAAAATTGGCAAAGTGTTATCTCTCCTTTCTGAGGGTTACAGGGATGTCAATGAGAGCCAAATCCTCGATTTGCTATTCGAGTTTAAGGATGTGGATGTTAACGAATGGATGGTTATGGCGGCTAAGAGGGCTGCTTCCCTCTTCAAGGTTACAATGCTGGCTGGCGCAGTCCTAGGCGGCACCCCAGAGAAGGATCATTCTATTTTGGGTGAAGCAGCAGAGAACATGGGCTACTCCTTCGACATTCAAGACGACATCATCGACAGCTTCGCCCCTGAAGACAAGTATGGTCGACCTCCATGCGTGGACATCGCCACAGGCAAGAAACCTCTTCACGTAATTTATGCCCTCAACTCGGCAGACAAGGAGAAATCTGAAGCTTTAAGGTGTCTTCTTGGAAAGAAAAATCTCAACCATGGAGAGATAGAGTTGGTGAGAACGGTGCTTAGGGAGAGCGGAGGATTAGAAGCCGCAAAGAAAACATCAAGGAAACATGCTGAAGAGGCGAAAGTGCTCCTCACTCAAACAAGCCTGAGTGATGAAGTTAAAGAGTTTTTTAAAAGCTTCGTTTCATACATAGAGGAAAGCCTAGACTGGTACAAATAGAAAAAGACGATTAAAACTTTATATTTGTCTATGGGCATTGAGGGGTTCATTCGGGTGTCGTGAATGAGTGGTGGCCGCGAAATTCAAGGCTAATTCTAGACCTCTGCTGACCCAAAACTATCGCCCACTCGAGCTTGAACGTGAAGTTCGCGATTACTGGGAAAAAAATCAGACACTCCAGAAACTGGCGGGATACCGCGAAAAAAATAACAAGGGACTTCTAGGCTACGTTGAGGGTCCACCGACCTTAAACGGCATTCAGCATGTCGGTCATGCTCGAGGTAGGGTTATAAAGGATTTTCGTTATCGCCTGAAGACAATGCAGGGATTTTATTTTACTTTCTGGGCTGGCTGGGACACTCAAGGCTTGCCCGTTGAGCTGGAGGTGGAGCAGACTCTTGGTGCGAAGAATAAGAAGGAGCTGCTGGAGCGGGTGGGTGAAGAGCGCTTCGTTGAGGAGTGCAAGAAGAGCATTATGAAGTATCACCGCATGTGGGTTGAGGCTGACAAGAAACTGGGCATGTTCATAGACCAAGACAAAGCCTACTATACCCACCAAGACAGGTATATCGAGCGGGAGTGGCAGTACCTCAAACGGGCATGGGAACAAAACCTCCTCGGCGAAGGCTACTATGTTGTTGCCTACTGCCCCCACTGCCAAACATCCCTCAGCAACGCCGAAGTAGGCCTCGGATACAAAGAAGTTGAGGACCCCTCCATCCACTTCAAATTCAGGCTAAGCGAAACCGAAAACGAATACTTCATCATCTGGACCACCATGCCCTTCACTCTAATCACAGATATGATAATCGGAGTCAACCCCAAGGAGGAGTACGCACGGGTTAAAGTGGAAAACGAAGTCTGGATTCTTGCTAGTGGACGCGTCGAACCAATCATGGAAGAAATTGGAGTCGAAGAGTACAAAGTTCTCGAAATTGCGAAGGGCAAGGACTTGGTGGGCATGAAATACGAGTACCCCTTCAAGGACATTATTCCCAAACAAGGAGAACTGGACAAATTACCCCTCATCCACACCGTGGTAGGAGAAAGTTTCGTAGACGTTTCCACAGCCACAGGCATAGTGCACCTCTCCCCAGCAAACGGGGAAGACGACTTTTTAGCCTCCCAGAAACGCAAATTACCCATGTACGCTCCCTTTGATGACGAAGCCATGTTCACGAAGGAGGCGGGCGAGTTTGCTGGTTTCTTCGTCAGGAAAACTGACAGTATGGTTGTGGAGGAGCTTCGCAAGAGGGGACTATTGCTTAAAGTGAAGACTATCACTCATGAATATCCGACCTGCTGGAGGTCCCACCACAAACTCGTGTGGCTGGCTCGGAGAGAATACTTCCTTTGGACAGACAAAATAAACGACAAAGTTGTAAAAGCCGCACAAAAAGTAAACTACTTCTACGAAAGCCCAAAAAACAGATTCTTCGCCTTCCTGAAAGAAGGAAAACCATGGTGCATCTCCAGAGACAGAGTCTGGGGCTCGCCTTTACCCATCTGGGTCTGCGAAAAATGCGGCTCCAAAACCATGGTAGCCAGCAAGAAGGAGTTGATTGAGAAAGCCTTGGAGTTGCCTGGCAAAGACTTTGAACTCCACAAACCGTGGATAGACCGTGTAATACTGAAGTGCGAGAAGTGTGGAGGCATGATGCTGAGGGAACATTTTGTGTTGGATGTCTGGCACAACAGCGGCGCCTCACCTTACGCCAGATTCACCGATGAAGAATTCAATAAGTTTGTTCCAGTGAACTTTCTGACTGAAGCTGTGGATCAGACGAGGGGATGGGCAAACTCGCTTCTCCTCGAACACGTGATATTAACGGGCAAAGCCGAGGCTCCTTACGAAGAGTTTCTTTTTCAGGGTTTTGTGTTGGACGCGAAAGGAAGAAAGATGAGTAAGAGCCTTGGAAACGTGATAGAAATCAACCAGCTACTCCAGAATCGCTCAGCCGATGTCTCCCGCTTCTACTTCCTATGGAAAACTTCACCTATCGATTCGATGAACTTCGACACCCAAGACCTTAGGGGGCGCCCATACCAAGTTCTCAGCACCCTCTATCACCTCCACAACTTCTTCCTGCAAAACGCCGAATACGACCGCTTCAACCCGAAAAAACACACGCTCCAATGGGCGAATAAAGAGGATTCCCTTAAAACTCCTGATCGGTGGCTCCTGTCCAAACTGCAAAGTCTCATAAAGGATTTCACCTCAGATGCTGAGGCATGCGAATTCAATTCTGCCCTCTCCAAACTTGAAGACTACGTTGTCAACATTCTGAGCCGTGAGTATGTCCCTATGATTCGAAAAGATCTGTGGAGCGACGCCCCAGAAACCCTGAACCGGCGACTAACCATCTATGCAACCCTCTGGTATGTCCTAAAAACGTTGGTTCTCCTCTTCAACCCCACTACACCATTTCTGAGCGAAGCACTGCATCAGAAGGTCTACAGGGAACTGGATAGCTCCCTCTCCGAGACTGTGAATCTGGAAAGCTGGCCAGAACCAGATGCTAATTTGAAGGATGCTGCCTTAGAGGAAGAATTTGAGATTCTGCTACAAAGCCTTCCTCTGGTATATTCTGCCCGGCAGGATGCCCAGCTGAAACGGCGATGGCCTCTGGCAAAGGCAGTGGTTGTTGCACCCAAAAAGGTTCAGAAAGCCCTAAAAAAATTGGAGATGCTGTTTCTTGAGCTGGCGAACATAAAGGAGGTCAAGTATGCGGAGGAGCTTCCCAAAGTTGACTCGAAGAGGTGGGCGATGGCTTCTGAAGGTGAACTGCATGTTCTGCTTGACACGCATCGTAACGTGGCTCTTGAGGGGGAAGGTCTTATGCGGGACCTAGCCCGCCGAGTTCAGGCCCTCAGGAAAGAGCTTGGATTCTCACCCACCGACATACTTGAGGCAGTTCACATTGCGGAACTGGACCCAACGAGTATAAAGCTGTTGAAGCCTTACGTGACTGAGATGGAGGAGCTTGTTCGCGCCAGAAACGTCCTTGTTCACAAGGAGCGTATTGGAGTCGATGCTGATTGGCATGAAAGCAAGCTGGACCGAAAGAAAGTATACGTTGCCGTCTTGTAGAGACAAACACGAATTTGTTGCCATAAAAGCTTAATTATATTAGTTTTTGACGCCAACACATTTCCTCGTAGATAGTAGACTCGAAAGGAGATGTGCAAGCGGTGGATAAAATCAAATTCGGCGTGTTCCTTCCCTTTTATGCTTTCAGAACTGAAACAAGTTCGCAATTGTTTAATCTGCTTCAAGATGCCGTCTTGGAATGTGAGCGGTTAGGGTACCATTCGGTTTGGCTGGACGATCATCTTATGCTAGATAAAATGCCGATTCTCGAGTGCTGGACGACCCTCTCAGCCCTCTCCTCAATTACGGAAAGGATACGGCTGGGCACCATGGTAACCTGTAACTCCTTCAGGAACCCCTCATTGCTAGCCAAGATGGGTGCCGCCATCGATAACATATCAAAGGGAAGATTAGAGCTGGGCATGGGAGCGGGAGTCCAGAAGAAGGAGCACATAGCCTACGGCTTTCCCTTCCCCTCTTTGAAGACCAGGGTAGAGCGGTTGAAGGAGGCTGTGGAAATCGTGAAGAAACTGTGGACAGAAGAGAAGGCAAGCTACAAGGGGAAACATTACAGGATATGGGAGGCTGTTTGTGAGCCTAAGCCATTGCAGAAGCCTCATCCCCCAATAACCATTGGTGGAGGAGGAGAAAAACTAACGTTGAGAGTAACCGCTCAACATGCGGACAGGTACGACTGGGGCTATATACCTTCCCTGGAACTGTATAAGCGTAAGCTCAAGGTTTTGGAAAAACACTGCATGGCGGTGGGTAGAAGCCTTCAAGAAATTGAGAAGTCATGCTGGCCTGCAGGACAGATATTCATTGGAGAGAACCGAGAAAAACTAGAAGCAAGAGTTCTGCAGTGGGTACCGAAAGGTGTTTCTCTGGAAGATTTTGTGCGAACAAACCTTGTGGGCACTCCCGAAGATTGCCTAAACCAAATACGGCAGTATACGAATCTGGGCGTGACGCATTTTATGCTGTTTTTCGGTGATCTTCCTGATTTGAGGGGATTGAGGCTCTTCGCCGAAGAAGTTGTTCGAAAGATAGATTAAAGCAACTGAAGAAATTTTTTGTTGGACGCTAATCAGTTATTTGATACGTTTCATGTCGGAGCCTAAAAGAGGGGGCTTAATGGCACTATAGAGAGGACAAATATGGCGGCGAGCCCGATGGCACCTACTTTTCTAAGGGCAGTAAGTTTGGAAACGTCATCTAAAGGTCCAGGATGTTCAGCAACAGAAAAGAAGAGAGCTAAGAGAGCCATTGGCCACGCAATGAACATTAACAGAGCAATGCCGAGGTATGAAAGAATTTTGTGGAATCTACGTCCAACCAAACTTCGAGCAACGTGACCGCCATCAAACATGCCTGAGGGAACCAGATTAAGCATGGTGACCACCATGCCAATCCAACCAGCAAAAACAAGAGGATGCGGTGTTACCGTAGCGCCTGCGGGCACATTGGGCGGAAACATCATAAGAATAAACCGATATATCAGGGGGTACAATTCATTCATTGGTATTCCCGGTTGGATGGGGTTTTGCTCAACTTGGAAGGGCAACTGGATTCCGATGAGCATAATGATCACTGAGATTATGAATCCTGTTATTGGTCCCGTGAATCCAACATCGAAGAGGGCATCCCTGTTTGGGGGAAGAGCTTTCTGTCGGATGAGGGCTCCGAAAGTACCAATACCGTAAGGAAACGGAAGGCCTGGAATGAAGTATGGGTAGGTGGCTTCAACATCATGTTTGTCTGCCAGTAGCTTGTGTCCCATCTCATGGGTACCCAGTATTGCCATGATGGCTCCAGTGAACAGTAGGGCACCTGTAATGTCTGATTCTGCCAGATAGTATCCGGAGAGAAAAACCGTTCCAAGCGTCGCAAAAAACAGGGCGATGTTTATTATGTTTCGGCTTGGTTGTGTGGGGGGTTTAGCCATGATTCGAAGTACAACTTTTTCTTCTCTTCGTCTGAGGATTGGAAGAAGCTCCAGTGATTCTAGGCGTTTCATAAGCCTCAGGAAGGCTTCTTTCGAGTCTTCTCGGAGCCTTACGATGAATGTTGGGACACCATGGTCAACAAAGCTTTCTTCTACGTTGAATTCTGCCTCAACCATGACTTGAACTTGTTCAAAATGAGGCAAGCCGACGGGGTCAGCAAAGTATTCGTCTGAAGATGCACAGCACATGGTGACCTCGTATTGGACTCGCTTCGAAGTATTAGAATGTTATGTAAATCAGTTTGCAGCCCTCACTTTCACGAAGTTTTAATGAATAGCTGGTATACGCAAGCTTTATGACAGTGTTATAGAATGATTATAGACAAAAGTATAACCGGTGAAGAAAACGATTGTGAATAACATCCTCGATTTAATCGGAAACACTCCGATGGTACGAATTAATCATCTAAATCCAAACCCTAAGCTTGAGATGTTCCTGAAACTTGAAAAATTCAATCCAGGCGGCTCAGTTAAAGACCGCATAACAAAATACATGATTGAACACGCAGAGAAGGATGGAAAGCTGAAGAAAGGGATGACGGTCATTGAACCCACCAGCGGAAACACAGGCATCGGGCTCGCCTTGGTCTGCCGCGTAAAAGGATACGACCTAGCTCTGGTAATGCCCGACACCATGACACGGGAGAGACGCCAGATACTGCTAGCCTTAGGCGCCAAAGTCATTCTCAGCAAAGGCTCAAAGGGAATGGACGGAGCCGAAGACCTAGCCCACGAGATTGCCAAACAGAACCCAGATAAATACTTCATACCCAACCAATTCGCAAATCCAGCCAACGTCCTCGCTCACTACGAAACCACAGCCGAAGAAATATGGAGAGACACAAAAGGCAAAATCACACATTTCGTTGCGGGCTTAGGCACAAGCGGCACCCTAATGGGAGTCTCCAAGAGACTGAAAGAACTTAAACCTAATGTTCAAATTATTGCTGTTCAACCCGAAGCCGGCACCGCCATCCAAGGGCTGAAGAACATAGAAACCCAGTATGTTCCCGCCATCTGGAAACAGGAATTGGTAGATGAAATCCATACGGCTTCTCCAAAGGACGCTGAGGAGTCAGCGAGAATCTTGGGTCTTCAAGAAGGTCTCTTTGTTGGACCGAGCTCGGGGGCTATTTTTCACATCGCCAGAAAGAAGGCGAGGGAGATCAAGGGAGGAGTGATGGTGGCGATAGCTCCTGATGGTGGAGAAAAATATCTCAGCACATCTCTATGTGACCCAGCTCTATGCGTGGAAGCCGTCAGAAAGTTTGGAATCCAGTGCTCCTATAAAGACGGAAAACCAGTAACAGAGGCTACGACCACAACCCTCAAAGAGTCTTCGCCCTAAAGGGCGTTAATCATCATCTTCTGTACACCACGCTTTACATTCAATACCTGAACAAAAATACTTGCTTTCAAGCTCGACTGTCGAGTGCTCAATATGATGCTTCTTCAGCACTTCTTTGATGGCTTTTCTGGTTTGATCTGGCTTTTTAAGCCGCACTTCATCTGCTACGATATGTGCTGTTAAGATGTCGGTTTCCCCTTCCAAAGACCAAATGTGCATGTCATGCGCTCCCATTACCCCATCAATTGCCAAAAGGTCTCGTTTGACCTCGTTAATGTTGATGTGCTTCGGCACTCCTTCAAGCAGGATGTTCACTGCTTCCTTCAAATTCTTGGATACGTTGTAAAGGATAAAGACCGTTAAGCCCAGAGTCATTATAGGGTCAAGCAGGTAAACATCCCAGAAGTTGATGATGATGCCCCCAATTAGGATGGTCACCCATCCAAGCACATCCTCCAATAGATGCCATGACAGGACTTTTTCATTCAAGCTTTCTCCTCTTTTTAACAGGAAAAAACCTGCCCCATTGAATAAGACGCCGATGATTGCTAATCCAACCATGCCAGTTGCATTTACAGTTGCTGGATTAAGAACTCGGGGTATGGCTTGGAAGATAATCACTATGGAGCCCCCTATTAGAACCATCGCAGAAAAGAGAGCGGAAAACAGGGAGAGCCGTTGATAGCCAAAGGTTCGGGTGGTGTCAGGTGATTTGCGTGCCCCCCGTTCAAAAAGCCATGAAGCCAGTAATGCTACGCTGTCGCCGAAGTCGTGGAGAGCGTCTGATAGGATTGCCAAGCTGTTTGTCCAAAAGCCACCAACAATTTCTAGAATGGTGAAGCCAACGTTTAGCAGTGCTGCGATTTGAACTCTTTTCTCTCGCTTGGGCATATTTCATGCTACTCTCTTAGTTGAATAAAAAGCTGACCCATACTAATTTATTATCGATATGCTTAACCCTTTTTGCTAACACAAAATTTTCGGCTCTGCATATAGCTTAGGTGGGACTCAAAAATCTCCAGAAGGCTTCCCTACACCTTGTTGTCTATAAACTGTTCAAGTATTTGGTTTAGTGCCGTTCTATAAGAACAGTTTGCCGAACCGCGAGTTAACAGGGAACGCGGTATCATTAATTAAGGCGAATTCTACGCTATCAACACTCGGCTCTTTCCTGATTTCATTCACTAACGCTTTAAGGCTATTCAAGTCTTTGACTGGTGCAATGCCTATTATCTCGAAATCTCCAATCATCTCGCTGACTATGAATACGTTTCGCATTTTTTTGAGAGCAGCTATTGTCTTTGATTTATCGTGGTTTGGTGCGTTCGTGATCATCAAGAAAACTTTGCCTTGATATCCAATTTTCGAGAGGTCGATTGATATTGAACAGTGCCTGATTGTTCCTTCTTCCTTCATTTTTATGTATCTTTGTCTGACAGTTTCCGGTGAAACGCCAAGTTTCTTTGCGATTCTTAGGAAAGGCGTTTGAGCATCTTTTATTAATTCTCTTATTATTTGGAGGTCAATTTTATCCATAACCATCAAACTCTTGTCGGTTGCAGGTCTAGATGTTCAAGAAAGAAATATGGTTCGGAAACCCATATGTTGACAGCCACTCTTTTTACACCACGCTGTTTCCTTATAGCCTGTGTAATACTGTCCAGTTCTTGAAGGCTTTTTGTGAGCATGAAGGCGGTTAAGTCGTACTTCCCGATACTTGAAGAAAGCTCAATTAAATTCGTTTTCGTCCGCTCTAGGATCAATTTAACGATTTCGTCTTCTTGTGCATAATCTAAGTTGACTCCAATAGTTGCTACGTGCGTGAAACCAAATTTTCTTGCATCAGGATACAATGTTGTTCCCACGATTACTCCGATACTTTTTAAGTGTTTGATTCGTTTGATAATAGCGTTAGATGATAGGTCGCAATCTTTTGCTATTTTTTTCAGTTTTGTGCGTGCATCTCTTATCAAAGCGCTTAAAATCTTGACGTCAATTTCGTCAAGTTCTACTTCGGGGTCCATTTTTGTTCGCTTAAGGAAGATTGGTCCATTATGTAAATAAGCTTTTTAGTTAGGCATTCCAAGTTTAGTTGCTTGTAAAAAGCAACATCTTCATTGCTTGCAGATAATAATTTCCATTAGAAGAGCGGAATTCTGGAAAAATTTATATGTTTAACGAAAATAACCTTTATGTGTCAACAAAAAAGAGAAGAGATCAGAAATGAAATTTTGGAAAAATAAATCGAAGATTACTGCTATTGCTTTTGTTCTGTTGCTATCCTTTGGTGTTATGTTTGTTGCTTTGCCTATCGTTGGTGCTCATGATCCTTCATGGCAGATTCCAACATATGCCTATCTCGGTGTTTCACCTAACCCCGTTGGCGTCGACCAAACTGTGTTCATTCTAATGTGGATTGACAAGATTCCCCCGACAGCAGGGGGTATTGGCGGTGAAAGATGGGAAAACTTCAACATTGTAGTTACAAAACCTGACGACACCACCGAGGACCTTGGCTTATTCACGTCCGACGCTACATCATCAACGTATACGCTATACACACCTGACCAAGTCGGCACATATACATTCAATTTCACATTTCCAGGACAGGTGGCAGACCTGTATGGTCCAACCGGAATACCTGGCATCCCTAGCGCCAATGAAAATGACACTTACTTAGCTAGCACTACAACTGAGACACTTACTGTTCAGGCAGACCCCGTGGCTGAGCCTCCAGCTTATCCGCTTCCAAGCAGGTTCTGGACGCGTCCCATAGAAGGACAGAACACTCCTTGGTCCAGCGTTGCATCAAACTGGCTGGGTTGGGGTAGTGGTCAAATTGTTGGAGGAGGAAATTGGGGTGGGGGTGGGGTTCAACCGGACGGCATTGCACCTAACAGCCCTCACATAATGTGGACAAAGCCGCTGCAGGATGGAGGTGTTGTCGGAGGAACTTATTCAATCGATGGCGTAGGCTACTATTCAGGGCTTTCATATGAAGGCAGATTCAACAATCCACTAGTCGTTGGCGGAAGGCTCTTCTACGACACACCACTGAGTGATAATCCTACTGCTGGACCATATGTAGCCGTAGATCTGACTACTGGAGAAACATTATGGACAAGAGATGACATCTCACCATCATTTGGTCAACTCTACCTTTACGAATCATTTAACCAACACGGTGTCATCGGAGACGGCTACCTTTGGCAGACTCAAGGTAGGACGTGGAGAGCCATGGACCCACGCACTGGAGTCAATCTGTTCAACCTGACCAACGTTCCTTCTGGCACACCTGTATACAGTCCAAACGGGGAGATACAACGTTACGTGCTTAACTATGCGGAACGCTCGCTGTCCTTGTGGACCTCAGCTGCACTACCAAATTCAAGTTTGGTATCGATACCCGGAACCGGAACCGATGCTTACCAGTACAGACCTATCGGAAAGGAGGTTAATATGGAAAACAATACTCTGTGGAACGTGACAATACCGGATTTACCGGGTCTCGGAAATCCTGCCATTCTCAGCGTTATCCCTGATGATTTAGTATTTGGCACTTCCACAGCCTTCCCGCCATTCTTTGGATTTGGGACTCCAGATCCCTACACATTTTGGGCAATAAATCTGAACGAATCAAAAGGTGACGTAGGTGAACTGTTGTGGATTCAGAATTATACCGCACCTTCAGGCAACCAAACTCTAGTGTTCTTGGGAACACCGAATGTGGTAAACCGCAACCAACAAGTGGATGCAGTGAACCGCGTATTCTTTGCGACAGTTAAAGAGACTATGCAGTGGTATGGCTACGACCTCGACACTGGCGAAATGTTGTGGGGTCCGATTGGAGATTTCAGAGACTTCCAGTACTATGGCACTACTTCAAACCCTCCGGCGCCAGGCTACGTCTATAATGGCAAGTTTTACGTTGCCGGTTACGGTGGAGAACTCCACTGTTACAATTCTAGGACTGGTGCTCTAGAGTGGGTATACAACAACACTAACAGCGGCGAGGAAACACCTTGGGGTAATTATCCCCTCTTCGTGAGCACTTTTGCCGACGGAAAAATCTACCTGTTCAGCAGCGAACACTCTCCCAACTCACCACTATACAAGGGTTCAAGGATACGCGCCGTTAACGCTACAGATGGAACTGAAATATGGACTATGCTGGGCTGGTTTGCTAGCAGCAGTTTTGGTCAATTGGGCAGTCCAATCGCAGACGGCTACTACATATTCTTCAACATATACGACAATCAAATCTACTGCATCGGCAAGGGACCAAGCAAAACAACAGTCACTGCAGCACCAAAAGTTGTATCCTCTGGGTCCAGCATAATAGTTGAAGGCACGGTGACTGATCAATCTGCTGGTGCTAAAAGGAAGGTAGAGAGCGGCGAGTTCAGTGTGGTGCCAGCCATGGCTGATGAATACATGGGCGAATGGATGGAGTACGTGTACATGCAGAAGCCTATACCCGCAATGGCTCAAGGAGTTACAGTGCATCTATATGCTATTGACCCCAACGGCAACTACCAAGACATAGGAGAAACTCACACCGATCAGTGGGGCAACTTCGGAAAGAGCTGGAAACCACCGGTCCCAGGCGATTATCTCATCATAGCTGAATTTACTGGCACAGAATCTTACTGGCCCTCATCAGATTCAACCTATCTAGCAGTGAATCCAGCACCATCAGCCGGACAGCCAATGGAAACTGAAGAACCAACAACCCCAGCACCACCAACAACTGAAGAGCCATCAACCGCGCCACCAACAACTGAAGAGCCTACAGCAGTGCCGACTGAAGCACCTGTCATAACCACAGAAGTGCTCATCATCGCAGCCGTTGGCGTAGCAGCCATCATAGGCGTCGGTGCCTACTGGGTACTCAGAAGACGAAAATAAACCATCAATTTCCCTCCCTTTTTTTTATGGGGAGTAAAGCATCATCGGAAAATGGGGGCTGAGAAGGCTCCAGCATGGGAAAAATGAAACCTAACCAAAAGCAATAGCAGTAGTAGCCTTTGGAGTTTCATTTTTTTCTCCTCAATTGCCCGTGTGCGGAGCCTCAGCAAACCCTTTATTGACTAAAAATTGTTAAATATCCAGTTTTCCTTTCCTTTACTTACCTCAAAATCTCCATCATAATAGGAGAAAAGGGAAAGATGGTTAAAAACAATGAATTTTCGCAGTTAACTGAGGCTCTTGTGGATAAGTCGCTGACGAAGGAGGAGCTTCTCATTAGGGTTAGACAGGACTTTAGCCTGCTTCCTTTCCTGCTCAGCGGTGTTCATTCCTCAAAAGCCGCTGTTAGATATGGTTGTGCAAAAGTATTGATGGATTTAAGCGAAGAGAATCCGGAGAAACTGTATCCCCACCTGGATTTGTTCATTAATCTTTTAGACAGCAAATACAGAATCTTAACGTGGAATGCCCTAGCTATCATTGCGAATCTGACCAGAGTTGATGCAGACAAGAAGTTTGATGCCGTCTTCGGCAAGTATTACAGCTTCTTAAGTAACGACTACATGGTCACAGTTGCGAACGTTGTTGGTAATTCTAGTAAGATTGCCCAAGCAAAACCATATCTTATACCTAAGATAACAGATGAACTGCTGAAAGTTGAAAGCATTTCTACGACCCCGCATCTAACAGAAGAGTGCAGAAGAGTCATAGCTGAAAAAACCATCAAGTCTCTAGATGTGTTTTTTGACGGAGTTGAACAGAAAGATAGAGTAATCTCCTTTGTTAAAGCGCATCTTGATAGCCCACGAAAAAGCCTGAGAGTAGCAGCAGAAAACTTTCTCAAGAAATGGGGCTAATCAACCTTCTGCCTTAATGTTCATAGTGTATCTTTGTTTTACATGTCTACAAAACCGAATTCTAGATTCGGAAGATTTTTTATTTTAGTATACGTAACTCTCTATAGTTTGGTGCCGAGTCTCCAGATGAAAATTAAACATTCCTTTGAGCTTATGCTCAAACAGCAGGGTTGCTCTGAGAAGGCGATAAAAGAATTGTGGAAATGGTATAATCCCTCAGAGAAAAGAGGAGTTGCAAGTTTCTAATTTAGGGTTGTTTTGTGAGGAGAAGTTTTTAATGGCGAAGTTGTAACTATACTATCCAGAGTGGCTCAAAATGGCTCAGCAACTTCATTCAACTTCCATTAAACTAGCCCTTTCAGCCTTCTTCACGGCTTTGGTGTTTGTAGCCACCGTGATTTTCAGCAGCTATGTTCCTCAAACAACAGGTTTCTTCAATATCGGTGAAACTATGGTTTATACCACTGCCTTACTTTTTGGTCCTTTGGTTGGTGCTTTCGCTGGGGGGGTTGGTTCTATGCTTGCAGACTTATTCTTGAATTATCCCCTTTTTGCTCCTGCTACTCTTATCATAAAGGGCTGTGAAGGAGCAATAGTTGGTTTTCTTAGTCGCAAGAAACTTGGGTTAAATTCTAAACTTCAGTGGAGGATTTTCACGTTTGTTGTTGGTTTAGTTGCTGGTCTTCTGTTGGCGGGTGTGGGTTCAATCTATTATAGTGGGTCTGTTGAGTTGTATATTGGTATTCCTCCGCCTCTAACTCCCAATTTTGTGTTGTCTGTTCCGCCCCTGTTTTGGTATGGTTTAGGAGCCCTGATTACTGTGCTTATTGCTTTGATGGGTTTTGTGTTTGATCCGGAGTTTGGTTGGCTTGTTCTTACGATTATTGTTGGTGGTTTGGTGATGGTTTCGGGGTATTTTCTTTATGAGCAGTTCTTTCTTGGTGTGGCGGCGGTGGCGGAGATTCCTATTAATGTGGGGCAGATGAGTGTTGGTCTTATCGTTTCGATTCCTATTGTGCGGGCTGTGTGGCGTTATCTTCCTTCCCTCAGAACTTAGTTTTTTGTCTTTTTGAGGGCGTGTATATTTTTTAGTCTCGGTGTGTAGATGTGTTGGGGTGGGCTGGTGGTGTCAATGGAGCCTAAGAGGTTGGAGAGGGTTCTGGTGGTTTCTAAGGCTGACCCATCTGAGGTTAATGGGGTTTTGGTTGCTGGGGGCTTCAGGGTTGTTGAGGAGAATCCTGATTTTGTTGTTTGTTTTGGGGGTGATGGTACGGTTTTGTTTGGGGAGAGGAGTTTCCCTGGGGTTCCTAAGCTTATTGTGAAGACCTCGAGGGTTTGGAGGGAGTGGGATTATACTCTGGAGAACTTGAATGATGTTTTGTCTGGGATTAGGGCGGGGGATTTTCGGTTGCGTGGGGAGATGAAGTTGGTGGCGGAGGCGGGGGGTGTGAGGTTGGTGGGGTTGAATGAGGTTCAGGTTCATTTGAAGTTGCCGATTTCTGCTGTGAGGTTTAGTGTTTCTGTTGATGGGAGGGAGTTTGGTGGTTTGGTGGGTGATGGGGTTGTTGTTGCTACGCCTTTTGGTTCAACGGGGTATTATGAGGCGACTGGAGGAGAAAGATTCGAGAAGGGCATTGGTATTTCCTTTAACAACTTGCACAACAGGAAGATAGGGAGTTTTGTGGTTTCGGAGGATTCTGTGGTGAAGTTGAGGGTGAGGAGGGGTCCTGCGTGGCTTTTGGCGGATAATAATGAGAATTTTGTTGAGTTGAATGGTGGGGATTCTGCGGTTGTGCGGAGGGCTGATGGTGTGGCGAGGTTCATTGTTGTTTCTGGGAGGTGAAGGGTGATTGTTGAGGGTTGGGCACCGGGGGGCTAGGGCTTATGAGCCTGAGAATACGTTGCGGAGTTTTGGGAGGGCTATTGAGTTGGGGGTTGATGCGGTGGAGTTGGATGTGAGGAGGACGGCGGATGGGGAGGTTGTTGTTGTTCATGATGCTAAGGTGGATCGGGTTACGGATGGGAGGGGTTTGGTGGGGGAGCTTACGTTGGAGGAGATTAAGGGGTTCACTGCTGAGAAGGGGGAGAAGATTCCTACTTTGGGGGAGGCGTTGGATTTCTTGAAGGGAAAGGTGAAGGTGTTGATAGAGCTGAAGGAAAGTGGCATTGAAGAGCAGGTTGTGGATTTGATTCGTGAGAGGGGGATGGTGGAGTCTGTGATTGTTGTCTCTTTTTTGGAGGAGGCTCTTGGGAGGGTGAGGGAGTTGGATGAGGGGGTGGCGACGGGCTTGATTTATGTTCGGTACAAGAAGCCTGTTGAGGCGGCTTTGGAGTTGGGAGCGGAGTATCTGCTTCCGTTGTATAGGTTTACGCATTCTGCGGATGTGAGGAAGGCTCATGAGGCTGGGTTAAAGGTGATCGTCTGGACCATCAACACCCCAGAAGAAGTTAATGAATACATGAAGAAGGGCGTAGACGGCATAGCAACAGACAAACCAGACATCTTCAAATAATAAAAACAGAAAAAAGCTAGTTTTCAACAATGAAGTATTATTAGGCTCCAAATAGCTCATGTGAAAAGAGCTAAAAAGGTTCGTTTTTTAAACTATAATATGCATTCCTGTCTTCGGATAAACAAAAAAATGCTATTGATAGCGGTTAAAGTCACAAGGAAAACCTCAATTGGGAGGTCACTAGACACATCCCAACTTTGATTATTAATTTCAGTATCCGTTGTATGTTTGAACGCATTTCTCATTTGACCGACAAATTGGATGAAACCAAGTTGTTTCTTGGTAATCTTTCCAGCTGACTTTAATCTGTTACCTATCTCTATGAAGCCTCTTGTTCTCGTTATGTTAACAGATTCATCATTTGCACATTTCTTGAGAAAGTCTTCAAAAACATCTGCCGTTTCTTTTATGCAAGAAATTGGCGCTGATTCAAACTTCATGCCAGCTGAAATGAGTTTTTCCTTTAAATCTCCTAAATATTGAACAACTGCATCATCTAATTGATTTGCAACATAAGCCTCAATCTGCGCTTCATCATTTAGAGTGTTCTGGATTGATTTGAAAACGTTAAGTATTTCTGGTTGCTCTTTGAAAATAGGTTCAACACCTCTCTCTGTTTCTGCAAACACTTGTGAAAAACTCCCAAGTTCAAGAAGAGTATTTTTAAGAATTGTTATGCTTCCTGTAACGTTGAAAACTGTTTTGGTTTTGATTGTTGCACGGGTTACATCTTCCCCCCTGAGAATAAGACCGAAAAAGAATTTGAAAGGCTTGTATTGCATAAGCAAAAATTTCAAAATAGCTTTTTTATCATTGGCTTTCGCGTTTGAGAGCAAACGGGCAAATGGAAGTGTTGCTTTATAGAGTCCCCCATCATTTTTAACAAGCTTAAGTTGCATTGCCATTTTTAATGCCTTTTCAGCTGTATCTGAATCAATATCGGAATATTGAACAATTTCGGGTAGCGTTGCCCTATCTCGTAAAACAATAACAGCCTCTACAACATCTAGAAGATTTCTATGGTTCACTTCAACAGCTTCATAGTTGCTGGAACTCATTCCGTTGCTTCCCCACGTTTTTCAGAATGAATCAAATAGTTCCTAATCTTCCTAATAGCTTCAGCAATTTCCTGCAAGTCAGACTCTTCTGGGTGTATTGGAACCTGAAAATCCAGTCGAATCTGAATTTGCATTGGAATTTCCTTTTTTTCTAAAACTCTATATTTTTGGAGTTGTAGCTGTTTTGTTGTAACCTCGGTTCCACTCAATTTTGCTGTAACTTCTGTCCTAGGTGTCTCCCTCAGTTTCCCAGCAAGTTCAGTGGCAGTGATGTTATCACCCTCTCTTTCAACTAATTTAGAAGTAACGAGAATGTCAATTACTGCTTGTGCTCCAATGGTCGATCTTGGGTCCTTTTTTGTAACCTTTGCCCGTTTTCCAATTTCATCCCTTAACTGATAATTAGAAATACTGCCTCGGGTTTTTATCGAAAATACTAAACTTTTCAAAAATTCGTTTTCATAGATTAATGTTCTAAATGCAGAAGAAATCCCTTCCTCGTCACCGTACTCAATTGAGTAAGCTAGGTCTATGCCTTCCTTGGTTAATGAATAAGCAGTACCTTCTTTTTCTACTATGCCCATGAACTCAATAGCCTTAATATTCTGGCTAACCATTGCAGGGTGTCTTCCGATATATGTTGACACAGTCTTTGTGGAAACTGGTTGCTTCTCTGCACCAGCATTCAAGAAGCCTTTGATTATGCTTAAAAAAAGGTCATAACTCCCCCGAGGTAATTCTATCAGTTCTTCGGTTGACAATATGTCTCCCTCATTAATCAATGCATAGCATGTCTTTAATTCTGCTCTTTAGTGTTTCGGTGTAATTATATTGATTCATTCGAAACTTTTTTGTTGGATGCATGAACCCTGCCTTGAAGTTTTAGCTATTACTTAATTAGCGAGATCATTACTTTCCTTGTTTATTGTGACGTAATAGAAAGTAGCGGGGAAAAGGCGAGAGTATCAGAAAAATGAAGAAACTACATAATTTCATATCTGTAGAACTGTGTTGTTACCAGATTGTTATTTTTCCTTTGATTAGTTGTTGGCAGAAGTTTTCTATGTTTGCCAGTTCAGCGTCTATCACGTCGATTATCCGCTTCTCCACACTCTTCTCCAACGCGCCGCCACCATCCATAACCACCTGAGCCGCAGCAATCGCAGGCTGATCAATCGGCTTACCAATCCGACTCAACAACCAAACACAAACCTCAGCCGCCTCAGGCACCTCATCACAAACCCGCCGAGCAATCCTATGACTCAAAGCATTGTAAATCTTCCCCACATGACTAACCGGATTCTTCCCAGCCGCAGCCTCAGTCCCAATCGGACGATTCAAAGAAATAACACCATTCACCTTATTCCCCCGCCCCACCTGACCAGAATCCGCACCATCCGCACTCGTACCCAAAACAGTCAAATACACACCATCCACACCCCGACCCTCAACATCCAAAGTATTCAAACTCACAAAATGCTTCTCAAAACGCCCCTTCCCCTCAACAAACTTGCGGACGTCCTCCAGCATCGCCGCCTTCTTCTCCATATAATCCCGCTCGCCAGATACAAACCTGTCAACAAAAGCCATAGCGATAGTTAAGTCAAGGCATTCCCCATACCTGAAACCCATAACCTTCACATCCTCCCCAGCCGCAGGAAACCGATCCTTAAACCCTTTCGAATTCACGTACCTCTCAGTCTCCAAAACCGTATTCTCAACCCTACTCAAAGGAGCATAACCCACAGCCGCACTAGTATCATTAGCACCAAACATACACACCTTCCTCCTGAAAATGTCAGTAAGCCCCTGACTACCCGGCTTCAACTCCACCTGATACCTCATATGCACATCAGGATCAACAAACCGCAAATTCTTCTTCAACCAATCCTTAGCCGTCTCAACAGCAATCTCCCCCACAGGAATCTTCTTCCCATCAGCCTCAAAAGTCGCCCGATCACCAAAAATAAGAAGCATTGGCTCATTCACAACACCCCCACCAAACCGGCACTCAACCTCACCCGCAACCAACAACGACTTATCAGCATTATGATGCAAAATCGCCCCAAACTCATCCAAATACGCCTTACTCAAACCCACAGAAACCTGATCCATAATCGCATCACACATAGAATCAGGATGCCCAACACCCTTCCGCTCAACAATCTCAATCTGCTGCTTCTCAAGAGGAATCCGCCTCGAACCAGACACCATAATATTCCGCATAGAAACACCTTGCCGAATGGCTAACACAAATAATTCATATATACCTTACGATACAACGAGCACCAAAACCCAACACACAACACCTATTCCATCTCGCACCACCAAAACTTTTCCACCCCCAATTTTTGCCATAAAATTGTAGCAAACATTGATAAACAAGACCACTCCATACTGCAAAATATGCTAGAACATTTAAAAGAAGCCTGCGGAGTCTTCGGAGCACAAGACCACCAAAACAAACCCATATTCCCCTACATCTACTGGGGACTACGCGCCCAAAACCACCGCGGACACCAATCCCACGGCTTCCTCACCTACGACAGCGGAGCATTCCACAGCCACAAAGGACTAGACCTAGTCCCAAAAATAAGAAACGAAGAAATCAACGAATGGCTCACAAAACTCCCCGGACCAACCGGACTAGGACACGTAAGATACAGCACCTCAGGCGGAACCGACCAACAATCCCTCGTAAAAAGCACCCAACCCATCCTAGAAACATACGGAACCAAACAAATCGCCCTAGCCTTCAACGGCAACGTCGTCAACACCCCCCAAATAATCCAAGAAATAAGAGAAGACTACCCCAACTTCCGCTTCAACTACGACGCAGAACTAATCTCCAGAAAACTCCTAAGACTCGGAAAAAAAGACGACCTAGCCTCATCCATCAAAAGATGCATGAAAGAAATCGAAGGCGCCTTCTCCGTAGCAGGAATAACCGAAAAAGGAGAACTCTTCGCCTTCAAAGACCCACGCGGAATAAGACCCCTATGCTGCGGCTGCAGCAGAGACAGAAAAACTTGCGTAGTCTCATCAGAAACCGTGGGCCTAGACATAAACGACTTCCAACTAGATTTTGAAATAAACCCCGGAGAACTCGTAACCGCCACAAAAGACGGATTCAACCGGGAACAACTGGTAAACGGAGAAAAAAAGGCATTATGCGCCTTCGAATTCGCCTACTTCTCCAGACCAGACTCAAAACTAGGAGACAAGCACGTTTACGAAGTAAGAGAAGAATTCGGAAGAAACTTCGCTTGGGAATACCCAGAAACCACCAGCAAAGTAGACATAATCCTATCCATGCCCGAAACAGGCAACGACGCCGCCTTCGGATTCCACGAACTAACACGCATAAGATGGGAAAGAGCCTCAAGAAGACACAGATACGTAGCAGAAAGAGCCTTCATCCTCCTACCCGAAGAACGATACACAACAATAAACAGAAAAATCAACATCGTCGACCACAAACTAATCGGAAAAAACGTCGCAGTAGTAGATGACAGCATCGTCAGAGGCGACACCACCAAAGTCGTAGTGAAAAAACTCCGCGAAATGGGCGCAAAAAAAATCTACCTCTTCATCACCTTCCCCCGAATAATAGGCCCCTGCTTCTACGGAGTCGACATGGCAACCTACCGAGAACTCATAGGATCACGATACGAACCCGAAGAGATAGCAGAGATAGTGGGCGCCGACGCCGTAAACTACCAATCAGTAGAAGGACTTGTCAAAGCCACCGGCATGAACAAAGACGAACTATGCCTAGGATGCATCACAGGCAAATATCCCACGCCCATGGCACAGAGACTGGCAGACGAAATGAAAGAAAGATTCGCGAACGGCTACAACGAACAAGGAAGAATATACGAGACTGCCATCAACTAACCCAGAATGCGGGTGACCCCGGATGGAAAAAGTTGGCATCCTAGTGGTTTCGTACGGCTCAAGAGCAGTTGCCATGATAGACACTTTCCTCCGCAGCGAAGAATACGCCCCAGAAATCTACGTTGTGGACAAACAGAAAAACCCCTTCAACGTAAAACGGGCTGAGAGACACATTGTTATTTCTGACTTCAATTTAAAGGAAATTGTGAGGTTCGCCAAAAGGCACGAAGACAGAATAGACTTTGGGATAGTTGGCCCTGAAAAGCCCATCATTGCTGGCGTGCGAGACCTCGTCGAGAAGGAAACACGTATACCAATGATATGCCCCACCAAGAGATATGCCATCGAAGGCAGCAAGGTGGCTCAGCGGCAGCTGTTCCAGAGGGTTGCCCCCGAAGTAAACCCGAAATTCAAGGTTTTTGACCCGAAGGATTACGGCAGCGTGGGGCATGTTAAGAAGAGCGTTTACGCTTGGCTTAAAGAACTCAACAACGAGGTGGCGGTGAAGCCTGACAGAGCAACTGCTGGAAAGGGGGTCGGCGTTTGGGGTGACCATTTCAGCACTCGCGAAGAGGTTTTCGAGCATTTTCTCTCCAACTACCAGTATGGTCCAGTGATAATTGAGGAGAAAGTTGAGGGAGAAGAGTCCAGTTTCCAAACGTTCTGCGATGGAAAGCGTTTGGTTCCCTTGCCTGAGACCCGTGACTACAAGAGAGCCTTTGATGGCGATAAGGGTCCAAACACTGGGGGGATGGGTTCCTACAAAGACTCCGGAGATATTCTTCCATTCATGAATTCAAGGGATAGGGAGAAAGAAATTGAACTTGTTAACAGGGTTTTCAGGGAACTGAAGGGAAAAGGAAGCAATCCCGAGTTGCGAGGCATCCCCTTCTACTCCGCCTTCATCCACACCAGCAAAGGACCAAAAATCTTGGAGAATAACAGTCGACCCGGAGACCCAGAGATAATGAACCTTCTTCCCGTCCTGAAGGACGACTTCGTTGAGTTTTGCTATAAAATGTTGGATGGAAACCTGAGGAAGGTCGATTTTAGGGGGATGGCGACTGTTGTGACCTACAAGGTTCCGCCCAGCTACGGTGGCTACTCAACAGAGTTTCCTGAACGAGTGGAGAAGAATGAAGTAGATACTCCTGTAGATTTGTCGGGAGCACAAAAACTGGTTGAGAAAGAGGGGGAGAGAATAAGGGTTTATCCGGGGTCTTTGGAGTTGAGGGATAGAGAGAATTTTGCCCTTGGGTCTCGTGCCGTCTGTGTCGTCGGCATTGGAGATGACATTCAGGAGGCTAGGGAAAGCTCCTTGGAGGGCATAGGGGCGATTAAAGGCGGAGCTCTTTGGAACAGAGATGATATTGCCGCAGCAGAACATATTAAGAAAAGCGTGCGACACATGGAAAAGCTGAGGAGGCGCTGATGGCACCAGAAGCGTCGCAAAAGAATTCCAGAATTTTCGTTACGGATTGTGAGGGTCCTATTTCGAAGAATGACAATGCCTTCGAGTTGACGAGCAGCTTTGTTCCCAAGGGAGACCGCTTCTTTGCTTTGGTGAGTAAATATGATGATGTTCTAGCGGATGTTGTCAAAAAGCCCGGATACAAGGCTGGGGACACTCTGCGATTGATTCTTCCCTTCCTGAAGGCTTATGGAGCAAGCGATGAGAAGATGAGAGATTACTCTTCCAGAAACGTTCTTCTGGTTCCCGGCGCCCGGGACATGCTCCAATTTGTGAAGAAGCTGATGCCATCCTTTATTGTCAGCACCAGCTACGAGCAGTATATCTCTTCCTTGTGCCAGCTAACTGGTTTTCCATTCGGCAACGCCTACTGCACCCGCCTGAACATCGACAAGTATGGTATCAGCGAGGAAGAGGTGAAGAGGCTCCAAAAGCTTGGGGAGGAGATAGCGGCTATGCCCATGATTGAAATCCCAGAAAACAGCCGCTCTATCCAAGATTTTTACCCGAGAGACCAAGCAACAATAGAGCGATTAGATGAGATATTCTGGGAAATAATTCCAAGAATGGAATCCGGCAGAATGCTGAGGGAGGTTAATCCTGTTGGCGGGTCAGAGAAGGCGAAGGCTGTGCAGGATATTGTTGAGAAGTTAGGTAGCAGCCTTGACAGGGTAATGTATGCGGGCGACAGCATCACAGACGTCCCGCCATTAAGGTTAGTTAGAGAAAATGGGGGATTAACGGTCTCTTTCAATGGGAACGATTATGCGGTACGAGAGGCTGAAGTTGCCGTGCTTTCAGGCAACACAATAGTGACATCTGTTCTCGCAGAATCCTTCAGCAGATTAGGCAAGAATCAGATACTGAAGTTGATTGAAGAGTGGACCCCCTCAGGACTGAAAAAGTATTGTGTTAATTCAGCGTTACAAGAGCGGATGTTGGCGTTGTATCCCGATGGCTTTCCTCAAGTTGAAGAGATAAATGCTAACAATATGGAGAGACTGAAAAGGGAAAGCAGTATCTTTAGGAAGAGTGTGAGAGGAGAGGCTATAGGAAAGTTAGGATAAGCATATGACAGTGATTCCATGAAGGCAGAAATCGAAGACACCTATGCAGAAGCTTTCGACGGATTATACGCAAGAGTCATCGTCACCGCAGACCACAAAGAAGTGCTAAAGAGAGCCGCAGAAGACGCCACAGCAACACCCTCCATAGTCATCGGCAGAATCGAGGGCGGCATCGAAAAATATCTAAACACAAAGGAAACACCAGATGGACGCAGCGGCGCCCTTCTACAATTCTGGGGAGGCATCAACGAAACCAAGCCTCTAGAGGAAGATGTGAAAAAGTTTGAGAAAGAGCTCTCATATCGAATACGGCAGGACATCCTCGTGAAGCCCTTCACTGCCCTCTTTGACTTCCTGCCGAAACCGGATGGAAAGATTGGGATGATGGAGAGGGTTGGTCACTGCGGAGACGGTTTCGAATGGACAGAAAAACGTTACGGACGAAACATGATAATCATCCCCCTCATGGTCTCTAACTTTTTGATAGAAAGTAAACTGGGCTATGCCAAAGGAGTAATGGGAGCAAACTTCTGGTATATGTGCAAAACCAAGCAGGCAGTTATGGAAGCGGGAAGAAGAGCGCTGGATGCCATCCACCAAATTTCAGAGGTCATAACTCCCTTTGATGTCTGCTCAGCAGGGTCAAAACCCGAGACGAAATTTCCATCTATCGGTCCCACAACCAATCATCCATACTGTCCTACCCTGAAGGAAAAATTAGGAAAAAAGTCAAAGGTTCCGGAAGGCGTGAAGTACATTCCGGAGATAGTGATCAACGGCACCTCCCTTGAAGCTGTGAAGAAGGCTATGCGAGTCGGTATCCAAAGTGCCTGCAACGTGGAGGGGGTCGTTAGGATTTCAGCGGGAAATTATGGGGGAAAACTTGGCAGGCACAGAATAGCCCTGCGGGAGCTGTTTCCATGAAGTTCCAGGTTGTAGGCTTCGGCGCCCTCAACTTGGACAAGCTGTACAAGGTGAACATGATTGCCAAAGAAGAGGAGGAGGGCTTCGTCACGGGCTTCAAGGAATCCGCTGGCGGCTCAGCAGCCAACACCGTTGTGGGCTTGGCTAGGCTGGGGCTGAAAACGGGTTTCATAGGGAAGGTTGCCGCAGACCATGAAGGTAACTTTCTCCTTGAAGACTTCAGAACCGAGGGGGTTGACACCGACGGCATAACGGTTTCTGAAGAGGGCAGAAGCGGCGTGGTTATGGGATTCATCGATATAAAGGGAGACAGAGCCTTGTACGTTGACCCCGGCGTCAACAACCTGACAGAATTTAGCGACATCAACTTGGATTACGTGGCTAACACCGAATTTCTGCATCTATCATCTTTTGTTGGAGACAAACCCCTGAAAGCCCAAAAACAACTCATAGAACAGCTTTCCGATATCAAGATAAGTTTCGACCCCGGCGCCCTCTACGCAAGAAAAGGCTTGAGAGCACTAAGACCAGTAATCAAAAGATGTTATGTCATGTTTCCCAATGCCATAGAAACGAAAATGCTTACAGGACGGGACTATGAGGAAGGCGCCAAAACCTTCACAAAATTAGGCGCTGAAATCGTTGCAGTTAAGCTCGGCAGGAAGGGCTGCTACGTCACTGACGGAAAGGAGAACCATCTGGTTGAGGCTTACAAGGTGGACGCGGTAGATACAACTGGCGCTGGCGACGCTTTCTGTGCAGGCTTTCTCTACGGTTTAATCAAGGGAAAAGACTTGGTTGAGTGCGGAAGGCTGGGAAACTTTGTTGCATCCCGTTGCGTAGCAAAGATGGGCGCCAGAACCGGATTGCCTAGATTAGAAGACCTGAAAGACCTCTAGAAACCTCAGAAACGTTTCTTCAGATATTCGACCATGGATTCGAAAACTAGTTTTCCATCGCCATACTCTGGCATGTTTTCTGTTTTGGTCCAGTCAGGGAGTTGCCAACCGTAAAAGGCTCGTTCTGGATGTGGCATCAAACCAAAAATGGTTCCTGTGGGGTCGCAGATGCCCGCGATGTCGTGGAAGGCACCGTTAGGATTCACTGGATATTTGCCCTCTGCATACTCGCCCATTTGGTTGCAGTACCTGAAGACAAGCTGGTCATTATCATACAACTTCTCCAGATACCTGTTCTCCTTCTCCTTTGAAAAGAGGAACCGCCCTTCGCCATGAGCCACCGGTATCCGCAGCACCTTTCCTTTCGGAATTTTTTGTGTGAAGAGGCACTTGCCAGAATTTTCATGCTTAACATAGACCCACCGGCAATTATAGCCAATGGGAATGTTAGTTGCTAATGCTGCCTCAGGATACTCGCTAACTCCTTCGTAGGCAGGTAGCAAGCCTGCTTCAACCAGAACCTGAAAACCGTTGCAAATTCCCAAGATAGGTCTTCCCTCATCAACGAACGTTTCAAGTTCGCTACGAAGTTTTGTCAGGGTTCCCTTGGCTAAGATGGCTCCAGCCCGCACGTAATCGCCGTAGGAGAATCCACCAGGAAAAACAAGGGCATTATAGTCTAGGAGATTGGCATTTTTCACTACCTCGTTAAGATGAACGACCTCCGCCTTGACTCCCACTTCGTCTAAGGCTCTCTTGGTCTCTGCGTCACAGTTTGTTCCGCCCACCCTCATGACGCAGACGCGAACATCCCCTATTTTCACACTATTGCCCTCCCAACGTGCTCTTCCAGCGTCTCCGCAACTCAGGCAACCCGGCACAAACAACGTTTTCACCCTTCAACCCATAAACCGAAAGACTGCCCTCTTTCTTGACTCTGCCAATTTCTGTGCAATCGCCGCCTTTCATCAGGGCTTCGAAGTCTTCTCTGCGCTTTTCTGTGACTTCCACAAGGAATCTGCTGTTTGATTCCGAGAAGAGAAGAAAATCGTTTCTACTGATTTTATTGGTTCTTGGAACATTCTTGAGGTGCAGTTCCGCACCGTATCCGCTACTGAAAGACATCTCCGCCGAAGCAACAACCAAACCTCCATCAGAAAGGTCGTGGCATGACCTTACATAGCCGGAGTCAATGGCTTTCGTCACCAAATCCATCGTTTTCTTAGCTTGGTCAATCCTCACTCTCGGAACTGCCCTTCCAGTGTAGCCCTTGAGTTGATAGTATCGAGAGCCTCCTAGCTCGGCGTAGGTTTTGCCGACCAGGTAGATGAGGTTTCCCGGCTGCTTCAACTCCATGGAAACTGCCTTTCGTATGTCGGGGATTACTCCAACTGCTGTGATTAAGAGCGTTGGGGTAACCGGTCCCAGAGGAGATTCGTTGTAGAGGCTGTCTTTTCCCGAAATGAAGGGGGTCTGGAAGCCCTTGGCGAAGTCGTAGCAGGCTCTGCAGGCTCTCACCAGAGACCCCAGCCTATCAGGCTTTTCCGGGTTTCCCCAAGTGAAGTTGTCGAGTAGTGCAGCTCTTCTTCCGCCAACGGCAGTGTTGTTTCTCAGCGCCTCGTCGATGCTGGAAGCTGCCATCCAGTAGGGGTCAATCTTCCCATAATTTGGGTTCATTCCACAGGAGATAACGACTCCCCGCCAAGAATCTGACAATGGTTTTATGACAGCGGCATCGTTTGGTCCGCCGTACTTGCTTTGGAGGGGCTTTAGAGCGGTGTTTCCTTTCACTTCATGGTCGTAGGTTCTTACCACCGATTCCTTGCTGGCGATGCTGAGTAAAGAGAGGAGCTTGAAAACTTCATCTGTTAGGTCCTTTGGTTCT
This sequence comes from uncultured Candidatus Bathyarchaeia archaeon, assembly GCA_964418675.1. Taxonomy (GTDB): domain Archaea; phylum Thermoproteota; class Bathyarchaeia; order Bathyarchaeales; family Bathyarchaeaceae; genus Bathyarchaeum. The sequence continues at coordinate 252,493 of CAYQMM010000002.1, forward strand.
GGGAAACTGTGCTCTTCGTGGTTGGGTTCTTGCCACTCAGCGGTGCTTCTGACTTTTGGGGGGTTGAACATGAAGTCTATGTCTAGCTCTGCGACTCTCTGCCCCAGATAATCAACTTTGAGGACTCCGTCATCAGTGAATTTGCCTATGGGCGTGGCTTCGACGTTTTCGGTTTCAAAAATTTCCAGAGCCCTTCTGAGATTCTTTTCTGGAACTGATAGGAGCATTCTCTCTTGTGATTCGGAGATGTAGATTTCCCAAGGAGCCAAGCCCGGATATTTCAGCGGAATCCTGTCGAGGTCTACGTGAATTCCGCAGTTGGACCGGTCAGCCATTTCTCCAGTAGCGCAGGAGATTCCGCCGCCGCCTATGTCGGTTATGGCAGAGCCTAAGCCTTCGTCTCTCAGTTTTATGATGGCTCGCTTGACTTTCTCCTCCACTATGGGGTTCGCAATCTGAACTGCGGGTCTTGAAACCTCTTCAGACTCCTTGGTTAATTCTGCCGAGGCGAAGGTTACGCCGTGGATTCCGTCTCTTCCCGTCTCTCCGCCCACAAGAAGGGCAATGTCTCCTGGTTTCGTGGCTTTCGCGAACTTGTTTTTTGGGAGAATTCCTATGCAGCCGCAGTAGACTACTACGTTGCCGACGTAGCTTTCGTCGAAGTGTATGGCTCCGTTGACTGTGGGTATTCCCATGTTGTTTCCGTAGTTTCCTATGCCCGCGACGACCCCCCTGTAAACGTATTTTGGATGTTTTGTTCCGGCTGGAAGCTTACTGTAATCATAGTCTAATGGACCGAAGCATAGGACGTCGGTGCAGGCTATGGGGTCAGCCCAGACGCCCAGTATGTCTCGTATGACGCCTCCTGTTCCTGTGGCTGCTCCTCCGAAAGGCTCTATGGCAGAGGGGTGATTGTGGGTTTCAACCTTAGCTGCGATGACATTGTTTCCTTCAAACTCTATTATTCCCGCGTTGTCTTCGAAGACCGAAACGCACCAAGAAGGATTAAGCTCCTTTGTTGCTTTGGCGATGTATGTTTTGAAGAGGCTCTTGATTTCGCCCTCGGGTGTTGTTATGTCGCCTTTGAAGGTTTTGTGGTAGCAATGTTCAGACCATGTTTGACCTATGGTTTGAAGCTCCACATCCGTGGGGTTTCTTTTCTTTCTGGAAAAGTAGTTTCTAACAGCCTTCATCTCAGTTAGGTTCAAGCCGATTCCTAGTTCTCTGCTGATTTGGAGCAGTTGCTTGTTATCTGCGTCGTGCAGGTTTATTTCTACAAGTTCGTAGGGTACACCTCTCTTGACGTAACGGCTCATTTTGCTTCCTCGATTTCGTAGCTGTAGTCGTCTTTGGTTGGGTTGGCAAGGAGCCGTCTGCACATCTCCTCCACCGCTTTCTCTGCTTCTTCTCTGGAGTCTGCTTCAAAAATAACCGTGTAGACCTTGCTTACACCGACGCTTTTTACGGAGTACTTCAGTTCCCTGAGGGATTGGGCTGTCATTTCTCCTTCGGAGTCTGAATGCCCCGGCTTGAGACCAACTTCGATTCTTGCGCGATACATCATATGGTTGTAAGTGAAAATACAAAATTTAAATGTTATCTAGATGAAAATTTAAGTAAACAGTTAAACCTGTTACCTCAACTCCAGCTTTCTCCCATTGTAATGGGCAACAATTTTCTCTGAAGCGGTTACATTTCCGATTCGCTCAGCTTCAACTCCACTTTTCTCAAAGACAGAAATCACGTCATCTTCGTCGTTTTTGTCCACAACAACGGCGAATCCCCATCCCATGTTGAAGGCTTTCAGCATCTCCTCGTCTGTTATCATGCCTTTAACCTCAGGGGCTGTCTTCTGAATCAACTCGAAGACCAGTTGAGGCTTAAAATTGGTGAATTCGAAGCCTACTCCTTTAGAGAATTTCATGAGTCGGTTGAACTTCAGGTAAGCGTCCCCTGTAACGTGAACTGCGCCCTTTATCTCCGCCTCTTTGGTTGCGTTCAGGAAAGGTTTAACGTATATTCTTGTGGGTTCCAAGACCTCGTAGATGATTTCTCTTGTGAAACCGTCTGGGATGTCGTTGGGCTCGTATTTGCCGCCCCACTCCTTGAAGAGAACTTTTCTCGCCAGGGATATCCCGTTGCTGTGAACTCCTGAGCTTCTTAAACCCACAACAGTGTCGCCCGGTTTGATTTTGTTTCCAAAGATAATGTCCTTTTCACACACTTCTCCTACGCTGGCGATTATCATGTCGAAGCCCCTTCCCGTTTTTATTCCTTTTATGAGGTCTGCTACGTCTCCTATCTCTCCTCCGGGTACTGAACAGGCTGCTTCGGTAGCGCCTTCAGCTATGCCCTTCATCCACTCCCTCACCAGGTCAGGGTCAGAGACCTGAGCGTGGATGTTGTCAACCAAGGCTAGGGGCGTGGCGCCGGACCTTATCACGTCGTTGACTGCCATGGCAACTCCGTCTATTCCGATGGTGTCGTACTTGTCTGCTAGCTGCGCCAAGAGGACTTTAGTTCCAACTCCTTCGATGACAAGGTCTAAGTATCTGTCTCCGATGGAGAAGATGTTGCCGTAGGGCAGTTGGACAACTTTTCCATATCTGCCTAGGTTGTAGGTTTGTTTCAGGGTTGAGAGAGCTTCCTTGGATTTTGCTCTCGTTTCTCTATCAACACCAGCTTCGGTATATGTGAACTTCTTTGGCAATGTTTTCACATCTGTTCATTGGCGAATTTTTCTTATAAGTTACGCTGGTCCCTGCAAGGGAGGGTTAGCCAGCTTTTTTGTGAAGTTAAGTTAGCATCACAAGGTTTATATGGGTATGTTATATATATCTAACATGAAGTTATAGATATATAACTTAATGTTGGAAATAATTAATGGAGATGGAGACCGATGAATAAAACTTTGAAACTGAGAAAACGGAAAAAAACGGCACACATCCTCAATCACCAAAGGGAGGAAACAAAATGAACAACATAGAATGGCCCATCACAATGATCCTCATAGGGCTCATCGCGGTGCTATTTGCCATCATTCTAGTCTGGAAAACTGCCCAGCAGAGAAAATCTGGTCTCCCCTCTAAGGATGAGCGAACTGAACGAATCAAAGGCAAGGCTGCTCTAGGAGCCTTTTGGATTGGCTACGTTTTCATGGTTATGCAGTTGCTTGGGATAATAATCGGGCAGGAGTTTCTGGGTTTCCCCGAGCCAGAAGCAGGATGGATGATTATCGCCGTCATGTTGGTGTCCAGCATTTCCTTTGGCATATTAAATTGGTACTACGGCAGAAAAGGAGACTTCTGATGAAGTTCATAACGAGAATCAAAGAATTAAGGGCAAGATATGACTTGACGCAGGAGGACCTAGCAAAAGCGGTGGGGGTAAGAAGAGAGACCATACTCTACTTGGAGAAAGGGAAATATAATCCATCATTGAGCCTAGCCCACGATGTGGCTAATGCCTTAAAGACTACAATAGACGAGCTATTCATCTTCGAGGACCAAGAAGAATTTAACAATTATTCCCAAAGATAAGGAAGAGGCAAACATGAGTCTCGACCTTTTGGACATTGTGATAATCGCAACAGGAGCACTAACAGGTGTAATAGCTTTAGCCATACTACGGCTGAGAGTAGAGCACGTGAAAAAAAGGAATACAAAAAACACAACTCCTTTCTTCTAATGGGCGGAACTTGGTTCACGGTTGGATTGATTCTAGGAGCCTTTTACAGAAGAACAGGCGTTTTTGATTCACCACTTCTCAGTTTAGGACTGATATTCTTATTCGCGGATATTGGTGTGATACTGAATACCTTAAACGCTAGAATGATCAGGAATACCCAAATATCAAGACTAGACGGATTTTAGGGTAGAAGCCGTTCTATTAGGAGCCTAATAATACTTCATTGTTGAAAACTAGCTTTTTCTGGAAAAACAGGCTGACGGGCTTTATGTGACTAGTTTCACGCTTTCGGCGACGGTTTCAGCTCTTTTCAGGTTGTTGAGGAGAACCTGGAATCGGTAGGAGCTTTTGGCGATTTTAGCCAACTGTTTCACGATGTAGTCTGGGCGAATGAAGAATCTCTGGTAACCTTCATGGATCATCTCTTCAATCTCTTCGCAGGGTACAGCGTCCGGCGAGACTTCAGGCACCAGAACCCCGGTTTCCCAGTGTTTCTCTTCATCCAAGAAGCCCTGCATCTTCAGTTCCTCCCAGATGTCTGTTCCCGGAAAAGTGGCTAGAATGTTGAATTGGGGGATGTCCACCTGCAGCTTCCGCACATACTTTAGGGTGTTCTGGATTTCTCTTCTTGTTTCGTGGGGAGCCCCCAAAATAAAGGATGCAACAATCACATCTATCCCTGCCCTCCTAGCTTTTCGAACAGCATCGACTGCCTGTTGCGGGGTCGTCCGTTTATCGTAATAATCTAGAACCTTCTGGCTGGCGTTTTCGATTCCAAAATACATCATTTTACAGTTTGCCCTAGCCATCTCCTGTAGCATATCTTGGGGACAATGGTCAACTCTGCCTTCAGCAAAAAATTCCACCCCCACCCTCTCTTTCCTCAGCCTACGGCATATCTTGATGACTCTTTTCGGGTTCAAAGTGAAGTTGTCATCCACAAAAAGAAACTGTTTGTAACCCTGACTGGAGAGAAGATGCAGCTCCTCAACTATATTCTCCACTGACCTAGACCGCCACAGGTCTCGAGCCAATCTTCTGCATCCACAAAAACGACATTGAAAAACGCAGCCTCTGGAGGAGACGAAGCTACTGAATTTTTTCGGGGCAACAACTATGCCAGCGGTCGTGTTGTGGTATTCTACGTCCAGCAATTCCCTGTCGGGGAACGGTAGGGAGTCAATATCCTTGATTAGGGGTCTATCAGGAGTTGAAATTATCTGACCATCATTTCTGAAGTTGATTCCCAAAACTTTCTTCAGCTCTCCCTTCTTCTCAAGGCACTTTGCCAGTTCGAGGCTGGTGTATTCTCCTTCTCCCCGAACAATCACATCCACAAAAGGATATTTCTTCAAGATTCTCTCAGCGTTGAAGGTGGCATAGAAATTGCCGAGAACAGTGATGATGTCCGGGTTCTCCCTCTTCACTCTCTCCGCGATAAGTGCTGCTTTGCGTCCTGAACTGCTGCAGGTGGAGAAGCCTAGGATATCCGGGTTCTCTTTCTTCACCCAGTCAACTGTGCCCTTCAGGGAGTAGCCCTGTGTTGCCTCGTCTATGATGGAGACATCTATTCCGTTTTCTCTGAGGTAGGTTGCTATGTAAAGCATGCCGAGGGGAGGGGCTGCCCCCACCATCTTCCTAACATCTTCGATGGGAAGCTCAGGATTTGGACCCGGATTTATGAACGAGAACTTCATGCTGTCCCCTTTTTTTCAAGCCGTAACTTCTCTTTTCTGCAGAGGCATTTAAGTTTACTGTCAAAAGCGGTTTCATGGAGAATGCCAGTTTCTGATCATTTCTTTGGGTGCACCCGTTTTTTCTCTTCCGTATCGGCAATGGGGCTTTGTTAGATGCCTCTGAGACCTTGAGGCAGTAATGTAGAGTCCCCTCTTGAGTTCACGTTCTTCCTCAACCCTCACTTTCTTAAGTTGCGAGGAACGAAAGCCACACTTCTCGCACCTGAACCCCTGATTCTTTCCCATGGACTTCATTCTCTTCCCGCATTCGGGGCAGCTTGGGTTAACAAGGATCGCCTTAGGCGCCAACTCAAGAATCCGCATCTTCTCAAGATTGATGGTTAACTGATAATTTGAAGAGGAGGGACGAACACCCCCGAAGACCCTAACTTTGTCTCCAGCAATCAGTTTTCTTGAAATTTTGCAGAGGTTCCCTGTAGGTTCATAAGCAGCACAATCCACTTCGCCGCTTGAATCCTCAATCGAGAAGATTACATGACCGCCCTGAATCACCCTTGGCTTCTTAGATACCAAGCCCTCAACAACCACTGGATTGTAAGGCTGAATCTCCCCAACAGCACTGACCCTTCGCAGGTGGGCGTCGGTTCCTTGGTTTGTGCGAAAAATCACCCATCGTTCAACCGGCTCATCTGAGCGAACCATCTCATGGGCTTGCTTGACAGCCTCTGGCTGTTCGCCTCTGATTCCGTAAAGGATGGGGTCGGGTCCTCTGGGAGTAATGAGGATTCTGCCCGTTTCAGCGTCTACGTTGCTGAAGGTGAGGGATGAGGCTGCATCCATCTCTTTCACGGATGAAGCTTGTACCCTGCGTGGTTTGCCGCGGTTTTCTGGTGTTCTGTAAGATATGAGTTCAAAGGTGTGGTCTTTGTTCAGGTTTTCTCCGATGGCGGCTAATCCTCCGATGATTCCTCGTCCCTTCTTGAATCCCACGGCTTCGGCATTGAACCGTTTAATGAGTCCTAGGGCTTCCTCCAGCTTCACTATGCCCTGTTCGGCTTTTTTTGTGAAGTCCCTGATTTCTTTTGGGGTGTCATCAGAAAGGAAGACAACTCCGGGGTCGGTTCCGCTGTATCTTAGCTCAGCATTTTTCTCGATTGCTTCCAAGACTATCTCTTTGATTCCGTCTACATTGTCTTTGTGGCAATTGATTCGTAAGCAGAGGGCGCCGTTGCCTCGGGTCTTCCATGGGACGTTGGGGTTAAGCCTGATTAGGTTGGGGTAGTCTATGAAGGAGACGTCCATGCGGCTTAATTTTTCGACGAGGAGGGCGGCTATATAGGTTGTGCAGCCTCCCTTCGGGGAATCTGTGTCGTCGAATCCTATGTGCAGCTTAACCATTAGCTTCCGCTCGTTGGCTCCTATTAGGTTGTTGGATGGATAAGAATATTCAGATGGAGGTTATTTCTTTAGGGCTTAGGAAAAGGCGAATAGAAAAGGGGGAGGTGGAGGCTACTTTTGCCCTTCAATCACTATCATCGTCAGGGTTGACCGAACCTTGTCCAGTCTTCTTACGTGCCAAGTTACAATCTCTTTAAGTTTATCCATAGTGTTTGCGCTGACTTTTGCTACGACATCGTAAACGCCGTAAACCATGTAAGCTTCCTTCACTGCTTCGATCTTCTTCAGATCCTCTAAAACCTCGTTTTCAGATCCTATCTCAGTGTTTATCAACACGAAAGCCATAGGCATAATCTCATCTCCACAATCTATGATTACTCTGTCTCCCTAAAAAATTTGTGGATATTTCAGATGTTACATTGGGGTTTGATGGTCAAGTTATATAAAATCGACAAGTATAAAGAATCGGCTGTGATGAAATAGTTCAGGTGAGGCTTTTGGTGCAGTGCGAGGTCTGTGGTCGTCAAATATTCGGTAGCCCCATAAGGGCGATAATCGAAGGCGCCAAACTGGCCGTCTGCAGCGAATGCGCCAAACTGGGCTCTGGCTACTGGGAACCTAAGCCTCAACGCCGTGCAAAAAAGAGGATAAAACGTCAGCCGATAATTCCTGTCCAGAAACGAAAGCCGACTCCGTCGGTAACTGAAACGCTGGAGCTTGTGGATGATTTTGGTCAGCGGGTGAGGCAGGCTAGAAGAGGGCTGGAACTGAGCCATGAGGATTTGGGTAGAAAGATCAGGGAGAAGGTCTCGGTTCTCCGTAAGATTGAGAGTGGTAAAATGGCTCCTGACCTCGTTCTTGCAGAAAAGCTGGAGCACGCACTGAAGATAAAGCTTCGTGTTCCGCCCCAAGAGCCTGAAACCCAGTTTGTTTCATTATTTAAACCCCGTGGAACAACCTTGGGAGACCTTGTTTTGCTGAAAGAGAAGGGAAAGGAGGAAAAGAAGGAACGAAAGCAATCATAGTTCAACGGCGGCTTCCCTCCGAACCTTCAAGCCTAGACGAGCTCAAGAGTCTTGCTAAGGCAGCAGGATACACTGTTGCGGATTCCCTTGAACAGGTCAGGAGGCGGGACTCTCGCTATCAGATTGGGCGGGGAAAAACAAGGGAACTGGCAGATTTGGTGAAAGAAACTGGCGCCGAGAAGGTTATTTTCGATAATGAATTGACACCTGTTCAAGCCTACAACCTAGCTAAGGTTACAGGTATGGTGGCTATTGACCGCTTTCAACTCATCCTCGAAATCTTCTCCAGAAGAGCCTCAACCTACGAGGCGGAGCTTCAGATTCAGCTAGCAAGCCTCAGATACGAATTGTCAAGAGCAAAAGAGAGAGTGAGACTGGCAAGAAAGGAAGAGCAGCCCGGTTTCATGGGGCTAGGAAAGTATGAGGTAGACCTTTACTACGAAACCGTGAGGCGGCGAATCACTTCTATCCAAGACAAACTTGAGAAGAAACGAGAGAAACGGCAGCTTCATCGCCGCCGAAGAGTCGATTTGGGGTATTTCCTGATTTCCTTGGCTGGTTACACGAATGCTGGTAAAAGTTCACTCTTCAATTTGCTTACAGAGGAAACCGTTCCAGTTGACAAGAGTCTCTTCACCACCCTTTCCACAACAACCCGAGCGGTGAATCTTTCTAAACGAAAGGTGCTGTTAACGGACACGGTTGGTTTCATCGACAGGCTGCCCCTAACTTTGGTTCAAGCCTTTCACTCCACCCTTGAGGAAACAATCCTTTCAGACCTGATTCTCCTAGTTGTCGACCTAAGCGAGCCCCCAGAAGACATTAAACGAAAACTCTCCTGCAGCCTCGACACAATCCAAAAAATAGGAGCAACAGGAATACCTGTGATAACAGTCCTCAACAAAATTGATTTGCTACAAAAAGACGAAATAAAACGCAAAACTAAATCTCTGGAGGAACTCGCGCCAAACCCGCTTCCCATCTCAGCTTTACATGGAATCAACCTGTCCTCGCTGAAAAAGGAGATTACACGGCATCTTGAAGATTTTGTCCAAGCGTCCTTTTCTCTGCCAATAACTGACGAGACCATGTCCTTAGTTTCATGGCTGCATGGTCGTTCCGACGTGCAGAACGTCCAATATGAAGGCGATGTCGTGAAGGTTGTTTTCAGGTCGATTCCATGGTTTGCCGACAAGGTTAGGGGACGAGTGGAACAACTCGGGGGTACGTTTAAGCGTCAAGCCGAAAACAACGGAGAAGGAGAAGTTGACGAAAGTTGTTGTTTTGAGATGGGGTCACAGGGACAGAGATAAACGGCTCACCTCTCATGTGGCTCTAACTGCCCGAGCTTTAGGCGCCTCCGGCTTCATTCTAACAGATATTGCAGACAAAAAAGTTGAAGAAACTGTCGAAAACGTTATGGGCCATTGGGGAGGCGTCTTCCACTTCGAGATGGGAAAGCCCTGGAAAAGAGCTGTGAACGAATGGAAAGCAAAAAACGGGGTCACAGTTCATCTCACTGCCTACGGAGAAAACATCCAAACAAGCGATGTCCTGCAGCGAATCAAGATGACGGGAAAAGATGTGCTGGTTATTGTGGGCAGTCAAAAAGTGCCCTCTGCATTCTTCACCGAGGAAGTCTCAGATTTCAACGTTGCAGTGGGGAACCAGCCCCACTCAGAATGTTCCAGCTTAGCTGTTTTTCTCGACCGATTTTTTGAAGGTCAGGAGCTTTCAAAAGATTTTGCCCATAACGCAAAAATGAAAATCGTTCCTCAGGCTAGAGGCAAAAGGGTTGACAAAGTTTAGTTTGTAAGCTGTTTTGGTAAGAGATTTAAGCTTTGTATCCACATATATTATGTGAGTGGAGTAGAGGTTCAAATGTTGGCTTTCGTAGATGAAAAAACTTTAGAAAGGGTTGCCGAAACCTTTGGGGGCGAAGAGGCAGTTCAAATCGTCAGCGTCCTCAAAGAAACCGGAGAAACCACAGATGATGAGATTGCAACTAAAACAGAGATAAGGCTCAACACCGTCCGCAAGATTCTCTACAAGCTCTACGACCACTCTCTAGTGGGCTTAAGAAGGTCCCGAGACAAAAACACGGGATGGTTCATCTTCCACTGGAGGCTTCAACTGGACCAGCTTGAAGGCTTCATTCTAAACCAAAAGCGCCGTGTTCTGGAAAAACTGGAGGCAAGGCTCAGGTACGAGCAGGACCACGATTTTTATTACTGCTTCACAGAAGGATGTAAACGCGTTCCCTTCGAAGATGCCATGGAACTTGTTTTCCGATGCCCCACCTGCAATAAACTCCTGATGCACTTCGACAACACTGAACTCAAAGCCACCTTGGCTCAACAGGTTGAACAGTTGAGGAAGGAATTAGGTGACTGAGAAACTGCCGTCATCAAAGACGGCACTGAAGCTTCTTTCTGAAAGCGGCTGCTCCAAGAGGGTCATTGCCCATTGCAAAGCGGTCTCTGCTCTTGCCGTGAAATTTGCCAATGCGTGCAAAAAAAGAGGATTTGATGTTGATGTTGAACTTGTTGAGGTCGGCGCTCTTCTCCACGACATCGGACGCTCCAAAACTCATAATGTAAATCATGCCATTGTAGGCGTGGAAATCGCCAAGTCCCTGAACTTGCCAGAATCCATCGTCTCCATAATTGAGCATCATGTTGGCGGAGGCATAACCGCCGATGAAGCAAAAACCCTTGGTTGGCCCGTGAAAGATTATCTTCCAGCAACCCTAGAAGAAAAAATTGTAACCTACGCCGACAAGCTGATTGAAGGGTTAAGGGTGGTGCCTATAGAAAAAACCCTCCAAAACCTTTCGCTGGACCTAGGAGAGAACCACCCCGCCATAGCCCGAGTTAAAAGGCTCCACGAAGAGCTTTCCCCTTTAGTAGGCGACCTTGATGCCAAAAGTCACGGTGCTTGAGAAGCTTTACGGCTCCGGCTCCCCAGAAACTTTCATGAAACTTTATTCTTCCCTTTGCAGGGGCCTTAAAGTCCAGTTGAGTTTCGCTGGCACAACAGACCGAGGATGGGTGCAGATGGAGGTCTCCGGCGAAGATGAAACCGCAGCCTTGAGTTATCTTGACCGAGAAATCGGATTGGCACCCGTTTCTCTGGATAAGGTGTCAAAGTTTTCTGTTATACGCGGCAGGGTTGTTTTTGCGAGTAAAAATGAAAGGGAGCTTGACGTGGATTTGGGGGTTTTTTCCCCGGAAGTTTGTGACGCTGTTCTTTCTGTGCAGCGGTTGCGGGCTCAGTTAGCTGACGGAAGAGCGATTCCGCTTCAAGGATTGGTTGAGCTTTTTTGCCTGTATGATAATTTGCCCCTTGAAGTCAAAGTTGTTCAGGATGTTGGGGGGCGGAGAAAAACCATTGAAGCCAGACTCTCCGAGGCGCAGGTTTCTCTGTTCAGAAGATGGGCAAACTCCCGCTTGGATCGCTTAATTATTCTAGGCTCTCTCTTCTCGGATGTTGAACGCGTCGTAAAAAGGCTCTCAAGGGACATCATCCGAACAGACTCCTTGGGTACTCTTGAACAGGTCGTCCTATGCAAGTTGGGAACTGATGCTGTGGGGCTCATTCCAAAGCTGGGGCGCTTCCTTCCAGACGCTGTTCTTGTTCCCTTTTCGCCTAAAAAAATTCTTGAGGCGGTCGGCGGGTCGTCTTTTGGGTGGTAGCTTAGACTAGGCGGATGTTCAGAGCCTCGTTTAGGATTTTCCAGTCTACGAGGGTGTTGATGCAGCCGTCTCGAATTAGTGCTACGCCTTGACCGATAATTCCTAATTTCTCGCAGAGGTAGCTTCCGAGGACAAGCTCTTTGAAGCAGGCAACACCTAGAGATGCTTTAGGCTTCATTTCGAGAAGAATCTTTTTGGCAATGCTTCCTCCAGGCAGGATATAAGTGCCCTTATACCCCAACTTCTTGGTCACATGCTTGATCTTTTCGATACTGCAGCTTCCGCATTCCTGACATTCGTAACCGTATTTGCCTAATTCTGCGGGACAATGCTTGGCGCGGAGGCATTGAGGCAGCAACAGGATTCTTTCATTGTAGGGCGTAGCTGCAAAATTTTTTACCAGAGAACGGTTCTTGGTCTCAACGTAGAGTTGAAACAGTTCTTTTTCTTCTACGCCCACCTTGGTTGCAAGGTGTTCCAGCTTCTGAAGGGCGACGCCGCTGAGTTTTGTTTTGGCAATCTTTTTCACGATGCGCATGACAGAACTGTCGTCTTTTCGTTTCATGATATTTCGGCATCCCCAGTCGTAAGTTTGCATAGAAGCTTTCTGTTAACTTTGAGAGTGGTTAGGAAGGTGCATATAAATGTTAAGCAAAAAGGGAAATGATGAACCTGAGCCTGCAACCGATTTACAGCATTATTTTCGCCTTTCTTCTCACTTTTTAGGCTTCGTAGAAATGTTTGATTGTTTTACACCCGCGCGGCAAAAATGAAGTTGATTGTCCTTGTAACTCATGGACTCAAGGACGTTATTGTGCGGTTCCAATAGTAGATTCGTGAATACTTGCCTTCTACGGGAAACGCTGGGTCTTCATAAACTATATCCAAGGATAAACTGTATTGCGCAAGAAGTTGACGTGAGAGCGTCCAAATTTGAGTTGATTTTTCGTCCGGTCCCCAAAATGCCCAGATTTTATCTTGGGGCTGCCGCATGCCCCATCCGTAGTTTCTAGGCAACACCAATGCAGTCTCGGCTTTGACTGAACCGTGAATTACCTCCGAGTTTTTGACTATATCGTTCCAGAATCTTTCAAGGGCATCAAAATGTTCATCGGTCACGATTCCGTATTCGTTGCCCTCGGGATACGTGGGGTAGTTGAAGATAACAACGTATTTTGCGCCAGCATCATAAGACATTTGCATTTGTTTGTAAATCTCTGTTGCGCTGTCTAGGTAGGGTGGTTCTCTATACTTCCAAGTTATTACTGTTCCCCAATTTTTGTTCTGTAAATGCGCAGCCCCTCTGACAAGGGCTATGTCTTGTTCCAAAGTGTGGTTCCAACCTAACTGAGCAAACAAAACATCGTATCCTGCTAAGTAGTCGAACCAGTATAGGACATAATCAGAGGTGAAAGTCGTAATCGATTTATTTTTGAGTGTTTTGAAACCCTCTTCATTCTGCATAGCCCAAGTGAATATCTGTGCTATTTCAGCGTATGTTGCATTCTGAGGGGGGAAATTGGATATCCCAGGTATTTCGACACTATTCCAGTCACAGTCAAGCCAAATCCCGCCCGGTTCATCGTAATAATACACTCCCAAGAATCTGTCGCCCCATCGTTGCTTAGCTAGGTCAAGCCAAGATGAACGCCAAAGCAGGTCCTTTTCAAGCAGGATTTTCGGGTCGAGGTCACCGAAGAACACTATGAGGTTTAACCCAGCGTCAACTGCATAGTCGCAAATTTCGTTTGTAGCGGTTTCATTCTCACTTATTGGTCCAGACTGCAATACGAGCAGATTGGTATAATCTTTGACTCTGTCAATAAGCAGCTCTGCCTCGGCAGTTGTATTTCCACAAAAGGTAACTCCGACGTAAAATTCGGGGGTCTCCCCATTTTCGCTTATAAAATGACTTGTAGCGAAGAATGTTGCGCTAAGTATTATCACAAGACTGACTATGGGGAGGGCGAATCTTTTTTTCATGCTTCATTTGCCCCCATTTTAGGTCCGAGTCCAGCGAGGGCACTAGCTCATCTACACAACACTGTAACGTCTAATTAACTATTCTATCATCACATCTCATCCATCGAATCTTAGACTTAACAGTCGCGTGCGTGATTACAGGAAAAAGCTAGTTTTCAACAATGAAGTATTATTAGGCTCCAAACATGAATGTTTCGTGTAAAGGAAGCGTGTCATTTTAGCTGATGGCTTCCCATCCTTCCTTTATCAGGAAGGGAATCAAAAATAAGGCGGCTACGGGGTCTGCCCACCACCAACCGAAGAGAGCATTGAAGCCGAGACCAAACAAAATAGTTAGGTCTTGCAGGTCACACATCAGGCTCTCCACGGCTTCAGCTCGAAGAGCACGAGAACCAATCTTTTTGGCTATTCTTGTCTTCCCCCAAAAGAGTACAGTCATCAGCAATGCACTAGCCACCACAAGAATGATGCCCACTGAACTTGCTTGGGGCTCAGAGAGAAAGCCTGTTAAAGTAGCCAGAGACTGAAACAGCACATACACAGCCAACATGAAAAAGGTGACGCCTACCAGCTTCAACGCCCTGTTTTCAGCGTCCCCTTCCTGTTGCTCCTCCATGCTCAATCGCCAAATCAATACTGCTCCAGCAAAAATCTCTACAATGCTATCCAATCCGAAGGCAAGGAGAGCGACACTGCTGGCAATAAAGGCGGACCAAAGTGCCACCCCAGCCTCAAGAAAATTCCATGCGAAGCCTACCCAAACGAGTATCAGAGCCTTCCGCCGAAGCGCATTACGGTCAATCATCGAGTTTGAATCCCCTGGAAATACGACAGCCGAGTTACTGTTCGATACAGCTATTAAAAAAATTTTTAAAAAAAGGTTCTTGACGTTTTGACAGCTAATGATGGAAAATACTTGCAGAAATATATCCGGAAAGAAGCTGAACTAAACAGACTGAAGGTTCACAGAATCCTAGCACGCTTAGCGGAAAGAGGTATGGTGACTCTGAAAAAATCTGGAAACACTAACGAGGTCATCCTAGCTGATTGGCTGAAGCAAGCATAGCAGACGACTATGGGGCAATCCTCTTTTTTGGCAGTGAAAGGGCTCGTTCATATTCGTAAATTATCCTTGAAGTCAGGGTCCACGCTTCCAGCATCTCCGAGTCCACAAAGACAACTTCGTCAGCCAACTGTACTGTAGATTGTGAGAAGTGACCGTGGGGAAAGCCGCCGACTATCACCGCTGGTCTCTGTTTTGTTTGAAGGCTGAAGACGGTTTCTTCTAGGGTTTTTGGCTGACCCTCTCTGCTGAAGGCTAATATATAGTCGGCTTCTGCTTGAGAGAGTAAATCTTGTAGCGTTTTGCTTTCCAGCTTAAGGAGCACCTCTCCTTCCGAAGGAACTTTCCCCAGCTGAAAAAGCTGTTCTATAAGACCGATGAAGCGGTTGTAGTTTCTGGGCAGCCTAGCCTTCGGATTGACTGTGATAGCGTAGCCTTGGTTGGTGTGGACGTACACTTGAAGGAGTCCCTCTTTGTTTAGGGGGGAACCTAGGGCTTCAAGAAGGACAAAATGGGTTATGTCCGGGCGTCCTCGTTTCTCGTTTTCTCCCAGTCTCCTCATGGCAGAGTGATGCAGTGACCTGTCAAGAAGAAGATGCCCCGGAGGCTTTCCATGTCTTTTCGAGTGGCGCCTGACAGCCGGGTGACTCCACAGGTTCTCTGGAACGGTTTCGAGAGCAGCCTCAGCCAACACGAGAATGAGCAAAGTTGATTCCTAGAGTAGAATCGCGGTTTTTTCGATAAAAAGCTTGAGTGGGGAATGCTGAGATTTAGAAAAGAGAAAGAGGAGCGATAGCTCCAAAATGCTATTTTAGTAATGGTTTTTTCGTGCCATGCCGTCGCTAGACCATGCGTTCTGCTTTGCTACTTGACTCTGTAGCTAGATGAGTCCTATGCCGTGTAATATGTGAACGAAAATTACCAAATAGAAGGAAATTGCTACACTTACATGAAGGAATCTCCACTTTCTTACTTGGCTTTGTGCAATCCGAAATCTTTGAAGAATTCCTGTAGTCGTCATTATCAGCATAACCAAATACAATATAATGCCAGTATCCAAATTTGGATAAAATTGTGGGGGCCTTCCTACCTGATGGGCAAAGTGCACTGAAATAAGCATAAAGGCAACCAAGTTGCCAATAACGTGAATTCCCAACAGTGCTTTTGCTCGCCTTGGGTATACTCTTCTCATAAGATAATAAATTGGGGTGTAAATTGCTATGAAGAGGACGGCGGTTAAACTCAGCCAGACATTGAAGCGCAATGCTCCTACCAAAAAACCTAAGTTGAACCAGCGAAGATAAGTTGCAACAGAAAAATAAACTGTAGCCAGAATTATTAAAGCAATAGCCCAAAAATATCCGTCTCTTAAACGAGAAGTCAACTGGTCACCCCCATGGATTTTGACGACTATAGCTAACTTCTCAAAAGATAAATTGAATCGTCCAATCCACATGAACTTCCGCATGCTTGCAGAAGCTTATGATACACCCCTTTTGCTTTTGCCCGTTTTTTACCCTTGAAGTAGAGAATCTCCTTTTCCATAATTTCTATTTCAAATTTTATTTTTTCTTTCCTATCTGAAAGGATAATCCACTCCAAAAATATGATTGAAAACCCGCTATTAATATTTTATTGGTGAAATTATTCCCTTCGGGATAATCACCCCTCCAACAAACAATCCCAATCCACAAAAAGGTAACTGTTGAATTTAGGGTTTAAGATTAATCACCACTTAACCAAGTAGCCAATCAACCGCAAACCTGATTTGCTACGGATAGATTGTGCGGGGCGGTAGCATAGATTAATTTTTAAGCATATTTCGTCTTTCAATTGCTCAAGAGGAAAAAATGATGAAAGATGGTGTGTGGAAGGGGTTTGGCTTCGGCATCTCTTCAGGAGTAATAACAACCTTAGGTATTGTTGTTGGGCTGCACTCTGGAACCCACGAGAAATTGGCGGTTTTGGTGGGCATACTAGTGTTGGCTGTGGCGGACGCCCTTTCAGACGCTATTGGCATCCATATTTCGGAGGAGGCGGAAAATGTGCATACAACTCATGAGTTGTGGCAAAGCGCATTTTTCACGTTCATCTCGAAACTCATTGTTGCCCTATCCTTCATCATCCCCCTCCAACTACTTGAACTGAACCTAGCTATTTTGGTAAGCGTGGGCTGGGGAACAGTGTTGATTTCAGTTTTCAGCTATGTCATGGCTAGGTCCCAGAAACAGAATCCAATTAAAGTTATAGCTGAACACGTCACAGTTATGCTTGCAGTGGTCATATTAGCCCATTACATAGGCGACATTGTCCACGAACTCTTCGCAATGTAATATCTGCGCGTATTAGCGCCTAAACGGTCAAGTTGGAGTGTACTTTGAGTATTGACAAAAATATGTCAAAAGCCCAAGGGGAGCCTTCATCCACCCACCCTCCTTTCCTTCGACAAAGTATATCTTCCAGTATATGTAAATAATATATATCCCCGAGTTGGGGAGCACGCTCGGGTATTGCATTGAAGCATTGAGCGTACCGGTCGAAACAGCTGAAGACCTTTACGCGCCAAAGACCCTGCTTCAAAGGGCTGGACAATACCTTAAGCTGCATTGCGTTGAGGCATCGAGTGCGCCTCCCAAAAAGGCTGACGAGAAGCGCGCGGCAAAGACGGTGTCTGATCGGGCCTATCATGCGCTGAGGGCTTAGACTCAACTCGGGGATTTTCATTTTCGGCAAATTTCATTACGGGATTAAGCTTTTTTAGGTGAGGGGACACCTTTTCTGCCTCAGAAAAGATGGAAGTATCTCAGGTGAGCCTCTTTAACCCTCTACTCGTTTTTGCTGTTTCAATCGCCCTCTTTGTTGCCCTCCTGTACAGGCGAGTAGGATTAGGTGTTTCGTTGACCCTAGCAGCGTTTCTGATGAGCTTTCTATCCCTCGGAATCTCAGGAACAGGAACCGTTCTGTATGAAACTTGCATTGACCCAGTAACGTTGACGTTGGTTTTCGCCAGTTTCTTTGTCATGCTCCTGAGCCAGCTCTACAAGGAAACAGGGTTAGTTAACGTTTTAACGAGAAGCCTAGGCGGATTTGTCAAGAACTCCAAAGTTATTGTAAGCCTTCTTCCAGCCGTTATCGGACTTATGCCCGTGGCAGGCGGAGCCCTCATGTCGGCACCCATGGTTGAGGCAGAAGCAGACAAGCTGGGACTTGACGAACCCAAGAAAACCTACGTTAACGTCTGGTTCCGACACGCCATCTTACCGATTTACCCCATAAGCCCCTTCCTTATCCTGACAGCGATCTTGACCGAAACCACCATCACCTCCCTCATAACCAGACAAATCCCCATAGTAATCGCCATGATTGCAATTGGATATTTCATAGGGTTGAGAAAAACTAAAAACAAAAAACAGGATGGTCCAGAAAAGAAATCAAACCCAAAAGCCAGCTTCAAGGAGCTGCTGTATTCCTTTTCGCCGATCATCGTAACAATTCTTCTGACAGCATTGTTAAGCGTGAATATCGCATTGGCAACGCTTGTTGGAGTAGTTACCATCCTGATAATCACAAGAACCAAAGCAACGGTCTTCCCAAAAATTCTGAAAAACCGGGCGCTCTGGGAAGTGACCCTGGCGGCTTTCGGCGCCCTCCTCCTCAGAAACGCTACAGTAGCTTCTGGAGCTTCCGAAATTCTGGGCAATGCCTTGGCAGACGCAAACCTGAGCGGAATTGTGTTGCTTGCAACTGTTCCAGCTGTTCTGGGTTTTGTTCTGTCTTCGCCTTCTGGAGCCATCGCGCTGAGCGTTCCGATTCTCGCTGAAACTGTGACTTTCATTCCAAAAACTGCAAGTCTCCTCTACGTTTCAGCCCTCCTCGGCTATCTACTTACCCCAACACACCTCTGTCTGGCTTTCACAGCCCAATACTTCAGGTGCCCAATAAGCAAAAGCTACAGGTATCTGTTGCCATCCATAATCGTTTCAATGGTTTTTGCTCTCATAATCTATTTTCTAGTCTAATCAGCAAGCTCGCGGTTTCATGTAAAGACTTAATGCATACATAGGCGAGAATGGTTATCTACGATGAACCCCACTAAACAGATTGCCCTTCAACGTGTTCACACGCTCTTTCACTTAGCCAAAGAAGTAGTTCATGAAGACCCTGAACTGGCTCAGCGTTACGTGAATATCGCACGGAAGATAGCTATGAGAACCAGGCTACGTCTCCCCAGAGAATACAGAAGCCTCATCTGCAGACATTGTAAAAGCTTTATCTTACCGGGCGTAAACTGTCGTATCCGCATCCAACAGCGAAGGGGACCTCACATGGTAATAACCTGCATGAATTGTGGCAGACACTCCCGTTTTCCACTGAGAGGAAGGGAGAAGCCTTGATAACACCGAAGATGAAGCGCCGAATAAAATACAAGCTCAGTGCCGAGAAGCCAACTGTATGGGTTGGAAAGGAGGGAGCAACAACCCAGATAGTAAACGAAATCTCCAAGCAGCTTGACAAAAGGGAGATGCTTAAAGCAAAAATATTGAAGAGTGCCCTCCAAAATGAGGAAGCAAAAAGCATCGCCGCGAAGGTTGCGGAGCAGACAGAAGCGCAGCTCATTGAAGTTCGCGGTCACACCTTCCTCTTGTACAAGCGCAAGAGGAAAAAAGGGTGAAATCTTTATAACCGTGTAAGAAAGTTGTTTCTCTCGACCACGAAACTAATATAAGACATTTCTTTTCCCTTACTGAAGGAAAAATTTAGGAAGAAGAAGCCTTGCCGACACCTTACGACGTTCCGCCATCAGTTCTCATCGATAGGCTAGCTAAGCATCTGAAAGAAGAAGTAGACGAAATAAATCCCCCCACATGGGCACCCTTCGCCAAAACTGGCATTCACACCCAGAGACCACCCACAAACCCTGACTGGTGGTTCACCCGATGCTCCTCCCTTCTCCGCAAAATCTACGTGAAAGGACCCATAGGCATCGAGAAACTCCGCTCAGAATACGGCGGCAGACTAGACAGAGGAGCAAAACCTGAACACGCCAGAAAAGGAAGCGGCGCCATAGTCAGAAAAGCTTTACAGCAGCTTCAAACAGCGGGTCTCGTGAAACCTCAAAGAAATGAGGGAAGGGTAGTAACGAGCGAGGGGAGACAGCTGCTAGACAGGCTAGCCACCGAAATCAAGAAGGAACTGGAGAAAACTCAGCCCGAACTCAAAAAATATTAGGTGAGAAGAGTGAGCGAAGAAGAACTTGAAGCCCTCAGAAAAAAAAGAATGCTTGAGCTACAACAAAGGATGGTAGAGGAACAGAACCAAGCCCAAGCGCATCAGCAACTTGAGAGACAAAAACAAGCCTTACTTCGCAGAATTCTCACCCCAGAAGCCAGAAGCAGACTCACAAACCTGAAAATGATTAAACCCGAATTCACAGAACAACTCGAACTACAGCTAATCCAGCTGGCTCAACAGGGAAGAATAGCCATCCCCATAACCGATGAACAGCTGAAAGAGCTTCTCGTAAGGCTCCAGTCAGGACGCAGAGACTACAAAATCAGGAGGGTATAAAGACGGCAAGAAACAAACCAACCGCCAAGAAACTGAGACTCGCCAAGGCTGGAAAACAGAAGAAACCCGTTCCAACATGGGTCATAGCCAGAACGGCGGGACGAGTTAGAACAAATCCCAAGAGGAGACGCTGGCGACAGAGAAAGATAAAGGCTTGAGGGAAAAGCAGATGGAAGAAGAACCTGTTGACATGACTGAAGAAGCTGAAGAAGAGATAGAGGAAGCTGAGGAGCCAGAAGAAGAAGTTTTAGAGCCTGAAGCTCCCGAGGAAGAGGAAGAAGAGGAATTCGTAGAAGCAAAAGAAAAAAAAGCCAGAAAAGAAAAAGAGGAGTTAGAAGAAGACATCGTTGAAGAAAGATTCTACACAATTCCCCTTGGGAAGGCATGGATTTCTAAGAGAAAGAAACGCGCCCCAAGAGCGGCAAGAATTGTAAGAAGTTTTGTTATGAAACACATGAAAGTCCGCATAGAGGTTGAGGAAGAAGAAGAACCAGAGAGGCTCGTCATAGATAACGACGTGAACGAGAAACTCTGGAGCAGGGGAATTGAGAAGCCTCCTAGAAAAATCAGAGTCCGTGTAGTTAAGGACAAGGAAGGAGTAGTAACTGTTCATCTTGCTGAAGGAGACTGACTTTGCCGCTTTCCCTCCTCGACGTTTTCGGTACTGCCAGCATAGGCGTCTACACCCTTGTCAACGAAAAAATTGCAATTATCCCCCCGCAGGTTCCCGAAACTAAAAGACAGAAAGTTGAGGAATGGTTGAAGGTCAAAGTCGTCGCCACCACAGTAGGCAAATCAGTTATCACAGGCGCCCTAGCCTGCTCCAACTCCAACGGTGTGGTTCTTCCCCCCTTTGCCCGGGAAGATGAAATAGAAGCAATTAAATCAGCCTCCGACCTTAACGTGACTATCATGGACACCAAAAAAACAGCCTACGGAAACCTAATCCTAGCCAACGACAACGGAGCAGTAGCTGACCCAAGACTGAGGAAAGGCACTCTAAGCAAGATAGAGGAGACACTAGGAGTCGAGGTAGTCTCCAACGAGATAGCTGATTTACCTTACGTTGGGTCCCTTGCCACCGCCACCAACAGAGGTGTGCTGGCTCATCCCATGCTGAAGGAGGAGGAGCGAAAAGTCTTGAAGGATGTACTGAAGGTTCCTGTGGATGTGGGAACCATCAACTGCGGAATACCTTACGTTGCCACAGGTCTCATAGGGAATAGCAAGGGGGCTGTGGCTGGGTCCTTGACAACGGGACCCGAAATGTTCATAATTGGACAAGCCCTTGATGTGGTGAAAGAAAATGAGTGAAGTTAAAGTTTTCAGAGTAAGCGGGGAAGTCAGGAAGCCCAACTTTCAGACAGAATTCCGTAAAGAGGTTCGAGCCTTGAAACCGGAGGATGCCGTGGAGAAGGTCTATATGGAGTTGGGGAGTAAACACAGAGTTAAACGCTTCCAGATTAGAATCTCTCAGGTGGAGGAGATAGGTCCTGAGGAGATTGAAAACGTCATAGTGAAGAAGATGACTCTGGGAGAGGAAGAAAGTGTCGAGTGACCAGGAGACTTTCCGTAGACTGGCTGTGGAGTCACGGTTCCTAGAGGAAGCAGCAACTGAGCTGCAATCCAGAATCAACATGATAAACGCTGCCCTAGCAGAACTAAGAGTTTCAAGCATGACTCTGGAGGGGCTGGAGAAAGAGAAGAAAGACGCCCAGCTTTTCGTTCCTATAGGGGGAGGTTCCTACGTCAAAGCCAGATTGGAAACCGCCAAAAAGGTTGTCGTGGGCATAGGGGCAGACGTGGCTGTTGAAAGAACCGTGAAGGAAGCAAAAAAGGAGCTGGAAGCCCGCATAGGTGAGCTGGAGAAGACGAGGGATGCGCTTGGGCAGCAGTTCAATCAGGTTCTTGAGAGGATTCAGGAGAACAGGGGGAACCTCGAAAGCGTATCGGCGAAGATGAGGGAAGAAGGAGAGAAGGCGAGCGGTGTTCGAAAGGCTAAGAAAGGGGCTTAGCAGCGCCGTCAACAAGATCGTAGTAACTGAGCTGAAAGCGGAAAAGCTGCGTCCTATCCTAGAGGAACTTAAGTTAAACCTCATCGAAAACGATGTGGCTGTTCCCGTAGCCTACTATATCGGAGATGAGCTGGAGAAGCGCCTCGATGGAGTTCAGGTGAAACGACTGGGGGACCGGAAGGCGGTTGTGAAGGAGAAGCTGCATGAGGTTTTGCTTGAGATTTTGACGACAAAGGAAGAAGTGAGGCTGCTGGAGAACATTGAGAAGAAACGGGAGATGAAGGAGCCCTATACGATTCTTTTTGTTGGGATTAATGGCACGGGCAAAACTACCAGTATTGCTAAGGTGGCTAGGTTCCTTATGGAGAAGGGGTATTCTGTTGTTCTCTCCTGCAGCGACACTTATCGTGCTGGTTCTATTGAGCAGTTGGAGGAGCATGCTAAGAGGTTGGGTGTGCGTATGATTAAGCATAAGTATGGTTCTGACCCTGCGGCTGTGGCTTATGATACTATTAGTCATGCTGAGGCTCGGGGGATTAATGTGGTGTTGATTGATACGGCTGGGCGTATCCAGACGGACCGTAATCTTATGAGTGAGTTGGGGAAGATTAAGCGGGTGGTTAATCCGGATTTGACGGTGTTTGTTGTTGATGCATTGATTGGGAATGATGCGGTTATGCAGGCTGAGGAGTTTCATAAGAGTGTTGGCATTGATGGGACTATATTGACGAAGGTTGATGCTGATGTTAAGGGCGGAGCATCCCTGAGCGTGACCCATGTTACTGGTAAGCCCATCATCTTCATTGGAGTGGGGCAGAATTATGAGGACCTGCAAGCCTTTGACCCTGAACAGTTCACGCAGATGATTCTCAAGTAGTCTATCTTTTTAAGGGGATGATAATTCATTTAAGTTGTGAGTTGTGTCTCTGCATTTTCGGGTTGGAGGATGTGAAGTTGAGGGTTGCCATGGCTCAAATCAATTCAACTATGGGGGATTTGAGCGGTAACGTGGAAAAGATTAAGAAGTTTCTTGTTGATGCGAAGGGCTGTGGGGCTGATTTGGTGGTGTTTCCGGAATTAGCGGTTACGGGTTATCCGCCTCAGGATTTGCTGCTTGAGGATGGTTTTGTTAGGAGGAACAAGGAGTTGCTGGAGGATTTGATTAGGGATAACTCTGTTGATGTTGCTGGGGTGGTTGGTTTTGTTGATTACAGGGGAAAGGCTTTGTTTAATGCTGCTGCCGTTTTTAACGGGAGCAGGTTGGTGGGTGTGACTCATAAGGCGCTTTTGCCCACGTATGATGTGTTTGATGAGGACAGGTACTTCAAGCCTGCATTAGAGGAGGAGATAGCGCCTGTTTCGTTGGTCATTGATGGGAAAGAGGTTAGGTTGGGCGTGGAAATCTGCGAGGACCTGTGGGATGGGGAGTATGACGTGAAGGTTACGGCTTTGTTGGCTAGAAGGGGGGCGGATTTGATTGTTAATATTTCGGGTTCGCCGTTTCATGCTGGGAAGATGCTTGAGCGGAGTAAGCTGCTGAGTGAACAGGCTAGAAGAAGCAGGGTGCCATTATTCTATGTGAATTTGGTTGGGGGGCAGGATGAGCTTGTTTTTGATGGTCAGAGCTTGGCGGTGGATAAGGCGGGTGATCTGGTAGCTGTGGGCAAGCAGTTTGAGGAGGACCTTGTAGTCACGGACATTGACTTGGAGAGGGGAACCGCCAAAAAAGTTGAGGCTCCTGTGCATAATAAGACGCAGGAGATGTTTAATGCCATAGTTTTGGGGATACGGGATTACTTCAGGAAGACGGGTTTCGAGAAGGCTGTTGTGGGCATGAGCGGGGGAATTGACTCGTCGGTGACTGCGTGCATTGCAGTTGAGGCTTTGGGCAAGGAGAATGTGATTGGGGTTTCTATGCCTTCCAAGTATTCCAGTGGTCACAGCAGGGCGGATGCGAGGCGGTTGGCTGAGAATCTGGGGATATTCTTTGTTCAATTCCTTGTTCAAGACATCGTTGACGGTTATCATAGGGACTTGGAGGAGCCTTTGGAGCAGATAAGAGAGCACTTTGGTGTGGGGAAGGAGGCTGATGATGGTGTTGCTGATGAGAATATTCAGCCTAGGGTGCGGGGAAACTGTTTGATGGATATCTCTAATCGACTGAAGGATTTGAGAATCTTGGTTCTGAACACTGGAAACAAGACCGAGGTTGCCCTTGGCTACTGCACCCTGTATGGGGATATGGCGGGTGGAATTGGGGCGCTGGGGGACGTGAGTAAGCTTGAGGTCTACCGGCTTGCGGAGTATGTGAATGAGAAGGCGGGTAAGGAGATTATTCCGAAGAGTGTGTTGGAGAAGGAGCCTTCGCCTGAGCTTAAGGAGGGGCAGTTTGATCCCTTCGATTTTGATGTGGTTAGTCCGTTGGTGGATGAGATTATTGAGAATCGGAGGAGTAAGGAGGAGTTGATTGGGATGGGTTATCCAGTGGAGGCTGTGGAGGATACTTATCGGAGAATCAGGAATGCGGAGTACAAGAGGCGGCAGGCAACCCCATCCATCAAAATCACCCCCAAAGCCTTCGGCATAGGATGGAAAATGCCCATGGTCAACAAATACAAAGGCTAAAAAACCACAACACCGCGAATCAGAGTCACCATGTTTAAAGATTTAAGGCTTTTTTGTAGGATTGGTCTTTCTATCAGTTTTCTGGGAAGGAATTAAAGCCTTACCACAAGAAGTACAATAGATTGGTGTTACATCCATTTTTTCTATGAGAATACCAGCCATACAATTGGGACAACTTGTGATTAGCCTCGAACCACATTTTGGGCAGAAATCTGGTTCCTTTCTTCTTACTATCAATGAACATTTTGGGCAAATTCCCCCCTCGGATGTATACGGAGAAAATATTACACCGCCAATAAATGATAAATCAGCGAGTAGTAAATCGGAAAGTTTACTTCGCAGAGCCAATTTATTATCGAGTAAAAACATCATTAAATTACGCGCAAGTAACCATTCCTTATTATTGATAGCCTTGCTTAATTCGATTGAAGGTTCTCCGATTCGATTAACACGATAATAAAAATTTAAAATAGGTAGTTTAAAGCCAACGAGAGATAGCCCCTCCCAAACTGCAACCACCAACATTACTACAGCTAATAGAACTAACAATTCAAAAGGAACATACAGGTCAATTAAGTCTAACAATCTAGAAGCAAGAAGAAGACTTGCTGAAAAAAAGACTGCACCATTAATTTTTGCCATTTCTTCCGCTACTAGAGGGGAATCTAACAATTTGGTGGTAATTACGTCATTATGGAACAGATGCTGCTCAATAGCCATTGGATTTTCGCTATCAATTAATTCGATTTTTTTTGAATTAAGCGTTTTTTTTCGATAGTAATTGCGGACAGCTAGGAAAGTTTTCATTAGACGGTCTACAGGTTTAATATAGAAAAGGAAAGCAGAAAAAACTCCACCTGCAATAATCACAGCTGGGATTTTTTGCTCAAAAACAAGATCAATTGGAGATACAATGTAAGATGCCAGAACATAACCAAAAATTAGAAAAACCATGCTCGTAGCTTTATTAGGTTTACCAAGAATTACATCTGAAATCATTAATAGTAACCATTTTGGGAACTTTGTCTTTTAGTTGACTTAAAACTTTTCATTGTTAAGAAGAAGGCTAAAATTTAACTCATGATATTTCACGTAGATGCTATTGTATTAGTTTTGTGAGTATAGCTTTTGCTGAGTGTAGTCTGTTTTCGCTTTGGAGGTAGATTATGGAGTTGGGGCTTTCCACCATCTCGTCAGCTATCTCGTAGCCCCTGTGAATAGGCATATCATGCATAATCAAAGCATCACTGTTCCCCAAAAGTTTCTTGTTAATCTGGTAGGGCAACATCAACTTAATCCTCCTCTCCTTCTCCGCCCTGAACTTCGGGTCCAAGAAATACTCCATGTCCACCCACGTATCCGTGTAAACCACATCACAGTCCTTCACAGCCGCCTCCACATCCAAGGAAACCTCAAACAACCCTGTAGCTTTCGCCTTCTTCAGCAACTCCTCGTCAACCGAAGCCTCATTCACCAAGGGCGTAACAGCCGTCATCTTCACCCCCATCTTGGTGCAGCCCTCAATCAGAGAATTACACACATTATTATGCACCCCAACATACACAAGCCTCAGCCCCTCCAACCGCCCCCTCCTCTCCTTAACAGTCATCAAATCAGCAATAACCTGACAAGGATGATACATCTCATCACAACCATTAATCACCGGAACCCCAGAAGCCCCAGCCATAACCCTCAAATCAGAATTCTTCAACAACCGAGCCATAACCCCATCAACGTAACCCGAAATAGACCGCGCCTCATCCCTCAGGTCTGCCAAAACCAGATTCGTAGTAACCCAATCCATGTAGACGCCATGCCCCCCCAGCTGAGCCATAGCCACCTCAAAGGAAAGCCTAGTCCGAGTGGAGGTCTTCTGAAAAATCAGGGCAAGAGACCTACCTTCCAAAACAGACCGATAATCCTCTGGACTCCTCTTAATCAGCAGAGAACTATCAATCATCTCCCCAATCTTCTTCGAAGACCAATCCCTAAGAGTAAGCAAATGCACAAACGACCCTCCACAACCTCCGTAGATACTTCTTCACACCAGACCAATATATAAATTATCAGAGAAAAGAGACAAAAACCCACAAAACCCCCAATATTCGGAGCCTAATAACACTTCATGTTGAAAAACAGCTTTTTCCTGTTTTCACTTAATCAAACAAAAAGACAGAAAATCCCATTCCAAACTATATTAACATAAAGAAATCGAGCAATATATTTACTTTAAAAAAATCGTATTGTCAAAGCAAAAAAAGAGGGGGAGTGCATGTTTATTTTTTGTTTCGTCTCCACATGTAGAATCCAAAGAGAACCGCGATTACCACAACGATAGCCAAAATTGCAATCAAAGCGACGATAGCTTCTGCTGATAGTCCCAATGGCGGATGTATCATACCTTCAGTTGACCCCTCGGGCTCTGAGGGTGATGG
Source organism: uncultured Candidatus Bathyarchaeia archaeon (assembly GCA_964418675.1). Lineage (GTDB taxonomy): Archaea > Thermoproteota > Bathyarchaeia > Bathyarchaeales > Bathyarchaeaceae > Bathyarchaeum. The sequence continues at coordinate 279,684 of CAYQMM010000002.1, forward strand.
AACATTCGCAGAGGTTGGAGCAAAGATTGGCTGGTATGTGAAAGTGTAACCGTATCCACAGATTACATTCAATTCACTATCCGTGACGACGAGGTTGTCTATACCTGACTGGTCAGGCGCTGGCAGGTCTGGAATCTGATTTGTATCAGTAGGGTCGATTCCTGGAGGTAGAATCAACGGTGGCTGATTGTGCAACGGCACATAATTGCCCGAAATTATCCAATATTTGAATTCATAGTTCGCGTCTGGTGTCGCTATTAGTGTGATAGTTGAGCCCTCACCATAAGTGTAGGTTCCTGCCTGTGGATTTGTGCTTCCGCCCACTGCATCTTTAACTACTACAACAGCATCGCCACTACTGCCTCCAACAGCTGGAACGAAAACTGGCTGGTATGTGAAAGTGTAACCGTATCCACAGAGCACATTCAATTCACTATCCGTGACGACGAGGTTGTCTATACCTGAACGGTCAAGCGGTGGTAGATTTGGAGTCAGATTGGGAATCAAATCTGGGTCATTAAGGTCGGTCCCTGCAGGTATAAGTAGTGGTGGCTGATTGTGCAACGGCACATAATTGCCCGAAATTATCCAATTCTGGAATACAAAGCCCTCATTCGGTGTCGCTTTTAGCGTAAAGACTGTGTTCTCAGGATAAGTGTAGGTTCCGGCTGGAGGGCTTGTGGTTCCGCCCAATGCACTCTCAACTACCACAGTGGCTTCATTTTCAGTAGGACCTGTTGAAACTGGAGAAAAGACTGCTCGGTATGTAAAGGTGTAACCGTATCCACAGATTACGTCCAATTCGCTCTCCCCGATGACAACGTTGTCTACGCCTGTACGATCAAGTGCTGGAATATTTGGAATGAACTGGTCACTAACGTCCGCAGGTATAATTACTGGTGCCTGATTATGTCCCGGCGTATAAGCTCCCGATATAACCCAGTTTCGGAATTCGTAGCCTTCGTTTGCTGTCGCTCTTAATTTGATTCTCGTGCCCTCTGCATAATTGTAGGTTCCAACTGGAGGACTTGTGGTTCCGCCCGTTGTAGCCTCGACAACTACGGTAGCTACATCTTGTGCTTCAACAGCAAATGTTAGTAAAGTCATAGTCACTAGCAAAACCATAGCAATAGTTGTAAATTTTTCAATTTTATTCAACTTTTCCACTCCTTAATCTTTTCAAAACTCGGAATAGAGTTTCTAACGGTACAATTTTTCTCAGCGGATTATAAAACAAGGACGTTTACAATGCAATGCTTTGTATTCAAGTGCAAGTATGGACAAATAATTGCTACATTTTTATAAAACGCAATAACACTAACAGAGATGTAACGATTCAGTGAAGGAGCCATCATATGAAGCAAGAGATTCTTGTCGAAGCAGAGAACCTAACCAAAAAGTTTGGTGCCCTCATAGCAGTAGACAGCATCAACTTCAAGATATCCAAAGGCGAAAACTTCGGTTTTCTTGGACCCAACGGCGCCGGCAAAACCACCACAATGAGGATGATTAACGGCGTCTCACCTCCAACGGCAGGCAACCTAACCGTAGCCAGCAAGGACGTTTGCAAGAACGGCAGAGAAATAAAGAGCATGATCGGCGTGGCTCCCCAAGAGGACAATCTTGACCCAGACTTCACTGTTTTCCAGAATCTCACAGTCTACGCCCGCTATTTTGACATTCCAAAGGAGGAGGCAAAAAAACGAGCAGAAGAACTGCTTAAGTTTGTGCAGTTGGAGGAGAAGAGAGACGTCATAATCAATAATCTCTCCGCTGGCATGAAACGCAGATTAATTATTGCCAGAGCCCTGCTGAACGAGCCCCAGATACTGATTTTAGATGAACCCACAACAGGCTTAGACCCCCAAGCTCGCCATCTCATATGGGACAAGATTCGAAGCCTAAAAAAACAGGGAGTCACCGTCATATTGACCACCCACTACATGGACGAGGCAGCTCAACTCTGCGACAGAATAATCATCATGGACCAAGGCAAGATAATCGAAGAGGGCAAGCCCATGGACTTGGTCCGGAAGCATGCGGGAGAAGAGGTGTTGGAACTTGCTTACAGCGAAGAAGTGATGGAGCTCCTGAAACAAGCCTTCAGTAACGCCAGAATGGAGGTTGTGGGCGACAAGATTCACGTTTTCACTTCTCACCCTAGAGGCGCCTTCTCTAAAGTGTTAAAGGCGGCTTCTTTCAAAGGGGCTGTAATCAGAGACGCTGATCTTGAAGATGTCTTCTTGAAGTTGACTGGAAGAAGGTTGAGGGAATAGCGTTGGGTGGTATAGCTTCGCTCTTTCGGTTACCTAAACTCAGCTACCGTGTCTGGAAGGTTTGGAGGCGGGACAGAGATGTCTTCATGAAAACGTACAAAACAAGTTTTCTTCCCCCTCTATTTGAGCCCGTCCTCTATCTGCTTGCCTTAGGTTTAGGGCTCGGGGGCTTTGTTCAGCTCATCAACGGTGAACCCTATATTCAGTTTATTGCTCCTGCCTTGGTGGCTGTTTCGATGATGTTTTCCTCATTTTATGAGTGTACCTTCGGCTCCTTTGTGCGTATGTACTTCCAGAAAACCTTTGATGCAATAATAGCTACGCCAGTGAACATCGAGGAGGTTATAGCAGGCGAAATATTGTGGGGTGCAACGAGGAGCCTCATCAACTCATCAATAGTGTTAGGTGTCATATTTGTCGCTGGGTTAGCGCCCAGCCCCTTCTTATTGCTTATTCCCCCTCTCGCCTTCCTTGTGGGGCTGCTGTTTTCATCCGTAGCCATGTGCTTCACTGCCATTGTCCCGAACATTGACTCTTTCAGTTACCCAAACTTTCTCTTCATTACGCCTATGTTTCTCTTAAGCGGAACATTCTTTCCTTTAACTGCCATGCCAGAGTTTCTGCGGGTGGTTGCCCAGCTTTTTCTGCCTCTCACTAACGCCGTGACATTAACCAGAGCCTTAGCCCTCGGCAACATCGAATTCGCCCTTCTTCTGAGCCTAGCTTGGCTCATTATAGTAACACCCTTCTTCTTTGTTCTGTCCATAAACCTGATGAAGAAAAGACTCATCAAATAACGGGAGCAAACAGAGTTTCGGTGAATTATGGAGAAATAGAACGGTGTCAGAGTGGAGTGCTGAACTCATAGGAAACGTCCAGTTCATCTACGAGTTAGCTCTTGCTGAGCTTGAGTTAGAAGCTTTTGGGGTTGATTTCGCGGTTAGAAATAGCTTGCGGGAATTTGTGTTAAAAAATCCGTCCAACATAGACCGTCTAGTCAGAAGATTGGCGTACTTCAAAACCGTGGGGGATAAGATAACAGACTATTACCGATTGACAAGATACACGCGAAGAAGGTCGGTTAATCAGTATCTGACTCATTGGATATACCCATATAAGGGAAAGTTTCATCCCCAGATGATTCGTGCTCTCCTCAACATTCTGAAAGTGGAGGCAGAAGAAACGGTTCTGGACCCCTTCATAGGGAGCGGAACAACCGCGGTTGAAGCTCAGCTCCTAGGCATAAACTGTATAGGAAGAGATGTCTCACCCCTTTGTGTTCTCCAGTCCAAAGTCAAAACAGAGTCAGTTCAGGCTATCGATAAAATCAAAGAGCATAGAGAGGAGGCGACAACAGCCTTCAAACAGTCAAATAGTGCTGGCAGTTCAGCTGCTAAAGAACCTAACGAGAAGGGTTACAGAGAATTTTTGGACTCCATCAATGACGAACAGGTCAGAAACTTCTACCTCATGGCAAGGCTTGTGGCAGTCAGTGACAGCGCAAGGAGAAGACGCGACATAGTCAAGGCGTTCGACAAAAACTTGGCTTTAATGATTGCCTCGGTTGAAGATTACAGAAGAGCAAAAGATGAATTGGGTCTTCAGCTTGGAAGCATGGACATAAGTCAGGGAGACGCCCGCCAACTTCGATTAAAAGATAGTAGCGTGCAAGGCATAGTGACTTCTCCACCCTATTCCATAGCCTTAGATTATGTCGCAAATGACGCCCATGCCCTCAAAGCCATGGACTACGACCCTGATAAAATGCGAGACAAATTTGTTGGTGTCAGAGGGAAGGGAGAGACCCGCATAGAACTTTACAACAAGGATATGAAGAGAAGCTTTCAGGAGATGCACCGAGTTTTGGAAGAGGGACGACTCTGCGCCATAGTCATCGGAAATGCCACCTACCAGCAACAAAAAATTAGAACCATCGAATTCACCATAGAAGAGTGCAAAAAGCTTGGCTTCACCCTTGTGAAGAACATCAACAAAATCATATATGGACTCTACAATGTCATGCAGACGGATAACACCCTCATCTTCCGCAAAGACAAGTAGTTAGATTATTTTATTAAGCAACAGTGAGCAATTTTTAGTGTCGTAACAATGGACAACTGCATGTGAGGTTGCTTCCTCTTGCAAACCAGAATAGTAATGTTGGTTGACCTAGACTACTTCTACGCCCAATGCGAGGAAAAGAGAAACCCCACCATCAAAGGCAAACCCGTAGTTGTCTGCGTCTATTCTGGACGCACCGAAGACAGCGGAGCCGTAAGCACCGCAAACTACATAGCCCGAAAACACGGCGTGAAATCTGGAATCCCCATTTCTCTGGCTAAAAAGAAGCTCCAAGACACCGATGCAGTCTTTCTGCCCGTGGACCACCCATTCTACAGGGAGGTTTCAGAGCAGATAATGGAGATTCTGAGAGGCTACGCCGACGAGTTCGAGCAGGTTAGCGTAGATGAAGCATATTTGGACGTAACCCAGAGGACAAAGGGAAGCTTCCAAGAGGCAAAGGAACTGGCAGCAAAAATAAAAAAGGACGTTTGGACCCAGCAGCAACTCACATGCTCCATAGGCGTTGGACCGAACAAGCTTGTCGCAAAGATAGCAGCGGACATCCAAAAGCCCGACGGCTTGACAGTGATTGAATCCGGAGTTGGACACTTTCTGTCGCCCTTGCCAGTTAGCCGTCTGGTAGGGGTGGGAAGAAAGACCGAGAAGAAGATGGCGACCATGGGAATCAGAACAGTGGGTGACCTAGCGAGGTTTGACGTTCAGAGGCTCATCGAAGTTTTTGGGAGAAAGCTGGGAACCTACTTTCATAATGCATCCTTGGGAATAGATGATGAGCCAGTTCAGGAGAGGGGAGAAGCCGAATCTCTGAGCAGAATCAGCACCCTCAAGGAAAACACAAGAGAATTAGACGTTATCCTAGAAGAAGCTGACAAGCTATGCGACGAAGTCCAAGCCAAGCTTATGCGGCGGAGACTCAGTTTCAGGTCAGTGAGCATACTTGTGGTTGCAACAGATTTGAGCGTTCACACCAGATCCAAAACAATGGAAACCCCAACAAGAGACTTGGAAGTCTTCAAGAAGACTATACGGGAACTCTTCGCAAAATTCCTCAGCGAGTCGGATGCTGAAGCCAGAAGGGTAGGCGTCAAAGTCTCAAACCTCACCAAAGAGGAAGAGAAGCAAAAACAGTTAACGAACTATTTCGGGTTTTCCAGCCCTTAAGGTCCCTTTTCAGGTGTGGGTTTTCTGTCAAAGAGCCATGTTCGAAAGTGAAATTTAATCACGTCTTTTGTGCAGGCGTTGGATGCTAGATATTCTCTGAAGGATAAGCCTCTCTCCTGAAGAAACTCTTGGAAAAGAGCCTCTTCATCGGTTTCGGCGCCAGAAAAATCATCCTTGACAATGTATTGCACCCTGAAACATTGTGGATCATCCTGTTCAGTTTCTTTTATTTCCACTCTGAAGTTTCTGCTCAGGTCTTCCAGCTCGTAGATGAAGTCCTCGAAGTAGTCTCTTACACCGCAACTCAGGCAGAAAGCGCCCTCAAACTCTATGATGAAGCCATCCTTCTCCATTCCAACAAGCTTCGCTGTCGCTTCAGGACTCCGGTACCTGTTATAAACTTCTACGGCTCTCAAAACGAGTCCCTTCAGATTAGTGCCCGCGACACCTTCCATCAAAAGTCCCCAATACTCCCAACTTTTCTTGATATTTCAAGTTTTCCAAAGGTGAAGAAGGTTCCGGGTTGTATGTAATTTTTTTAAGAGAGAAAAGAGAGGTGTTTGTTAGCCCCTGAGGGATGACGATTGCCCTACTATGTTTACATTCTTCGCTGCAAGGATGGCAGCTTCTACACTGGACACGCAAAAAACGTGGAAAGGCGCGTTAAAATGCACAAGAGGGGACGAGGAGCCAGATACACCCGAATACACGAACCTGAAAAGCTGGTGTATGTCGAGAAGTTTGACAGCCGTGGCGATGCCATGAGACGAGAAAGACGAATCAAAACGCTCAGCCACGACAGAAAACAACAACTGATTACGAATCACAACAAATCGGACACCCGTTAACCCACCTAACTCGAATAAACATCCACAATCTACTCTGGTGAGACCATGACGGTTCGAATCTGCTAAAGGACAAAAACAGCAGAATCCAAAAATTTTTTTAGCAGGTACTTCGGTTGTGTGTCTCATCGAGAGAAAGACTATGGCCAAAAAAAGTAAGAAAGAGAAAGCCGCAGGACTGGAACAGCATAGGCAGTTTAAACGAGCACAAAAGATGCAGAGAAAAGAGAAAAAGAAGGTTGAGCTTCCCAAAAAGCATAGAAAAAAGTAGGTTTATCCTTCTGTGCTAAAAATGGGTGAAGTACACAGGTTCTTCTCGTAACTCGGCAGTTACATTTCGCTTTTTACATCTTTCCCTAGCCATAATTTCGCCCCCGGTTATCGTTGAGATGTTCTTTTTGAACCGCGGAATATTTACATTTCGTTCCAAGAAGGGGATTCAAGAAACAACTGTTAACGGAATAGGGGCAGGAAACGAGATCGTTTTTTGCTTTATGTACCTAAATGTTTCAGAAGGCGTTTCTGGGTAAGCAAAAGCATATAAAGTTGGAGAAGTTGTTGGGGCTACGAGAAAGATGGTTCTGTATGTTGTGTATAGAGCCCCCAAAGAATCTACGGGCAGAAGCGCCATTCCCCAGCGTTTAAAGAGACTTGGCTGTCACCAGTTGCATAGAGCTTTCTGGAGAATCGATGAGGAGAAAGCCCGTAAGGTCCTGAAGGTGCTTGAAAATAATCAGCCGATACTTCTGAGGCGGTTAAGGGAAATCAGGAACCCGCAGCTGGCTAAAAAGAAGGAATTCACCGGTTTCGGAAGCTTGGTTATCGTGTTGTTTTCGGTTCCGCAGGGAGCTAATAGGGAGAAAGTGAAGAATTTTCTTAGAAGAGCACCTTGTTTACGTTTACGCCGTTCCGTCTATGCATTTTCCCAGAAGCATACTTTTTATGACAAAGAAAGGAGGCTTGTTGACGCGTTGAAATTCGTTAATTTCATCAGAGAGATGGGAGGAGAAGTTAAGATTCTTTCACGAGTGGTAATAATAAACAAGAGTTCTGTTGAAAGACTCCTGCAGGAAACGAGAGAACGCGTTGAAAAAAGGGTCATTGAAATTGTTGAGTCATGCAAAGAACTCTACGGAAAAGCCCTCAAGGGAAACGACCCAGCGGTATTAGGTGACCGTTTTTCGAGAATCAAAAGGAGATATTTAATCCTCAAGAAGATAGCTGCCTTTTATGAAGGGTGGCTGAAAATGGGCGTTTCAAAGAGCCTGATGAGGGCATATCATGCTCTAAGAAAGGTTAATTCGGTTATCAAAAAAGAATGAAAATGAAACATAATTCCAGGTGTCTCATGCCATATTTTAGATAACGGTTAAATGTAGTAGAGAGCATATTATATGTAGAGTTGTCGAAGAGACCGAGAATTTCACCTCTTCTAGCTTCTCATAGAATCAACTGCATGCGCAGGATAAAAGATGGATAAGAAAAAGCTGTCAAACAAAATTAGGGTTGTTTCGAACCGTAAGAAAACTGCAAGTTGCCCAGAAAAACGCCTTCGGTTCTACACAAAATATGCTTCCTTAGTTTCTGCGACTTTGAGAAAACCTCTATTCCAGAAATTCCTCAACTGGATAATTAAGAGGGAAAACATTGAGAAAAAGGCTGTCAAAGACATTCAGGTCCGGATTTTCCCGTTTCAGAAAGAGAACGGAAATTCCCTCGCTGGAAGATGCAATCATGAAGGTGTAATCCTCCTTTTTCCAAAACGACGGAAATTTCTTCAGAGAAAGATGGGGGATTATGAAAAAGAGAAGATTCATTTTTACATAAAAGGCAGAGCAAGGGCTGCCTTGATTCATGAGCTTCTTCACGTAAAATATGAGAGCAATGAACGTAAAGTCAGGCAACTTACAAAGAAATATTTTGGCATCTTTGTCCATCACCAAAACATCACCACTCAGAAGATAAATGGGCTTCAAAATATGTTGTTCACCGTTTAGTTCCTTTGTTGTCGGGTTCTCAAGCAATTGGTACAAGTAAATCGTTCGGCGCCTTCCCAACTTCAGAAGTAATTCGCTTGATAATCCAAAATTAGCGCTCTATAGGCAAATAACGGAAAAAAAATTGTCTTTTTTAATTTAAAACACTGAATATTCCTTTTTTTGACATAAAAAACCATTATCAGGTTCCATTCCTTGAAAAAATCGAATTTTAAGCCATTTTTCAGGCACATAAATCTTATTTGATTTTTGTCGGAGTCGCTCTCTCAAGGAGAACCGAGCAATAGGAGGTGAAAGAGCGTGTTTGAAGAAGAAGATTGGGAAGATTGGGAAGAAGAAGACGAAGAAGAGGAAGACTGGTAAATACTCCACGCCACTCGCTCATTCCTTAGAGCGGATGTGAGCTGAATGCCTAAGAAGGGAAAGAAAAGACCAAAGCATAAAACTGGTGTAAACCACCATTAGACAGATTTTTTTTAATTATCTTTTTTATACAATATGGGCGTCATCAAACCAGATGAGGCGCTGAAAGAAATGGCAGACAGCACGCGCTATCGTCTTTTGTATAATCCTTTGATTTCAGCTTTCTCGATGGTGTGCTGTTCAACTCTGTTGAAGAAGTTACGTTTATTGAGACCCTCTAGGCTTTCAGTGTCGAGAGCATAGATGGTGAAGAAGTATCTGTGGGTTCCATAAGGAGGACAAGGTCCACCATAGCTCTTTTTGCCGAAGTCATTCACAACCTCCATAGCTCCAGCGGGTAAACTTGCTTGTTCAATTTTTTTCACATCCTTAGAGATGCCGTAGACAAGCCAGTGCATCCACGTTCCTCCCCCAGCATCCGGGTCCGTGACGCTTAATGCAAAACTCTTTGTTCCATCAGGAACGTCTTCCCATGAAAGCTGGGGAGAAACATTTCTTCCGTCACAAGTGAATTCTGAGGGGATGCTGCGGTTACCTTCAAAGTCTTTGCTTCTCAATTTCATTAAAATACCCCAAACCTACTGGGTTGTGGGTCGAATAAAAAATTTGCTAGATATTACCCATAAACCTGTGGGAGTGTGACAAATTATATCTAGGGGCAACCCAGTATTAAATATCGGTGTTGGGGGAAGATTTTGATGGAGGAGCTTCGGGAAGTTGGAAGGGTGTCACATTTTTTCGGAAAGATAAATGTGGCGATTATAGAAGTGAAGGGCACTGTTTCGGTGGGGGATCGAATTTTCATCAAGGGACCTACCACAGACCTTGAACAGACCATAGATTCTATGGAGATAGAACATGAGAAGGTTCAGCAAGCAAAAGCGGGTCAAAGCATCGGAATGAAAGTTGATTCCCGCGTAAGAGAGAATGATGTCGTCTATAAAACAGCTTAACCAACTTTATGTAACATAAGCTTACGCCTGCTAAACTTTAATTTCCTTGTCGATCCTAGTTGAGCAGAGAAGGGTGACTCTAGGTTGGAGAAGATTACAGACCAAAGCATCCAGAACATCATCAAATTCTTGGAAATAGCTGGCATGTTGAAACGAACACAGAGAGCAGGATGGGTCGAAGCTGGAATATATCAACCCGAATCCGTTGCAGACCACACCTTCAGAACAGCCATCCTCTGCATGCTATACGCTGACATGGAAAACTTGGACCCCCTAAAGCTATTGCGAATGGCACTGATTCATGATCTCCCAGAAGCCGTAATAGGGGACTTGACACCATCCAAAAAGACAGCGGAAACAAAAGAGAAAGAAGACACTACCATAAACCAAATATTAAATCTATTACCTGAGAGGCAGAGGGAAACATACATAGCAGTTTGGAACGAATACAAGGAAGGAAAGACGAGAGAGGCACAAGCCGTGCGGCAACTTGAGAAGATTGAGATGGCCCTACAAGCTAAGGAATACGAAAAAGCGGGGTCAACAAGCAAAAGTTTGGAGAGGTTCATCAAATCCGCAGAAGAGGCTACAATATGGCCAGAGCTTAGAAGACTTCTCTCATCCGTTTCGGAGGAAGGATAACATGAGCTTTAGGGAAAAGTGGACAAAAGAGTTTGCCACGATGTTGACAGAAGAGGAAAGAAAAGCTTTCAATCTGTGGCTGGAATTCATGCAGGGAAAAATCTCAGAGTCTGAATTTCAATCTAAGATGGATGTTCGGGTTATGCCTAAGATGCTTGGTAAGATGAGCGCTGCGAGAATGAATGCTTTGGAAGACGAGGTTGAAAGCCTGAGAAAGAGAGTAGCGAGTTTAGAAAAAAAATCACGAAAATAAAAAGCTTTTTTGCGGGTGTGCTACCGTTGGCGGGACTGACGCTTTTCTCTTCTTAGGAAGTCGCCTATGTCGAGGATATTCTTTACAACAACTTTATTCGCATCTTGTTCTTTCCGTATGTTACGCAATATTCTACCGAACCCTAAGCATTCATTACGTTCGTTCAGAATCAATGTATAATCGCCTTTTCTTAAGCCATCCGCCTTAAGTATCCCCTGTTTGAACACGTCTCTTCCACAGATGAAAAGCCATGCACTCTTCTTGTCAACAACTATCCTGTTTGCTTTACTCTCCGCCATCATTGTCATCAATGGAAAGCTGGGAAAGAAGAACGCACCCTTGAGTTTGCCCAGATAGACTCCAGCATAGAAAAAATCTTGTTGAATGTGCTTTTTCAGATTCTCATTAAGAAGATAATACCTGTTCTTCTTCTTGGCGATAAGGCTGTCGTCCAAGGCGATGCTTGCCCTAAAACGCCTTACGAAATCTTTAATCGCCTTCATTATCCCCACGCTTTTTTCCGAGTTTGCAGACGAAGAAACCTTGAGTTTGTCCAGGCCAGATTCTCCTGCACTTCTCTAGGGAACTGTCAAGTTCTCTGCCAAAAACGTTTGTTAACCCTTTTTCCCCGTGACATTTGATTTCTTCAACTTGGAGATTCAAGGCTCCGGTTGCCCAGTTAATGTTTAGTTCGTTCTCTTCAGGCTCCAGTGAACAGGTGGAATAAACTATTTCGCCGTCATCTTCGATGACTTTGACTGCTTCGGTTAGTATCTGCCTCTGTCGCCGAGCGTTCCTCTCCACATCTTCAAGGGTTCTTCGGCTGAACCAATCCTTATCTGTTACGTAATTTCCTGAACATGGAACGTCCAGCAGAACCCGGTTGAATTTCATGTTTAGCTTTGACGCCTCTCTTGCATCCATCTGGTAAACTACCGTATTCCTCACGTGACTTCGTTCCAGCTGGTTTGCTAGGGGAAATAGCCTTCGTCTTTTAATGTCGAGAGCTACTATGACACCGCTGTTTTTCATCAAGTTAGCTAGCTGAACAGTTTTTCCGCCTGGAGATGCACAAGCATCAAGAACCGTTTTGTCTCCCAGTTCAGTGAAGAGGGTGGCAGGGATTTGGGCAGCTGCCTCCTGAATCGAATACAAGCCTAAGAGGTATTCTGCTGTTGCGCCAACGGAAAAATCGGATTTGCTAATCCAGTAACCCTCCTTGAGAAAAGGAATCTTTTCCAGCACTATTCCCAGAGATTCCAGCCTCTTTACAGCATCATCCCGGTTCAAGTTCATGGTGTTTATTCTAATTGATGGCTTGAGCTCGACTTCCTTGTAGGTCCACCCCAGTTCCCTGTAGCGATTAACAAAAAATTCTTTGCTAGACATCAAAGGAATAGAAAATAGTTGTGCTTTTAAACTGTTCTTCTTATCTCTATCCCCTTCTCAAGGGCTATAACTTCAACTAAGTCTTCTATGCCTGAGGTCTGAATCTTTTTCTCCAGCACCTCTTCTATCTGGAAGACACCCGCAGGATTGTCCATGTTCACCAATATTTGAACTGGTTTGTCTTTTCCTTTCTCAACCTCCACCTTGGTGATTGAGAGGGCGGAGAGGGAGTGAATGTCCACCTTTCCGGTTCTGTAGGGAATTCTTGCTCTTCCCCGAGCCATGTCGGTTCCATCGGCTATCTTTGCCGCTCCAGCCTCCACACTTAAGCATTCCACTCCCTCTTCATGGGCAAAAATGGAGTGCAGTATCTCCGACTTCAGCCTCACCGCCAGCGCCGCATCTTCGGGATAAACCTTCTTGAGAAGCCTATCCAAAATAGGATTGGCTATTATACAGCCATGAATATGATGGTCAACCCTGTGAATGCTGTTTCCCAAGTCGTGGAGATATGCCCCACAAAGGACAACAACCTTGGCGTCTTCGTGGGAGCATACGTTGTTCTTGACAGTTGTAGGTGTGATTTTCTGGGTTAAGAGGCTGAAAATTTCTAGGGCGCTTCCCGAAGCTATTTTTGAGTGAACCGGACCATGGTCATTATATTTCAAGCGCTCCACAGCCATCACGTTGGACATGCGGAGAGTGCTCTGGACCTCTAAGTCGCTTTCCATCAGTCGAAACATCTGCTCAACCTTTGGTTCGTTCAGATGAGAGTGGATGAGATTTAAGGAAACTGTCACCATATTCCATTCACCACCTTACACTATAGATGTGCTACATATAAGCCGCACAGCCCACGTGCTTCAACTATGCTTTCCCAAATTTATGTTGCCGATGCAAAGAGAGACCTCTTCTCCAAGTAGGTTGCAGGGTCAGCCTCCCTAACGGCTACCCCATCCACATCTATTATGTAGATTGTGTGGAGACGAGCATTCTTGATTTCGTCAAGACTAACGGGCGGGTTCCTGTAATAGAAGTCACAGAGAGTTTTGAGATACTTCAACTCCTCCACAGTTCTGTCCCGAGGAGGTTTAACTAGGATGGTGGGAATCTGGAGCAGATAGTACGGCGGTACGCCTAAGGCAAACTTGTCTGAGTGGTTACCATACCGGGTTATTTTGCTGGCTATCCTAGATTTACGGTAGTTGGCGGGGTCAAGGGCATGACTTGGAGGGATGAAGCCGGTCTCCACCTCAACAATGTGAGAGCCAAAGCCCTTCACGCCGTACAGGTCGCATATCAATCCGTCTATGGGGCGCTCAATGTCTACTTCGTAGCCCTTAAGAATCAGGTGTTTGGCGCATACGAGTTCCATAACTGAGTGGTTGATTTTAACTACGTTTTCTTCGTTTAGGCGAAGCAGTCTATCCTTTAGGATATTCAGCTTTGTCTCCGTCTCTTTATCGACGTCTCTGTTTAACCTTGTCAATAGAATTCCTACGTCTCTGTCGAACTTGTTCATGGTGGCATCCTTTCAACTATCTTGCGATGTTCGGCTTTTCTGAGAATAATTTGATAGTGCTCATCGGTCAAAAGCTTTTATGCACACAATCAGCTAAAAAATCCATTAGGCATGCAAAACGCTGGGGCTTCCGCTGTTATGGCGTCGATAACTTGTCTAGGTGAGATGAAACATGCGTTGATGGTCCTTGGTTTCAGTCTTTTATGGCTTCAAGTAGGCTCATGACATTCCAGAGTTTCACCCTCGTGTACGGCGGCATGTTGGGGTCCTGCAAAATCTCGTCGAGAATGCATATGGCGTTGGCGGCTCTGACCGCGGGAGTGTTTTCCGATGGCTGGAGGGCTGTGATGGACTGTTTCGCGGCTCTTCTTATGTTTCGTGGAGTTGTAGTGTCTTCGGAAACCAGACCAAGAACATTCATGGCTTCTCCTATTCTTTCCTCGTATTCTTGCAGTTTCTTTTTCCGCACCATATAGAAGCCTCTTATGTAACATTGCTTAAACGAGACGGAACCTATTATTCTTATCCCATACTTAGGCGGCGATTCATACCGTTTACGGAGCACAAAATATTCAGCGATTCAGCATCATGAAATAGATAATATATTAACTGACAGCAAAAATATATTCTCCAACAGCAAAAGTCTGTTCAGAAGGGTTTAGTGTGTCTAAAGAGTCCAAAAATATCAAGATGATGGCAGATTTGCTTAGGCAGGGAGCCACCCTCACAGAACATTCCTGCCCAGCCTGTTCTTCACCCCTCTTCAAACTAAGGAGCGGAGACCTCTGGTGTGTCAGTTGCAAAAAACGGGTGATAATCGTGAAAGAGGGAGAACCCGAACCAGAGGCTACTGACCCCACCTTCTTCACCAGCCTAGAATCAACAATTCTGGCTAAAATTCAGGAGATAGAGAAAGAACTAAGAGAAGAAAAAGACGCCGAAAAACTGCAGAACCTCGGAACAACCTTGGCTACGCTCCTCAAAAATCTTGAAAAAATACGGAAAATGAAAAAGGCATCCTAATCTAGAACACTAGGGCGTTTGGGTTGTTTGGACGTTACGAAAATTTCCCCGAAACTGTTCATGCTATAGCCCTTTTTAACTATCTAGGTTCAGCGAAGAGCATCCAGCAAGCTATCCTCTCTGCGTTTCACCACCTGAATCATAGAGTCTACGATTTAGGTGCCGTAACCCCCTATCTGAAACAAAAGTGTGATGTCGGCTTCGAGTTCGGCGTGGCAGAAGGCAACGTTTTCAATTTTTTAGATGAAAAGGAGCTTGATCAGTGTTTGAGAAGTGTTGCCGAAAAAGAACTGCAAATGTTAGATTTTTTCTTTGTTGTCCGCTATCATACTAGAGATAGGGGTAAACGGATTCCGTTAAGATTTGATTATCACGTTCTCCGCTTCACATTCCAAGAAGGCTACTTGGAGATGCAGATCCGTCACGAAAAAGGAACCCAGCGGATTCCGCTAGATGACCTTACAGATTTCATATCCAAACAGATAAACGCTGAACTCTCTCTAAGAGAACTAAACCCTTTGGTCTTGGCGTCTTTCGAGAAAGTTAGCTTGCAATAGACTGGGCAGTTCTGTAGCTATATTTAAAGGTAAGTAAACCACTCTGCGCTTACGGAAAGATTGACATGGACGACAATGTTGACCCTAAAACGAGCAGACCAAGTAGGCTAGGAGTCTCTCCTAATTTTGTAATCGTGATGACAACATTCATAGACATGACTGGCTTTGGCATGGTCATTCCCATCCTACCATTTCACCCAGAAACTGCCGAGGCAGGAGCCTTCGCCCTAGGAATATTGATAGGCTCATTTTCATTAATGCAGTTCATCTTCTCTCCTCTCTTAGGACGGTTGTCAGACAAGGTAGGAAGGAAACCCGTTATCCTAGTGTCCATATTATCATCCCTCCTAAGCTTCATTCTCTTCGCCCTAGCAAACTCCTTCCTGCTACTCCTTCTCTCACGAATCATAGCAGGAATGGCTACCGAAGCCGCCGTAGCCCAAGCCTACATAGCCGACATTACCACCGAAACGGATAGGGCAACTGGAATGGGCATGGTGGGTGCAGCCAACGGAGCAGGCTTCATAGCAGGACCAGCCATTGGAGGCTTCCTAAGCATCTACGGATTATCGACTCTCGGCTTCGTAGCCGCTGTTCTGAACGGAGTAAACCTTCTTTTTGCGTTCCTTTTTCTGCCCGAGTCGAATAAGCCTATTCAAATGTTTTCGACCTCTGATGACGGCTATTGGCGTAGGCTGGTGTCGGCTCTAACAAAACCGCTGATGGGCGCCGTTTTCATAATTCTCTTCATCATAACTTTGGCGTTTTCAGCCATACCCGTCATAGTGCCGTTGCTGGGCATAGCCTTCTTCGGTTTTGGCGAAGTTGAGATGTCCTATTTCTTCATGTACATTGGAGTGGTGCAGATTGCCCTTCAAGGCTTCCTGATTGGAAGATTGACTAAAAGGTGGGGAGAGGAGAAACTCATAATCTTGGGTTCTCTGTTGATGATGCTTGGCGTATTCATTATGCCCTTGACCCCCAACATTGCAGTTTTCTTTTCCTCCCTCACAATGATATCATCCGGCATCGGCACGTTAAACACGGTTCTCCCCAGCTTCATCTCAAAGAGAACAGCCGCAGACGAACAGGGAGGCATGCTGGGAGTTGTCCAGTCCGTGGGAAGCATTGCGCGGATTCCCGGTCCCCTCATTGGAGGTCTTATCGCCGAGCTTACAGGATTAAACATAGCTTTCCTTCTCAGCGCAGTTCTCTTGATGATTGCCTTTGGTCTTGGACTTAAAGTGTTTCAGGCACACAGGTTTCGTGGGCGGTCGGCAGAGGCGGTTGTCGGGTGAGAAATGAGAAGGTTTATTAATATCGATGTCGATATCTATTTCGATATCGATAATGATTACTGCTAGGTGAATTAACAAAATGTTTGGACCCCACAGACCTTTCGGTCACTGGATGAAGCACATGGCTGCCGTCCCAAAAGGCTTCCTCAGATACTACGTGCTGAGGCTACTGAACGAAAAGCCTATGTCAGGCTCAGAAATCATGAGTGAAATCGAGAAGCGAACCGATGGACACTGGAGACCCAGCCCCGGCTCCATCTACCCTCTCCTAGCGTGGCTGCAAGAAAAGGGATACTCCACAGAGGCGCCGCAACAGGAACCGGGAATGAAACGCTACACCCTCACAGAACAGGGCAAAAATTTTCTTGAAGAACACACCAAAAGGAAGAAAGAACTCCGAAAAAGAATCGGTTTCTTCGCACCCCCCTTCATTGGACCCAGATGGTTCAACCAGTACCCAAAAAATTGTCGGGGTCTTATCGAAGCAGGGAAAAAACTCGTGAAATCCAGCTGGATACTTCTGGATAAGCTACGGCAGGAGCATTCAGAGGAGGCGGTTGCCCAAGCCACAGAGATACTGGATGACGCCGCCAGAAAAATCGAAGAGATAACCAAGAATCTGGAGGGATAAGAAGAATGAAGATAGAAGGGTTGTTTGCACCAGAGTTTCATAGAGACCGGCTCACTAGGGAGGGAGAGTCTGAGGTGGGAAAAGAATTCTCCGATGTTGAGAGCTTTAGGTCAAGGATTGATGAGGCGGAAGGCTTCAGCGGAGTCTGGGAGATAGTTAAAGACAGCGTCAAAGCTTCTTTAGGCGAACAGAGACTGGGCATGCTCCTATTCTTAGACGATCTACCTCTTCACCTAGGCGCATACCATCCTCTGGGCACAAACAACATAGTGCTGAACCGAAGGCTGGTCAACATCGTTGAAGCCGTGACAAAATCAAAGAAAATGGTGAATGCCTTCGTCTACAGCTTGCTAACCCACGAATACCTTCACGCGCTGGGGCACATCTCAGAGACGGAAGTTCGTTCCCTAGTCTACGACGTATCCAGAACCTGTTTCGGAGACGACCATATAGTTACCACCTTAGCTGAAAAGAGCCCGTGGGTTCTCATCAAAGGAATCCCCTTAAGCAGAATGGTAGCACCTAAACAAGCCATGGAAATCGTGAGAGACTTCGAAAAACCGAACCACGGATACATCGTTTAAGAGAACACATACAAACTACAACAATGAACCAATCAGTCATAAGGAATTGCCGTTCTGCAGAAAATCCAAAACCATCTTTAATATATCCTGTGCCACTTCACCTTTTTTTCTGTCTCCGTCAAGAGGCATGAGCTTTCCGTTCTCCACAAACTGCATGTAAACCTCTCGGACCCTCCGCTGAGTCTCCAGCCTCTCCATAACCGACTTCTTCCGCCTTATTCTCTTCACCACAACCTCCGGCGGAACATCAATGTATATCGCCAAATCTGGGGGAAGAGCCAACCGGTTAATCTCTTCGATCCATTTGAGGTCGAGTCCCGCGGCTCCCTGATAGGCAAGGGACGAGTAGACGTACCTGTCAGAAACCACGATCTTCCCCGCCTTCACCGCCGGTTTCACCATCGTCTCTAGGTGGTCAACGCGGTCAACCGCAAAGAGAAAAGCCTCCACAACCCTTGGCAACCGTTTCTTCCCTTGCAGAACTGATTCCCGTATGAATCTGCCAAATTCTCCTCGGCTAGGCTCAGTAGTGTAAACGGCATCGAATCCCTGTTTCTGCAGGTTTCGCACAAGGCGATGGGCATGAGTGGTTTTTCCGCTTCCATCAAGACCTTCGATGCAGATGAAGACTCCCTTCTTCGTCACTGGTCAGTTCAGCCTCTACCATTAAGTAATCGATTACCTTAAATAATGATGCTTAAGACTGAAAAGGCTAAGGAGAATGGGCTCCATGCGGCAATACTGGGGGGAAATTAAGGATCCGGTTCACGGGTATGTTTACATTACCGAAGCGGAGAAGCAGCTCATCGACTCTTATCCGTTTCAGCGACTGCGGCGACTAAGGCAGCTGGCTGGCTCAGAGTTTGTATATTCAGGAGCAAACCACACCCGCTTTGAGCACTCCATCGGAGTCATGCACCTTGCGGGTAAGCTGACGGAAAACCCGAATCTCTCCCAGTTTCTTTCTGAAGAGGAGATTCAGATTGTCAGAATGGCGGCTCTTCTCCACGATGTGGGTCACGGTCCCTTCTCCCACGTTTTTGAGCACCTTCTCGTGAAGTTCCTGAACAAGACTCATGAAGACATGACCGCATGGATTATCCAAAAATCCGAGTTGCAGGATACCATCAGCGGACTGAGATATGATCCGACTGTGATAGGGAAACTTGCCGTTGGAGAACTGCGGAGGCGAGGGAAGGCTTTCATGGATCAGATAATTCAGAGCGCCGTGGACGTTGACAAGCTTGATTTTGTGGTGAGGGATACCTACCACACCGGCGCAGAATACGGGTATGTGGATATTTTTCGTCTCATTCACATGCTGGATGTTCTCGGCGAAAATCTTGCTGTGGACGTGGGAGCCCTCTCAGCCCTTGAATCTTTTGTGTTGGCGAGGCTGGAATCCTTCAGAAGCATCTATTTCCACAGGGTTGGAAGAGCCGCTCAGATAATGCTTGCTACTGCCATGGAAGCCGCAGAGGATGAACTGGGTCTCGTGGACTTTGATTCTCCCGAGGATTATCTAGCCTTGGATGACTACACCGTTTGGACCATGCTAAAAAACTGCAAAAAGTCAAGAGGAATTATGGAGGCTTTGGAGAGGCGTAGGCTCCTTAAATGCGCCTATGACCGAACCTTCCATGTGAGAGATAAGATGGTTCCCAGCATCTTCAGTGTGGATGAGATTCGAGACCAGATGAGAAACAAGATTGCCTCAGAGGCAGGAGTGGAACCACAAGCTGTCGTAATTGACGTGCCAACAGTTCCTTCAGTGCCCTATCACCACTCTGACCTGCTTGAACCCATGGAAATTCCTGTTTTCCAGAAGACACGGAAGGGAGAAAAGATTCCCTTGCGGCTGAGTGACATATCCTCGGTGTTTGATGTTCTCAAAGGATTCATCAACATACTCAGGGTCTACACAGATGAAAAGTATCTTGAAAAGGTGAGCGTTGCCGCGGCGAAGGTGATTGGAGGCACTCCTTCTTCGGCGAAGATATCCTTCTAGGGCGGAGAAAGGTTAAAACGTAGGAACGAATATTTTGCATGTGCTCCGGGTAGGCTCCGGTAGAAGAAAGGACATGCGCCTCTTCTGCCAAGTATAGTCTGGTTAAGTATTTCGGCCTTTCGAGCCGAAGACCCGGGTTCGAATCCCGGCCGGAGCACCA
>CAYQMM010000003.1:0-220895 GCA_964418675.1 uncultured Candidatus Bathyarchaeia archaeon
ATGTTTATTTGGGGAATGTTGGGATTCCTTGAGTGTGACTTCGGGAATCTGGTTTCTGTAAGGTATATATCAATCTCCACATTCTAAGCCTTAAACCCGAAAAGAAGCATGAACCAAGCTCTGTTAACCCTCTATGGTGTTAGGAGTGTGGTTAACGGTTCGACTGTTCGAGCATGGCAGCAAAGGCACAGCTTGGCAGAGCTTGACAAACAAAGCGTAAACCTGAACCAGATTGGCAAAGCAAGTCACGACAAGCCACAGCTTGCCAAAAGAAGCAAAAAACAAGCGTTACCCCCCATAACAACAAAATCCCAAGCTTTTCGGCTATCGTAGCCCCCACTCCCCCTCTGGTGTTTCTGCGGTTTTCTTTGCTGGGCTAATCAAAGGCTGAAAGTCAAGGTAGAGAATTAAATATGTCTGCACATAACCAAAACCCTATCGCATATCCCCAATAGGGCAAAGTTGCAATAGCGCAATCTATTAAACCAATGATTAAATAAAATCCAATGTTTTTATTCGCATATTCTTCTCGTTTGTTAGCAACCCATGTAAAATACCAATACAAGAGATAAAAAATTGAGAATGTAATCACAGGAATAGCGAAGATAATAAATGAATCCCGATCAATACCCCTGTTTTCAGTTAATCTAATTACACGTATACCTTCAAGATTCTTAACAATCAATGCTATCAAAAACCCGAAGATACCCGTTGAAACTCTACTTAGCAAACTTGTTCTTCTCGTGTTCTCGTTCCCCATAAATATTCCTCATATGACTTAATCTCTACAGGATATAGCAGAATAATTTTCCTCTTCTAAAACCAAGTGCCGTCTAAGTATAAAACATAACGGTCTTTGAAGGGTCTAAGTCCAAGCACTTCGTTTTTATTCACGCTCCTTTACTTTTTCGTAGTTGTTTATCTGCGAACTTAATTTGTTCATTCCAATCTTTAGGCATGTTAAGTTCCAGTTTTTCAGTTTCTGCTTTGAATTTCTTATATAATTCAGGCTTCAATATTTTCAAAGAATCAATAAAAAAATACCTGTAAGCGACTTCCGTAAAAAGATTCTCGCAGAAAGCGCAATATGAGAAAAATTGGAGAGTAACCTTACCCTTTGGTTCACTTATTGGGAAAAATCTGCAAACGTTTGGTCGTGCTGGATAGATTGAACACTCTTTATTTGAAAGAAAGGGACAGGGGTTTGTTTTGAGTGAGATTTTCCCGTCTTTAAGATTTTTCGTATAATTAGATGTTACAGTATAGTAACTTAAACCTAAGAATGAGGCAATATTCATCAGGTCATCTAATGTAACTGATATAGGATTGCTTTGACAACAACATTCTCCGCATTTTTCGCAGTAAGATTCTGAATTTCTATAGGCTAAAGCAATTTCTTGTGGAGTATAACTTACTCCCGAAGAATCACCTTTTAAAGCTTTATGAACTGCTTTTTCCACCATCTTTTTTAAGGTCTTGTCAACTTGTTCTAGATTTGCTTTGTTGACTATTTTCTTCAGAGTTTTCTCAATAACCTTTTTCTCAATAGCCTTATACTCGTGATGTTTTACTTCTTCATCTTGCTTCATCAGTTGTCTATTCCTTATCGTTTCCATACACTTTTGATAATGGGAGAACTGAAATATATACATTTTTATTTCAATTTTTGACCATGATTTTTTCTCTCATTATGTTGAAAGTTGATAGTAACACGGCAAAAATTACTTAGTCGCTCCGTAGGATGTAGATTGGTTTGCTCAGGTCGGTTTTGCTGTCTTTGAGTTTGACTAGTTGTTTGGTTCCGTCTGGCTTATTGTTTTTGATTAATAACGGCGTTTAGGAATTCCAATGCTGTAGCCACTCTGTTAAATAAGGTTTTACAAAACACCTCTTGACTAAGACTATCGACATTTTTAAAAAAAGTATTCCAACCAGTTTCATTAGATATGTGATTGGTTTTCCAATCCACATAAAGACTGTCCTCCCTTAACTCTTTACACTCTTGAGAAAATTCTTTTGAAGCACTTTCTAACGACTTAAAACCTTCAGTTACTATGTTGGGGTGGCGTAGAGACGTTATATATTTCCAAATATGCACCAACCTTAAAAAATGAGTTCTATATCTCCAGTTTTTATATTCGCTTTCCGTGATAGGTGCTTCATGGTCTAATATCCACAATCCTTTTGAAATCTCCTCAAGAGCAATTATTAAAAGTGTTACACATGAAGCAAACCGTTGAGCATCAAATAGTAATTTTGCATCGTTAAAGAGCCTCTCACTATTCTCTAAACAAAGTGAAGCTCCTTCATTGAATTTATCAAGTGGTATTGGAAACGACAAATGATTTACCCTGAATAAAAGAAAATATTTTTTTCATTTAAAAGGTTTAACTACGGGGCACGGGTTGTTAAGCTTTAACATGGTTGGGGCAGCTTGTGGCGGTGGTTAAGCCGAACATGCGGTGCCCGCCGTTTTGAGTTTCGCTTCTGCCACACACTATCATATAGTCGGAAGTTTTGGGTGAGGTTGCCGCCGCATGCGCATTTTTCGATGGGGGTGTTTGTGGGTGTCATTGCGCCGCATTCGAGACACCAGTAGACGAGTTTGTAAATGGGTGTTCACCTCTTGTCTTTTAATGTTTGGTTTAGCCAATTCTCGTTTGGTTCGGGTGGAGTAGGTAGACTTTGTGGAGTAGGTAGACCAGAAATGGAGATGCCTATTCTACCTGCGGATTCTTCTAGGAGTTCGGGGCTGGCATATACGAGGGTGTAGCCTTTCACTTTCTTTCTGCGGGTTAGTCCAAGTCGATATAGGATTGAAGAAACGTGTTTGCTTGTGACTTGTTTGCCGACTTCTTCGGCTACAAGGTTGCAAAGGTCTTTGATTTGATACCAGTTTGGCATGACCGCTTTGTTTTCTGTTTGGAGTTTGGCTAGGCATGTTATTACAGTTTCTTCTTCGCTGGTATTGAGGTTTTCAACTCGAAAGTCGTCCTCATATGTTTTACACCATTTCTCTAAGATTTGCTGTTCCTCTTTGGTTCCCATGAATTTGGTCATTGCGAATATGGGTTTGAAAAGCTCTTCGAAGCGTCCTGAAACGATGTGGCTTATGTCTGTCTTTTCGTATAGTTCTCTGATTTCAAAGGCGTGGCGTATGCGAAGGATGTAAAGCTGGTCTCTGAGGTCTTTGTAGTCTCTATGTTTGGCTTTCGGGTAATCCTTTTTTGCTCTTTTCATGACGATTTTTATGGCTCTACTTGCGGTTACTGCGCTTAGTCCTGAGATTCCGCTTATGAGCATTGGAGAATACAGGTCGAATCGCTTTTTTACTCTTCGTCCTTCAGAGTCTTCGTCATATCTGCTGACATATCCTGCGTCTTTGCTGTAGCTGGCGTTAAGAAGCAATTTAATCACAGAATAGAGTTGGGGGTGTCTTAGGTATTCCGCTTCGTCATAGATTTGGCTGATTTTGTCTTCATGCTTGCCTCGAAAAATCGCTGCTTCGCTTGGGTTTATCACTATTTCGCCGTGATATGCTAGGCATGAGGCGAGAAGGCATAGCCGACTTTTGCCGCTTTCACTTACTCCCAACACATTCAGCAAGGGCAAGGAATCAAAAATGTCGTAACTGTATGTGGCTTCCAACCATCTTTTACACACTATTTTTTCTGGTGTTGGCATGTCTAGATGTCGCTTGAAGGCTTGGTCAATTTCGCTGTCGATAACATGCGGGTCAACTCTGTAATTCTTGAGCATGAGCTTTTTCACTCCGTCAATGCTCATCAGGGTCTTTAGGTCTTGTGACGGAAAAACGCCTGTTATCTGAACTGGGTTTTGGTTTAGGAAGTCTATGATTTGGGGTGGCTTTACTTTTTCGACCATGATAACGCTTGGTCGAGGTTCTATGTTGTCGTCTTTGTCTCGGTATGGAAGCCATGCGCACTCTGTTAAAATGGAACCAGTAAAGCCGCATGGGGTTAGGGTTTCGGGGATTTCTGCGTTTAGGTCTAGGGTATAGCCTTTTTTTGCTCTACTTTCTCTACCTTGTCTACCTTCTCCCTGTGGTTTGGGTTGAAACTGTTCGCATGCGCTATCTGTGGGGAAGCAAGCCGCTTTGTTAAGTTCGATTTTTTTGTATTCCGCTTTCGGGCACTCGTTGCGGTTGAGGTAGTTTCGGCAGTCGCCGCATCGGGGCACTTCTGGGGGTGGTGCCTCTTTCGAAAGGATGTTTTCTATTAGTGGCTCTTCCGTTTCAGTTTTGGGTTTCTGGTGTTTCCAGAGTAAATATTGAAGGCGTGTCACTTGTTTTCAACCTTTTGAGCTAGCTGCTGTATTAGTTGTTGCCAAAATTGTTGGCTGAATTTGTCGCACCATCGGTAATCGCTTTCATCGGTTAGTTCGTGCCTTACACACTCTCCACCGCATTGGCTTAGTTTGTCTGGGTATTTGGGGTGGGCATAGAACGGGCACACTAGGGGAAGCGGGAGTTTGCGGTAAAAGGCTATTTGGCTGTAGCCTGCACATTCAGTGTATTTCCCCACTCTACAGAAAATTTTTTCGCATTCTTTGTCGTGGTTGCAATCTTCTTCCAAAAAGGGGCAGATTTCGGGTTCCATCATTCGTAACACCTTTTGAGTTTCTCAAGTTCCTCTTTGATTACCTTTTGAAAGGTGTTGGGGTTATCGAGATAGTGGTCGTCCAGTTTGCAGATTGAATAGCTGGCGATTGCTTCAACGATTATTTCAGCTTTGGTAGTGTCCTCTAAAATGGCAACCAGAGCGAGAAGTCGCTCCCAGTCTATTTTTTCGGTGTTGCGTATGCGTGGACGGTAGAATTTTGAGGGCATTGGAAGTCTCCATTGTTAGCGTTTGAGGGCATTCAGGATTTTTTCTTTTGTGGATTGGGTTTCCGCTTCTTTCTGCTTGATCACTCCGCTAACCCATTGAATGAACGGTATTTTTGATTCTTTGAGTTTGTTGTCGAGTTGTCCGTTGATTGCCATGTTGTATACTTTGATGAAATCTTGCTGTGTATATTTTTTGATGACTTTGGGGAGCAGGTTTGGGTAAGCCTTTCTGGCGAAAAAAGCCTCTGGCAGTCGGTTTTCTGGCAGTTGTTCCTTCGCTTTTTTTGCTGCGAATTCTTGTTGAAGTTTCTTTTTTTGTTCCTCACGGTTTTTGTAGATTTTGGCGAGTGACGGGGCAATCTTTGAGTTGAAGTATGAAATGAAGTCTTCAGCACTAAAGCCTTTTTCAAGACAGTAAGCAATGATCTGTTCCTCGAAGGTGGCTCGTCTGTGCCATTCTTTTGAACCGATAAAGTCTCCAGTAAGAACTTTCCTCTGAGTTGGGTCTGCGAAGGGGTTTCGTAGCTTACTCATTGCCGTTTCCTCCTAGTAGCTCACGGGCTTTTTGCATAGCTCCCTCGCCGTATTTTTCGGCAAGGTGTTTGGCAAGGTGGCTGAAGGCTGCGGTTGCCGCTGGCGTTTTCCCGCTCTGAATAACTGCCTGCACTAGCATCTTTTCTTCGTTTTCATCATAGACTTGCTGCTCATGCTGTTTCACTTCGTCTGGAACGGTTGACTCAGCTATGTCCAAAAGACCCCTCGGATTTTTGTCAAGGTCTACATTCATGGCGTTCCATCTAGCTCTGGATGCTCTGCCGCCTCCCGCTCGCTCTTGTTTTTTCAGAGTTTGCCTGACTTCTTCGTTGATTTTCTCCAAGTCTGCTTCTGTCAACATATCATTTTCTCCTCCTTCGTGCAACCAAGTTCCTTCTCATGGCTGCCTCAACATCTGAGTGATTGTCATGTGGTGGTTCTGGTGTCTCGAAAAGTTCAACTTCGGGTTTATAGTCGGGGTGGTTTTGAGCATAATGTTTTTCTTCATCTGCTAGAGCTTGAGCGTGTGCCTCAACTTTTTGATTTCTCAGGTTAATGTCGGCGGTTGAACGAAAGCCTGCGTCTTCTAGCGGTTCGGTCATAGCTTGCTGTGCACCTAAGCCGTAAGCGGTAGGAACTTTGCTTCTGATTGGCGTTTCTGATTTCATTTTTTGTTTCTCCTGTTACTTTTCTTTCTCGATTTCTTGCGGGGTCTTCAGGGGTTCGCTGGTGGCAAATTTTTCCAGTTGGCTTCTGATTTCTGCGATTTCAGAGTCGCTGAACTTAGGATAAACGGTTCTTCCTCGACCTAGTATGTCGCCAGCATTGAATCGGGGTTTGTCAAAGCAGAGCAATAATAGAGATACTGCGAAGTCGAAAGTCTCATTCTTTTTCAAGATTGCTTCTAATCTTATTTTATTCGTCTTACTTATGGTAATGGTCGTTGTGTTTGCCATTTTTATCACAAAATTCATGATGAATAACAAAACCTTTAAACCGTGCGTTACAGATTATTGTAACGGGATAGAAGTTGGCGGGCATTCTAACTAAAGGATTAAAAACTTACATCTTTAATTACAAAGATTTCCTAGAGAAGATTGATAAGTCTAGTGGAGATGAAAGACAGGAATTATTAACTAAACGGCGGGTTTATAATCGGCGTATCAGAGAAAGAATGAAGAAAAAACTGAAAGAACTAGAATCATCATTGGCTTTTGAATTGAGATTACTTGAAAATTGGGAAGAAAGTAAAGAATTTGATGATTTGATTAGAGAGGTTAAAGCTCGTCTTTCTAATGTTTCTGCGTTAGAAAGGGTGAACATTAAGAAGAGAGGTAAACTCAAAGAGGGGCAAAAAGCTACGCTTCTTTATAATTGTGTATGTGGTCGAAAGGGTGAGTTAGAAGTTTTTGAACAAGAAATAGTGACACGGATACCAGTTAAGAACTTGGAAGGTGAATTTGAGATAAAGACAAGAAAGGGGATGTTTGGGGTGCCTAAGGTGGTGGGAGTTCCAGATACTCAATCTATTTTGCGGTTTCTGACACCTGCCAGATATGTTCAGTGGGTAGATGAGCGGGTCGAAAAAGGAAAGTTTGATTATTTAGAAAAGATTGCAAATAGTTTAGAAGATACTGTTGCTTATATCCGAAGTAAGTTAGAGGAAAAACATAGCTAGCCCCTCTCCCTGTCCTTTTTCGCCAAGATTTGTAAAGTGGCTTTGGGTCTTAGCCGTTCTTTTCGCTGTGTGGCTTGGCTTGCTTGTTTTCTTTTGTCTTTTGCTTGTTCTGCTTTATTGCGGTGGTTATGGGTATATGGACAGAATTTTTTTAAATTCCTGAAGGGCTAAAAACGGTTTGTTTTTTGCGGTGCTTATTAATATTTTGCCCTAAATTTGGGTTATTTTTCAATTTAGAAGCCAAATCGTAAGGCTTATAAGCAAATCGCCACAAATCTATCCTGTTTAAATCAAATATGGAGGAAAAAAGAGAAATGACAACACCAACAAAAGAAGACATAATCGAAAAAGCCTTTGCGATCCATCATAACCGAAACCATAGTGTAAGTTCAATAAACCCTGAAGTCGAAGAACTGAAAGAATCGGGAATCTATGAAGAAGCTAGAAGGGAACTGATGCAATCTGAGGATTCGGAATTTAGAAGCTACATAGAACAAGAAGCTGTGAGACTTGGGTTAATTGATGAAAGCGAAAGTGAAGAACCGTCTAACTTTCAAATCGACTTAGAAGAAGCTTTACGTTCTGGTGTTTTCATATGTGGTGGAAAAGGCACAACAAAGTCGAATCTAGCAATGACTATAGCGGATAAGCTGATGCGAAAAGGGATAGTCGTTAAAGTCTTTGATATTAGCAGAGTGTGGCTAAAGTCTTCAATTACCAGAATTTTCGAGTTAGGCATTGATACCTTAGTTAATGCTGGCATTTACGATAGTGCTGTCTTTGACCTAAGTCGGTTAACTCCAAAAATTGCGAAAGAGTTCATCAGCAAACTTTTAGAGAGTGAATGGAATCGGCAAATCGGCATTTCTGAAGAAGAGCGAAAGCCTATTGTTTATGTCTTTGAAGAGGTTCAAAGTTTGATACCTCAGGGGCAGCTTAGAAGTGATGAAGCTCAGTATTTGCTTAGGTTGCTGAGTGCAGGAAGAAACTTCAAACTTGGTTACATCGCTATAACTCAGAGGGCAGCACTAACTGATACCTCAGTTTTCGAGCTTAGCTTTCAAAGATATTTTAGTCGAATGGACGGACAGAACGACCTAAAGAAGGTTTCAAACTATATCGGAAGTGAGAAGGCTAGACAGCTTCAAAGCCTTAGACTTGGTGAGTTCTTCTATGACAAAGGGATAGAAACAAAGCTGATAAAAACGGGAGTGTTCAGGTCAAACAGCAAGCCTAACTTGGTTCCAGCAAAGCCTTTTGTAAGGAGAGAGAGACAGCAAGAGCAACCAGAACTTAGCGGTGCGCAGGTTGCACAGTTGGCTTTTATGTTTTTGATGTTACTGATATTCTTGGCTACGGTCGGCTATGCCTTCATGATGTAGGAGAGAGCTTAAATATGACCTTTGATAAAGGGATTCTCGGATTAGAAACACAATTATCCGAAGTTTCCAATTTTCTTGTGTGTACTCCAGTATTCGCCTTGGTTATATGTGAAGGGGTCTGCTTTTGTGAAGTCAATGTTTCCTTTCTCATCCAGAATGTCTTGGTCGATGTGGACTTGGACTATTTCTCCGAGGAAGAGGTCGTGGGTGCCTAGTGGAACCACCCCTCTCAAGACGCATTCCATGTTCACTGGGCACTCGCGGATTAGCGGAGGCTTGACTTTGCTTGCTGATTCTTGGGTTAGTTTGGTTTTGGAGAACTTATCTGTGTCTTTTCCTGAGGTTACTCCGCAGTAATCTGTTTCTTTTAGGATTTTGGCTGTTGGGATGTTCACGACGAATTCTTTGGTGTTTTTGATCAGTTTGTGAGAATATCGTGTTGGTCTGATGCCCAAGGCGATTGTTGGCGGTTCAGAACATACGGTTCCAGCCCACGCCAACGTGATTATGTTAGCTTCTCCAGTGGAATCTACGCATGTTACAAGAACAACCGGGCAAGGAAACAGCGCAGTGTAAGGTTTCTTTTTGATCTTCATAAACTAACTTCTAATAGAGATTGGCTATTAAGATTTTTCAAGAATAAAAAACACCCAATATACAAGAAAAACTGTATGATAAAAAAGGGAGGAAATTGGATGCCTTATTTGTTTTCTCGGAGTTTGAGACCTAGCATTATTAGAACGCCAGCTATACCCAAATCTGCCAAGTCCCAGAGAACTTCAATTATCAAGTATCCAGCAGAATAGCCTCCTCCACTTACATCTAAAAAGCCCCAAATAGCACTGAAAAAGAATGTCGCTCCCCATAAAATAAGAAACCATGCTACAAGTCCTTTCTGCGTTGAAAGTTCCTTAAGCGTAAATTCTCCCAATTCACATCACCTCATAACGTTGATTGTGCATTTCTTTTAAAAAATTGATGTCTACACTGCAATACATTGCATTCACACAGCAAATCTGGTTTCTGCAGGCGCTTGGGTTACTGAATGAGTGACCACGCGCGCGTGCGGGGGCACGGGAGCGTATTCGTAGGAGTACATGGGTTTGGAGTTGAATTTTCACTTCCCAAACCAGATGCTAAATGCGTGTGCTCGGTGTACAGTCCTGTCTTTCCATAGACATGAGCAAGGCTTTTATAATGTAGTTCGTCGAAAAGTGCTATGAAATCACGGGGGCTTGGTTTTTGAGGCTGTTATCTTTTGCTGTAAAAAATCTGGGTCGCAGGAAGATACGGACAGGCCTGACTATACTTGGTATCATGATTGCGTTAGCCTTTTCTTTTATTCTTCTTTCGGTGAACGCAGGTTCAGGTGAAGTGTTTGCCGGGGCAGAAAGGCTTGGTCCTGACATCGAAGTGAAAGCCCGAGGTACTGAGGTAGTTTATGGCACAGACGAGAGCTACGCTGCCGTTTTTGAAAAGGAGATTCAGGATGTGCAGAAGGCGACTCCTGTGATAATGTGGGAGTATTGGTCCCCGGATAAACCGGGTTTCATGATTCTACTAGGGATGATTCCTTCGGACGCTAGAGATGTCTATGCTGATATAGAAGTTGTAGAGGGAAGACCACTCAGTGATAATGATAGTTTTGCGATTGAGGTAGGCTATCAGGCAGCGGCACAATATGAACTGTCGGTTGGAGATAGCTTAGAGGTTGGAGGCAAGAATTTTGAGGTTGTTGGAATTTTAGAGAAAACGGGCTCCATCGTTGATATAATCGGGGTGATGCCTCTTAGATCCTTGCAGTCAGTGTTACCCGGGGCAGAGGGTAAAGTCTCTGGAATCTGGATATGGGTGAAGGAAGGCGTAGATGCGAATATTCTAATGAATAGCATCGAGAACAATTATCCAGAACTTAGTGCTACCCATGGCCTCGCAATTCTGGAGTACTCGGAAAAATTCACGAAATTTGGAGATGCCATTAGACTTCTCGTCATAGCGGTTGCAATTCTAATCGGAACACTAGCTGCGATGAACACAGTTACAATAACCACTTTCGAGCGAACTCGCGAGTTTGGGACTTTAAGGGCGATAGGAGCTTCAGGCGGATACGTCTTCAAATTGGTCTTGGTTGAATCAGTACTTTTATGTATAATCGGTGGTTTGGTTGGTAGCCTACTTGGTTTTGTTGGTTCGTTGCTGGCGGAAAACGTTATTCTGACTGAGATAGGGATGGACATCGTCGCTGTACCTTGGTCTGTTCCAGTGACAGTGATGATGGTCGCTTTAATCGTGGGGCTAGTTGCAGGTGCCTATCCTGCTCTGCGAGTCTCGAAGCAAGAGATAGTGGAGGCTCTCCGTTACGAGTAGGTGTGATAAAATGGCGCTGATTGAACTCAAGGGTGTAAGCAAAGTGTATGAAACCGAGGCTACAAGCGTTAGGGCGCTGGATAATGTAACATTCACAGTTGAGGAGGGTGAGTTCATGTCGATTGTGGGTCCTTCAGGGTCTGGAAAGACAACGCTTCTCAACTTGATAGGTGGATTGGACAAGCCGTCCTCGGGGCATGTAAAAGTCAGCAACATGGACACCCTGAGGATGTCTTCCTCAGAGTTAGACTTGATGAGGCTCAGGAAGATCGGGTTCGTTTTTCAGACTTTCAACTTGATTCCTACACTGACAGCGTTAGAGAATGTGGAGCTTTTGCTGTCGATAGCTGGTTTCAGCGGCTCCGAACAGGAAAAGCGGGCTGAAGAGCTGCTAAGGCTGGTGGGGTTAGGGAATAGGCTTGACCACAAGCCGAATCAATTGAGTGCAGGGGAGCGTCAGAGGGTAGCAATAGCCAGGGCACTAGCCAATAATCCAGACATAATACTTGCAGACGAGCCCACCGGAAACATCGACAGTGAGACTGGAAACCAAATTATGAGATTGATGCGGGACTTGAACAGAAAAATCAACAAGACATTCATAATAGTCACCCATGATCCAGAAATCGCAAAACAAACCGATCGAATCCTCCAGCTCAAGGACGGAAAGGTAACTGAGATGTGGATATGATTAAACGAGAGAGAAGATAAGGAGCGTATGAGTAAACAAGTGCATAAATTTGGGTTTGAGGTTAAAATTTAACTCTCCAACTTCAAGAGGCAATACCAGAGATTATAACGGATGATTTCTTCGATAACACCTTTATAGTGTTAGTAAGAAAAACCTCATGAAAGCGTTTTTTGACTAGAATACTGAAATGATTAGCTTTGAGTTTGGATTTAATTTTTAGTTCTGTTTCTCAAAAAAAGTATCAGCAATGTGAAGATTATTGCTGACAGTAGGGGTAATGTTTGTGAAGGTAAATATTCGATTATGAATCCCCCTAGTATTGGAGTAATGATTTGAGCAACGCTAACTAGTGAATTGTTAACACCCAGGATCGCTCCTGTCTCCTTTTGCGTTACACTATTCGTTAATTTGCTTGTTAAGATAGGTCTGCTTACTCCAGTACCATAGGCTAGAAAGATCAGTGGAACAAAAACAAACAAATATTCTGAGGAAAATGCGAGTGTCGCCATTGAAATAATCATAGAAAATATCCCTGTTACTAGTGCACGTTTTTCTCCGAAAAACCGTAGAATACGTGCAATTAAAACTGTTTGTATACTTACTCTAATTACACCTATCCAAACCATGTAAAAACTAACTTGGTCTGCAGTGACATGAAATTGTGCTTCCGCAAACAAGCTTATATTAGAAATAAATAGGAAAAATGCTAGATTATAGATGAAAAACATCAGCAAGATATTTCTAATTTGATAGCTTCTTACAAAGCGTTTAACATCTTCTACAGGAATTACGTCATTGAAGCTAAGAGAAATTTTATCTGCTTTTTTAGGGATTGTTTCAGGAAGAAACAAAATGACTAGAGCAATCGAAATCAGGGTTATGGCTGCTGCAAAAAACATTGGAACTGAATAGTTGATTGTGGAAAGTATTCCGCCAATGAATGGCCCAAATATTAATCCTGCACCAAATACGCCGCTGGAATAGCCGAAGACTCTAGTTCTGTGTTTAGGTTCAGTGATGTCGCTTATGTATGCTTGGCTGACAGTCATGTTGCTTCCTAGTAATCCATCGATTAACCGTGCTACTATTAACAGAATTACGGTTGTTGCAAATCCAAGGAAAATGAAGCCGATAAATGTGCTTATTTGGCTTAGGATGAACAATGGTTTTCTTCCGAAGTGGTCGCTTAGTTTTCCTGTTATTGGGCTGGCGAATAATTGGCAGATACTGAACACACTGATGATAAGTCCAATTTGCGATGGAGTTAATCCAAGCGACAATCCCAGAAACGGGATTAGAGGCAAAACCAAGCTGAAGCCCAGCACTTCTGTAAATGTTATTAAAAATATTACGTAAAGCCGTTTGTCAAATACAAAGTCGTCTGCGTTGTTTTGGGTTTCGTTGTTTTTCAAAAAATTGACCTCTACACGGATTATTTGTTTAACCTGTCAAGATTCTTTTCGAGTTGCTTTAAGAGACGAAAAAATGTTGTTTTTTCGCTTTCAGTAAATCCTTTTATTGTCTCTTCCTGAATCGTAGTCCAAGCGTCTATTACGTGGGGTACCATATTCTGACCTTTTTCTGTTAACGATAAAATGAACTTTCGTCTATCTTTTTCATCCTGAACTCTTACAAGTAAGCCTTGCGATTCCATGTGACTAACAATACTTGAAACCGATGCTGGTGTAATGTTTAATTTGTTGACAAGATCCTTTTGATTGAGCGCTTTTTGTTGTGCAATATGGTAGATGGCTAAATCTTGACTTACGCCCCATCTGTCTTTACCTAACACACTGTAGGCATAGTGACGATATTTCATAGAGACAGTGCGTAACAAGTAACTTAACGTATCTTCCAAATTGTTAACCTCAATTTGTTGTCCAACAGCAAATAATTAGTTACCTAATTAAATATTTCTGTGCGTGCGCATGTGTGGTGTTTGCATGTGAGGGTGTGTAGGTAAGAGGAAGAAAGAGAACAAGAATGAACGAGTTTGTAAATGAATGTGAACAGGAACGCGTTTGGGTTTGGAGTTAAAATTTAATGCAGTCAAAACTGTTCATAATTTTTGAGGAATCAGTATTTGTGTCCATTTAATCGCCGAAAATAGCCCCAAAACGGGAAAAGGTCGGTTTTTTATTCATGAATTTTTTGTTGTTTTTGTTTTGATTAGAGTTTTATATCTGTCTGTCCCATTGTTTGTGGGGCAGGTCTTCTGTCCCTAGGAGAGAGAGGATTGTCAGTTGACCCTGTAAAATCCATCAGAGACGCTGATTTAGTATTCGAAAACACGCCCATCAAGATAGTTGCAAACAGGGACAGCCCCGAAATTGACCTTCCAGGCGTGAAGGTTGGACCCTTCCAAGAGGGAAAAGAATACGAAGTCAGATTCTGGATAGCCCAAGAACTGAAAAAGTCTGGAATAGCCCATATCCGCGAAGAAGAACCCCTAGACCTCAAAATGCTCAACAAGATTCAATGGAAAGAGGGATTCCAGACTGCCCAAAGGGTCACAGCCCTCCCCGAAGACTTTTATCCTAAACTGAGGCGTTACCTCGAAGAATTGAACGAGGAAGCCATCAAGAAACCGGAAACAAGGGAAAACTACGAAAAAGCCAAAAAACTTGCCGACGACATAACCCGAACGAGACTGAAAAAACTTGTTTCCCTTGCCTCGGCACCAGCACAAACCAGACAGATTCTGGGAAACCTTACAAAAGAAGAATTAACTCTCTATAACTATTTACACGATGTTATCAGTAAATGGAGGAACAGGATTCTGAAAACGAGAGGAGACAGCAAGACATGACAGAAGTAAAATTACGTGCAGACCCAGAAGAAATCTTTCAAGATTTCCTTAAATTGGACAAATACCGGGAACGCCTCTCCAGCATGGCAGTCTCCGGCAAAACCTCCATAATAGTAGATTTTGACGAACTCCTAGCATCCGAGCCTCAACTCGCACATCTCCTTCTAGAGAAACCAGATGAATATCTAGAATACGTAAACCGAGCCGCCAAGGCTCAGCTGCAGATAGAAGAACCTGAATTCGCCGAAGAAATCAGCAAGGTAACCGTCCGATTCAACAGTCTACCGGAACCCACACCTTTACGAATCCTAGGCTCCAAACATATTGGAAAGTTCGTCATGGTGGAGGGCATAGTTGTCCGTGCCAGCCCAGCCAGACCCATGGTTATGGTGGCTGCCTTCAAATGCAAATGGTGCGGAGTAACGTCAGAAGTTACGCAATCTGGTCCCTTCCTGTCAGCTCCTTCTGCATGTAGCAATCCGAACTGCAGAAGAAAAAGCAGCTTCGAATTCATTCAGGAAGAATCCACCTTCATCGACTCCCAGGATGTCCGCATCCAAGAAAGACCCGAAGACCTGCCCCCAGGTCAGCTCCCACGATGGCTAGACATCAAACTCCTCGAAAGAGACCTAGTTGATGTGGCAAGACCGGGCGACCATGTCTCAGTTGTCGGAATCGCCCGCGCAGTAGCCGCCACCGTCCCTAGAGTTGGACGCCTCCGGTCTTTTAGGCTACATCTGGACACAAACTATATCGATGTGGAGAGCAAAGAACCCGAAAAAGTGCTTATCTCGCCGGAAGAAGAGAAGCAGATTCTTAAACTGGCAAAAGACCCAGAAATCCACAATAAGATTCTTCATTCTTTAGCACCATCTGTCTACGGTTACGAGCACATCAAAGAGGCAATAATGTATCTCCTCTTCGGAGGCGCAGCAAAACACTTCCCAGACATCACAATCCGTGGGGACCTGAACGTTCTTTTGGTGGGAGACCCGGGAACAGCCAAATCCCAGCTCCTACAATACGTTGCTAGGATAGCTCCTCGGGGCTTGTACACCTCTGGACGCGGAACAACAGCTGCGGGTCTGACGGCTGCTGTGCTTCGTGAAAAGTCTGGAGGAATGACTCTTGAAGCCGGAGCCCTAGTTCTGGCGGATAAGGGTATAGCAGCAATAGACGAGATGGATAAGATGCGGACTGAGGACCGCGTAGCCATCCACGAAGCCATGGAACAGCACACAGTTTCAGTGGCAAAAGGCGGCATCGTCGCAACCTTAAACGCTCGAACAGCCATCTTAGCCGCAGCAAACCCCGCATTGGGCAGATACGACCCTTACCGGACAGTGGCAGAGAACATCTCTCTTCCAGTCACGATTCTCTCAAGATTCGACCTGATTTTCGTTTTGAGGGACGTGCCCGAAAAGAGCCATGACGCTAGGATGACTGAGCATATCCTCGACCTCCACAGAACCGGCGTATCCCCTGTTGAGCCTCCCATAGAACCCGACCTTTTCCGAAAATACGTCAGCTACGCCAAAAACATAAAACCCGTCTTAACAAAAGAGGCACTGGAACACCTAAAAAGCTTCTACTTGCTTATGCGGGCAGTCAGCGAAACCGAGGGAACTCCAGTAGCTATTACTGCCCGGCAACTGGAATCGCTGGTGAGGTTGGCAGAGGCTAGAGCTCGCGCAGCCCTCCGGAAAGAGGTTACCGGAGAGGATGCTGAACGGGCTACTGACATAATGAAGAAGTCATTGGAGGAGGTGGGAATCGACATCTCCTCCCACAAATTTGACATAGACATAATTATGACTGGCAAACCCAAGAGCCTCCGCGACAAGCTCTCTGTAATTCTTGGACTAATTTCAAGCATGGAGAAGGAGACGGGGATGGTGGACAAGGAAAGGTTACTGGAGAGGCTTCAAGCTGAATATGACATTCTAGCTGGAGAAGCAGAACGACTTATAGGACAGATGCTGAAGGAAGGTACCCTCTTCGCACCCCGGGAAGGATACATCAAAAAGACTTAGCAAAAAAGGCGTACGCATTGAACATCAAAGAGCTACCGATACATGATTCTGTAAAACAGATTCTAACCAGTTCAGGAATCACAGAACTTTATCCCCCTCAACAAGAAGCCATCTTAGCCGGAGCCTTGGATGGAAAAAATCTTGTCTTGGCGAGTCCCACCGCCTCGGGCAAGACCCTCATCGCCGAGCTCTGCGCCCTCAAACATGTCCTAGAAAGAGGCGGAAAAGTTTTGTATCTCTCTCCTCTGCGAGCCTTAGCCAACGAAAAATTTGAGGAGTTCAAAAAATACAAGAACGTTAAGAAGGGGAATGGAAGGCGGGTGAGGGTGGGCATCAGCACGGGCGACTATGACAGCAGCGACCCGTGGATGGGGAAGTATGATATCATAGTTACTACGAATGAGAAAGCGGATTCTCTGCTGAGGCACCGAGCCCGCTGGGTCAGCGACGTCTCCCTTGTGGTTGCTGATGAGGTGCATCTTCTCAACGAGCCTGAGAGGGGACCCACCCTTGAAGTGGTTCTTGCCCGCCTCATACAGGTAAACCCTGACATCCAACTTTTAGCCTTAAGCGCAACAATAAAGAATGCGGAAGAGCTCGCGGAATGGCTGAAGGCAATCAGTGTTACAACAGAATGGAGACCTGTAACTCTCCGGGAAGGCGTGCTCCTTCACGATGAGATTCTCTTCAAAGATGGAGGCGCCCAGACGATAGAGAAGAACAGCAAAAACCCCGCCATAAACTTAGCCTTGCACACAGTAAAATCTGGGGGACAAGCCCTCGCCTTCGCGGGAACCAGACGAAACTCTATAAGCCTAGCCAAAAAGATGGCTGCCAACATCAAACCTTTCCTCTCCAAGCCCGTGAAACGCTCTTTAACGCAGATTGCAGACCGGATTCTTGCAACAGGCGAGAGGACAAGACTAAGCGAGGAGCTGGCTGAGTTTGTCACTAACGGAGCAGCTTTTCACCACGCTGGATTGGGCGGCGGTCACAGAAAGATAATTGAAGATGCCTTCAGAGACGGAAAAATCAAGGTTTTAACGGCGACTCCCACTCTTGCCTTTGGAGTGAATCTGCCGGCGAGGGTAGTTATCGTTAATGAGTATAGGCGGTATGAGCCCGGTTATGGCTACTATCCCATAGCGGTTCTTGAGTACAAACAGATGGCTGGAAGGGCTGGAAGACCCTGCTACGACAAGGTTGGAGACGCCCTCCTCATAGCCAAGACCGATGATGAGCGCGACTATCTGATGGAGAGTTACATCCTCGCTGAACCCGAAAGAATATGGTCAAAACTGGCGGTGGAACGAATTCTCCGATCCCATGTTTTGGCTACAATCGCGGCGGATTTTGCTCATACCGAACAGGGAATCTTTGATTTCTTCGGAAAAACCTTCTACGCTTACCAGTATGATCCCCGAGCAATAAAGGGGGTGATAACGAGAAGTCTCGGCTTTCTTTATACCGAGAAGATGATTGAGGTCAGTGGAGACAAGGTTCATGCCACTAAGTT
Source organism: uncultured Candidatus Bathyarchaeia archaeon (assembly GCA_964418675.1). Lineage (GTDB taxonomy): Archaea > Thermoproteota > Bathyarchaeia > Bathyarchaeales > Bathyarchaeaceae > Bathyarchaeum. Next base: position 17,860 of record CAYQMM010000003.1, read on the forward strand.
TGGACGAAGAGTCTCTGAACTCTACATCGACCCCCTCACAGGAGTTGTTATCCGCGATGCCCTTACAAGTCGTGCGGCAAGGCTCACTGACATCAGTTTTCTCCACATGATTGCCCGCACGCCAGATATGTTTCCTAGGCTGCGACCTTATTCCAGCGAGATGGATGACCTCCAATTCTTTGTCGAAGAACATCAAGACGAGTTTATGTTTGATCTCCCAGACGCGTGGATGGACCGCATTGCTTACGAAGAGTTTCTTGGAGAAGCCAAACTGGCTAGGGTGCTGAAGGCTTGGATGAATGAAACCACCGAAGATGATATGATTGAGCGGTTTAAGGTTCAACCCGGAGACCTCTACCGTCTAATCCAAACCTCCAAATGGCTCATTCACGCCTCCCACGAACTAGCCATCCTCTTCCGCCACAAAGACCTCCTCCAGCACCTCGCCAAGCTCATGGTGAGAATCGAGAAGGGAGTGAAACCCGAACTCCTTCCGCTGGTTAAGCTGGAGGGAATCGGGAGAGTGCGAGCCCGCATTCTATTTAACTCGGGTCTCAAGAGCATCCACGACTTAAAGACAGTGCGCCCCGAAAAATTGACTGCCTTACCTCTGATTGGTCCGAGGTTAGCTAAGAAGATTAAGGAGCAGGTGGGCGGATTCGTCAAAGCAGAGGAGTGGCAGAGATTGAAGAAGGGCGAGACTGAGGAGCAACGAGCCTTAACAGAATACTAATCTGGCAAGCCCCTGTCCCTTCGTTCGTTTCTAGTTTTTTTTACAACCAGCTCAATCTGTTCTATGGCGGTGCCCAGATAGTTGCGGGGGTCCAAAACTTCCTCGATTTCTTTATCACTCAGCAGTTCTTGCACAGCATCGTTTTCCCTAAGAACTCTCTTGAATGGTCGTTGTTCAGCATGGCTTTTGATTGCTAACTCTCTAACTAGCTCATGGGCTTTCTGTCGTCCCATTCCCTTCTTTGCTAGGGCAAGCATAACTGCCTCGGACATCATTCGTCCCTGCGTCAACTCCATGTTGTGCAGCATCCTCTCCTCATCAACCTCCAGCTCCTTCAGCACGCGAGCCATCAAAAGCAGCATGTAATCCATGAGGATACACTCCTCTGGAATCACAAACCGTTCACACGAGGACTGGGTTAGGTCACGTTCATGCCAAGTTGGAACATTCTCCAACGCAGGCGAAACAAGGCTTCTCATTATCTTCGCCAAGCCGCATATTCTCTCGCATATCATGGGATTGCGCTTGTGGGGCATGGTTGAGCTGCCAACCTGCTTCTTTAACTCAAAAGCCTCGAAAACCTCGGCTATCTCGGGTCTCTGCAACTCCCGAATCTCAGAGGCAATATTATCCATTGTAGAAGCGGTTATGGCTAGGATGCAAGTGAATTCGGCGTAACGGTCCCTTTGGACGATCTGGGTGGAAATATCGGCTGCTTCGATTCCAAGCTTTTCCATGACAAGCTGCTGTATCTTGAGGGCGTTTGGACCCAAACCTGCTTGAGTTCCAACGGCGCCGCTCATCTTTCCTACTAATAGGCGGTCTCTGCAGTCTTGGAGACGTTGGAGGTTTCTTGCTACTTCTCTTGTCCAGACGGCGAACTTGAAGCCTAAAGTGGTTGGGAGGGCATGTTGACCATGGGTTCTGCCCATCATGATGCTCTTTTTGTGCTTTTCCGCCCTCTGGAGCAGAACCGATTCTAGATCATTAAATCTTTTTTCGATTAGTTCTAAGGCTTCCTTAAGTTGTAATGCGGTTGCAGTGTCCAGAATGTCCGAGCTAGTGGCTCCGAGATGAACGTAAGCTCCGCTTGATCCGCAAACTTCAGCTAATGCTTGCACCAAAGCCATGACATCATGGCGGATTTCCTTTTCAATCTCTTTCACGCGCTTCAGCTTTACGAATTTTGTGGAGGTTTTCTCCATAATCTTGGCGGCGTCCTCTTTTGGGATGTTGCCTACTTCGCCGTGAGCCCAAGCTAGGGCTGCCTCTACCTCTAGCATTCTTTCGAGTCTGTTTTCTTCTTTGAAGATTCTTCTCATTTTAGGGGTTCCATATCGTCCTGTGTCAATGGGAAGGATAGGCAATTTTTTTCTCCTCCGGAAACGATACATAAGTGTATTGAACTAAGCTTTACCAGTTTCGCTTAACAAAATGCTCGTTGAATGGAGTTAATGGGTTATGGGAGCTTTGGTGGCTGCTATAAACAAGAGAGGAGAAAACGTTGTTCCTAGAGTAGCCGTTATGTTGAAGGAGTTGACTCACAGAGGAAAAGACGCCCACGGAATAGCCACGCCAAAAACAGCAACAACAGCTACATCCATTGAAAATCTAGTCATCCAAAACTGCATTTCAAGCATTGCCGTAGGATACAACCTCTCCCACATCCTGCCCCGAGACCAACCGCAACCAGTTCAAAGTCACGATTTCAAAGTTGTCTTTGAGGGACGCCTCTTCCCTTTTCCAGAAGTGCCAGAAGTAACAGAGATTATTCGAAAACTTGCGCCTAACCCCCTGAAAAACGCCAGCCACATCATCGAAAGCTTGGAGGGGTCCTACGCTTTTGCCGTGCTGACTTCCGATAAAATAGTTGTTGGCAGAGACGTCTTTGGAACGACCCCCCTCTACTATGGGGAGAACGATTCAATCTGTGCTGTAGCGTCTGAGCGCAAGGCTCTGTGGAAGATACGGATAAAGGATGTAAAGTCGTTTCCTCCTGGACATCTGGCAGTGATGAGTAAAAGAGGCTTCTCCTTCAATCAAGTTAAGGCGTTGCGAAGACCTCCCAAAGAAACTGTGAACATGGAGACTGCGGCTAGGGCACTACAGCTTCTTTTGCTGGAGGCGATTAGGAAGAGGGCTTCAGACCTTGATGAGGTTGCTGTAGCCTTTTCTGGAGGCGTCGATAGCAGCGTCATCGCGGTTCTGACTGAAAGTGTTGGGCTGAATGTTCAGCTTATTTCGGTGGGGTTAGAGAATCAGCCTGAGGTTGGGTTTGCTGAAGAGGCTGCTGAAGCCTTAGGGTTGCCCCTTCATCTTCAAACCTACTCGGTGAATTGTCTGGAAGAGACTCTTGCTAAAGTGTTGTGGCTGATTGAGGAGCCTCACACAATCAAGGCGGGCATTGCAGTTCCCTTTTTTTGGACGGCTGAAAACGCATCGAAACTGGGCTGTCCGATTCTCTTGGCTGGGCAGGGGGCTGACGAGCTTTTCGGGGGCTACCAAAGATACCTTACAGAATATGGAGAAGCTGGCGCTGAGGCTGTGGAGACTGCAATGTACCATGATGTGGAAAACTCCTATAAAGCAAACTTTCAAAGGGACAATCAGGTCTGCTCTTTCTATGGCGTGGAACTGCGTCTCCCCTATGTGGACCGGGACGTTGTGGACTTCTCGTTAAGGTTGCCTCTACGCCTAAAAATAACCTCAGCTAAGGATATGATTCGAAAGAGAGTTTTGCGGCGGGTGGCTCGCAACCTAGAGATACCTGCTTTTATCGCTGACAAACCGAAGAAAGCGGTTCAGTACACAACCGGAGTAACCAAGGCTCTTCAACGACTGGCAAAAGAGAAAAAGTTAACCTTGCGAGAATACGTGAAAGAGACCTTCAGCATACTCTACAGAAATACACAATAAAGCTTGCAAGCACTGTTTCTTTGGAGCCTAATAATACTTCATTGTTAAAAACAGTACTTTCTCTGAAAACATGCCCAAAATCTCTTCAATAAGTGGCATTACTTCTGGAATGGGTTAGATTAAAAAATTTTGAAATTATCCTTTCTCGTTTTTGTCCTGTTTCACCATTCTTCGTCTTCATCATCTTCCTCATCATCGGTGCCGTCTTCCCAGTCTTCTTCCTCAATCACAGTTTTTCACCTCCCCATTCCTTATGCTTCTGCATTAACATCTTTGAGAGATTCCATAAGAGATTCAAATAAGCCTTACGTAGAAGATGAAGGGCTGTGAAAACGGCATTAAAGAGAAGACCTCTTAGACCGGAAGAAGCTTATCTTTTGCTTCTTGCAGAGTTTTCTCTATCCTCTTCCAGTGAGCTCCTTGCCAATATATCTGACCGCACCCTGGACACTTCCAGAAATCGTTGTAGTAAGTGGAGGTTGCGTCGGGTATTTGATGCATCACGGTCTCTTTAGGGACAGCCTTGATTGTTGTGTTGCATTTTGGGCAACGGGAAATGCTGAGGTCAATTTCCAGCTTGAACTTAAATCGGTTTGCTAGGTCAGCCAGTTTTTCTGCTTCATCTGTTGCCTCAACCAAAACGGCTTCTGCTCCGTGGGTTATGGCTTGTTGGTAGAGCTTGTGGTCGCGGGTAAGCAGAATCCGTTGCTCGGATTTTGCCATTTCAACAAGTTTCTTGTCATCACTTGACCTGTAGTAATGGACGTCATGCCCCAGCATACGAAGCCATCGGGTTAACTTGCCGAGCATGCCATCAGTTATGAACTTCAAAACAGACAGCCCACGGAAGTATTAGGGGCACCATGCAATTTAACCGTGACCATAAGACTCCGGAAAACAACAGCAGCCGCGAAGGCATCCTAGTGTCCACTGGGTATCCGCCGATGGTCGGTTCTGATTATTGTTCGACAGAATTACCGGCAAATATTTTTTATGAGCATAGTTTCTAGTCAGGGTAAATTTAAATAGCTATAACAGTGTGATATTCCTCAGTGTTACAGCATGAGAGTTTACATGGACTACGCAGCAACCACACCAGTTGACCCAAGAGTTTTCGAAGCCATGAAACCATTCTTCAGTGAAAAATTTGGAAACAGCGCGTCCCTCCATGCAGAGGGCAGAGAAGCAAAAGAAGCGTTAGAGGAGTCCAGAAATGCAGTCGCGACAATGATGAACGCCGAACCTAAAGAAGTTATCTTCATGGGCAGCGCCACCGAATCCAACAACATGGTTCTGAAGGGAGTAGCCTTCGCTAACAGAAAGAAGGGAAAGCACATCATAGTCTCCTCTATAGAACATCACTGTGTCCTTGAACCTGCTAGATGGTTGAAGAAGCAAGGATTCAAAATCACCCGCCTCCCAGTAGACAAGTTTGGATTTATCAATCTAACCCAGTTAGAAAATGCCATACGAAAAGACACAATCTTGGTCTCGGTAATGCATGCCAACAACGAGATAGGCACATTACAAGACATCGAAAAAATAGGAAAGCTCTGCAGAGAGAAAGGCGTATACTTTCACTCAGACGCTGCCCAAAGTTTCGGCAAGCTTCCCATAGACGTTAAGAAGATGAACATTGACTTGTTATCCATCAGCTCCCACAAAATGTACGGTCCGAAAGGCGTTGGTGGACTATACATAAGGAAAAGGACGAAAATCGAGCCTCTGTTGCATGGAGGAGGACATGAGTTCGGGAAGAGGTCATCGACCGTAAACGTTGCCGGAATTGTTGGTTTCGCCGAGGCAGTTAGAATCCAAGAGAAAGAGATGGCTTCTGACGCTGAAAAACAGATTAGATTCCGGGACAAGCTGATAAAGGGTCTTTTGAAGATAGAGGATGCGCATCTGAATGGTCATGTAACAAAAAGGCTGCCTAACAACACCAGTTTCGGGTTTGCTTATATCGAGGGAGAATCCTTGCTCATGCAGTTAGATATGGCGCGTGTATCCGCTTCTACAGGTTCAGCGTGTTCCTCTGAATCGCTAGAAGCAAGCCATGTTCTGCTGGCTATCGGACTGAAACCCCAAGAAGCCCACGGGTCCTTAAGACTCTCTTTAGGGAAATACACTACAAAAGAAGAAGTAGATTATGTGCTGGAAGTGGTGCCAAAAGCTGTTGAACGGCTAAGAGAGATATCACCCTTCAAAAAAGGCTGGAAAAATTGAAATTTTCCCTGTAAAAACGCAGAATCCTAATAGTGCCAAACTATTTCTCATTTAAGCCTACTGAAGGCAGTTTCTGCAATTTTTAATATTTGAAGCCCGTCATGCGGATTACAAAGCGGCTCTATGACCTCATTCCTTTTCACGGAATTGATGAAGCACTTCAATTCCAGCTCTAGAGGTTCATTTGATGAGACAGGTATGTTCTCTTCAACATTTCTAGATAGCCACAGGATGTCTCTCCAGCTTCCATGCTCCATTTTAGCTTCTGGTGGGGGTCTACAGGATTTTAGATTTTGTTGAGCATAGTTTAGGGTGTAAAATCTTTTGTTTCCGTATAGATGAATGAAACGTAGCTTGTAGTTTGGGAGCCAGCTTGTCTCGATGTGACTATGTATGTGCCCGTACTTCAATGAGATGTACGCATAATCTTCAAAGATACTGTTTGATTTGCTGGAAACGTGGGTGTACAGGACCTCTGGTTGAGCTTTTGTGAGAAAATTCAACATGTCAATTTCATGGGAACCTAAGTCCAAAAAAACGCCTATATCCTTCATTCTAGGCGGAGATGGACCGAATCGGATAGAAACCGTGGAATACACCTGAGAAAAATCTACAATTTCCTTCAGCTTACTAACAGCTGGATTAAATCTTTCAATATACCCCACAGCCAATAACCGGTCCGTTTTTGCCGCTTTTTTCACCATTTCTTCGCCGTTTCTCAAGTTGTCAGCAAGGGGCTTTTCAACGAGCACATGTTTTCCGCTTTCCAAAGCTGCTGTGACTGCCTCCTTATGTAGGGAGGTGGGGGTACAGACGCTTACTGCATCCAATTTTTCCTCAAAAAATTCTTTAGGGTCTCTGAAAAATTTGCAGTTGTACGTTTTTGCCAGCTGCTTCTTCTCCTGATTGCTATCGCAAACAGCAACTAACTCACATTCCTTCAGTTGGCTGTAAACCCTAGCGTGGGCAGAACCCATAAAACCAAGTCCAACAACACCAACTTTCATCTTTTGAGTCTCCGGAATGGTTAGGCTACCGAGCGCTAAATTTGATTATCAATGCTAATAAAGGTTGGTAAATCAAAAAATTTAGCGTTTCCACTAGAGTATCACCGGTCGCTGTCTTGTTTAGGGCAGAGTACCCCGGAGATACTAATCAATTAAAGAGATGCGGCTAATCAGCCAACGGTTATGGAGTTACCGCTTTTAACGAATCGAATAAATGATTTCTCAGGTTGGTGTCAAGATTGCTTTCCAATCTATGAGAATGGAGATGCCAAAAATAGTTAGGTAGACAAGGTGAGGGATGAGCAATTCTAAGGGAACGTAGAGGGGGAAACTTACGATTGTGGGTAATAAAACGGTCATGACAGGTATTAATAGAATCATGTTTGTTGGATGGTGTTTGAACAGGGATAATCCATCTCTTGTTATAAACATGAAAGTAATGGAGGTGAGGAAGAAGCCCCATTCCATGACAATGTTGGTTAAACTTGTGATTCCAATGCCCAAGCCATACATGTCAAGGGATGCAGGCCATAATAATTGTATTCCACCTGTTAGGTAGTCTCCAATAACAATGTGCGAGATTAGCGCTACGAAATAGGGCGCAGCTCTTTTTCTGAAAATCAAAAACAAGGGCAGGAAGAGAAGGCAATAAAGTATCACGGAGTGGAGGGGTCCTCGATGGTACAGACCAGGGATTAGCAGGTCGATGTCAGGGAAAACGGATGCGAGGAACACTAGGGGGAGATTTATGTTGAGTTTAAGTGATTTAGCTGTAGCTTTTCCAGTCAAGTACCCTAGTGCAAAGTGTCCAACAGCGTACATTAGCTATTCCTTCAATTATCGTAGAGCTTACTTGTTCCTCTTGACGGATATTAACCTGCTGTGTGCCACTTCGCATAATGTGTAGAGAGAATATAATGGGGAAAGTGAACTACTTTAGTTTAAATTAATTCTGCTTAACCAATGAAGTTGCTAGACATACTGAAATCGAATCTGTAGGCGCACTAACCTTTTTTACATGCAATATGGTTGATTTCTTGGAATCTGAAAAATTCTGTATATCTGTAGTGCATTTCAACAAAAACGTTTATTAAGTCTTAATATACAGTATACCGAGGTGTAAGTAATGCAAAAGAAGGAAGCAATACTCACAGGCGCCATAGTTATAATCGCTATCTACACACTGACCATATCACTAGCAACACAAGTCTTCCCTGCACTCCAAACGACTAGAACATTATCAAGCTCAGGAACGATACAAACTGTCGGAGTTGGTGTCTACGCAAACTCGGCGTGCACAAATCCAATATCCGCAATTCCTTGGGGCAACCTTCAGCCAGGGTCAAGCCAAAATTTCGTGTGCTGGATTAGAAACGAAGGAAGCAGTCCATCAACGTTGTCTCTGAGCACTTCGAATTGGAACCCCTCAGCCGCTGCAAATTACCTTACTCTTAGTTGGAACTACGGCGGACAGACACTTAACCCAGGTGCTGTCGTTCAAGTCACATTCACGTTATCGGTATCAGCAGACATTCAGGGAATAACAAGCTTCGGTTTCGACATCACAATAGTCGGAAGTGGTTAAGAGAAAGAGTTCCAAGTCATGGAACTCCTCACTCTAAATTTTTTTGCTTAATTAGAGATTATGTTCCAATTTTTGTACTCACTGAACTTCAGGCATACCAAGTTCAAGCAACAATGAAGGTCTAACTCTCGTTATTCCTGTAGGTTAGAAAAAAGCCTATTGGATAGGAAAAAATATCCGTGGGAAGTAGTAGCACCGATGGTTTCAGCTTATTTTTGTCTTCTTTTTTTGACTACGAAAAGCCCGAGTCCAGCCATCATAGCAGCTGTGGCGCCAATTGTTCCTATTGGAAGCTCAGGGTTGTTCATTTGAGGAGGCACAGTGAAACTTGCTCTAGCGATCAATGTTCCACCAAGGTAAACATAAACATTGTATACTCCAGACTCAATTGAGCTTGCTTTTGAGAAGTCATCTGGGAAATTCACAGTAATTGATCCAGCAGCTGAAAATGTTAAAGATCGTGTGTACAGCTTGCCCGAGGGGGTGCGTACCGTTATTGCTACTGTAGCAGCTCCATCAGAGGTCACGGTTATTGCTGTTGTTCCGCCAGGGGTTATAACATCTGGGACAGCCGTAACGGTAACTGACAAAGCCTGAACCATGCCGATTAATAGGAAGGACAATATGAATAGCGTAGCTAAAGGCAATATGAATTTTTTCATTTTCGTTTTCTCCCTCCTTTCCTATTTTATGATGTTTGACTATTTTAATATATATGGAATTTCGGAAACAAAATTTCTAGAACAGTAATCTATAAAGTATTTTATAGCGTATCTTTCTGTTTTCTCTTTATTGTCCTCAGTACCATTAGGGACGCAAAACCTGTAAGTAACACTGACAATGTACCTAAGGGAACTTCGGGAACAACGTGCGGCGGCACAGCTATCGAATCGAGGAATATTCCTGAAATGCTTGGATAGCAGTTATTTTCTGAAAATAATCTCATTTCTAATTTGGTTGGTCCATAAACTGTGAACACTAGGTATACTCCTGTCTTTACCTCATCGGGTTCGATGACCACCGTCCACGATTGGGGAGCGCCATGAGGCTCTTCGTCAGATACCGTGACGTTTAGTTTGCAATCTTGCTCAATTTCCAAGAAATAAAGCGACAGATGGAAAAACTTTTCAGATGCAACCCCTGAAAATTCCAACTCCACTGTGAGTACGGTGTCTGGGTCGTCGTATGGGGTCGTGAACCAGTGGGTATTCCTTCGTTTGTTCAGAACATCTGGGTCGTTTAGAATATCTGGGTCTATCAAAGCTCCCTCGTCTGAGGTAGGGGCAGATACGGTGTACACCCCACCGGTTCCCGGCGACAACGGAGCGGCTCCTCCAGTTCCTGAAACTGTGTAATTAGTTATGTATGGTGGCAGGCTTTTCCTGTCAAAACTCTGTTGCCATTCTTCATCGTTGTGTCCTTGGGAATCAAATGCAGACAGTATGTAGCCATCTCGCCCATAATGTCTTAACCATGTCCCTCCAATATTTTCAATCCAGTTGCCCCGAGTGTTTGTATCTTTCTTCCAGAATTGAACTGCCGTGACATTCGTAACGTTGGTTGAGGCTACGAGCAACAAGGTTAAGAGAACGAGAAGAAAGAACAAACGGCTTTTCATATTACACACATCAGGCTTGAATGAGTTTTTAATTTAAATTTTAATATTTAAGTATATGAGGGACAAAAAGCTAGAGAAAGTTTCTAGAAAATCCTTCTAGTCTCTAGCCTCATATTTTTTGTTAAATTGAAAAAGTTGGTTCTGATGTTTTTGTTGTTGAGTTCTTATCTGACGAATATACGTTCTATGAAGCTGATGTATTTTGTTAGGGGTTTTGGGAAGGCTTGTTTTAGTAGTTGAAAGTCTTGCTTTTTTAAGGCTTTTAGGCTGTAAAGGGAGAGTGCGTAGATTGCTGCTGCTGTCAGGATCTCTAGGGCAATGGTTGGGATTGTGGATAGTTTTGTGCTTAGAGTGAATTCGATGGCGAGTAGAAACGGGGCTGTTGCAGCTGTAGAGACTGCGGACTTCCACAGTGCTTCTTTGTCCAAGCGTATTTTGATGTCTTTTTTTAGTATGTAGATCGTTAGGGTGATGGCTATTGCGTTTGTGGTTAGGCGAGCGATGGCGGCTCCGGTTGTCTGTAAGAGTGGAACTAAGGCTATTAATGCCAGAATTGATGCGGTGGCTGCGATTATGTTGATTTTCAGTATTTGACCTGTCTTTCCTATGGCTGTCAGGGTTGTAGTGAGTAGCGAGATGAGGGCTATGATGAGAGTTGTAATGGAAAGAATGGCCAGTGGTGCAGCTCCTGCTGCGTAGCTGGGACCGTAGAAGAAAGTTAGGGCTGTGGGTGCGATGATTGCTAGGCCTATACAGCTGGGGAAGAGGATGTAGATGAGGTATCGGCTGGTGGTTTTTAGGATGCTGGTGAGGCTTTCGGGTTTTTGGAGGCCATGGTGGACTGAGAGGGCTGGGAATATTGTGGTCATTATTGGTATGTATAATATGGTGAGGGCGCCTACACTGCTAACAGTGATGGAGTAGACTCCTGTTAGTGACAGGTCTCCGGTTAGGGAGGTTATAATTACGATGTCTGCCCATTGCATGATAAGGTTTGTTATGGATGTGAGAAATAGGGGGAGGCTGTAGGATAGTAATGGTTTCAGAGGCATGTTTTTTGTTGTTTTTGGAAGTTTTCCGCGCAGAAAGTTTATGGCAACCATTAAGGCTATTATCACTCCGATTATGTAGCCGATTATTACTCCTGCGATGCCCAGGTTAAACAATGCTAGTGTGATGGCGATTGCTCGGCTTATGACTATGTATGTGATGGTTATGGTGGCCATTTTTCCGAAGAGGTAGAGTGCCTGTAGAGTGGAGCGATAGAGAGCTATTAGATTGGATAGAAAGGCGTAAGTGAAATTTAAAACTAGGATGATCGTGTATTCGACGTTATTCAAAAAAAATTGAGAAAGTAATTGTGATGAAAGGATGGCTACGGCGAGACCTGTTATGGACAACATAATAATGGTTTTTGAGATTTTTTTTTGGGTTGCTGCGGCATCTTCTTTTTGGTTTTTTCCTAGTTTTTCTGATGTGAATTTGGTTAGGGCTGTGGGTAATGCTATCATGGTCAGCAAGGAGAAGGCTGAGGCGAGGAAAGTTAGGATTGATAGGGTTCCGATGTCTGTTTGGGTTAGGGCATTGGTTTTTGTGACGATTACATAGAATAGTGCCGCAATTATATATTGGGAGGCGTTTGCCAAGGTTATTCTGAGAGTACCACCAGGTATGTTGCTGGTTTCCATGTTTGCCGCCTTACGGGTGTTGGTGTTATTCTTTTGGTTATTGTATTTTAGGTGTTCTGGCTTGGTATGTTCTGGTGGCGGCTACGGTTGCAAAAAAGATAGTTAGACCTAATAAGCATATGGTAATTGGTGCGGTATTTATGCCCCATGGGGTGTAGTAGAGAATTAGTCCAGTGATGGGAACAAGAGCGAGGCTCATTCCTACGCTTAGGGCGATGCGTTCGATATTGTCAAGTTCTTTCGTTGGAAATAGGGCCTTGATGAAGGCATAGCCGGGGAGGAAAAGAACAAAGAGGGACCCGAGTGCATATCTTGCATAGACTAGGGGGATTGCGCTTTCTGGTATGATGAATACGATTATGGTAGTTACGAGGGCTAGTGTGATGACGGCCCAGTACCAGTATGAGGGAGACGATAAGAGGTAGTTCTTAAGAGTCGATGAGACAAGAGAGGTTTCTTCTTTCAAGTTTAATTTTCCTTGCTTTTGAAGGTCTAGGATATGCTCAATGATTTTTTGTTCGGGTAATGGATATTGTTGATTTACTAGCTCAACAAGTTGCTTTATTGTCTCTGGATGTTTGCTCTTGACTATCTGGATTATGAGTTCGCTGAGGGTTGAAGTTTCTTGGTTTTCGCTGTTCATTTGGTTGCCTCTTTACAGTTTCAAACTAACATACCACTTGTGTCCTGTTGCTTGTTCTCCTCTCTGGAGAATTGTTGTAGCTTGAATGAAATTGCAGTGATCACCAGAAAATGGCGATATAAAATCATAGTAGGACGGAGATCATGTTAAAAAAGAGGGGGAAGGTACTGCTTGTTACGCTGAACTTTCATTTTTGCTTGAATATCTTGTGTCTAAATTTAAATGCCGGTATTGCAGCTACCATAGCCAGAACCGAGATTATTGATCCAAGGGGAACCTCAGGGACGACAAACCAATAGCCGCAGTCGAAATCACGTTCAAGGTGATAACACCATCCACCTTCCTTCGAGGTGTATACGAAAAGTACCTTGTATTTTCCCGTCAGTTCTGTGCTCGGATCACCGTTGATACCTGTGAAATCATCTGGAAATGTAACGGATTCACTTCCTCCTCCCCAACTGAAGCTAATTATGTTGTATGAGACAATTTTGTTTCCAATCGTGCTTGAAATCCAGCCTCGTACGTAGCTAGGCAACGTGTACCAGATATTCTTGAAATCTGGATGTGCATCTAAGGAGTCTGTCCAAGTCGGCCCTACACCTGGTTGAATTACTAGTAAGAATCCCGTTCCTTTTTCGTTGGCTGTTGCGGTAATTGTTTGGGTTTGAAATCGGCTTATACTGGAATGATTAACATTTACAGAAATATTTAGAGAAGCGTTAGTAACGGAAGACAGCATCATGATGAGTAGTGGGATAAAAGCTAAAATGTATTTTGTTCTCACTTTCAAATTCCTTCCAAACTTTGACTTGTTTTGATAATTTCATTGGTAAAATCTCCTATATATGCATATAAGGTAAAATTTACTAGAATATTAGTTATAGAAATTCAAGTTAAGTTTTCTATAGCAGAATGATACTCATACATATCAGGTTAAATAAGGAAAACCTTTTTCTCCTGTGCACATATTGGTTTGGGAACTTTAGACGGGACTAGCTCCAGGGATCATCATTTTTATTGGGTAACAATTATATTAAGGACTCTTAACGCAACTGTTACAACAAATGCAATTGACACCACAATTGCGACGCTATTGAGCCGTTTCTTGTCTACACGGATGTTTATTTTTCCATAATATGATGAAAGCATTTCTGAAGTTATGAGAAGTATTATCGCAGTGATTGCTAGCCAGAGGCTTACATCCCAAAAAGTTAAAGGAAACTGCATTTTCACACCTCGGTTCGTCTTCTTAGAAAGGTGGTGAATATGCCGGAGAGCAACAGTGCCAAGCCTATAAGAAAATAGTAGATTAGTTTCATACCTATTCCAAGACTCATAGCCTCACCTGTTCTGGACCCGAAAAAGATGAGAGCAATATCCTTACCCCATACAGTAATATCATACCACGTTAACCAGCCGACCCAAGCCAAAATAATCGATCCGAAAACTATCATGAAAAAGCTTGGCAGATTAGTCAAAATCGATCCGAAAATACTGTGGATAACGCTTGGAAAGACTGGGTGACGTTGCAATTGGATGGATTTTGACAAGAGTGCTTCGGTTCGTTCTTCAGATTCAGGTGTTTCCAGAAGTCGGAAGTTAGCTTCGATTGTTTTGCCATCTTTGGTCGCTTCAGTGCTTTCGATGATTACCGGTTTTCCAGTGACTCTTGTTAAGGCAATTGCAATGGCGCTGCATAGTGGACAGCCCAGGGTATTGCAAATATTGGATAGTTCTGTGGTGTTGTGGAAGTCATTGTAAATGGAATTAGTTATTTTCGCTTGAATCATGTTATTTTCTACTTTTAGTTCAAAGTCTCCAGCGATTTCTAGATTTTCTATGAGAAGTTTTGGTAGGTTTTGTTGCAGATGGTCTAGGTCTGTTCGGGTGAAGTCTGTTCCTAATTCAGTTTCAAAGAGGTTTACGAGATCTAGTCCTGAGGGGGTGAGATATAGTCCTTTTGGGTTTTTTAGGAACACCTTTTCTTCAGCCAGTTCTTTTGTTGGAGGTATAATGATTTCTTTTTTCATTGGGATGAAAACTTTTCCGCCTTTGAGGTCTGTTAGGTATCTTGGCGGTAGGTGTATTGCTTTTCCTTTGTAGTTTAGTTCTGATATAATGTTATCAATGGTTTTGAGGGAGGATGTGGCAGTTGGGTGTAAGAGGTTGGCTTTGATGTATGCTACGGGTTTTATGAAGAGGAGGAGGGCGCCCCAAAAAGTGAGTGCCATGCCAATAAAGGCTAGTGTGGATGATGAAGATATGATAGAGGAGACTAATGCGATTACGCCGAAAATCAAAAGTATGTAGGCAATTTTTCCCGAAGACTTGCGTTTGTATTTCCGTAATTCGAGCTTTAATGCTTCCTTTTCTATTTCCAGTTGCTGGATCTTTCTAAGGAGGACCGAATCAGTAGTTTCATCTTCTTTGGGCAAGAGAGCCTCGAGTTCAGTCATAGGAAATTACCCTTTTAGCTTTTAATATTGCATAGTCACAATTATCGGAAAGACCAATGCAATATTTAATATTAAGGTATTTCCAGTACGTGAAAATATCGCCCATTTCTTTATACAAATAGTTCACCCACCCTAACTTTTCTGCTATTATGATGTTACGATGATCGACCACCATTAGAGTTTTAGATAAACAACTGGCTTCTCCAAACAAATATTGGCTCGTCGTCTTGACTGACCAGTTTCTTTTTTATCAATCCTACTTTTTCGGCATCTTCAAGTTTTTTTACAAGTAGTTTCGGTTTGATCGTTTTTCCTGTTAGTTTTTGATAGTACGAAGCTATTGTGTTAGTGGTGGCTTTTTCTTTTTTGGATATCTGTTGGACGACTTGCAAGATGACTTTTTCTTCTTGTAGGGCTAGTTTGTTGTAGATTTTTAGGTTAGATTTTTTCTCTTTGCGATTTTTTACGCCTAGATAAATTAGCATTACTGCCAGTGTGGCTACGGTTATTGCAATGAAAATCAGTCCATTTTGGAAGACAAGTAGGGCGATTTGGGAAACGGTTTTGATCGTATCCCAATGGCTGGCAACGATTTTGGCGATTGGGATGAGTTGTTCTTTCATATCTAAGATGTTTTCTGAGTTGTCAGTATAGGCAATTAGGCTTATTTTGACATGCTTTTGTTCTTGGCTGGATTCTGTGTTGAAAATGGCAGTTTCGTACCAGTATAGAACAACTTGGGTTATGTTAGATTTGGTATCTTTGAAGGCAAAATAACGGGCAGTTATTGCTGGGTTTTGTAGGAGTTGGACATCACTTATGCTCAATTGAGTAACTTCTTGTGGTAGTCCAGCTGTTTGTGGATATATGATGAGACAGGTTTCCCAAGGGTGCAGACTGTATCGGGTTTCGGCAATTTCGACTGATACCCAGATAGTTGTTTCTGATTCGTTGATGGGATTATAAGAATAGCTTAGTGAAGCATCTTGATGGCTCAATTCTTCAAAATCTTTGTCTCTATAAATGAATTGGGTTGTGTATCCATGGATTTCTGGCAGGATTTGATCAACTGTCTGTTCTCCACCTAATGTTTGAATTGTGGCTTCATCAGGTCCTTGAGCTATAGCAAAAACGGGTACTTGAAGATTAATGAGAAGAATAACGCTTATCGCTAGAATTGCTATTTTGCTGAGGTCACGTTTGGAGAGATTGCTCTTCTTTGGGTTAAGAAGTTTCCCACAGGCAAAACAGAAATGCTGCTTATTGATTGGGTTATGGTTGCAATAATTGCATGAGGTTGTTTTGGATTTTGTGCCAAAGAATCGGATTTTGAAGATTTTTTCGGATACCAAAAGGAGTAACAGAGTTCCTCCAAAGATTAGGAACCAGCCACCCAGTAGATGGAACAGCTGTGTTGCAAGGTCCATCCCAGCATAGCTACCAATCAGAACTATGATAGTTATTCTAAGAATGTTTAATGCATAGATGAACGGAAAGCCGATTAAGAATACTAGTGCTTTTTTCGAAAGGCTAGACCTGGCAGCGTATGAAACGAATGTGATGAATACCATGAACCCCATCAGGGAGTATATGCCTGAGCAGGCTATGTCTACCACGAATGAAAGTGGTTGACCTCCCGCTTGTTGAAGGATTATTGCGGGGGTGTTATACTGGCTTGTCAAGCTTACAGGCAGTCCAAAAGTTTTGAGGAGGATGTATGCTGCTTGAGAACTGAAGCCTGAGAGTGTTGCCCCAGCTTGATAGACGATTTGCAGTGGTGGCGGTGTTAAGAAAAAGAGAAATATGATTGGAAAGGCTAGTTGCCGCAAAGTCTGTGGGTTAAACAAAATCAGAATACAAGCAATCACAAAAATAGGAAGAGCTAACAAGTGATATTCAAGTGATGTGAAAGTGAATGAACCATATGAATAGACGAGGAAGGCGAGGAGAAAAAGTAGTGCACCTGCGATTTCTTTATAGGGAAAAACCTTTCCGCGCAAGGATGAAGATTCAAAGGTAATTGATGCCTTAATCATTTTTCTCTTGCGGTAGATGAGGAAACTGAAAAGAAAAGGTATAATCAATATATAGGTCGTGAACTCACTTTGCAAAGCATCACTTGCTACGATTGTGAGGTCTTGAAGGAAAAGCATCAACGTTGCTGCAACAATGAATCCGGCCTTGAAACCTAAAACCATGTTAGTTCTACTGGGTCTAGAGAACGAGAAAAAATGGTGGGACTTCATTTCAATATCCGCTGGAGATTTTGCACGTGACAGAACTGAAAACAGTGATGATTCCAGCGCGGTAACTCTATTTTTAAGCCAGCCCACTTGCATTTTATGCACCCACGAATTTTGTAGTTAAATCAAGATTCTTCGCAACTTCTTGAATCTCGCCCTTGTATATTGGGTTCATCACTATAATAAAATTAGGTCGATACTCCTGCAGAAATTCCGGAGGCACAATTCTCTGTCCAGTCCCTGGAATATACATACCTTGTTTATGCGGATTAACATCTACCACATACTCAATCTGTGAATTCTTGAGCGCATTCAAAAAGGTTACTCCCTTTGAACCTGCACCCCATACAACTGCACGCTGCCCCTTGCTCTTTATATTTTCCAGTTTGCATCTATGCATTTCAACCTTGTTTTGGTAATTGGTAGCAAACGATGTTATGTAACTGGGGATTTGGTTGACCTTACTTGGATATTTATAATTAGACTCTGGGATATTTTGGGGGCTCGGTCTAGCATGTATACAAAGGAACTGGTCTTCAAACTCCGTGGTAACGTCGCAGACGTGAAAGCCACTGGTTGAGAAAGTGAAGGACAGGGAGACTGGAGTAAAGTATGAGCAATGCTCGTAGATGATGTCCCAAACAGAGAGGTTTTGAAAAATGTTTAATGCGTTTGGTACCTCAAAGAATACATAGCTGTTTATCAGATTACCAATTGCCTGTCGTAACTCCTTCAGAAAGCCCTTTGGATTTTGGATATGTTCTAGCGTCTGCCTACAAACAACGAGGTCACCTTGATAGTTATCATAGCGCTCCGAATAGATGTCTTGAATAAACTTGACTTGATTCTCTAACTCAAATTGCGTTTCTTTTTCACTGCAGGCAGGATCAAAGCCCACTCCATGGTTGTTTCCCAGCTCGCAGAGTAACTTCAGGAAATATCCATCGCCGCATCCAATCTCTATGATGTCTTTGTTATTCAGATCATAACGGTCAATTAGCTGCTCTGCCAGCGACCGTGCATAAACTCGAAAATACGGTGAAAAATGCAGAGGGTTATGATATGCCTCGGTATATTCAAGTCTATCCGGCTCAAATTTCAGATTGGTAACAAAGCTACAAACAGGACAATAGGCCAGCTGGATATCTCCTCTTGGACAAATCTGGGCAACATCTTGACTCGGCCAAAGAATGTTGCAATGGACTGGAACATCTGAAACCTCGAAAAAAACTTGCAAATGTTTAGAACCACAAATAGGACAAGGATTTTCCGAGAGCTTATTCACGTGTTTTACAAGCATTCCACTCAAACCGAAATTACCTCTGGAGTTAACCCCATATCAGCAAGCGCCTGGCGGATTTCATCGGAGTAGATTGGATTCATTACAATTACGGCATCTGGCTTGTTCTTTCTCAGGATTTCAGGTGACATTACTTTTTTGCCAATACCTGGAAGATATTTGCCATGACGGAACGGATTGATGTCAACAATATACTCGATTTCATCCTTAACCCCAAGTGTCGTCAAGAAAGACACACATTTGGAGCCTGATCCCCACACCACAGTCCGTCTTCCGCTTGCGTAATTTTCATTCAAACGCTTTTTCCACTGATCTAACTTTTCGCGACAATGTGTGGAGAAATATGTGACATCCTTCGCCATCTCTTCGACGCTTTCTTCCAGTTCATGCACTTTTTCTGTTTTTTGGCTTACTGGTTTGGCTTCAATTAAAAGATACTGGTCATCAAAATCTTTGGAAAAATCAATTATGTCAAATTGGCAAGAACGAAACAGCCGCGCGAGTGATCCGGGACTGAAATAGGAACAATGTTCATGATAAATATCCCAGAAAGCTAGCTCACGTAATACTCGAGTTACATCGGGTACTTCAAAGAAAACGATTGTGTCCAAACTGTTACCGATTGCATGTCGCACGTTACTGAGAAATTCAGCTGTGTTGGGAATATGTTCGAGAGTATGGCGGCAGCATATCAAGTCTCCGTTATAGTCCGCGTACCGCTCGGAGTAATAGTCTTGGATGAACCTCAAACGATCTGAAGCTTCACTTTGAACACGGTCTTTTCTGTAAGCGGGATCAATCCCTACTCCGTAATTATTCCCCAGCTCACATAACAATGCTAGGAAATTGCCCTTTCCGCAACCAATCTCCAAAATTTTCTTGTCATGTAGATTATATTTCTCGACCAGACGCTTTGCCAGATCCTCAGCGAAAGCATTAAACGTTGACGAGAAACACTGTTGATCCTCGTAAATGGAGAAATAATTCACTGCTGAAGAATCAAAAGCGACGTTCGATATGAAACCGCATTCTTCACAAAAGCCCAAGACAACTTTACCCTTTGGAAAACGCAAAGCTTCTTGACGGGTTGACAACATTACGCATGTATGAACTGGAACATTTTCCACTTCATAGAATGTAGACATTGCGTGCATACCACAATTCTGGCAAACATACTTGGATGACATCGATTCTCAAATCCCTAATAACTAGTAGTTCCCCAAAATATGAACATATTCTTCCACATTTCTCTCTGGAGGTTTAGTCGGTTGGGAAATGCCAGATCAAGATGGCAATAGATTCTATCAATCGTTAAAGTCTAAAAAGACGTTCCATTTACTTTCATCTTCTTATTGCTAGAGCCTATTCAGAGATGTATTTGTTTTCGTAGCCCAATAAAATTATATGCACGCAAATAATAATAGTTCCCAAAAAATAGCGTGTGGGAAATTTGTCAGCCGTTAAGATTTTTATGAGGAAAATAATCAATAAACTACCAAATAGACTGCAAAACATCGTATTCAGAATCGCACTCGATATAAGATTTTTTATGTTTATTGTAAAAATGAGGGGTAACTCTCACAACGGCTTACCACAGCCAGAAAGAGTTTATTGGATTTCTCCTAAGCGAATCATATATCATACAAATTATCTAGAAAAAAAAAGTTCAGAAACAATACCTCTTAGCAATAGAGTTTTTGATACTACAATGCGTGGGAAAGTTGTAGAAGGTAATTGGGATATAACAAACTACAAATTTACTGATTTACTTGTTTATAAAGCCATCAATAAAAGGATAAGGGAGGGCGTGAAATGGCAAGATACAACATTTTACAAAACAGTTCGGAGACAAGTTGAATTCGGACAAACTTATTGGGGATGTAAAAATAAGGATGATCTTGATAAACGGGTTAAATATATTGATTCATTATATCAAAGTATAAAGAATAAGGGATATCACCTTAACCGGAATATTTCTGATAAAAATTTTGATTTTACTGAGATAGATGTAAATGTTGGAAGAAACGGGGGATATCTTTTCCAAAACGGGAGACATAGACTGGCCATAGCTAAAATACTTGGGATTAACTATGTGCCTGTAATGGTTTTTGTTCGTCACAAAAAATGGCAGGAATTTAGAAGGTATGTGATTTCGTATGCCCAACAAAACGGAGGCAAACTATATCAGCCAATAGTTCATCCTGATCTTGCGGATATACCAACTCATCACAACTGTCAAGAACGTCTAGAGGCTATCCAAAGGAACCTAGGAAAAAAAAGATGCGTAATGCTTGATATCGGCTCAAATTTAGGTTTCTTTTGCCATAAATTTGAAGATTTGGGCTACCAATGCTACGCTATTGAACAAGATCCAGCCACATTTCGAATATTAGAGAAAATAAGGATTGCCGAAAATAAAAAATTCAAAGCAATCAAAAAGTCGATGTTTGAAATCGGCTTTATAAAAAAAATGAAATTTGACGTTGTTCTAGCTCTAAATATTTTTCACCATTTTTTAAAAACAAAAAGATTTTTTTTTAAACTGAAGGATTTTCTGAAAAATTTAGAAACAACTGAAATGTTTTTTGAGCCCCACTTATATCTAGAAGATCAGATGAAAGACGCTTATGTAAATTATAGCGAAAGTGAGTTTGTAAACTTTATATTACAAAATACATCCTTGAACGAATTCAAGCTTATACATACTGCAAGAGACGGAAGACACATTTTCAAATTATACAAAACGTAATACAAACCAAAAGAATGGATACAGCGAATAAAGTTATTTATTACCGATGGAAATTGCGTGGAGTGCGGGATTTAGCTTCGCATGGGAAAATTATATCGCTGAAAAACTATAGATTAACAAGCCTCTAATAACATAGTTTCACGATACTGTTGCCTGTTTGATATTGCTCGATGATCTAGACAATTATTGGTTCGGGTATTGGAATGATGAATTTGCCGCCCTTCTGCCGATAGGCTTCCTGCTGTTGTAAGATTTCGTTTGCCCAATTCCATGCTAACAATAGAACATAATTTGGCATATCTTCCAAAAGTTTCGTCGGTGGAAAGATAGGTAAATGGTTGCCACCCATATAGCGACCATGTTTGAAGGGATTCAAGTCAACCACGTAATCCACAATCCCCTTATCAATTCCACAGAAACTTAATAATGTGGTTGCTTTCGCCGCTGCTCCATAGGCTGCAATTTTTTTTCCCTCTTGTTTTAGATGCAACAGGATTTTCATCAAAGCGGTTCTTGTTTCATGTACACGCTCAGCAAAGTCATGGTAATAGGCGATGTGATTGATTCCCATAGTTGACTCTTCATCTAGGAATAATCGAACTGATTCACCAATATTTTCTTGAGGTTCCACATATAATCGCAATGAGCCACCATGCACATCAAAATGTTTCACCTCATTAAGGAAAAGGGAATGTCTTCTGAATAGATTATCCAATGCTGTGACCGAGAAATAACAGAGATGCTGATGATAGATGGTATCAAATTCACGTTTACGAATTAAATCGACTACGTAAGGTACCTCTATAACCGCCAAACCAGAATCCTTCAATATTGTTCGGATGCCTTCTACAAAATCATTGAGGTCTGATACATGGGCTAATACATTGTTGGCCATCAACACATCAGCCGATAATCCGTCTTGCCTAAGCTTACTTGTAAGGTTCTTTTTAAAAAAAGTACAAAGTGTTGTGACCCCCGCCTCTCGTGCAGCTTGAACAGGTTCTTTCGCCGGATCGATTCCAAGAACTTTGATTCCATGCTCCAAGAATTGTCTAAGCATGTAACCATCATTGCTGGCAGGTTCAACAACAAGACTGTTTGAATTCAGCTTTCTTGAGGCAATTATTTCCTCAGCATTCTCCCGGCAGTGCTTCAGATACGCCTTTGAGGTGGAAGAGAAATAAGGATAGTCTCTGCAAAACAGAATCTCTGGATCCACAGTTTCAACTATTTGCACAAGAGAACAGTTGGGACAAAAGACAAGACTTAACGGAATTAGCAGCTCTGGCTTGTCAAGTTGCTCTTTCTTAACCAATGCATCTGCCAGAGGAGTTCTGCCGAAAGAAATTATCGGTTCAAGATTCCTGTTTCCACATGATCTACATCCTGAAATTGGCTTATAATATGAAGGGGTATTCATGTTTATGTCCTCTTTTTGCGTAGGGTTTTATCTAAAATGCCATTGGAAACGTTGTTTTCGATATGGGTGATACGCCTGTATCGAGGACCTTCAAAATCTTCAAGAGCAATTCCAAACTTCTTATAGGCTTCATAAAGTTGTTTTGCTCCTAAACGAGCATTCCATTGTGGTTTAAACTCAGGAAGTGTAGAGGCTATTTTGCTGAAGTCAACTCGATAGGAACGTTTGTCTGGTTCAGCATCTTTAGCGTATCGGATTTCTGAATTAGGAACTGTTTCTTTAGCTATTTCAGCGAGCTCCCGCACTATGTAATTCTCTTCGGTCCTGCCTACGTTGAAAACTTGATTGTGAATTAATTCTCGCGGAGCATTTAAAACAGCTATAAAAGCACGAGAGATGTCTTCGATGTGAACAATTGGACGCCAAGCTGTGCCATCACTCTTCAACAAAACGATTTTGCTAGTGTAAGCCCACGCAATAAAATTGTTGAGAACTAAGTCAAAACGTAACATCGGAGATACGCCATAAGCTGTTGCGGGCCGCATGAAAGTCGGACTAAAATCGGCGTCAGCCAAGGCAGAAATATCCTTTTCGGCACGAAGTTTCGATGTTCCATAAGGTGTAACCGGATTAGGTTCAGACTCTTCGTTAACTATGCCATTTTGGGAGGCGCCATAAACACTGCATGAAGAAGTAAATACTAAACGTTGAACACCAGCTTTCTTCGCTAGTTTTGCCAACTTTACTGAACCTTCATGGTTGATTTGGAACGTTATCTCTGGGTTGAAGTATCCAAGGGGGTCATTTGAAAGTGCACAAAGGTGTATTACCAGATCAATTCCTTGAAGGTCTGGAAGCTCGATGTCACGTATATCTTTCTTAATGTAAGGGATTTTAGGGATACCCTGACAGATTGATTCGTCACCAAAAACACAGTCTTCATATAAATCATTATCTAGCCCTACAACTTCAAACCCGCTTTCCAATAGCATAGGCACCATAACAGAGCCAATATAACCCTTATGACCCGTTACCAAAACACGCATATTCAAGTCTCCAATTGAGAAATTCTTTCACATTGCATAAAAACGGTATTACCACACAGAGCATATTCCCAAATAAGAATTATTTTCAAAACAGTGCTTCGCAACTGGATGAATCGACTAATTGTCAACCACAAATAATCAAAAGCATGCTTAGCTTTCCCATTTTCTCCATGGTGCTTGACCGCTTTTCCACAGCTTTTCCAGCTTCAGCTTTTCAGAGAAATTGTCCATGCATTGCCAAAAACCATAGTGACGAAAAGCCATGAGTTGGCCATCGCTTGCCAATTTTTCCAAGGGTTCTTTTTCCCATTGAGTATTATCACCTTCAATGTAATCGAATATTCTAGGTTCAAGAACAAAGAAGGCTCCGTTAATCCAATCAACTCGCGGCTTCTCACTGAATTGAATTATTCTATCGCCATCCAGAACAAGATGACCGAAACGGCTTGGCGGTTGTACAGCAGTTAGAGTTGCCAATCGACCATGTGAACGATGAAAATTCAGCAAAAAATGAAGGTTAACATCAGCTAAACCGTCGCACCAAGTTAACATGAACGTTTGGTTCCCTAACCAAGGAGCCAATCGCTTAATCCGACCGCCGGTTTGAGTATTCTGTCCAGTATCAACTAGTTGTACTTTCAGGTCTTGCCTACCGCCGTTGCCAGGAAGCATTTCAATTGTATACGTCTCCATGAGGGATAACTTTTTCAACTCCGAGACGCGTGCTTGTTTTTGCACCCAGCCCCTTATACATTCACCTTTGTAGCCAAGGGCAATTACGAATTCGTTGAAACCATAGTGATAATAATATTCCATAACGTGCCAGATTATTGGTTGCCCGCCAATTTCCACCATTGCCTTTGGTTTGACATTTGTTTCTTCACTTATGCGAGTACCTAAACCCCCCGCAAGGATAGCGACTTTCATTTAATACCACCAATCCGGAAGAACCACTTTGCGACCGGGCTTGCTAATTTTGAATGCCCGAACAGATTGAATCCCACATCATAAACCATAAAAATCCATCCTTCTCTAATCAACCACTTGATAATTTGTGCTGTACATCGCAGCCGTTCAGACCATTTCAAAGGTATACGCTTTACAGATTTGAAATATTCGAGGCATATTCTCCAGTGTGGGAAATAAAAGCGGCTGTGGCTGTTAGTCTTTATCCACCAATCCATTTTCTCCTTATAACTCTCGTGCCCTTTGTTTGTGTATGCTTGAGGATGTTCTCTCCGGAAAAAAAGGTAATCAGAAATTTCGTATATGCGACCAATAAGGCTAAGTTCTGCCAGTAGATGCCGGTCTACGCCAATAAAATTTCCAAAAAGTTGTGTCTTTTTAAGTGCGCTTGATCGTATTACCCCAAAAATTAAAACCCATGTGTTATAATGCATGTCGATTATGTTACTGAAGCGTTCATCTGGCTTTGAGGAATCAACTCGATTATATGCATAATTGCCTGTTATCTTGCCATTTTCGTTGATGCGACCGGTTTTAGAATGACATAAAACTATGGAGGGGTCTTGGTCTAGTATGTTGACGCATTTCGATAAAAACTCAGGAGCTATTACATCATCATGTGCTGCCCATTTAAAGTATTTGCCTGAAGCCAATTCAAAGGTGCGATTGAAATTCAAGGAACCCCCCACATTCTTTTTATTGCGGTAGTAGCGGATACGTTTGTCCTTGGCAGCGTATGCTTGGCAAATCTGTTGGGTGCGGTCAGTTGAAGCATTATCCGAAATGATTAGTTCGAAATCTCGATATGTCTGGGCAAGAATGGAATCTAATGCCTCTTTGAGATATTTCTCTCCATTATACACAGGCAAACCGATGCTAACAGTGGGCTTATTTCTATCCAATTAATGCATTCTTCCTTGTAGTTTTTAAAACGCATATTCATACCATAGTAGCGCTGGAACTGTGCTCCTCGATGTTAGGAGCACTCACTGTCATCTATTGAAACAACGCTCGTTCTTCTACAGACACGGACATATGTTTAGTTCGAACTTTTTATTCCTATATAGGAAAAACCGTTATTGTACACTAAATTTAATTTTTCTTCATGAAATATTTTCTCCGTAGTATAGTTGTGCAACAAAAGGTTTTCACCAAGACCGATGGTGTAAACTATGCAATCATAGTCTTTAAGTCTTGGAAAAAGATTTGAAAAGTCGCTTTCATATTGGACAATGCTGAGTTGTCTTGCTGATAAGTAGTTTATCACTCTGAAATGAGCAAGTATGATTCCATAATCTGTCCAATTGTAATGGTCAATCATGAAGTTTTCAGTTTGATATGATTCTTCTGTTTGGAAGAGTATTTGGGAGACATTAAAAGATGAATGAATCGGAATGAATACGAATAGGAGTAAGAAAACTAAAAAGAGAGATTTCAGATATGGTCCAAGTCGGCTTTTAATTAAATGAGCAATTCCAAGCGAAACAGGAACAATAACTAAAGGTAGTGCACGGAAACCAAGAAGTAAAATTACACTGCCAACACCTAGATAGGTTGCACCAACGAGGAAAATAACTTTGTCAATAAGCCTCACTCGTCTCTTGAAGTATATGAAAACGAAACCGGCAATACATACTAAGGCAGTTCCAATAACAACGAACCTAGAAAACGTTTGAGCAGCAACATCCAATGGAACAGAAGATAGTTTAAGGGATGTTACAACTTTCTGATTATATCCAGGAGTTACAGTCAAGATGAAGTTAGTGATCCTAACTAGTGATATCCCCGCTTGAAAAACTAGTACCGTCAAATAGATAGTTACAGTTAATGCAAGCACCCTTAAACGTGTTCTGTCCCGATCGAATATGTAATACATGAATTCATACAGAATAAAAAATAACGCAGTAAATGCGTGAGCTAATGTGATGGCTGTAAATAAGATAATTATTACAAATGACTTTTTTCGAGTCTTTGTATCTTGAGCCTCAAGCATGAGTAAGATAAATAGCAAAGAAAAAGCAAATGAAAAAGGTACACTTTGGTAATTAAAAAATTGAAACATTATTATGAAGGAACTCACGACAGCTAAGAAACCGTTCTGATTAGGTGCTTTTGAGGCATATACATACATTGAAGTCGCAAGCAAGAAACCTATAACTGTATATAAGATAAACTCGAAGCTGATTAAACTGATTCCACTTAAAGAAGTGGCCATATAATTAAATAGAAAAAATAAAGGCCACTGGAAGTACAAATGATTTGGTCCAACGGGAGTTAGACTCCTTGTTTGGATTAAATATTCGTTCATACCTCTGAAATAGTGCGCATCAGACCCAATAATACTATGATAGAAATATGATGATGAATACATAGTCATAACAGCTATTACAGTAATTAACCATCGCAACGTGTTGTTTGTAGTATTGATAGCTATTAGATATAATGGCACTAAAATTAGTGGTATGCTTATCCAATATGTAATCGACACATGGTTAAAAACATAATCTCCTAAAGAATTAATAGATAAAGGATAGCTTGAGTACCATGAATAGAGCATAAGCGTTATTCCTAAGAAAAATGGAAAAAATAAGAGTTTATTCTTATCCATACTATCCACAAATCCAATCTAATTATCAATAGATAATAGATAATTTTCCAAGTCCTTTGCTACTTTTTCCCAAGTATATTTTTCAATTATGATCAATCGACCGGATTTGCCCCATTCTTTGAGCTTTTCTTTATTATGATAAGCGTATTCTATTGATTTTCCTATCTCAGCCGGTGTGATTGATGAGATATACAATCCACACTTTTCTTTTCCAATTACTGCTCGATGAGCTGGGATGTCTGTTGCAATAACCGCCTTTTCCATGGCTAAATATTCTAATAGCTTAAGTGGACTTTGAAACCTCCAATATGGATGATTTGGTAAGGGTATAATGCATAAATCAGACATTTTGATAAATTTTGGAACTGCTGTGTAATCTACAGGGTCATGGATAATTACATTATCTTGGAGGCTCTCTTTCTGAATTAGGTCCTTAAGCTCAGAAACTATAGATCCAGTTCCAAGAAGAAACAGAACCACATCCGGAAATGTGTCTCTTAATATATTTATGGTCTCGATGGTTTCAACTAAACCACGGGTAGCCGAGAAAGCTCCATGGTAAAAAATAACAAACTTTTTGGATAGCCCAAATTTTGTTTTTAACTCCGCACCTTCAGAAATGTAATTCTTTGGGTTAAATAACATAGTGGAAACACCGGAAGTAAATACCCCCATTTTGTCTGGATCTATTTCGTATTTTTTGCATACTTCTTTCTTCATTGGAGAAGTGATAATTGTCATTCCAGCAAAGAGCTTTTTAGCTAAGAGAACTGATATACTGAACGAAAAACTTTGCAGGGAACCCCGAAACCCAGAAATCTCTACTGGCGTACTTCTAATATCCAATATGAACTTAACTCTCATGAACTTGGAAAGAACAAGGCTTGGTATTGAACCTAGAATAGAAAAGTTTGGGCGCATAATTATGAACTGTGGTTTTAAATGGACAATGTAGAACGGTAGAAAGAAGAATAACAGGATAGTATACATAACCTGTGAGATTATCGGCTTATCCCGTAAAGGGATTAAAAATGTTCTCCCATGAAAACTTTCATCGCGCTGAAATATGCTTTTTGACCGCATCGCTATTACACTAGAACTGTATCCACGTTTTGCTAACTGTCTCAAGATTTCTAAATGAGGACCGCTGTTAAGTGACTTATCTATGGGAGTTGTGAATATTACAAGAATTTTTGGGTTTAGAAGGTTGCATGGATTTTTTCCGTTGTGAATAGCCAATGAATTAACCCCTTTTACCTCTTTCAGTGTTAGGATAATACGATTTCATTCGCTACAAATTTGATTTGGATTAAAACTTCAGGAATTAACTGTTCATGTGAAAAATAGGGCTTTTTCCATATGTATTTGTGTAAAACAATAATGAACAAATATTTATTAAGACTTACGACATAGTAAATCTGTGCTGATTGCATAATAGGATGAAGAAGAAACATGCGCACTTTCAAACTTCTCATTGTTCTCTTTCTTTTAATGCCTTTCCTTTTCGCGACAAATTCTTTCAGTCAGTCACAAGTATCTCAAACAATTTCATCTTCAGGACTAATTTTAACGCCTCCAACCTCACAAAAATTGCTTTTTCAAACTGACTTCAGCGATATTACGCTTGGAATAAATGCTAATGGAAGACCAAGCTATTTCACATATACTGACGGCTCAAACTTTCCTTTCAGTTCGCACATAAATTATCAGACATCCAGTGCAAGAGCTGAAATAGTGAATGATGCTTCGGCAACGGGAGGTAAGGCTCTTGAGCTAGAAGTTTATCCGGGAATGCCTATATCTGACCGATGCGATGCTAACATATATATTCAAGATTTAGGAATAACAAACGAGCTTTACGTTGAATCACGATTGAAACTTAGAGAAGACTATTATTTAACTTCACCAGGATGGCATGAATTGGTTGACCTTTTTAGTGAATGGCAAGGTACAGGGATTCCGTTGGATTATATGCCATTGCATGTTAGTGGGGGACCTAGCCAGTTTTATTTCACCATTTCGCTCAGATATTCTCCTAATGATGGAACACCTAACCAAATTGTATGGAGTAGGAATAGCCCCGTAGACCTTCCTAGAGGCGAATACTTCAACCTTCGATATTATGTGCTTCGCCATCCAACTAATGGAAAAGTTAAGGTATGGATAAATGATACATTAATTTTTGACGTTTCGGGAGTTGAAACAATGCTTAATGAAGAATTTTTCACTACGCCAGCAAAAGTTTACGGTGGAGAAGTTCTTCCAGAGAAAATAGCTTGGTGTGATAGTTTGGAGATTTATGATGGTGTTCCGGGTTAGAAGAGTAAAGGTAACACTATATATAACATTAGATTGAGCAAGCTCAATAATTGATGTTTCAAGAGATCAGTGATACCAGTCAGGTATAAGAATCGATATCTCGTCCAAGTCACTTCTAATTATAAAGGGCAGTAAGTTCTTTCCATTTTTTAGGTCGATTCTTTTTCGTGCAAACTAGATTTATTATCGGATTTTAGGTGCTCAAGTCAAGTTCCAGCTTTTGTAGTCAAAAATTCGAGGTTTTATAGAGAATTATGCCTGCAATTTATACGGTATCTCAAAATCTTAGCAGGGTTTCCACCAATTATTGCGTATGGTGGCACATCTTTTGTTACAACAGATCCTGCGCCTATAATTGCTCCTTTTCCAATCCTTCTACCGGGTAAAATTATGGAGCGCGCACCTATCCAAACATCATCCTCGATGATAACCGGTCGGTGGTTTACTTCCTTGGGTCCGCATCGGATTTGTTAAATCAGAGTATTCATGGTTTATAGAAATTATCATAACTTCTGGTCCCATCATGACATCATTACCTATCTTAGCAATTTGTATCCAAGAATTAATTCCTAAACCAGAGTTGTCGCCAATTTCGATACCACTACCCGTTCCAAAATCCACCCCATGTTCTATATTGACGTTTTTGCCACATTTGTCAAAAATCCGTTTGCAGCAAAAATATCTTAGCTTTTTTCCCAGCTTTCCTCCATAAGGCTTATCAGAAACAGGAAGCCATCTAGCAAACAAATAATATAAACCAATAAAGGAGATTTTGGAAAAACTAAGCTTAATAGTTCTTTCACCTTTTCCTTTAAGTGTGATAGGTACCATCTGTAAAACCCATAAATAATCAATGAGTAATCGAAGATCGGATCCGCATAGAATTCGCAGTTTATTTCAGCATTTTTTGTCTAGATTTTTTCCTAGAATATGTTGAAGTAATCATTTCCAACAAAACTTTTGTTGAATTTCTGAAGTCATAGTTCTCTGTGACTGTTTTTCGAGCCTGTTTTCGTATAGAGGAGGCTTGCTTTTCGGGGAGAGAAAAAATCTCTTCAATTTTTTTCGTAAGCATTATAGGATTACCGCAATCAACCAAAAATCCATTAAAGCCCTCGGTTATTACTCTTCCCACATCTCCAACGTTAGTAGAAATGCAAACATTTTCGCAAGCCATTGCTTCCAACAGCACAGCAGGAAGCCCCTCTGAATAACTGGCTAATATAAAAAGATCCGCAATATTGTAAAGTTCTAGCAACTCGTCTCTGTTTCTAAAGCCGAGAAAAACTGTATTCAGTTTAAGACCTAATTTTAATACCAATTCCTCAAGCGCTCTCTTTTCTGGTCCTTCACCTACTACAATTAGCTTAGCTTTACATTTGTTATCATTTTTCAATGCACTAATTGATTTGACAATCATATCTACACCTTTATTTTTGACGAGATTACAAACAGTTAGAATTACAAAATCTTCTTGTCTTAAGCCCCATTTCTCGCGCATATTTCCTTCAAAGATTTGGGGCATAAAAAACAACGAATCAATGGGGTTTGGTACAACTATGGCCTTGCGACCACTTTCTTTCATTATTTTTTGTGACAATTCATTTGAAACAGCAAAAACCACATCACACCTTTTATAGATGAAGTTTCTCACCAACTCGTAAACAGTTCCTTGACGAAGATTTATGTCGCCTCCGGTTGCCACCCCAAAAAGCGAATAACCAAAAATGCTCTTCAACATCGCCAAAGGATAAGCGTCAAGGATGTACATACAAATTATAGCATCTGGCTTCAATTGTTTCAAAGTCTTAAATATCATGTAAAAATCAGCTAAAAGAATCTTCGGATTGAGAAGATTACGAAAACGACTATCTGGAGATCTCAGATAGATGGTTAAAACGCGCAGTTTATCATCCTCTGTTCTCAAAAAATGCTC
The DNA here is from genome assembly GCA_964418675.1 of uncultured Candidatus Bathyarchaeia archaeon. Taxonomy (GTDB): domain Archaea; phylum Thermoproteota; class Bathyarchaeia; order Bathyarchaeales; family Bathyarchaeaceae; genus Bathyarchaeum. The sequence continues at coordinate 49,319 of CAYQMM010000003.1, forward strand.
AAGTTTTTTCTCATAATCATTCTTTTTTGCTAATGGAACGAGTTGAACCAAAACGAGCTCGTTACTGGTCAGATGTGAAAAATGCCTTCCATAAGTAAGCGCATTAGGAAATATGGAACTAAATAACATTATCTTCAAACATAAAAACCTCAGAGCTAAGAATCTATGGCAGAATAGATAAAACCTTGTTTTTTCGCGTCTTCAGGATTTAGTATCCGTCTTCCATCAATGATTATTGGTTTTTCCTTCATTAACGTTTTGATTTTCTGAAGATTTAACTCATTGAACATTTTGTGGCCAGTTGCTAGGACTAGGCAGTCCGCATCCCTAACAACTTCATCGATATCATTGGCCCTAATTGCTCCAAAACATTCCTTGCAATATGGATCATAGGTTACAACTTCGGCTCCCAAACTCAGCAATCTACAAACTATTCCCTCAGAAGGGCTGTCTCTTGCATCGTTGACTTCCCCCTTGTAAGCGGTTCCTAAAACGGCTATTTTGGAGTTTCTGAGGCTTTTACCAACTTTCTTTAAGGCATCAACGGCCAGTTGTGCAGTATGCTCGGGCATGTAATCGTTTAATTTTACCGAAGCCAGCATCAACTCGGGTTTGTAACGCTTTTTTTCGTTTGGAGCGGCAAGCAAGAACGTATCTTTTCGTAGGCACGGTCCACCTACACCACATCCCGGCTTGTGTATGTTAACCCTTGGATGACTGTTAGCCAATCTAATTACTTCCGTGCCATCTATTCCTAATTCCTTGCATACAAGGGCTAGCTCATTCGCGAACGCAATATTTACGTACCTGAAGGTGTTTTCGGCCAATTTTGCAACTTCAGCGCTTTTAACATCAGTCAGCAGCAGTTTGCCCTTTGTGACAAATCTGAATAATTCGGCCGCGAGTTCAGTACTTTCTGGGTCATAACCGCCTATTATTCTCGCGTGCGTCGCAAGGTCTTTGAGTCCATTTCCGGGAGTCATTCGCTCGGGACAATAAGCCGACCAGAAATTCTCTCCGCACTTCAAGCCGCTTTGTGTCTCTAAAATGGGCACTACCAGTTTCTCCATGGTTTTTGGGGGTATGGTGCTTTGTATGATTACAAGATTTCCTTTTCTGAGAACTTTAGCGATAGACTCGCAGGCTTTTGTTAGGTATGTCAGATTAGGTTTCCCATCTTTGTTTACAGGCGTTTGGACGCATGTGATTATGATGTCTGCTTCGCTCAGTGCCTGAATGGCATTATCTGTTGCGTTAAGGTTTCCTTCTTTAGTAATCTTTAGAATGAGTTTGTCTAGTTCTGGTTCTCTTGTGTGACTGATGCCTTGAGAGACTCCATTTACAATGTTCACATTAAGGTCAATGCCAATCACTTGGAACCCCGATTTCGCGAGAACCGAGGCAGTGGGCAACCCTACATAGCCGAGTCCCATGACTGCGATTTTTGCTTCTTTTCTTTTTATTTTTTCGCTTAGTTTTTTAGTTTTTAGTTTTTCTTTCAACAAATCTTCTCTACAACCTTATAGTATAATTTTAAGAATATGCACGTGTTCATTTGCTCGTATTAAACGTATATTTCGGTCAGAATATGGTCTACTTTTTCCCAAGCGTGAACTTGCTGCTCAATTTTGGCAGTTCGCTTTCTTACTGCACGTCTCAAATCGGGGTTGTTTTTTATGTAGATTAGGGTATCCAATACTTCAGAGGCTTTCGTTGAACTGCATAACAACCCACACTCTGTGGTTGTGACTATTTCAGCGATTTTTCCAAAATCGCTGGCCAAAACAGTTTTTCCCGAAGCGATGGCTTCAAAAAGTTTGTTTGGCATAGAAATTATGTTTATGGGTTCACGTTCAAGAAGGATATAGACAATATCCGAGGCTGCATAATATAATGGCACATTTTCAGGAGAAACCCACTTGACGAATACAAAATAGCGGGAAAGGTTTTGCTGTTGCACCGTTTCTTTCAGCCTCGGAAGTAAAACTCCATCTCCTACAATCATGAAGACGATATCTTCTACGCCTCTTGTCTTAAGAAGACCTGCCAAGTCAACCAAAAGTTCTATGTTTCTACCCGGCATCACTTCGCCGATGTAAAGTATGACAAATTTTTCTTCAAGCCCCAGAACTGTTTTTGAGGTTTCTTGGTCCATACTTCTGAAGAGGGAGACCATAGGATAATTTGGTAGTATATGTACTTTTGATGCTCCTCGTTTGATGAGTATGCTTTTTTTGCGGTTGTTTTCGGTGATTACATAATTTGCTTTTCTGATCAGAAGAGACTCGGCAATAGCTACAATTGTCTGAATGAACTTGGGGACATGGGGAGCTATCGCGTCAACATAAGATTCATGAGCATCATAGACTAATTTTGCTCGGTTTATCCTGCTTATTGCATATCCAGCAGGTAATGTATCGAAATCGTTTGAGTGAACATAATCGATTCGTTTAGTTATAGCCCAGAGTATGGAGATAACATTGAATAATAGTAAACACAAAGGGAATTTGAGTAGACTGTAATTCTCGATTTTTAAGAAAGACAACTGGAAAACCTGAATGTTTGCTTCTTTTTTATATTTTGGGCATTTACCTCCTCGATCCCAACATAATATAGATACTTCAAATCCATTTTTTGAAAGTGTTGTTGCTTCTTTGTATACACGCGGGTCGGGCCTGTAGGCTTTTGCCAGAAGCATTAAGACATTTCCTTTTCTCTTCATCTATTGCACCGCTTGTTGCATTTCAATTGCCCGTGGGAAGGAACGGAATTTTTTTGTTAATACGTGTAATATTCGTTCTCCGGATTTTCCGTCACCAAAGGGGTTTTTCCATGTATTGTGGCTATCCAGCATCAATTTTACGTCATCAAGGATTTTTTGGGGTTCTGTTCCTGCTAGCACATTAGATCCAACATCTAAAGTCTCAGGTCTCTCTGTATTGTACCGCACAGTTACACATGGAACATGCAAAACACAGGCTTCTTCTTGTACACCACCGGAATCGGTCAAAATAAGCTGGGCATTGCTTTCAAGTTGAAGAAAACTCAAATAGTCCAAGGGCTCAACTAGTTTAAGACCATTGGTCTTAATGTTGAAAATCCTAATTTGCTTCTTAGCCCTTGGATGAATCGGATAAACAACAGGTATACCGTACTCTTCCTGTACCATCCTAAAGCCTTTCAAAATCCCTTCAAATCTTTTCTTGTCATCAACATTTTCTTGCCGATGAACTGTAGCTAAGAAATAGTTGCCCTTATCAAGGCCCATATTGTCAAGAATATTAACTTTCTTTTTAGAGAGTTCGAGGTTTTGGTAAACAGCATCCACTATGGTGTTTCCACTCACAAAAATTTTGTCTTCCGTAATTCCTTCTCCAAGTAATATTCGCTTCGCTTTTTCAGTTGGTGCAAATAAGAAATCAGAGGAATGGTCCGCTAAGATTCGATTTATTTCTTCAGGCATCTGTCTATCATAACTTCTCAAACCAGCCTCTACATGCCCAACGTTAATGGCAATTTTCCTCGCAGCCAAAGCCCCAGCGAGAACGGTATTAGTGTCACCTTCAACCAAAACAACATCGGGAGATTCTCGGAAAAGCACCTTCTCGATTCCAATTAACATATTTCCAGTCTGCTCCGCATGAGAGCCTGACCCAACATCAAGGTTGTATTTTGCCATCGGCAGCTCAAGTTGTTCAAAGAAGACTTTGTCCATGTTGTAGGAATAATGTTGTCCAGTGTGAACAATAAAGTAATCTGCGCCCAAATGCTCACATTCGCGAATAATCGGCGAAAATTTAATGATTTCTGGCCGAGTTCCTAAAACTATTGAAATTCTCATTTTAAGATTATTTCTCCTATTCTTTGAATTAAAATCAAAGTCGCATTTGGTGTGGAAAGCATTGTCTTAGATATCAAATAGTATTTCGCAAACCATGCTAAGTTCAGAAGATTAGATTAACAATTCTGTCGTTATCGTTTTACACCAAGCTTCAAATACACTAAGGGGCCTGTTATTTGCCACCAATCCCGCAACGGAGATATCTTCGAGTACCCGCCTCTATTTTTATGCGAATAAATTTTAGATACTGGGACCTCCGCGGTTTTGTATCCCAACGTAAGCACCTTGTAGTGAATATAGTACTCCAGTTGATAACCTTCAAGCCAGCGTTGGTCTATGTTAATCCGATTGTCACTGAATATTTTCAAGTTATAGGCTCTAAATCCATTAGTGACGTCAGTGCACCTAATTTTAGTCAATAAAGTCCAGATGAACGGATAAAGGCGAATGAATATTTTACGAAGTATGGGTGTCCTAATGTGCTTTCCTCCGTATAGAAACCTTGATCCTTGAACATAATCACAACCTTTTTCCAATATTGGCTTCAAGAGCTCCGGAATTTCCCTAGGATCATCCTTGCCGTTTCCCGCCATCACTACTACAATGTCGTATTTTTTGTCCATTGCATATTTAATGCCTCTTCTTATGGCAAATCCTATACCTTTACGTTCTTCATTCACAATGACATGAACGGGTACGCCAATATTTGCTGTAGCTTTCTTGATTTTACTTAACTCATCTTCAGTTGCGCAATCTATAACTAGGCAAATTTCATCAACAACCTTATCATAAAATTTGGTTAGAACCTCAATAAGTTTAGGAGTGTCATTGTAAACAGGAATAACCGCAATCTGTCTACTGGACTTAACATCGTTCATTTTATCCCTATACCTTAGAATAGTTGCTGGATTTCCAGCCACTATTGCACAATCAGGCACGTCTTTTGTTACTACTGAACCCGCTCCAACCAGTGCGTTTTCTCCAATTGTTATTCCAGGCAAGATAACGCTGTTAGCTCCTATAGAAGCTCCTCTCTTAATTCTTGTCGGAAGAAGGTTCCATTCACCTTGGGTTTTTGGATACTTATCGTTGGTAAACGTCACTCGTGGTCCAATAAACACATTATCTTCAATTGTTACGCCTGTCGGAATGAAAGCGAAGGGTCTAATGTTGCAATTATCACCAATAACGACTCCTTCCTCTATGTATACACAAGCATGTATCTTACACCTTTTACCAATCTTACATCCGAAGAGATTAACTTGGTCATGTACAATAGTTCCCTCTCCTAGTTGCACATTATTAACGATTGAAAACTCTAATTTTCTCTTCATTTTTCACACATCACGAACAGGTCATCATTTTGGTTTGTTTTATGGTTCTTTTGATGTTCAGAGAACTTTGAGTTTCTCGCCCCAAATAGCCCACGGATTATTGGCTTTTTTTTCCTCGACGATACGCTCTCTGGGGTTGCGGGGATCAATTTTGACCGTATTACCTTTTATTAGCGACTTCCTCAAGTTTTCGAGAACCAAAACGTTCATTGGTCCAACATCACCTGAATTTACAGTGTTACCATTCTCAGAAAAGTGGTCAACAAAATGCTTAACTTCTGATAGAATGGTATTGTTGCTTTGGACGTCAATTTTGAAACCGTTTTTATCATGATTTTCAAAGACTTCTATGTTCTGATTGAGACAATCAATGGTTGCAGAACGTTCAGATCCAATGACGTCTACCCGTCTTTCTTTTCCAGGTTTAAGCCAACTTAGCTCTACAGAGGCCATGATTTTTTTATCGAGTTCTATTATGGCATAAGCTGTCTCTGGGAGTTCTGCTCTGGTATAAGCTCTAGCCTTGCAAACCACTTTTGAAGGCCATCTGTCTAATATAAAATTAATTATGTCGACAGGATGTGCTCCCAAATCAAAAATTATATCTCTGTTTGGAGTAGGCAACAGCAAGGCAGTCCATTCTAGTTTGAGGTAATATAATTCTCCAAAAAAATCTTCTTCGATCAACTTTTTGACTTTATTCAAAGCGTTATTGAACCTAAAGATGTAGCCCACTTGGAGACCCAAATCCTCTTTTTTCGCCAGATTTTTCAAGTCAAAAGCCTGTTGTGAAGTAAGTGTCATCGGCTTTTCCAACAGCACATGTTTTCCAGCCATCAGAGCCTCCTTACAAATTTCATAATGCGTTTCATTTGGAGTACAAATGTGGACTAAATCGATGTTGCTCGAATTCAATATTTCTTTATGACTGTTCAACAACTGTTCTTTCGGAATTCGAAAAGCTTCGTTACAACATTTTAGATTCTGCTCATTAAAGTCGCATACATACAACGAATTAACTTTAGGGTCATCCTTAGCTAACGCTAGATACTCAGAAATCACCTTTTTGCCCCAGTATCCGGCGCCGATGACTCCTATGTTAACTGAACTCTTCAATTGTTTCATCTCACAGATTTTTCTCAAAAAACTCATGGATTTTCTCGCTGACGAACTTTATTTCATCCAAAGTCAAATGAGGATGCATTGGAATGCTTAGGCACGTTCTGCACAATTCTTCACTTTTCGGATATTCTCCACCGCTAAATCCGTATAGGTCCTTGTAAATGGGTTGCAAATGAATAGGTAACATGTAATGAATACCGCATTCTATTCCGTTTTCTTCCAGCCAGTTCTTTAACTTGTCACGATGCTTCAACCGTATCACGTAGAGATGATAAACCGGTTCAACATCTGATCCTCTGCCTGGAGGCAAAACTAATTCATCTAGATCGGAAAGGAAATGATCGTAAAGAGAAGCGTTCTTTCTTCTTTTCTCATTCCACTCATCCAAATGTTTCAGCTGCACCCTACCAACTGCAGCATTAACCGTGTTTAACCTAGAAGTGTAACCAATCACATCGTGAACATATTTACTTGCTCTTCCACAATTTCTCAGTTTAGCAACCTTTTCTGCTACTTCTTTATCATCTGTGACCAGCATGCCCCCATCCCCGGCCACAGTTAGATTCTTAGAGGGGTAGAAACTAAAACACCCCACATCACCTAAACTACCCACCCTCCGCCCTTTGTAGACAGCCCCATGAGCTTGGCAAGCATCTTCGATTACAAATAATCCATTTTGCTTAGCTGTCTCAACAATAGCATCCATATTGGAAGGATAACCATAAAGGTGAACAGGAATAACCGCCTTCGTTTTCGACGTTATCTTCTGCTTTAGCGCTTCAAAATCCAGGTTACATGTCGGTAAATCGATATCCGCAAAAACGGGAGTCGCGTTAGCATGGAAAATAGCATTTGCCGTCGCAATGAAAGATGCAGGTGAAGTAACTACTAAATCCCCATCCTTAATGCCTAGGGCAATTAAAGCTAAGTGTAAAGCCGTAGTTCCAGAACTTGTCGAAATAGCATAATCTGCACCACAATATCTAGCAAACTCCTCCTCAAACTTGGCCACGCTCTCCCCCATAACAAATCGTTCACTAAAAAGTGCATTAACCGCTGCCTCCTTCATCTCATCATCGAAAACGGGAGACAACAAAGAAATCTTCATTTCAAAAACCAGCCAAGTGTTAACATGCGAATTAACAGTAATTTTTGCTATCATAAAAGAACATGAGGTAAAACATTCTAGAAAAATACCCTGACTTTTCTATAACAAACATCATTCTCGAAGATGGAGATTAATTAGTTGCACCCATTGCATTTTGATACCATTTAACCAATTTCGGCAAGCCGTCCTCAAGTTGGATTTTTGGGCAAAAATCAAGAAGACGTTGAGCCTTGGCGATGTCACTGGAACAATGTTTAATGTCGCCTGTTCTCGGTTCTGTAAAGACGGGCTTCAACTGCTCCTTACCTGTTATTTGCTGCAAAACCCTCTCCAATTGATTGATTGTAGTCACGGTGCCGCTGGCGATGTTAAAAACTTCACCAACAGCATTTTTTCTCTCTAACGCAAGCATATTTGCTGATACCACGTCATCTACATGCACAAAGTCTCTGCTCTGTTTCCCGTCACCATAAATCACAGGTGGCAGATTTTTCAAAAATCTGGAGATAAAAGCGGTTATCACTCCACTGTAGCTAGATGCCAAACCCTGCCTAGGTCCATACACATTAAAATATCTCAGCGAAACGGTTTCCAAACCGTATGATTCATTAAAAACTTGAACATATTTCTCGGCAGCCAGCTTCGTGACTCCATATGGTGAAATCGGTTTAAGGAACATGTTTTCTCTCTTCTTCGTTGGCTTTGAATCTCCGTATACCGCAGCTGAGGAAGGGAATACAAACCTTTTAACATCAGAATTCAAACATGCATTGAGAAGATTAAGTGTCCCCACGACATTAACGTCATTAAACAGAAGCGGATTCTCAATTGAAAGTGCCACGTCCACTAGAGCAGCCTCATGAAAAACCCCATCAACGTCCTTAACAACCCTCTTAACCAGTTCTTCATCTCTAATGTCTCCACGGACCAAATGAAACTGTGTCTTATCTTTGTGACTCGAAATATTCTCCATCCGCCCACTAGAGAAATCATCCAAAACTGTAACTTCAAACCCTTCTGCTAACAACCGGTCCACGAGGTGACTGCCGATAAAACCTGCTCCACCAGTCACCAAAACCTTAGAAATATTCAACTTATACTCTCCTACAATCAAAATGCAGCTCTCATCAAAAATGACAGGCTAACAACATGGGATTATGCGCCGTGTATCAGTCTGCTTTTCATTTCGTAGTAAGTATCGGGTTTTGCCTCATCGAATTCCTTGTCTGAAGCAACAACGACTATACATGAAGATTCTCCCTTACATTCAAAAATGTGATAAACGAGTGGGGCGATGCACAATCGCTCATAGGGGTTAGTTAACATGCATGATTCTTGTTTTCCCGATTTTATATCCGTTAACGTGACCTCGCACTGGCCAAAAGCGCACATCACCCATTCTTTTTTTAGTTGATGATAGTGTCCGCCTCTCTTGACATGCGGCTCTTTGAAATTGATTACTTTAACTTGAGCCAGGGTTCCAACCTCGGAAGATTTGACAAATTCTACTAACCAACCTCGGTCATCCATGTAGTGCTCCAGTTTTTGCAAACTCAATTTTGATACAACTTCCATCTATTTGGTAAGAGCCATTCTTTAGCATGCATAAATATTATCGATTTTTGTCACCATGCTACAGCACACAAAATCTTATGCCCCGTTCCATTGCACCGACGGCAAGATTCTGTCCTTCTTTTCAACGATTCTAGCTTTATATGTTGTTAAATCAACTAACACTTCGTTAAGCACTTCGTCCATAGTATGCTTGGGTTTGAAACCCAATTTGCACAGTTTCTCACAAACAGGATTATAGTAAATGTCCTTTTCTCTTTCAACTCTAGGATTTTCAATATGATCAATCTCTACATCGAGCCCTACCTTGTTCCCAACTTTTTTCACCTTTTCGGCAACTTCAGCCACGCTGTAAGCTTCATCAAATTGATTAAGCACCAAATATTCTCCTTTGCCCGGAGGATTTTCTACCGCTAATTTGAGGCATTTAATGGAATCTTGAAGTGAGATGAAGGGTCTGCGTTGTCCACCGGTTCCATATATGGTGAGTTTTCGTCCCAAAGCTGCTTGAGCACAGAACCGATTAAGTACAGTTCCAAAAATAGCGTCGAAGTCAAATCGGGTAAACAAGGAATCATTTGCTATCTCCGCAGTTCTTGTTCCATAAACAATTCCTTGCATTATATCTGTGGATTTTAAGTTCCATATCTCACAGGCCAACATTGTATTACCGGAGTCGTGAACCTTGCTCCAATGATACCAATCAGTGAAAGCCTGTTTGGGAAAAGGCAAAGTGTCTTTTCTCCCTCGGTACTCTATCTCAAAGAAACCTTCAGGTATGCAAATATTTGGCGCACCGTACTCGCCCATAGACCCCATCTTAACCAGGTGACAGTTAGGAACCAGTTTGTGGATCGCATGGAGAAGATTCATGGTCCCAACAATATTGTTTGTTTGGGTGAACACGGCATTGTTAACATTCATCATCGAATAAGGTGCGGAAGACTGTTCACCGAGATGAACAATCGCGTCTGGCTTGTATTTGTCTAAAACATGATGAACAAAACCATAATCCCTCAGGTCTCCATATTCGAAATTTATCTCCTTTCCGAAAGTTTGCTCAAAGGCCATCAGCCTCTCCAGCATAGATCTTATCGGTGTGGCACTATGGGATCCAACCTCAGTAACCCAGCTTCTTCTCGAAAAATTGTCGACGCCAACAACATCAAAACCATTATTTGCAAGATGCATGGAAAGACAGAATCCAACGTAGCCATCTGCTCCAGTAACCAAAATGCTCATTTGTTACACCTTCACTCTAGATTTTTAATGAAACATACGGTATTTAGTTATTCTTTAATCAAAATCTACAAGCTTCTGTTATGTATGCTTATAAACTCTCAACTAATTCTTAGCGCCTGAAGCTCTTCAATAAGCCTTGAAACATCTGATTTAGTGTTGAAGAAGTGCGGTGAAACTCTAAGTCCACCGATTCTTGCTGCAACCAAAACATTCTTTTCTTCAAGTTTCTTCGCTGCACTTTTATTATCTTGCACTTTGAAGTTGACGATACCGAACCTCCTTTTGGAAGAAAGAGGTGATTGTAGCTCAAACCCGAGGTTCAAAAGCTCATTAACAAGATACTTACAGAGTCCGTTAATTCTATTCTCAATATTTTCGATTCCGTAATCAAGGAGAAGATTCATTGAAACTTCGCTTCCCGCGTAGGCGGCTCGGTTAAAAACAACCATGTCATGTCTCCTTGCCAAATCGCCATACGAAAGCTCGTATAGGTCAAACTCATCATAGAGATTTTTTTCAACAACGCCTTCCTTCAAACATTGCCCATATACGAAGACAGGATTTAGCTCTTCAGCAAGCTCTTTTCTAACAAAAAGAAAGGCTGCTCCACCCGGCCCCAGCAACCACTTGTACGTTCCTGCAACCAAGAAATCTATCCCATCCTTCTTTACGTCTGTCTTCATTCCACCGACAGATTGAATTCCGTCAACAATGAGGTGAGCTCCTTTCTCATGGACTATCTCGCTCAAGGCGGATAGGTCGTGTCGGAACCCATTAAACCAGCCAACTTGTCCCACAGTCAAGGCTACAGTATTATCGTCAACAGCAAGACGAATATCATCCTCACTAATCTCCCAGTTCTTGTTCTTCACGATTCTTACGTCCATTCCTTTCTCCTTTTGTTTCAGCCACACAATCACGTTCGAAAAATACTCCATATCATTCGTAACAACATTACTGCGGTGCCCATCGTTCAACATGTTGGCTACAAGATTAAGTCCAGTGGTCGTAGTAGGCACGAAGAAAACCTCTTCATCATCAGCTCCGATCAAGCGAGCAAACAATCTCTTCGAATGTAAAATCTTATCTTTCCATTTCTCTAAATCCGATTCAACACCCAGTTGTTTGCGGGCGTAGTCTTGCGAATAATCTAGAAACGCCTGATATACCTGCCTGCAACAAGCTCCTATACCTGCATTATCAAGATAAGTACTCTTATACACCCGAGGAAAATCTTCCCGGATTTTTGCTATCGATTTTACCAACAAAAGACACCTGCATGTTGCGCGTGCACAATCGATAAATTATTGATGCTTTCTAGGCTTTCCAGCAGATTTGTGGCCTTATGCAAGTTTTCTTCTTAGCGATTCTGTCCTTGTATTTGACAAGGTCGCTAAAAATTAATTCAAGCTCACGTTCCATTGAGTTCCTCGGCTTGAAGCCAAGAGCCTTAAGCTTTGTATTATCAACGACAAAAAAGGAGGGATCCCCTATGTTAACTCGGGGACTCTCAATGTTTTGGACTTCAGCTCTAATCTCAAACTTTGCAGCTGTTTTAACCACTCTGTCAGCCAACTCTTTGAGCTGAACAAGCTCCACGAATTGATTTAAGACCCGATACTCGCCTTCTGAGGGCGGATTTTCGATTATTAATTGTAGGCATCGTATCGAGTCATTAAGAGATATAAAAGAGCTTATGTGATTTCCGTCACCATACACTGTTAAAGGATGACCCACAACAGCTTGAGCACAAAACCTATTCAATACAGTACCAAAAACCGAGTCAAAGTCAAATCTTGTTAACAATTCAGGATTATCTATTTCTTCAGCCCTATTCCCATACACGATACCCTGCATAATATCAGTAGACCTCAAACCCCAAGCTGAGCATGCAAACATAATATTCTGCGAGTCGTGAATCTTGCTACAGTGATACCAATCATCACCCATCTTTGGGAAAGGCAGAAAATCTCTCTTTCCGTTATACTCTATCTCCAAAAAGCCTTCGGCAATCTCAATTTTAGGCCTTCCGTATTCCCCCAGTGTGCCCATCTTCACCAAGTGACAATCGGGAACAACCTTTTGCATAGAATACAGCAGGTTAATGGTGCTAGCAATATTGTTGGTCTGCGTAAAAACCGCGTGCTCAGCATCCATCATAGAATAGGGAGCTGAAGGCTGTTCAGCCAAGTGGACTATGGTGTGAGGTCTATACTTGTCAACGATCTTGTGGATAAAGCTGAAGTCTGTAAGGTCCCCAAAAACGAATTTAGGAGCATTCTTACCAAGAAGGCGTTGAACAGCTTTGAATCTTTCTTTAATTGGTAAAATAGGAATGGCACTCCACGAACCAACCTCCTCAACCCACTTTCTCCTGGCAAGATTATCCACACCCACAATATCATCATCTAAACTTGTTGCCAGGCGCAATGCGAGGCTCCAACCGATGTAGCCGTCAACACCACATATCAGAATGGTCAAACAATCACTACCTATGTTTTTTCTTGAAGAAGATGATTTTGTGCACCAAATTGGACCTTATTCTATTTTTCAAGAACTTCAATCAGAAGCAGTCATGTTGAGCCATATTCCAGCGTATCGGTTATCAAATCTGAAACTATTGGACATCACATCATAATGCCACAACTCAAAAAACAACTGAAAGAAAAAACCCCCATCATCAGAATCCCATACCGCAGAAGCATCAACAGGAAAAACCACGCCATTAATAATAACATTGCCCACCGACAAAACATCACCTTCAACAGATGTATCCTCAAAACCAAAAGTTACAGGTGACTCCCAAGCCTCCTCATTACCAACAAAAAGTCTATACTCATATAGCGGAGGCAGAGAACTTGGCACAGAATTATCAGTATCAGGGAGAGACTGAGCACTATTCCGAAACTTCACATATACAATGTAGTTCTCAGAACTTCCCACATGATTACTCACTCCAACAAAAACCTTGTACTCCTCGCCAACACCAACATTAAAGGGATAACCCTCAGTCTTATGATTGGGACCCACTAACCAAAACTCAGAAAACTCTTCTGAATTAACTTGAGGCAGAACAATAGCAAGCGCAGGAGAAGCAACAACCAAAGCTAACCCCAATGTGGCCACAATAAACAATGTGCGATACTCCTCAAGATTCATCAGAAACTACCTCTGGCTTCAATCTCGAAACCTGCTTATTATAACGTCGCCTAAAAGCACGCCAGACCACAAAACCCAAAATCACTACAATAACAACTCCAACAACAGAGCCAACCAATCTCATAACAAAATCAGCATCCCCTAACCTCACAGCCTCATCCTTGAGCCCAACAGCCTCACTCCTCACATCCCCTACAGCCTCATGACAAAGACCAGTCAAACGACTAGCATTCTCATAAGCCCCCAAGCGATACCAAACATAGGCCTCAGCCAAATATTCCCCACCAACATTCAATCTAACCAACAAACCAGAAACATTCGCCCCAGCATCCTCAGCCTCCAAAACAGCATTATAAGCCGAAACCAAAGCCTCTTCAGCATCAGCCAGACCCAAAGCAGAGTCAGCCTCATCCACCGCACCAACCCACGGAAAAGAAACTAAAAGCAGCAAAAACAAAAAAACCGAAAACACAGAAATCCTCGAATATGAACCCATAAAAATCTAGCTCCTGTTAGGTCTGAATCCGCTATTCTAGCTCCAAAGCCTTCTGCTTATTGTTAGCTGAACCGTTATTGGGGCACATCTCTTTCAATGCTGCTTTATGGTCTTCAATCTGATTCAATTGCTGCTCAATATTCTGACGAAATCTTGAGTATTCACCAAATCTCGTCAAAAACTTCTTTCCTTTCTCAGTAAGCAAGTAACAATTATCATCATCACAAACCACCAACCCCGCTTCCGTAACATCATTTAGGTATCGGGTTAAGAGTTTATAACTCAAATAAGCCTTATACATGATCTGAGTCTTCCTAACTCCCTTATCTCCATTAATGACAGAGAGAATATCCTCTAGAATCTTCAATCTGCTCCTATGCCTGCCCATTTTTATTCACTCCAAAAAACATAAAACCTTGCACAAATTTTGACGAAAGAAACAGCTACACGCTTCTTCCCGATTACCCAAAAGATCTCATCCACTACCAAATCCCTCCTGATTGGAGCGGATCAGAATCACATCGGGAAATTACATTTCATGCGGAACTGTATAATAACTCCCAATTATATAAACCAAGAAGGTGAGATTTTCTAGAACAGAAATATAGAATTTAACTCTATAAAAAAACCTCATTTAAAATCTAAAAAGGGAGGCATCATGCGAAATCCACAAAATATTTTGCACCAAAACAGTCATGCCAAATCACAGCAAAGAGAAGTGGCTACCAATCACCTGTCCAGTTCCAGGCTCTGCAACAATCTCTCCTTCATCCATAACCAAGTGCCCATTCACAAACGTCTTTATCGGTTTACCTTTAACATGTACGCCGTCAAAAGGAGAATATTTAGCTTTAGAAAAGAAGACCGAAGAATCAATCTTATGTTCTTGTTTCATATCTACCACCACAATGTCAGCCCATTTTCCTTCCTCCAAGCTTCCCCTTTCACTCAGATGGAATATCTTTGCTGGTTCTGTGGCGGTAAATCTCACTAGCTCAGCTAATGGGAGATGACCCACGTTTACCTGAGTCAGAAGAAGGGGGAGAGTTGTTTCAAGTCCAGGTATACCCGGTTTCGCTTCCCAAACTGATTTGACATCCTTTTCTTCAAGGGCGTGGGGAGCATGGTCCGAAGCTACAATGTCGATAAAAGCACGCTTAAGGGCGCTCCACAGGGCGGAGACATCTTCTCGCGTTCGCAAGGGAGGATTGGTGAGAGCAAAAGTTCCTGAGCGTCTATACTCTTCAGAAGACAGGAGTAGATGGTGGGGGGTAACCTCGCACGTTACGGGCAAATCTGCTTTCTTAGCTGCTAGAACGGCTTTCAACCCCAATGCTGAGCTTATATGACAGAAGTGAACTCTAACCCCCGACTTCTTTACGAGCCTAATGATACGCTGTATTGACTGAACCTCCGCTTCCGGAGGATGGGACATCACATAAGCTCCAGTATCACTCCGTCCCACCGTTTCCATTTCTCTTCTCCGTTCCTCAAGGATTTTCCGGTCTTCAGCGTGCACCGCAACTGGAACTCCATTTGCTGTAGCCTCCCGAAAAGCTGCAAGAAGCACTTCATCATTGTCAATGTCAATCCCCCCAATCTTCTTTGACAGATAGACTTTGAATCCCACCGCCCCCGCTTTAACTACTTCGGCAATTTCTTCCAGTCTCTTGGGAAAAGCCGAGTAGAAAGCGACATTAACCGAAACTCGCTTTTCGGCTAGCTTCATCCTTTCTCTAAGGGAGGAGGAGCTGAGGGTGACGGGTTTGTTATTGGGCATGTCGACTGCCAGGGTTACACCGCCTGCTGCTGCGGCAGCTGTTCCGGTGAAGAAGTCTTCTTTGTAAGCCAGCTGCTGGTCTCGCAGATGAACGTGAGAATCGATGATGCCAGGAAGGGTTATGTGACCTTTCAGGTCTATTTTTGTCGAGGCTGGAGGGAGGTTTGTCTTCTTGGCTATTTTGACTATTTTTCCGTTTTTTATGGCAAGTCCTGCTTCAACAATGTTTCCTTGAATGTAGATTTTAGCATTATAGAGGACTGTGTCGACGAGCAAGCATACACCTACAAGGAAGTTAAGCTTATCATAGCCCTTATAAATTCATCAGGCTACGAGCTTGAAGAAGTCTCGTTCTGTTATCATCCCTACCAGTTTCTCGTTTTTTAATACGGGCATAGTGCCAACGCCTTTCTCCAACATGAGCTGCGCAGCCTCACCTGCATCAATATCGCCATCAACTATCACAACATCCTTTGTAGCCGTCTCGATAGCAGGTGTCTGCAAGACCTGGTCAATAGCTCCTGAACTTAGTTTCTGAAAGACCTTGCCGGAACCAAAGAAACGTAGAATATCCGTCACAGTGACTACACGGACGACTTTGCCCTCGGATATGATAGGTAAACGCCTGAAACTGTTTTTAACCATCAACTTCTCAGCCTCCAAAATGGAAGCTTCCGGAGTAGCTAAAACAACCTTTTTTGACATCAGGTCCGAAACCTTAGTTCCGCTCACCATTCCCCTGAAAATTCTGAGTATATCCCGTTCCGTCACTATTCCTCGAACACGAGTCTCTTCATCAACGATGGGGAGACATCCGACGTTACGGTTTACCATGAGGTCTATGGCATCATTGACTTTGGCAGAGGAGGAAACAGAAATAACATCAGAGGTCATGATATGCCTGACCGGCTCGTTTATTGCTTTAAAGAAGCTTCCGGCGAGTTCTCTCTGGATTATTTGAAACTTTTCACCTCCGCCAAGATAGTCTATGAGGTCATAAGCGGTTACTATGCCTCGAAGCCTTTTGGTTCCGGGATTAACGACGGGTATCCTGCGGAAGCCTTCTTTGACCATAACCTGAATCCCGTCGATTACAGGCGTGGTGATTGCCACAGTAACAACGGAGGTTTTAGCTATCGTCATTATCTCTCCATCCCTCCCCTTAGATGGCTGTTCTCTCAGGTCGAGAGGACGCTTTTCTCGTAGTGTACGACGAAAAGTTTCTCTTCTTCCACCATCACGTCTAGCCAAACTGGGACCTCCATTAATCTAAAGAAGGTACTTAACTACAGGAACAAGAGTGCGCCCTCATTATCCCTCTAGAGTTCCATGCGGCACTCTTCACAGAGGTAGGTTCCTTCAATTTCTTCGAGGTTTTCGGACCAGCTGCCACACTGTTCACAGTATCCGGCTGAAGGAGTATGTTCTGCACTCTCTTCCTCCACTTCTGTTTCTCTCTCTATGCGGGCTTTCTCCTGCATGTTTTCGAGAAGCTCAGGCGTTACAGCTAAAATGTCCTTGCTAGCAATTATCCCCACGAGATTTCCTTTGTAAATGACGCCCAGCCTTCGAACATTAAGTTTACTCATTCGCCTAGCGGTTTCGGTAAGGGTCTCATCTGGGTCTACAGTAATCAGCGGCGCTGACATGACTTCCTTGGCGCTTAATTTGCTTGGTGTTAGATTTTTAGCTAAAACGCGTGTCACAAGATCGCTTTCGGTTATGATGCCTAGAGGCTTCCCATCTTTGCTGGTTACTATGATACAACCTACTTTACCTTGGTTCATGAGTTGAGCTGTTTTGTCAACGGGGGCATCCTCTGGGATGGTGATTGCGGGACTGGACATTACGTCCTTTACTAACATTCGAGGTCTTAAACCTATTTCAGCCATGATGCACCAACCTCAATATGACATGATTTAAAGGGTCTATTAAATTCTTGCTGCTTTTAACGAGGGAAACATCCCTTGCAGAATCCCTTTGTTCAACATTTTTAAAGGTTTTCCCTCTCTTCTAGAAATGGTAACAACTAATTACTTGACGATGATTGCACACGTAAAACGTAGATTTTCTTTTCTCATCCTAATCCGTTTGTTGTTTATAAGGGTAAAGCGACATAAAATGTAATTGCGAAACAGACGCGATGTGAAAAAAGTTGGAACGGTACGCTTTCATCGTTTTAAATCTAGAAAAATTTTGGAAAAGACTCTGCAACCAAAACAGAACTGGTAAACACGTCCATGCCTTTGTCCGCAGAGGCATAGTAGGTCCCAAAAATGCGAAGCAGCTATTCTTTTATGTGACGCACCCCAGAAAAGACATCCATGGATATGCAGATTTCATTGAACGCATAACCGGAGACGCCGAAGACCTCTGGAAATCTCTTGGGCATGAATCTCTGTTAAGCTCCTATGATGAATATCACGATTTTTTAGAGGGAAGAAAAAAAGCCACATTCATCAGGTTCAGAAACCTAACGGAACTCCCACGACCAGTCACAACAAAAGCAATGATGCAAATCATCGGAAAAGAAAGAATGCCCCAGATGGGCATGTACATAACAGAAAAAAGGGCACACAGACTAATGTTAGCAGGAGGAGCAAAAATTGGCGAAATCTGATTCGAAAGGCTTTGTGGAAAAGCAGGTAAAAGCGATCAAGAAAGTTGTGGGAGGAGAGCGGGCTCTCATAGCGGTTTCAGGAGGCGTGGACAGCACAACATCTGCTGTGCTCACCCACCGCGCCATGGGAGAGAATCTTCTCTGCGTCATCCTTGACGACGCCTTCATGCGAGAAGGAGAAGCTGAAAGAGTTGCACAAATTCTGTCCGAGCCTCCCCTAAACTTGCCCATGAGAGTGCTGAACGTTAAGGATCGTTTCTTAAAGGAAATGAAGGGTTTGAGGGATGCTGAAGAGAAGCGCAAAAAATTCAGAGAAACCTTCTACAAAGTCTTAAGCGAAACCGCTGAAAGGGAAGGCTGTAAGTTTTTGGTTCAGGGAACTATCCAAGCGGATATAGTTGAAACGAAAGGAGGCGTTAAAACTCAGCATAACGTTCTAGCCCAGATAGGAATAAGCCCTACAGAACGTTATGGGTTCCAAGTCATCGAGCCTGTTGTCTCTCTCTATAAGGGTGAAGTGAGGGAGGTAGCTAGATACTTGAAGATTCCAGAAGAAATCTCGGAAAGGCAGCCTTTTCCTGGTCCTGGACTCTCTGTGCGGGTGGTTGGAGAAATCAGGAAGGACAAGCTGGAGACGCTCAAGAAAGCCACCGCCATAGCTGAGGAAAACTTCGCTAAACACAGTCCCAGCCAGTACTTCGCCGCAATAATTGATAACATTGAGAAGCCGCCAAATCATTTTGTGGTGCATATTCAGGAAGCGGCAACAAGATTTCTCACGGTTCCAAAACGTCATTTATCTGTGAAGGTGTTCGAAGATAAGGCTACTGGCGTTGAGGGAGGTGAACGACGCTACGGAGAGATTGCCGCCATCACTGCTCAAAAACCTGAAGGTCATGTCCATCAGGCTCCCATCAAAAACTTAGTAACTCTTCAGACCAAGCTTATTACCGAAAATCCACGTTTCATAAGAATCCTGTATGCCATCCAAGAAACCTCTGAGAAACAACCTTATGTGATCTCTCTGCGAGCAATCCAAACGCATGACTTCTTGACCGCAGAAGTATCACAGATTCCTTGGGCGACCCTCTCTGAAACAGCTGAGAAGATTCTGGAGAGCTGCCCCAAGGTTTCCGGTGTCTACTACGATGTGACGCCGAAGCCTCCTGCAACCATTGAGATGGAGTGAGTGACCTCTTTAAGAAAATGTATAAAGGCTTCTCTGAGCATTAATGGTTAGCTGGAGTGATTGATGTGACGCGTGTCAGGGTTCAGAAGATTGAATCTATACGGGATCCTGAAGGTAACCTAGGTAAGCGTATCGAGCTGATTGAGGATCGGGTGATTCCCAGGTTTGCTGTTAGACCTGAAACCGAAGAGGCACGAATGGTTCAGGAGGTCATGAAGAGTCTACAGCAGCAACTTCCAGTGATTGCTACACAAAGAACCCAATTTGCTCTCCCGAAGATGATCCTGTTTCTCACTGAAAGAGAATATGAAGAGCTTGGCATCAGCTTTGATGTAAATCAGCTTTACGAGTTAGAGCTATCAGGACAGTCCATCACGTTCAAAACGGCACCTTAACAAAAAAGCATAATATCCAACCTTTGAAATTCTCAGTCCACAAGGTCAACCATCCCACTATAGATGACGGGAGGTTGAAGAGAAACATGAAAGTTAGAGCCCACATCTTCGTAAGCGGGAGGGTCCAAGGCGTCTTCTTCAGGGTAGAGACCCGTAGCATGGCAACGAGAAGAAACATTAACGGTTGGGTTCGAAACACGTCTGGCGGCAGGGTGGAAGCAATCTTTGAGGGAAAAAAAGAAGATGTGGAAAAACTGATTGAATTCTGCCGAAAGGGACCTTCAGAAGCCAGAGTTACGAAAGTAGATGTTCAATGGGAAGAATACACCGGAGAATTCAGAGACTTCAAAATCCGGAGAAGCGCTTTCTTCTAGTGTTCCTTATTCGCTGAGGTGCTCTCTTTGATGTGATGTTAAACCAGAAAGTTAAAGGAAGGGGGGGACTTGGCGCTTGCGCGCAGATGCGCCGACATTCTGCCCAAGGAGAGGGTAGGTCTCTTGGCGAATGGAGAACAGGGGTGTTTTCTCTACGCCCCCTCCCATCCATCAAGAGCGTCAAAATAACATCATGGAATATAAAGTTATTGCATATGAACTATGTAGTTCAATAGAGAGACGGCAAACACAAACCTATAATTGTAAAGTGCAGTTGGATTTTCCTTCTATTAAAGCAGTTAGACGAGAGCCATCGGATCTTAGAACATGGTAACTTGCGAAAGATTTTTGCAAATCCAGTTTGCCGGATTTGGGAATCGCACTAACATTTTCGCACGTATATCTTTTTTTCCATTCTGCTTGCGTTTTGGATTTAACTGTTGTTCCTTGATGTTTTCCTGATTCTTTTTTGCTAACTTGACCGCTGCTATATATTCTGTAAATTCTATGTTCGTTTTTTTCGGATGGTGTTTGAAGGTGAAGCCGACTTTTTTGTAGATGCACTTCATTATTTGAATCTCAAGTATTTTGGCTCCGTCTCCAAAGATTTTCTCGAGGGCATCGGTGAACTCTTCAATTTTATGGGGAATGTCTTGCCTGTTAATCTTGAAGGTTTTTTCTAAATGGAAGTAGACCGCCTGTTTCGCCGTTTCTCCGAGCAAAGAGAGCCCTTCATCTATTGCTTCCAGCAAAAGTTCTTCAAAACTCGTTGTTTTCTTTTCAACCTTGCCTTCTGGGCTTGAGTTTTCTTTTCCTTTTTTGACCCGTAAACTTCGGTTGTGGTTCTCGTCTTTCGTGAATAATGGGGTTAGGAGCTGTTTGTATAGGTGCCAATTTGTTGCGAATGGTTTCATGTTTTTCCCCTTTTGTTTGTTTGTTCGATTGTTGTAATGTTCTACTGAGAAACATATTGTGTCTTGTTACTTAATATATGCTGTTTCACCCGTCGACATATTAAGGAAATCGATATATGTCCACACAGAAACACATAAAGAGTAGCCTAAAAACAACCCGAAACAGTGCAAAACATCGGAAACTCGCTATATTTTCCTTATTAAAAAGTGGGTTTGATCAGCTTCTTTCCATTTTCGAACTAGTTCACAGGCTTTTAGTCGGGTCAAAATCTTTATGTCCTCTTCCGCGGAGGGGCATGTTGCTATAACTTCCAAGGTTTGACCAGCCTCCAGCTTGTCTAGTTCCATCCTTGTATTAACGAGCGGCAATGAACAGCAAAGTCCTGAACAGTCCACGACCTTTTTGGGTTCGTCAGCATCCGTCATCCTGTTCCCTTGCTATAAAGTTTTTACCTCTGAAACAAAAACGTTTTCCTCAGGGTAAGAGTACCCTAAAATAATGGATTTTCTATTTAATGCAACCTGAGGAACTGCCTTGCCGACAATCCTACTAATCAACGACGACGGCATAGACTCCGTTGGCTTAAGTGCTCTGAAAAAACAGCTAGAAAAACTGGGGGAAGTAGTTGTCATCGCTCCCGGAGACGAGAAAAGCGGCATCGGAAAAGCCCTCAGCATCGGTCACGTACAGATAACAGAAACTAACCTTAATGATGGAGAAAAAGCGTACGCCACAACTGGTACACCAGCTGACTCCTTTCTGATAGCAGTGAACAAAATCTTGAAGCGTATGCCAGATCTGGTTGTAGCTGGAATAAACTTAGGTCCAAACTTGGGAATAGACGATTTGCTGACTTCAGGCACCTTAGGAGCCGCCATGGAAGCCGCTATCCACCATGTGCCAGCCCTCGCCATCTCCTACTGCATACCAATGATCACGGAGAGAATGTTTGAAAAAGAGAAAGTTACGGTGAAGGATCTGGAGCTGGCAGCCACCATTGCTTATAGAGCCGCCAAACACATTTTGGAAAACGGGATGCCACCAGACATGGACATCGTCTCGATAAATGTGCCAGAAAAAGCTGATGGAAAGAAGGTGAAGCTTACCAGTCTGTCGTATGATGGCTATGGTGACATACATACTGAACGAGGGGAAGGCTACAAGATTATAAGTTGGGCGTTAAGTCGCTATCCCGACGGAGAACTCGGAACAGATTTGCATGCCATCAAGAAGGGTTACATTTCAGTTACACCTATCAAGCTGGAATTTCTTCACAACACACAAGCAATGAAAGATATGCTAGATTCCCTCTCAGAAAATAGTTATATACCAAAAAATAACCAATAAAAACGGCTATTTTCCAAAAATAATAATTTTTTAGACTCCTTTTCTGGAGAAAATGCATAAATCCTTGATTCTGCGCCCTCTAGAATTTAGAGGTGTAAACCGTGTTCGAGGAACACGGGGAGAAGACACCGATGAAGATTAAGAAGACTGGTAGTCAACCGGTTGACTACGGTCCAGAACAGGAGGGAAAGAACTGTGCCAAAGAAAAAAGGAAAGAAAGCAAAGGGTAAAAAGAAAAACGAATAGCTTGAGAACGAGCTAGTGATTTGTTTTCAGATTTTTTTATCTTTTCTAAGAACTGGAGGTCATCTGCCTTTTGCATTGACGATATAGACGCGTCATATCTGCGATGATAACATGTACACATTGGAGATTTTTGAGAAAAATATAAACGCACGATTGAGGGATTGACTTGCTATGAAATGTCCAAGGTGTGAAACCGAGATGGTTGTGCGAAAACTGAGGGGCAAAAAGCAGACGTTCTTTTCGTGCCCCAACTGCCATTACAATCGCACATCAAGGACATAACACTATCTACTATGTTTCTTGTTCGTTGGACGTTTTTTGTCCGGTTAGATACTCTCTTCGCATTATGGAAGGAATTGGGGGGAGTATTCCTTCTTTTTTGAATTCTTTCTGGATCAATTCAGTGATATTTGATTTAATGAATTCCTCGTTGGGAGGATCGTTGATCCAAAACAGAACCTCAAGGTCATTTGCCCACTCGTGGTTGCGTACAATAAATCTTATTTCTCTTCTTCGTTTCTTGCTAACGATGACCGCTTCATGATTTTTCAGGATATCTTCTATTATGGCTTTGGCTTTCTCAGCATCCGCCGTATAATCTATTGCAAGGATTATGGAAGCCACAGCCTCACATTCTCCTCCTGTAAGATTGATTATTTTTTCCTTCATAAGCACTGAGTTCGGAATGATTATCTCGTTTCTATCGTAGGTCTTCAACTTGGTTGTTCTAAGAGAAATGTCCGTGACTGTTCCAGTTAGGTTTCCAATTCGGATTACGTCGCCTATGGTGTAAGTTTTTCCAGACATTATTATGATACCGGAAACCCAGTTTTCAATTATGTCTTGCAGGGCAAAGCCGATTACTAATGCTCCTACTCCAAGACCTGCAACTGCCGCGGTGATGTCAATTTTTAAGATGGAAAGGATTACGATGAGAGCTACGAGATAGATGAGTATTTGAAAGAACCTCTTTAGGTGGACAAGTGCTCCTTTCTTTAGTTCGCCTCTCTTCTCAATTCTTCTCACTAACTTGTTGAATATGTAAACAATCAAGAAAGCGCCTACTATCGTCAAAACTATCCCCAAAAGCAGAAAAGGATTGGCGACTAAATCTTCAACGGTGACGGGCATGCCTTTTTCCCCGATACTTTCTTAGAAGCATCTCTTTTTTAGGTTTTCTAATCCGTCTTTCCTCGGCTATATAACAAATATGGAAACCCCCACCTGTTGCAGGATAAATAGACCGTACACCAGACAGAGAAATAGGGCTCCCTTTCTTGTTATGCGTTCACTTGCCCCAACCATATACCAAACGCTTAATGACGAAAGCAAAACGTAAAACATGATGCTCTGCACAGCAACAGCATTCACGGGAGAAAACGAGATCAGCGATGTCACTCCTAGAATGAGAGTGATGTTGGTTATACAGCTACCCAGCAGATTTCCAAGAGCCAAACCAAACAGCCCCTTCTTGAGGGCTTGTACGGTTGTTGCAAGTTCAGGCAGAGAAGTTCCGAGACCGATGATTGTTGCCCCTACTATGGAGGTGGGCAAACCTATGAACCCTGCAATATCCACCGAACTGTCCACAGCAAACTTCGAAAGAACTATGATAAATCCAGCGCCTACCAAAAATTTGATGCCTACAAGGGCTGTGTTTCCTTTTTGGGGGGTTTCATTGAAGCTCAAGCCCTCAGATTTGCGGGAAACGGTTACAGCAAAGTAGGCGAAGAGGATCAAAAGTACTATTCCTAGTACTGGACCCAAACTTCCCCTTTGGACAATAAATAGCGGTATTATGGAGGAGATGAAGAGGAATTGAACAAGCTCTTTTTGAGATTGACCTTTAACAAAAATATTTTTTCTGCTGAAAACTATTGCCAAGCCAAGAATCACCGTCAGATTCGCGATGTTAGATCCTAGAACGTTACCTACAGAAAGCCCGCCCTCGCCAGCAAGGGAGGCAACGGTGGAGACTGAAAGCTCCGGCAGTGATGTTGTAACAGAGAGGAGGATGAAGCCTGCAGCCATTTCAGAGAGACCGAAAACTCTGGACAAAATCAGCACGTAGCGGATGACTCGGTCGCTGACCAGCATAATCAGCAGTAATGATGCAGCCAGTATTGGTATGCTGTAAATGATCACTTGTGACGCACCAGCCATTGTTTATGGTCTATGACTTACTGTGATAATGCTTTTAAAGATTCAACCTCCATTCTCTAGCATGAACCCGTTAGAGTTCATTAATTCCTTAGGCGAGTGGGCTATAGAGAACCTTGCTAACATCGTCATTTCGCTAGTTTTGGTCATTGCTGGATACATCCTTTCCAAGGTCGTCACTAGAGAGATAAGAGCTCTGAGAACCCAGAAGAGGCTTGAGGAACACGCTGCTTACACTTTGAATAGAATCGTGAAATGGATCATATTTTTGGTAGTCTTCTCGATTATTTTGGCTCAGTTTGGAATAACTTTGGGTGTGGTTTCTGGGCTCTTAACGATTCTTGGGGGCACCATCATAGGTTTTGCAGCGATAAACACCCTTGGAAACGCTATTGCAGGCTTGATTGTGATGACCAGCAGACCCTTCAGGGTTGGAGACAGGATATTCTTTAACGGTAAATTCGCTGATGTTGTGGCTGTTGAATTAATCTACACCAAGATGATTACTCTCGACAACGTCTTGGTTTCGGTTCCAAATCAGGAGTTGTTAAAGGCTGAAATAGACAATTTCGGAAAGAAGAAGGTAGTTAGAAGGCAGGTTACGGTTACGCCTGGATTCGAGTATGAGACCAAAGATGTGGAGAAAGCTTTGTTAGAGGCGGCATCAAAGGTTTCCAGAGTTTTGAAGGAACCTAAACCCTATGTCTGGATAACTAGATTCCAGAATTACGCTGTCGAATATGTTCTTTACGTTTTCATAAATGACATTAAGGGACTCCCTGAAATAGATGCTGAACTTCACCGAAAGGTCTTCGAAACATGCAAGGAGCATGGAATAGACATTAGCACACCAATGATTATCAGAAGCTTGAAAGATGGCGGGAATTAGTTGCTTGCGCCTCAGATTCAGATGCAATAGATGATTCTGCGATGAGCCATTTTGTTGAGGTAAACCCTATTAAGGCTATATGTGCATATTAGCTAGATAATATGCCAGTGCAAGGGTGAAACATGAATGAAACTTGTAACAGTTCTTCTTCCAGAAGCTTATTTGACAGGACTTGACGAACTCGTAAGGTCAGGGATGTACCCCAGCCGAAGCGCCGCTATCAGGGCAGCAGTAAGAGACATGCTGAAGAAAGAGCTATGGACCAAGCGGGAGTAGCGAAGAAGCTTTTTTAAACTGAAACATTCTCCATAAATGTTGGCGGTCTGCCTGTGAAGAAACCGTTACTAGGGAGCACACAGATGACCAACGGACGGACAACCGAGGCATCATGACCGCCAAGCTGGTTCGCTGAGTTTTCCCGAAAAAGCTGTTTTTCAACAATACGCTGTTATTAGGCTCCAAATAGAGTTCGGTATTCCCTCTTCAAGGGGGACATTGAGGGGGAGTGGTTTTTGGCGAAATAGGGGTATGCTGAAAAAGTGTGGGCTAATGGGGAAAAATTACCCGAGTAGCCATTTGAGGGGGATGTCCTGGTATGTCCCGTCTGGGAGGGTTCTTCGGACAGTGAGAGGAAGTATCTTCGTATCCAGCTCCAAGAGCGCGATGTCAATAGGACCAGCGCGGGTTTCTGGAGACTCCACAAGGATGGGAGCGCCCATAGCAATCTGTAGGGCTCTAGCTCCTACTATGCGAGCCCGCTCAAAACGGGTTAGTTTGGCAGGTCCGATGGAAACTTCACTCTTTTCGCTCGTTTTTCTAGAACGCTCCTACATGCCTGGGGGCATGCCCATTCCGCCCATGCCTCCCATTCCACCGCCGCCTGGTGGCATTGGGGGAGTTTTCATTTTTCCTGAAGCTATTACATCGTCGATTTTTAGGATTAAAGTTGCGGCTTCGGTACAGGATTTGATAATCTGTTTTTTAACTGCTAATGGTTCGAAGACGCCTGCTTTTTCCATGTCGCCAGCTTTGCCGGTGTTGACGTCAACTCCTGACCATACTTCTCCCTTCTCGTGACTTGCTCGTAGTCCTGATATGATGTCGATAGGGTCGAGTCCAGCGTTTTCGGCTAGGGTGGTGGGTATTGCTTCGAGGGCTTCGGCGAACTGCATGACTGCGAGTTGTTCTCTTCCCGGAAGCGTTTCGGCGTATTCTCTGAGCATTTTGGCGACCTCCATTTCAGGTGAGCCGCCTCCAGCTATGATCTTTGGTTCTTCAACAACGTCGCCTACGACACAGAGAGCGTCATGTAGTGAACGTTCTGCTTCGTCAACTATCCTCTCGGTTCCTCCGCGTATGAGAATTGTGACGGCCAGCGGATTTTTGCATCCTTCTATGAAGGTCATTTTGTCGTCGCCAATTTTCCGTTCTTCTACGAGCTGGGCGTATCCTAGGTCTTTCACGCTCAGGTCATCTATGTTTGTGACGACTTTTGCTCCTGTTGCCTTTGCTAGGGCTTCCATGTCTGATTTTTTCACTCGGCGAACTGCTAAAACATTCTTCCTTGAGAGGAAGTGTTGCGCTAGGTCGTCGATGCCTTTTTGGCAGAGGATGACTGTTGCGCCTTTGGCGGTAAGTTTCTCTACCATGTCTTTTATCATGTTTTCTTCTTGTTTGAGGAAAGCGTCCATTTGTTCTGGGCTTTCTATATTTATTTTTGCGTCGAACTCGGTTTTCTCAATCTCAAGGGCAGTATCTATTAATGCGATTTTGGCTTTCTCCGCCCTTTTTGGCATGCCGGAGTGAACAACCTCTTTGTCAAGAACTATGCCGTTTATGAGTTTTGTATCTGTAAGGGATTCGCCAGGTTTTTTCTCCACTTTGACGTTGTCAATATCTACTTTATAGCCGTCTCCACTCTTTATGGCAACTTGGAGAATCGCCGAAGTGGCAATCTCCCCTAGATATTCCCTGCTTCCTGCCACCAGCTTGCTAGCCATGGAGGTCATGGCAACTTTCTCAATAGCCTTTTTGTCTGTGGGGGTGATTGTTATCGCGATTTTTTCTAGTGTTTCGAGAGCTTTTTCAGCGGCTTTTCTGTATCCGTCAATGATGACTGTGGGGTGAACGTTTTTGTCTATGAGTACTTCAGCCTTTGACAGCAGTTCTCCTGCTATGATTACGGAAGTGGTTGTTCCGTCTCCTACTTCGTCGTCTTGGGTCTTGGCGACCTCCACCATCATCTTGGCGGCGGGGTGTTGAATATCCATTTCGTCTAAAACTGTGCGTCCGTCGCTGGTTATGGTTACGTCTCCGAAACTGTCTACCAGCATCTTGTCCATTCCTCTTGGTCCAAGGGCGCTTTTTACTGCCTCTGCTACTATTCTTGCAGCCATGATGTTGGCGTGTTGGGCTTCATGCCCTCTTGACCGGGATGCTCCTTCACGGAGTATGAGAACCGGTGTTCCAGCTAATCCAGAAGACAATCTCAATCGTTTCTCCTTATTTTGTTGCGGAACACTAGAAAATGCCTTGAGATATAAACCTTACTGGTGCAATTTCCTTTCCACCGTGTCATTTAGGCAAAAACGGCGAGAACAAACAGATGAATTCGCATTGCATGATAAGCCTGTTTTTTGAGGGATAGTCGTGCAATAAAAACTAATAGGGGAACGCCTTTAAAGATAAAACTGGAGTGTTCAGCATTGAGTGTTTCTCGCATACCCATCAGACTTGTTGTAGTGGGTGTAGGTGAGGCTGAGGGAGAACTTGTTCGTATTCGCTCTCCGCGGACAGTGGATGCTATAACCAGAGCGCTTCCCCTTGAAGGGATGGCAGCCCTGTGGAAAGAAGAAGTTTACTTCGATATTCCAGTGAAGATGGGAAGCGAAAAGGCTTCACCCACCGTGGAGAGGGGCGCCCTTGCATACTGGCCCATGGGAAATGCCTTCTGCATCTTCTGGGGCGAAACACAACCCTACAGCCCAGTAAACATTATCGGTAACGTAACCAAAAAGCTAGAACTATTTGAACACGTGAAGAGCGGAACAAAAATCATCATAAAAAAAAGATAGTTTTGTTTAATCAAGGAAAACTGAACGTTGAGGAAAAGGGTTTTCCTTAAACTTTTGGAGACATTGCCACATTTCCTGCAACTCTCCACTTTTTAGTAACCTTTGTTTTCATGCTTGATGAGTTTGTTAATGTCTTGGTTTATTCAGAGATTTTCTGCAAACCATCTTCTTCACAATTCAACTAGCAACTTGGGTTACATTTTAACTTCAAAACACATCGTCGACTTTAAGATGAGTAAGATATCCTAGCAAAGCAAAAAGTGGAATCCAAATAACCTCTATTGTGCTTCC
Organism: uncultured Candidatus Bathyarchaeia archaeon; assembly: GCA_964418675.1. Taxonomy (GTDB): domain Archaea; phylum Thermoproteota; class Bathyarchaeia; order Bathyarchaeales; family Bathyarchaeaceae; genus Bathyarchaeum. The sequence goes on from CAYQMM010000003.1 coordinate 78,473, forward strand.
AATTGAAATCGGAAAGGCTACCAAAACAAGAAAACCTAGAGTAAATAGGAATATTCCATAGATTGCTAGGGATTTGAAGTTGTGGAATGTTTCGGTTGTTTTCCATCTTATCTTTTTTCCGCAAAATAACAGTATAATGAATACTAGAGCAAGAAGCAGAAGAGCATAGGACTTATACTTCGGCAACTCTTCGTGGAAGCTGTCTCTTACATCACGGTAAACTTTTCTTCGGAATATAGCGGGCAAATCTGGAACAAAATTACTGTAAAAAAACATTAAATTTGCTAGTAAAATGGAGTCCAACGCATTCCGCCCGAAGAAAATGAACATTGCATAACCATAGAGGACACTTGAGGGCAAAACAATCCACTTGAAAACCTTTGTTAGAAGGTGCACGTGCTCATAGGTTTCAAGTTTCATGAACCATAGAGAAATTTTTGCATTAACCTTCCGATTTACTCGCGTGAAGTAGCCCAAGACTATTCCATAAATTTTTTCATATAATGATCGAGAAACTGTGCGCGAATAACGTTTTACGCCTCTATAAGTCAGTTTTTTCCTCAAAAACGGGTAAGCGATCTTTCGTAGAAAATGGTCACTGAAGGGAATCCACAGAAATAATAGGGCAATAAGGGTTATGTTAACATTTTTTCCCCATTCCCAAGCATGATATGGAAGTGGAAGCTCCAATCTTTGGCTACTAACTATTTCACAGTATTCATCATATTTCTGTAGAGACTGAATAAAATTTGCTACCCAAATTACTGACCCAATTGAAAGGGCCAATAAACCCAGAGCAAATAGATATGTAGTCATTCGCATTTTCGTTGTATGCGCCAGCATTTTGGTATTTGACTCAAACCTGCAGAAAAATTTTCTGTTTTTCTAGGAAGTGGACACTTCATTGTATGAGCAAGACATAATAAATGAATACTTACTCAGAAAACGATTGGGTTAGGATTAAATTTAATCCCCCAACACAAGCTCTATTTTTCAACTTTGAAAAGGTTTTAGGTAAAATATTCCTTTTTTTAACTTTTTTTACAGCCCAAGCGAAGCTTCAAACGTGGAACAAATAGTGAAAAGGTTAAGGGAACGGCTGTTCTTTCCATTTTTTCAGGTTTTCTTCGCACTTTTTCTTTAGGACTAGGTCTTTGGTCTTGTCTTTTAGGGCTTCAACGAATTCGAGGCGTTTGTTTACAGCCTTTACTTCTGCAGTCTCGTAATAGAGCCTCCCCTCAATGAAGTCCTTCATCTGCTGAGCCTTCTGAACAAGAAAACCAGCGTCATCAATGGGGTCATCAAGCGCTTTCACGTTAAACCATATAGCTACCTCTTGCTCGCGAAGCTGACTTAACCCATCCATCTCGCGAATAGTTCGGATATAGGTCCGCAGAAAATCGTAGTACCCCGCAGTTTTAATCAGATTTAAGGCGTCTTCAACCTTACCCGCAAAATCTGCGCTTCCATCCACCTTCAAAGTATGCTTATACCCGCTCTCGATAAGAGACCGCGCCTTCTTCACTTCTTCAACGGTGTAAACTCTCTCTGGAAACTCCACCCTTCATCCACCCCATCCAATTAATCAGGCTAGAAGCTTGTAAATCTTAAGGTTCTTTCCCCCAGAGACGTACTCAACCATCTTTCGCCGCTCCAACTCTTTAAGGAAAGTTTTTGCCAAGCTCAATCGGATGTTAAACCGCGCAGCCACAACAGAAGGAGTAAGAACCTTCATTCCCTTCAGTTCCCCCAAAACTTTCTTGCTCTCAATATCGGGCAGAGTCAAGCCAAGACTCTTCTTTGCAGGCGGCGGTGCACCTGCCTTGCGTTCCTTCTGCTTTTCTTCTTTAGGAGCCTTGGGTTTCGTCATCTGCTTGAGGGACTGCTTCTTCTTTCCACCGCCCATAGTCATTTCACCAAAGTTTTGAAGAAGAGCCGCTCCTTATAGCCTTTTCCGCCTTCTAGGCTACAGCGCCAATCGGGATTTTGTGTTTCTTTCGCCACTCTTTCAGGGGCGTTCCCATCTTTTCCTCAACTTTCGTTCTGTGAATGGAATTCATGGTGCAGAAGGGAATAATTCTGCCATCAGGCACAGCATAGTGGATGCAGCATCTCTGAATTCTCTCTAAATCGAAGTTGTAGGGATCCATGAAGTGCATAGAAGAGATCATGAGCATTTTCCTGTGAAGCGTTCCCAAGGATTCGTAGGAACCAGTTCTCAAGATAGGCAAGAGATACTTTCTCAGCAAACCAAACTTGATGTGGCGAAGGGCTCCTATCAAACGTAATTTCGCCTTTCTCTTATGCCCCTTCGCAGCTTCCTCGTAGACTTTCTCCATGCTTTTGATGAACTTCTCAACGTTGCCGTACCTGTTAATGGGAACCATGTCGTCGCCTTCAACAAAGGCGTAGGTTGCCATTCCGCAGTGGGGGTGGGTAGTGAACTCCACGTATCGTTTATCTTTCAAGGAGCCAATTGCCCGAGATATTGGCACAACGCTGGGCACTGGAAAGAAGTCGGAGACTTTTATTTTTCCGTCTGTCTGCTCCTCAACGAGTTTCATGAAGTTGGGGATTGTTATTCTCATTTTTTCTCGTTCTTCTTGAGGGATTCTGCCGCAGATGGATACAGGTTGAACGTTTACGCATCGAATCAAATCGAAGTTCTTAATCGCGAATCGAATAATGTCTCCCAGCTGATGATCATTGACGCCCTTAACCAAGGTGACAACCAATACTATGCTGAGTCCAGCTTCACGGCAGTTTTCAATAGCCTTCATTTTAATGTCAAGAAGGTCTGCTCCCCGCGTGAACTTGTAGACATCCGAAGTTAAGCCGTCAAACTGGAGATACACTGTGCTCACCCCAGCCTCCAGCAGACTACGACAGAAATCCACGCTCTGGGCTAAACGGAGACCGTTCGTGTTAACCTCTACGTGATGGAATCCCAGTTCCTTGGCTTTCCGTACAAGGTCCGGAAGGTCTTGCCTGATTGTTGGTTCGCCTCCCGAAAACTGTAATGCTGGGGGCGGAACTGGGTCGTTGCTTCTGAGGTTTTCCAGCATCCCTATAATCTCTTCTTTCGTGGGTTCGTAAACGTATCCTGCTGCCGCTGCGTTGGCGAAACAGACTGGGCACGTCAGATTGCATCTGTTGGTTACGTCAATGATGGCAAGGGCTGTGTGGGATTTATGTTGGGGGCAGATGCCGCAGTCGTAGGGGCAGTCCAGTTTCGTTTCGGTGCGGGGATTTCGAAGTCCGTCGCCGTCGCATCTGAGTTTTTCGGCTCTTTGGTATTGTTCGTAGTCTGACCAGTAAATCTCCCTGAATTTTCCGTGTTCTGGGCATTCTTTTTCTATGTAGACTTTGTTGTCTTCTTCGAATATGGTGGCGTCTAGGACTTGGAGGCACTCTGGGCATATGGTTTTTGTTTCTTTGATGACTTGCATTTTGACACCACTGATAGGGGTAATATTTTTAAGCTGTCGCAGAGCGTATAAGAATGTTTCCAAACCTTTCATAAGGTGAAAAGTGTTGTCCACACCAGTCAGCGAAGACGCAAAAAAGGTTCTGCGCCAGGTTGGACTAACAGAATACGAGACCAGAGCCTACCTAACCTTGCTTGAACAGGGGGTCATGACAGCCAGCGAGATCAGCGAATACAGCGGCGTCCCATATTCTAAGGTTTATGAAACATTAAATTCTTTAGAAAGAAAGGGGTGGGTTGAAGCTGAGCGCGGTAGACCTAGCCGCTATTTCCCCAAAGCGCCCTCTGAAGCGCTGGAGGCTGCTAGATTGCGTTTGGAGGATATGGTGAATGGTTGGAAGCGTGTTGTTTTGGGGGAGCTTCAGCCTTTGTATGAGAGGCGGGAGCTGCTGGAGAAGCCTGACATCTGGATTTTGCGGGGCGAATTCAGCATTTTGGCGAAGCTGAGGGAGATGCTGGGCGTTACCAGAAAGGAGTTGATGATTGCTGCGCCTGCCTTCGCGAAAGATTTTGTGGATGCTTTCATAGCCGTTTTGGGTCAGCTGCGGGATAGCGGGGTCACTGTTCAGGTTATGATGGCTGGAGACTGGGATGTTGAGAAGATTGCGGAGGTTGCCGAGGCTAGGGTGCGGGATAATCTGTTTGGGGGAGGGGTAATTGTGGATGGCAAGGAGGCGCTTCTCTTTCTGGGCGAAGCAGAGACTAGCGGCAGCTACTCCGGTCTGCTAGTTTTCTGGAGCAATCACGTGGGGCTGGTGAAATTCGCCCGAGAATACTTCCAACTCCTATGGGACACAGCAAAACCAACCTAACGGTAGACCTCAGTATATTTGGAGCCTAATAACAGCAGTAAAATTAGAACGCCATTAACTATGTTGATTTGTAAAAAAGCATTGTAAAAAAGTTGTAAAATCTGTAAATTTGGTTTAAATGAACATGCGGTTAACCTTTTTTGGGCAAAATCAAGATGCGGGTTCTTGATTTTTGCCCCTCAAAAAGTGTGACAGGAAAAGCAAAAATGGTTAAAATCAAGATGCAAAGTGTTGTTGTTTTTCAAAAATTGTTTAGTCTTATTGTTTTCCCTCTCTCTCGCACGTAGGTGTGACAAGTGACAAACCCAAAATGCCTCCCTTTCTATTTCTAGGGCTCATTTCTAGACGTTTACGCTTTTCTTCCCCATTTCATTCAATTTCGGCATACATCATTCTATGACCACTTTAAACCCGTTTAAACCTAGACTTAAATCTAGGAATAAATTCAAGTCTTATAATGAAATAAAGGTTCTCAGAACCCAAAAATTGTCTACTGCTTTGTTGTTGAAAACACCCAACTATTTGTTTGATTTTTCTGTTTGGGGTTTCATTTTGGGTCATTAATAACTAAGCTGAACAGATATTTAAAATGGCATAGAAGAAAGCTCTACTTCGAGACTTCTGGATTTTTCTCTCGTAATTCTTTTTTCATTCGTTCATAAGTTCCTTGGTCTATTTTACCACTACCAAGAGCGCGGATGAAAGAGCGTCTAATTCCTTTCGGTAGGTCATTTCATTCTCAAGTTTTGTCCTTAATCGTTCATAGGTTTCTTGGTCTATTTTTCCAGCAGTCAATAACTGAATCAGTCTTTTTGATTCTTCGGCATATGATGCGGCTTCTTTTCTTTCAGAATATAATACTGCGAGTAAAATAATCACGATAACTACTATTGCAAAACCAAATAGAAGCCCGATTAAAACAATACCCTCATTCATGATTAATCAGCCACAGCCCATACTCTATACTCTGCATTTCCCAAATTAAATAATGTCCCAAGAAAAGTAACATCAAAGGTAAAGGTTAGGTCTTTAGTTTCTCCGTTATTCAAGTAAATCCGTTCATCCTGTTTTTCATATCTTCCCCCTACATCTAGGTCTGAATAAACCACAATCCAGCCGTTTCCGCCATTATTTCTAACCGTGACATCAACATACATAACATAGTTTAGTCCTTGAAATCCGTCATGCCCGTTCTTATATGTGATTTCAGGTCTTGGCGGATTCAAAAGTTTAGTTAAAGGACCAGACAACAAAAAGAAAGAACCAATGATAACTATCCCAAGAACTATTCCAACCGCAACCCATTTAACAGGATAGCTTTTCTGTTCTGTTTCATTCAAGCTGTTCCCTATTTAAAATGTGTTATTTTGTAATAAGATTTTTCCTACTGCTCTACATATGCCGAACCTTAGCTGTTCACAGATTTTTCTCAATCGAATTACCCTGAAATATACCTCTGACGTATTCCATCATTAACTAATTTCTCTAACTTGCCAAGATACTTTTTGCATAGTGTTATAACATCCTCATTTCCCTTCCAATCGCTAAAATAATACGTAACTGTCTTTGTGGTCTCAGGTGGTTTCATCTTGGGAGTTTGGCTTGGCTTGCTATGATATTCATCTTTAATGTTACCATCTTTGTCTCTTATCACCACTGAAATTGAATCAGAAATGCTCAGTGTTTCATGTATTCCAATCGTGGTTTTAGCGGAAGGCGATATGGGTTGTTTGTGAATGTTAATGTTCCTTTTATCCCTAAAGAATTTAAGAATAGGTTCCTTACTTACAGTTGATTCATACCATTGTAACCCACTTCTCGTTTTCTCTGCTTCAGCATAAGCATATTGCAGAACTGAACGAGAGGCAGAAAGAAAAGCACTTAAATTACATTTGAATTCAAAGTTTTCAGCTTGTTCCATTTTAGAAAGAAAATATCTGCTTTCTTCAAGTTTTTTCTTTTCGTTCATCCTAACTCTCTCAAAGGCTATTCAGTGTATTCAGGTCTTATGATTTTCCATTTTTCCTTATTCAGAATTGACCTTAAAATTTAAAACAACTTATAACATAGGTCATTCGGGGATTTGTTCTAATGGAAGAAAGAAAGAACTGTTCTAAATGCGGAAAGGAATACAGGGTCAAAGCGGGAGAGGTTTTTGGCATTAAGAACTTTTTCACTCTAAATTACTGTCCCGAACATCAAGAAGTCCAAGCGACAATGCCACCTATCACAACTTTGAAAGGTAATGCTTCAAAGAAAATTGACAAGAAAACAGGATTAGTTAGGATTAAAGGAATTTCCCCAAAGGAATGGGCAAAGCGTGACATAATGGTTAAGACTTTTCCCCGAGATGTTGTAACTAAACCTTCTGAATGGAAATCATCCGCTAGAGGAAGAGTTTACAAGACACAGGAAAAAATGGCACAAGTATATCCTAACCTCTCACGGGGAGACATAGTTCTTTTTTCTGGATTTCTGGAAGAAGGGATTCTCTATGCAACAATGATGTTAAACCAAACCCTTGGAATAAAAACGGAATTCATCGAACCTGAAGTGAAGCTGAAAAAGGGGATATTCAGTTCATTCACCATCAGAAACCCGATTTTGATTGAAAACGAAAAAATGATTGAAAAACTGTCTAAAGCAACATGAAGCTAAATCTTACATAAAAACCAAGCTTTGTGTATTTTTCGGTATTCGATAATCCTATTGGTTTAACTCATTCTTAATAAAATCCACTAATTTTTTTAATTCTTCTGGATTCGGATTTGGTCTATCACGTTCTCTCTCGTAGCTACTGAAAAAGAATGTCTCAACACCAATTTTTTTCAAGATTTTATTGGTCTTTTCGATGTAATCTTCCCTTTCCCTGAAAGCTACCCACACATGTGTAGCCTCAGGTTTTCCCTCTTTTCTTAATTCCTTATTTCCCTTTTTTAACGTCTCAAAACGTTGCTTTGTAGTTGCCATGTGAAACATGCCATGACTTTTGACTTCGATAAAGATGTTTTGTATTTGTATGTCTGCTCTAAATCTACGTTTTGGTATTATGGGAGTTTCATATTGCGGTTCACATTGCGGTTGAACAGCTAAAACCTTCCTAAGGTATCTACCCAAGACTTTAGTGTGAATATCACCAATTATGGCTCTAAGAAATTTTTCATCTTCTCTGCGAGATTTATCTGGAAAATTGAGATTGTGTTTGCTGTAGATTCCTTTTATCTTATTTTTTGTTTCTTCCACTATATTCTCTACTGTTTCTAACATTTTTCCCAAATCTTCTTCTTTCCATTCCATTACTGTTCTCTTCCTATGCCCATTATGTTGCAAATTTTATTATAAATGTAAAGACGCTTTTGGGTCTAACAAAAAGCCTAATCAATTTCGAAATGCAAGAATGGCTTAATTCTTCCATTTCTAACCAAGTGTAATCAATGTATTTCAATTCTCCGAGTTTTTAGTGAACAGAAAGAACATTAGATTATGCACATATTCCTAGTGCCCCAAAGTCTTCAGTTTTGTTTTTGTGATTGGTTCTGAGTTGATTGTATCTTGTTTTAAAGAGGTAGCCCAAGCTGCCTATCCATTCGTGAAAGGGTATGGCTTTGTATTCTGTTCCCTGCATTTCATGACGTAACTTTGTTTCATCTTTGGCTCTGTAGAACTTCTCAAGAGTTCTTAATTCTGTCCCCGTCTGGTCAACAATGCACTCTGCACTTACTCCATGTCTTGACGCTTGCGTCACAAAAGTATGCTTCAAAATGTGAGTCGAAACTCGCTTCTTCAGCTTTGCTTTCTTCCCCGCTAACCTGAGCCGTCTAAGATAGTAGTCATATTTTTTTGGAAATATTCTATCTTCTGGTTTGAGGGCTAGGTCTTCGATGTAGAGTTTCAGTAAATCAAAGACAGCGTAAGAGGGGAACTTGAGAACATAATCTGAAGTCTTTGACTCATGCACTTGAATAACCCTATCATTAAAGTCTATGTCTTTAACTCTCAGATCGTTGAGCGCCTGATGTCTCGCTCCCACAGAAATACCCACAAAGAGGAGAATTAGGGTATCTTTTTCTTCTATAACTCTGACTATCGCTTCAATCTCGTCTTCATGTAAGAACCATTGTTTCTTTTTTCCCTCTGGAGGAGAATTATATTTGAACTTCTCTAGCAGACCAAAGTTCTCTGTGACCCTCATCATTCTTCTGAAAACTACTGCAATATATTTGTCAATCCCCTTGCACTCTGGATTATGAAAATCCTTGTCATGCCATAGCTTTCTGTAGTCTTCTTCCATCCATGTCTCAGGAGCTTTGTAACCTAGCTTTCTGAATCCTTCTCTAAGGTATCTCTCTGATTGTTGGAGATCATTTCTACTCAGCTTCCTTCCGTACTTCTCAATGAATCTTTTATATCCGTAGCTCTCATCTAACCTGTCAACGTATTTGGGTTTGACCTTGTTGGGCTTCTCTGGATACTTCTCTAGAATCTTGTAGATCGTAGGACGGCTTATCCCTGTAGCTTTGGACGCTTTTGATATTCCTCTCCATTGTCCCTTTCTCTTCCTCATCTTGACCTTACGGACGATCTCGTATCCGCCTCTCTTAATGAAGGTCTCCAGCTTACTGTTTAAGATGCTCATTTCAGCTTCCGTCCAGCTTCAACTCTATCTGCATATCTTACTCGACCATACATACGTCAAGAGTTGATAAAAAATGTATTAGATATATGAATGTGAAAAACAATTTATTAAATGTAAAAAATTTAAACCAGCAGATTGTTGAAAACTAGCTTTTTCTGGAAAAAAGGACATAACAGCATCACTTTGCTAACCTAAAAGCTAATTTATTACTATCACATTGTGACGGTTCTAAATCCCCTTTTTAAGAGGGCAAATTTTTAACCTCAGCCCAACCATTAAATAATATTTATCTGCCGAAGGGACAGCCATGAAGAATTCTGAATGCACAATCTACATCATGTTTAAAGATAGGTGGATACAGAAATTCAAGAAAGAAAAAGATGGATGGACTCTAACGACCGCAAAAGGTACAGTTTATCCATGCAGTGCAGAACAACTGCTTTCTCACATCCTTCCACCCCTTGCAGGAATAAGAGGACAACATGTCACCGTCAAAGTTGAGCCAGACAAAAAACTGAAACTTAGTTAGCGGGTGCTCTTTTCCCTGAATCTGTTAGACCTGAAGGGAGAAGAACTTTCAAGGCTTACGATGGAGTAAACAACCTCTTCAATCTGGGTTATGAGCTTCTCTCATGGAAGGTTCACAAAGCTCTAGTTAACGCTAAACTTGAGCCTTATCTGGGTTTCCTGCACAGCGAACAATTCGGAAAACCTAGCCTTGTTTGCGATATGATGGAGCTTTACCGATTTCTGATAGACGACTTTCTGATTCAGCACTTCAGAAAAGTAAGCGAGAACCATTTTGTAACCAAAAAAGAGGCTATGACGAGAAAGAAGGTCGGCAAGAGAGAATACCTTAACGACCTAGATTCAAAGAAGTTAATGCATGGTTTGAATAAACTCTTCGAGTCTGAGGTGGAGATTCCCAGAATAAGGCACGGCAAGAAACAAACCTTTGAAACGTTGATTAACGAAGAGGCTTTACTGTTAGCTAAATATTTGAGGAATGAAAGAAAAGACTGGAAACCGAGACTTCTTAACATCTAGGATGAATAAATCTTAAATCGAGTCACCATGCAAATACAAAAACCAATAAAGGGAACTGAGTAAGCTTGAATAAGAAAATCCTAATTGGTTTTTCAATTGGTTTGGTCATTGGATTATTATTAGGCATATTCGTTTTTCAGAATCCAATTCTACCAAGAGCAATAGACGTGCAAAATCCCAAAATATACTGTAATGCGAAGGCAGAAAACGTAGGAAATTCAAATTGGCGAATGACTGAAGGATTTCCTGTCCTGAGTTCATACTCTTATGGAGCGAAAAACTGGTCTACGTCACAAGTGAGCGTTGTTATTTCCATAGATAACAATAATTCCGTATCAATTTTTAATACGGTTATAGAATTGTCATATCCGACTGAAGCAGTCGGTGTTTGGAATACCACAACAAAAACTGACATAGGTTTCATTGACGTTCATGGAAGAAAACAAACAGAAATAACCATTACAAACCCAAATCTTATACTATGGAATACTAAAAGACCTGATTACACTAAACAGGGAACAGTTTGGGAAAATGTTACCGTCTATGTCTTAGATTTGACTGCATTGAAGATAGTATGCTACGGATACGCAAAACCGTAAGGAAAGGATTTGTCAAATGTCTGAAAGACCAAAATCAAAGAAAAGAAATGAAGAACAATATTATGAGCCAATAAGAAAATGTTTGAGTATTGTCATGGCTCGCTATCTTGACCAAAAAAATATTTTACAAAACAGACTTTCGGAAGATATGCCCAAGCGGGTTCATTTAGAAATTATCGGCGGTAAGAATGTATTTCCTGAAAATCTGAAAAAGGAGTTTGATGATGACACACTGAACATAATTGGAAATGAAGGTATTTATCCCGATTTGGTTGGATTCGTACAAAAGAATCCTCAAAGTCCAAAGGAAATCATTGTAGTAGAAGTAAAAGATGTACCAATAACCCTAAAAGCAGTCTCCAAAACCAAATTCTACAAAGAAATTTTTAAAGCTTCTTTTGCTTTTCTGATTTCGACAAAAGAGATTTCAGAAGAGCGAGTTAGATTTCTCTTAAAAAAGCCTCAGATAAAAAAAGGTGTAATAATTGCTAAATTCATATACTCCCCTAAGTTCGATTTAGGTCACCTCGAAATTAACTCAAAGTTCAAAGAAACAATTCCAGATTTTATCCATTTCTGGTTACGACCCAAAGAAACGGAGACTAAACCTAAACGAACTCGTTTTACTCGAATATTCAAGCAGTGAGAAATTCGATTAGTCAAGAGACTTTGACTGAGACACTACTGGATTTTTGTGTGTTTTTTGTGTTGTGCGGTGTGGTGTGGTGGCGGTTGTAGGTGTTAAAGGAGAAAGAGAGAGTAGGAGAGAAGAGAAGTGAAACATGTAAGCAGGCAGGCGAGTGGGAGAAATAATATTTGGGTTTGGGGGTTAAATTTTAACCCAAAACCCATGCTCTCTCTAGCTCTCTCTCCTACTGACAATCTCTCCACAAAAACACGCACGCACAAAATCATAAAAGCTAAAACATTGAGCTATATTGGGGACAGTTCTTTGAAAAAGTTTCATTCATTACTAATCGGCTTCATTTTACTTATCAGTATTTTTTCGATACCAAATGTTTTTGCTCAGGTATCAGTGGGAATTAAAGAAGGAGATTGGATAAAGTATGGAAATTTTTCAGTTGTCTCTACAGGACCAGAACCCACAAATTTCCAAAAGGAACTTAACAAAACCGATTGGATGCTACTTACTGTGCAAACGATTTTGGCGACAAATATAACATACGAGGTTGACTGGCATTTCAAGAATGGGACAGATTTGAACTTCACAGATTGGATTGATGTTGTCAGTGGAGTCAACCCAAATAGCAAGCTAACGGATCCATTTGCTTTTTTCATCTCAGCAGGTCTTCCAGTCGGAGCTGGACTTTACAATGTTGCTACTGGACTATTTGTTGGATGGGAGATAAATGAAACAATAAATCGTGAATATCTGGGCATAGTCGGAGAAACACAGCACATAAACATTGTATCATCTCTAATTGGAGCAACCCACACTTACAACGTTTACTGGGATAAAGGAAGCGGGGTTCTAACAGAATATAACTATTCAATGACTGTGGTTTATCCAGAATCACCGACAATTGAAGTTCATTTTGAGATTGTTGAGTCAAGCCCTATCTGGCCAATACCCGAATTTCCCAATTCCATATTGATACTAGTATTAATGATGGCAACACTACTGGCGGTCATAATGTATAGAAGAAAACGCACTATGAAACGAGTTGGAAACTTTTCCAATACTTCGAGAGCGTTCCGCCAAATAGTATAATGAAAATCCTGTAAACATCTGATAGTTAACCTAAAAGCTAAATTAGCCCCCTGTTAATTCTACGATAAAACAGCATCATAGAGGCTATGTGATGAAGTCTTTCCTCAAAAAGTTCAATTTACTGGAAATCGAGGAGAGGTGGCAGCAGAAATGGGTAGAGATGGGCATCTACCGTTTTGACAGAAAAGACAAGTCCCGCCCAGTCTTCACCATAGATACTCCTCCCCCGTACCCTTCAGGCAACTTTCACATGGGAAACGTCCTCAACTGGACCTACATAGACGCTCTAGCCCGCTACAAACGCATGCGAGGCTACAACGTCCTCTTCCCCCAAGGCTGGGACTGCCACGGACTCCCCACCGAAGTCCAAGCCGAAGAAGCATACAACATCAAAAAAACCGACCTGCCCCCAGCAGAATTCATCAAACTCTGCAAACAATTCGTCAGCAAATACATCGGCGTAATGAAGGAAGCCATCATACGCCTCGGCTGCTCCGTAGACTGGACCACAGAATACAGAACCATGGACCCAGACTACTGGAGACGCACCCAACTCAGCTTCATCCAACTATACAATAAAGACCTAATCTACAAGGGAACCCACCCCATAAGCTGGTGCACAAGCTGCGAAACAGCCATAGCAGACGCAGAAGTCGAACACGAAACAAAAGAAGGAACCCTCCACTACATCAAATTCACCCTAGAAGACGGCAACCCCCTCCCCATAGCCACAACCCGCCCTGAACTACTCCCCGCCTGCGTCACAGTAGCCGTCAACCCAGACGACCAACGCTACAAAAAATACATAGGCAAAGACATTTGGGTTCCCATCGCAGACAGAGAAGTCAAGGTAATAGCAGATAGGCTCGTTGACCCCGAGTTTGGAACAGGAGTCGTCATGATATGCACCTACGGCGACAAGGCAGACGTAAAAGCCGTCACCACCCACCACCTAAAACCCGTAATCCTTATCGACGAAAAGGGAAAAATGAACGAAAATGCGGGAAAATACGCAGGACTAACTACCCAAGAAGCCAAAAAAGCAGTAGTCGCAGACCTGCAAAAAGAAGGGCTGCTGGAAAAGACAGAAGAACTCCGTCAGGAAGTTGGCACATGCTGGAGATGCAAAAGCCCCATTGAAATCCTAGAGCATGAGCAGTGGTTCATGAAGACCCGCATCCTAACAGAACAGGTCAAAGAGAACACCCTGAAAGTCACATGGTACCCCGACTACATGAGAAACCGCATGATAGACTGGGCAAACAGCCTAGACTGGGACTGGGTAATCAGCCGCCAAAGAATCTTCGCCACCCCAATCCCCATATGGTACTGCAAAAAATGCAACGAAATCATAATAGCGGAACCAGAATGGGTGCCCATAGACCCAAGAACCGACAACCCCAAAATCGACAGCTGCCCACAATGCGGCTCCACCAAATTCACCCCAGAAACAGACGTGCTAGACACATGGTTCGACTCCTCCATAACCTGCGCTGTCCACGCAGGATGGCCCGACAACAAAGATTGGCGCAGCCTCTATCCAGCAGATGTGCATCCTTCGGGTTATGACATCATCCGCACATGGGCGTACTACCTCATGGTCCGAAGCCTTGCCCTCTTCGACGAGAAACCCTACAATAGTGTCCTCATCAATGGCATGGTTCTTGGAAGCGACGGAAGAAAGATGAGCAAATCCCTCGGCAACTTCGTAGCCACCCCCGACGTCTTCAGCAAATACGGAGCCGACGCTCCCAGACAGTGGGCAACCGGCGGAGGAGCAACAGGCTCAGATATACCCTTCCGATGGGCAGACGTGGAATATGCATGGAGATTCCTGAGAAAACTGTGGAATGCCGCCCGCTTCGCCAGCATGCACCTCCAAGACTACAACCCAAAAGAAAAGGGGAAACCGAAGCTCCTAGACCGTTGGTTTCTGAGCAAGATGGAACGAGTCACCAAAAAGGTAACCGCAGCCATGGAGAACTGCCAATTCAATATAGCCACTGACGAAGTCCGAAACTTCACTTGGCACAGCTTCTGTGACCAGTATATTGAGGCTGTAAAACATAGGCTATATCAACCTGAACGGTATGGCAGAGAAAAGAGAGTGGCTGCCCAACATACCCTTTACGTGGCGATTTATCGGATTCTCCAGCTTCTCGCCCCCATTTCTCCCCACATAGCCGAGGAAATATACCAAATCATGTATGCGGACGACAAGAAACATGAGAGCATCCACGTCTCTCCATGGCCTCTTACCCAGAAGGAAATGATTTCTGAAGAGAGTGAGGAGAAGGGCGACCTGATTGCTGCTGTGATAGGAGAGATTCGAAGGGACAAAGCGGAGAGCCAACTGCCGTTGAATGCGGTCATCCAGAAGCTAACAATCTATTCAGCGGATAAGATGAAGGGGCAGGTTCTGAATCAGGCAGAGGAGGACCTTGTTGGAATCTGCAAAGTAACGGAAATAGAGGTTGTGGCTGCAGAAGGAGAGGGAAGAGAAGTGGAAGGATATCCAGAGGTTCACTTTAAAGCCGAATATTAAACTGCGGCTTTATATCTAAGGATAGCCGCGACTCCGCCGAAGGATTTCTTCAGCATCTGACCTTCTTCTGTTTCGCCAGATAATATTTCCACATCTGTTCCTGTTTCTTCAGCCAGTTCGGCTAGTTCATCGATGAGGTCAGTGACATCTGCTACAGAAAGGTTTGGAATACTACATTTCGGGCATGCGGTTCCACTTATACTCTGCTCCAGTTCTGGAACTTGGTGGCTCTTCATGGTCTCCTTTTTCATGTAGTCACAAGATGAACATTTCACGGTAACCCGAAGGCGGTCTAGGTCCTCGGAGAGGATGAGCATATCTACAATCCCTCCCTTCAGATATTTTCGCACTTCGTCTTCTCCGTAAGTAGCTAAACCCGTGTCTTGTCCTATCTCCTTCAGGAACTTCTGCATGATTTTTTTCTCTTCCACATATCGTATTTGTCTCAAGCTTTCTTCAGAGCGTTCCACTGCCTCTTCCACTCCTTGTTCACCAACATAGGAGGTGTCGATAGTGTCCAAGATTTTTTCTTTTAACGTGTAATGGAGATAATTGCCTTTCTGGAAATCTTCTTTTGTGGGTCCCGGTCCACCAATAATTATGCCTTTCAGGTTTTCCATGTCAAGAAAAATCTCGGTGGCGTGTTCTCCAACGCGTTTAAAGTACTCCTGCATCTTGGCTTCTCTTTGCCTATCGAACCTTCTCGCAGATTGACCTCCTGCTCGGAACTTTCCCGGAACCCCTGATGTAATCTGTTTCACTATGTCGAGGCGTTTTCCCCGAAGGGTAGCATAGGCTGCGCCTGAAGCGTCCAGCACTATGATTCCATACGTCTCTTTCTCCTTCAAGAATTCTTGGAGATATTCTGTGTGGAATTTTGCGTCGCAGCGGTAGAGGTAGACTTGGATTGGTTCGGGCGGAACTAACACGTAGGTTTCAATCTTTTCGCTTCCGGGTCCGTTCTGGGGGATGGCTCCGCAGAAGATTACTAAGCCGTTTTCTGGCACCTGTTTGAAGAGTTTTAGGCGTTGTGTTACTTTGACGATGGCGTCTTGGACGTTTTTTCGGGTGGTTGTTGATTTGATGTTGGAGGCGGTTCCGTATTCGTTGTTGAGCATGGCAACGGCTTCGCTGATTTGGCGTCCGGGGGGCACGTAGAGTGAGACGAGTTCTGTTCCTCTGCCCTCTTTAGAGCCTAGCCTCTCCAAATCCCTTTTTAAGCGGAATCGCTGCAGAGATGTTCGTTTCTCGCTCAACTTTAGTGTCACTCTTGATTGTAGAGCTAACAATGTAACATAACTGATAAAAGTTATCTTTCAATTGATGAAGCCTAGTCAAGGTTTCTTGACAAAAATGCTTTTATGATTTTTCAACTATGAAATAATTGGGTCTTAGAATGAAAAAGGGAACAAGAAAGTTCCTGACCTATGTATTTGTCCTGTCACTGCTTTTTGTTTTGATTTCTTCTTTAATTGTTCTGGTTAATGCTGAACCATCATGGATAATCTGGAGCCAAACTTATGGAGGAGCAGATGATGACGCTTTGGTTTATTTAGTTGAGACGTCTGATGGCGGATACGCATTATTTGGCAACACCTACTCCTTTGGTGCTGGAGACTCTGATTTTTGGCTAGTTAAGACTGATGAATCGGGAAACATAGAATGGAATCAAACATACGGTGGAGAAAATAGTGACATTGCGTGCTCGTTCGTTCAGACGACTGATGGGGGATACGCTTTAGCATGCAACACGCGTTCCTTTGGTGCCGGAGACTATGATTTTTGGTTGGTTAAGACCGATGATGCAGGAAACATGGAATGGAACCAAACGTACGGCGGAATAGGGAGGGATATTGCTCATTCTTTGATTAAGACGTCTGATGGAGGATATGCCTTAGTGGGTGACACAAATTCTTTTGGTGTTGGAAGCTTAGATTTTTGGCTAGTTAAGACAGATGAATCGGGGAACATGGAATGGAACCGAACATATGGAGGAGAAGACAGTGACATTGCTTATTCTCTGATTGAGACATCTGATGGAGGGTTAGCCTTAGCTGGTTTCACAATTCCCTCGGGTTATCAATACTCCGATTTCTGGTTAGTTAAGACTGATGTGAATGGAAATATGGTTTGGAATAAGACCTATGGAGGACCGAGTGAGGATGTTGCTAATTCGTTAATTCAAACTTCTGACGGAGGATTCGCCTTAGTTGGCAACACACGTCCCTTTGTTGGCGGATTCTATGATTTCTGGTTTGTTAAGACTGATAATGCAGGAAACATACAGTGGAATAGAACATATGGAGGAGAAAATAGCGATAATGCAAACTCGTTAGTTCAAACATCTGATGGAGGATATCTCTTAGCTGGAGAAACAAACTCCTTTGACGTCGGAGAAGGAGATTTCTGGTTAATCAAAACTGATGAACAGGGCATTCCAGAGTTCCCATCATGGATTATTCTGCCTCTATTCCTGACTGCAACTTTGGCAGTCATAATCTACAGAAAGAAACTAACAAAGAAAAAGGTGCCCTGACCCAGATTCAGTATTCTTTAGGGGCAACATTATTCAAATCGAAGTGGGTTATCTGTGGATAGAAACTGAATCTGACGATGGTTAGGATGGGAGTAGGCTGTTAGCGGAAAGGCTGGTGTTTGTGGGTCACATCTCAGTTGACAAAATCGAAAACGTCAACGGCACCCGAGTTCAGCCGGGAGGAGCAGCCCTATACGCGGCGATGGCAGCCAGAACCCTGTTCCCAAACGTGGCTTTGATCTCAGCCACTGGAAAGGACTATGATTTTCTTGATGTTTTGGCTCTGTTGCCTTACAGGGACGTGAAAATGTATGATGCCCCCTCCACAAGATTCCACATCAAATACGACCGCCGCTGGGAAGCCCACTACCTCAAAGCCGAACACGGCGCTGGCTCAAGAATAACGTCCAGAAACATCTCAGACAAATGGCTTAGGCACAAGAGCATGTTTCACATCTCACCCATGAGACCTTCAAAGGTTGCCAGAATCCTAGATAAAATAAAGAAAAAATCTCCGGAGACTAAAGTTTCGGTTAACACTTGGATAGACTATATCAAAGAAGGGCGAAGAAACAGGAGAATCCTAAAGGAGATTGCTTTGAAAGCGGACTTTTTCATCGTGAGCGACACGGAAGCTAAAGCCTTAGCCCAGACCGACAACATCTCCTCTGCGGTTAGACTTCTGAAAGCTAAAAGGTTAATCGTCACCTTGGGAAACTTTGGAGCTATAATCAGCGGAGAAAATGTTGACATGCAGATGGTTCCCGCCCTGAATCTGGCACCGGACAAGGTCGTAGACACCACAGGGGCTGGAGATGTGTGGTGTGGAGCTTTTCTAGCCACCTACAATCTTACCGAGGATTTCGGCAAATCCGTGGCTGCCGCATCCACCATCTCCCGCATTAAATGTTCAGACTGGGGCTTCAAGAGCCTCATAAACCTGCGATTCAAGGAACCCAACGATGTGATAGAGTTTGTTATGGGGCTAAAGGATGGAGGCATCCAGAAAAGAATACCTGACTACTAAGTTCACTGCAGCTATGCACAAAAAGATTATATGGGATACTTTGCCGCATAGGGGGTGTGGAGAAGATTGAAAATGCCCATGGCTTATGTGCTGATTAACACTGAACCAAAACATATGGAAGAAGTTGTGGAGACCTTGGAGAAACTTGATGCTGTCGTCGAAGTATTCGCCGTTTACGGCGTCTATGATGTGGTGGCGAAGATTAAAGCAGAAACCATGGAGAAACTCAAGGAAATTGTTACGTGGAAGGTGCGTAGTCTGGACACGGTTAGGTCAACCATAACCATGCTAATTCTTGAAGAAAAGAAGTAGCATCCACCCTAGCTATCTTTCGTCTTCATTTGACAGAAAAAGAGATTGTGAGAGGGAAGGCTCTACTCAACCATAACTTTCTTTTCTTTTCCTTCCCAGACTCCATGAAGGTTGCAGAACTCTTGGGCTCTTAGGGTGGCTGTTTCGTTCAGGGTTACGTTCAGGTTTACAACGTATTGGTCTGACAGCTCAGCGCCGAACTCTACCTTAGATATCAATCGTTCTCCAGCGTAGAGGGCAACCCAGTTTATCCAATGACTTAAAGTGTTGGGATGCTCAACACCATCGATTCCGCCAACCTTCACCTTAACCATGAAAGGCTCGTTGGCTTTAACCTTGTTAGGCGCCTCGATTACGGGCACATGTTTCTTTGCCATACCCGGAAGGTTCATCCAGTCCATAGGTTTGTTCAATTCCGTCAAGGAAAATTCTTTTTCTGCACTCAAAACTTACATCTCCTCTATATTCATTTTTTTGGGCGCTAAAAAACCTTTCTCACTATGTTTTCAAAGTTACCCCCGCTTAGCAAAAAAGGGTAACTGGTCAGGAGAGGGTCTTTTCTAGATACTTGTAGATTGCAGATTCGTATCTCGCGGTCTCTTTGAAGGCTTCCACAGCCAAAAGGCGTCTGGTTTCGGCGCTTACATGACCTTTCTTCTTGATTTCCCGTAGAATTTGGTTGTATCTTTGGGGGTTAACGATTACAACTACGTTCTCGAAATTTTTTGCTGCCGCCCGAATCATGTTTGGACCGCCTACATCAATGTTTTCTATGGCTGTCTTCAGGTCAGCGCCTTGAGCCGTTAGCCTTTCGAAGGGATATAGATTACAGACAACCATGTCAAAGGGCTCTATTCCAAACCTCGTTAGGTCCTGCAGATGTTCTTTCCTGTCTCTCTGGGCAAGTATAGCTCCAATCAGCTTGGGGTGTTCAGTTTTAACTCTGCCTTCCAATATTTCAGGAAATCCAGTAACCTCCGAAACATGTTTAACGGAGTGGATTCCCCCCTCCTTCAGGATGTTCAAGGTTCCGCCCGTCGCGATTAGCTTGATTCCTAGTTTGCTGAGTTCTCGGGCAAAGCTAACTATTCCGGTTTTGTCATAGACGGATATGAGGGCACGCTTCAAAGTGTATCACGCACCAACCAATGCTGGTTTTGTTATTAGAGTTCGAGGAGAAAAGTCTTTCAATACTGATTTTTGCCAAAAACTAAAAAAGGAGAACATAGAAGATAGCAAGGAGCTGGAAGCAGGTTCGCCACTTGTGAATCTGATTTCAGGCATGTAAAACAGAGGAGAATCGAAGAAGGAGGTGTACTGTATATGTCTAAGGACCCGAACACAATCTATGTTGGAACAAAACCTGCCATGAGCTACGTGCTAGCGGTGATTACACACTTCAATTCCAGCGACGTCAAAAAAGGCACTTTGAAGGCAAGGGGACGGGCGATAACAACTGCTATAGACGTTGTTGAGATTGTTCGTCGTAAATTCTTGAAGGAACTGAAAGTTGACAAAATAGCCATTGGAACTGAAGAGTTACAGCGAGAAGAAGGAACGAGAAACGTTTCAACAATAGAGATAAACTTGAAGCGCTAAGAATCCGGATAGCGTCAACCAAAATCTTGGACCTAAACCTTGAGTTTTTTCATTTTTTCTTTTTTCTGGCTTGAAATCCGTCTTGTTTCAGATAGTAGTCATCTTCTTTTTTTGACCCAAAGCTTCGAACGCCCTTCTCTTTCAGCTGTTTTCTGAGTTTTGTGGCGTATTCAGAGCTTATCTCTCCCCTCTCTTCCAAGTAACTGATTATCTCTTCCGCCTGCTCTCTCTTATCGCATCTGCGAAGGAAATCAATCACATCCGGTATGTACCCCGTGAATCGTTTCGCGACCGCCCTCTCGCCAGTAGTGGGGTCGGTTCGAACAGAATTTATCGTTGTTCCGCACTCTCCACTCTCCATTTCTCGTGCCAAGTTTGGGAACATTTTTTGGAATCTTTTCTTTTCGATATCCATCTTTCTGGGCGTTCTCCTTCAGCCTCTGATATTTTTCTTTGACAATCATCTATTTAAACTATAATCAACACCTTTTTCTATGCGGGCACAAACTTTTGAAGCGGATATTCCTCTAGAACTTTTGCAAGCTCACGGAGAGTCAGACCAATTTTGGCGTCACCGTATATCCCGCATCTCTCGGGTTGCCCCAGACTATGGAGGCTTCGAACCACAATTTCCGCCTCATCCCCGGAAGGAAGAAGGACATGAATGTGAAAAGAAGACTCTTTTCTGCCCTCCTTAGTAACTGAACGCCACTCCGAACCCTTAACCTCGAAGCCCTGATTTTGTAGCTGATTCAGGACCAGACTGGAGTCTTGGGAGTATGTGAGTATGTCTATGTCGCTGTTTCTGTGGGCTGTTCCCCTCCAAACGCTTCCCACAAGGCGCGGACTATAATCTTTGAGTGCCTCCATTATTTCGTGGGCTTCTCTACGCATTCTCAGAAGCATGCTCTTTCTTGAGGTGCCCTCCCTCTCCTCGGCGATTCTGTCAAGTTCCTCTGCGACTTCAAAGTTGCTGGGAAATATTCGGGTCTTGAGGGTTTCTGCGGCTCTCTGTTTAGCTTGTTTGTACTCCTTCTCTTGGGAGGTGTAGAGTAGGAGAGCGGCTTCTCGGGCAACCCGCTCTCGCAGAATCTTTGAACCGTTTCCTCTCAAGACCTTTCCTCAACTAAATAGTAGCGTAGAGTAACTTTTGGGTGTTGCTACGAATCCGTTTGTATGAAGTGCATGTATTGCGATGGGCAATCAGTTATTTTTGTTTGTGAAGAAAAGTCGTGTTTGTCCCATGGTTTTGATGTCAAGGGCTCTCACCTTTACCATCACGGGAAAGTCTTTCACTGCTCTTCCAATGAGGAGGCAATGATGGGGCGGTAGCTCCTGAGCAATGGATTTCACGGTTTCTGAATCCACCCGTGCAGCCCTTGAAACGGTTTCGAGGTCCCGTTCATTGGTGAAGTTGAAGAGGAAGATGCTGTCTGCCTGGCGGTAGATGTTCTCTTTTATGGTGTCAGGCTGATTCGTCACAAAGCTCGTGAATAATCCGAAGTGCCTCATCCGCGTCACGATGTCTTCCCAATAGGTTTCCCTGAGATAGAGATGAGCCTCCTCAGCAAAGAGAAAAGCAGACCGGAGTTTCCACTGGCTCAGAAGCTTAACTAGATTCCCGAGAGTGTACTCCAAAACAATCTGACGATCAACAGATGAGACATCCCTCAAATTAATGACCAAAGCTCCTCCTTCCCTTCCTGTTTCTTCAAAAAGCTTCTCAAAACTTATTGATGAATCGTCGTCTGTGAAGAATCCTGAATTCACCAGACTGTAATACCGAGAGAATAGGGCATCCCGCACATGCATATTGCATTTGCAGTCTCTTATGGCGTCTCCGAGGTCCTGCAGAGTGAAGTTGCCTTGTTGACGTAGTGATTTCCATATGCGCTTGAACTCTCGGGTTGATGTTCCTGGAAGATCAAGGGCATGAACCAGAATGTTCAGCATGACCCTCAGGTCCATTTTAGCCAAAGAAACCCTGAAGTTGGCTCCTGGAGTAAGCACATGAACCCTGCTACGGTACTTGTTGCCTCCTCCTTTTGAAGAAACGCCTAGACCCGTGTATTCGCCATTAAGGTCAAGAACCACAACCGTTGCCTTGTATTCAACAAGACCGAGAACAAGCAATTTTGAAAGATGAGACTTTCCAGTTCCCTTCTTCCCAGTTATTATGTTCAATGTCCCATCAAGGTCATGCGCTGTGATGGCGAGGGGAGAAGCGTCCTTGGTTTCCCCTATGCTAATGGGAAGACCCTCATTCCCCCCCAAAAGCGTTAACAGAGCGTTGATGGGGATTCTTGTTATTCCCGACTTGGAGCGGGAAGGAAGCCATGAGGAATTCACCTGAAGCTTCTCGTTCACTATGGTTCCTCTGATCTTGCAGAGAAGCATCCGCGCATCCTGAATATAATTTATGTGAGACGAAACCCCCAAGGGATCAAAGTTTTCGCCGCAAATCCCCTCGTCGGCTGTGGAATCTCGAAGAAGCTCTTCAAGTAGACCCGGAACGCTGGCGAACTGGACATCAATTACCTGCGTAATCAGCTTCCTGTTAACCTCAGAATCCTCTACTAGGAGGTAGTCGCCCTTCTCAACATCATCGTTTGGAAAACTGAGGATTTGAAGGCTGTTTCCCTCCTTCCTGTAGAGCCGCATCTTCTATCCCTCCGGACCTTTCCCAAAAGGACCGAAGAGCAGCCGACGCACATTCGGTCTTGCAACTATCTTGAGTCCATATTGCTGAGCTATGAAACGTTGGATTCCGATTACTTCGGTGGCGGTGAAGGTTGAGAATATATGCGCCAAGCGCAGGGTCTCAGGGTAGCTTTGGATGAGTAGGTCGCTTCCGAGAAGACTCTGAACTGCCTCTATCCCCCGTTCTCGCGGAACCTTCTTGTCAATATCCAATCTGAAAGAGCATACTCCCGGAGTCAGTTTTGCGACATAAATGTCACCCAGAGGGAGGACTGGACCTGAAGGCAGGGGAAAACCGTTTATCTGAAGGAGACATGGAGGCTCAGCTTTCTCTGCCAAATCAGTTAGCTTATGACCCGAAAACCTGAGGTTGGTGCTTTTTGAGAAAGCCAAGACGATGCTGAGGCGGTTTCTTGCGGTCTCTAGGAGGCGGGACATTTCATCCACGGGGCTGTCGATCATTCCGGCGGTCATGGATCCGTCCCATAGGATGATGGTGCTGTATGCTGAGCAGGAGATTCCCAGCTGGAGCCAGCGTTCAAGGAGGTTGCCGATTCTGGCTTGCAGGTTGATGAGGCTTGGGGCTCTAATCTCTTCTTGGATTTCGAAGTGGTGGTTTTTGAAGAGCTTGTAGATTTCCTTTTTGTTCTGTTCGGTTATGTGGAAGGGGAAGGGTCCTAGGCGGTGATACTTGTATCGGTTCTTTTCTTTCCAGACTATTGCGCCTCTTATTGCGCAGAGGACGCCTGTTTCGGTTTCTCCTATTTTTATGCTGGAGACGTCGATGGCTGCGACTGGTCTTTCGTCTATGAGGGGTTCTAGGGATATTGTTTCTATTGTGGAGGGGTCGTGGATTCCGAGGATTGGTGTTGCGTCTTCAATATGTTCAATTGCTGGTTGGTTGAGGGGGGTTTGGTTGGGTTGTAGATATCTGCTTTCAATGTTTTTCATGGAATTGAGGCTTAGTTCTATGAATGTTTGGGGGAGTTGTAGGTTTTCTATGGAGGGTGGAAAGTTATATCTTGGTGTTGTTGTATAGTCTAGTTGTTCAATCAACAATATTCACCAATATGAGTGTGGTTTAGGCGGAGATGTATTTAAATGTTGTGCATGCACATAATGCGCAATTCAATAAACAATAAGGGAGAACAATGACAGAAGACACAAACCCCCCAATCCGCCTAAAAATGAAAGTAGGAAACCTAGAATTCGAAATCGAATGCCAAGAAGACCAACTGGAAGAAGCAGTCAAAAGAATCCTCTCAACCGTAACAGCATACTCAAAAGAACCCATAATCGTGCCGGAACGCCCCCTACCCTCGCCCCGGGCAGAAACATGCAAAAGCCTCATCCAGAAGCTCTGGTCAGAAGGATGGTTCTCGTCTCCACATGGACTGGGAGAAGTCCACAGCGAAATGGCACGCAAAGGCTTCCACTACGACCGCACAGCAGTAGCCCATGCGCTAGTGGATTTGGTGAAGGACGGCTTGCTGACCAGAGAAGGACGACCCCGACGTTACCGTTATGCCCAAAAGAGACCACCCAAAGGCTAACTTTTCCACTTAATGACCTGCTATTCAGAGAAGTTTTTGTAGTTCGTTCCACTTCTCCACGAAATCCTGTCCTCTCTTGGTAGTCATGTACTTGGTTGATTTGTCGTGGGTTTTCAGGAGGTTAAGAGATTGTAGTTGAGAGAGATAGTGTTGGAGCATCTTCCATGACAGATTTGTTCCGTACATCACCTGAGTCTTGGTCTGCGGCTTTAAGCACAAATCAAGAATCTCAGCCATGATTTCCACACGATCTCTCTTTGCCATTGGCATCACTGTAGAACAGTTGTCCTCTTGACTAGAAGATTCCCAATATAATAGTTTTGCGAGCAACAAACGAAAATCAGAAAATTCTCTCCTCACAGAACCTCTTTCAGCACAAACTTTTCATCAACCGTCATACAATAACACTGACAGAGTGAAGGTGAAGAATATTGTCCACTTCTTTTACATCCATCCGCCGTATCTTGGATGGCGGTTTCGAAGGGAAACAAGTGAATGTTAGAGGCTGGGTTTACCGGAAACGAACTGGCAAAGACGTAATTTTTGTTGTATTACGCGATGCCACAGGCATCATTCAATGCACGGTCAAGAGAGACGGTCTCGCTTGGGATGAAGCTCAAAAGGTATCCATAGAATCTTCCATCATCTTATCCGGAACCGTTCGTGGAGATAGGCGAGCGCCGGGAGGCTTTGAAATCTCCACAGACGAATTGAAGATTGTGGGGTTGGCTGAGCCTTTTCCGATAACGAAGGATCAAAGCGAGGAGTTTCGACGGGACGTCCGGCACTTATGGCTGCGAAGTCAAAGGATGAGTGCCATAATGAGGATAAGAAGCGAGGTGTTGAGGTTTGTTCACGAGTTTTTCAGGAAGAAAACGTTCATTGAGGTTTCTCCGCCCATGTTCATCTCGAGTGCCGTGGAAGGCGGAGCCACCCTCTTTGGCGTTAAGTACTTTGACAGGAATCTCTATCTGACTCAGAGTGCCCAGCTTCACCTTGAAGTGCTGATTGCCTCACTAGAGAAGGTCTATTGCATAGCTCCCTCCTTCAGGGCTGAAAAGAGCAGGACCATAAGGCACCTTGCGGAGTACTGGCATATCGAAGCGGAACAAGCCTTTGCTACCATGGAGGACCTGATGCGTCTAGAAGAAGAGCTGGTGAGCCATGTCTGCCAAGAAGTTGCGAAACAATGCAAAAACGAACTTGAAACCTTAAATGTAGACATCAAAAGATTGGCAGAAATTAAGCCGCCCTTCCCCAAAATCGCCTATGAGCAGGCAATAGAGAAACTAGGTAAAATGGGCTATAAGGTCAAGTGGGGAATGGATTTCGGCTTTGAAGACGAGAAGGCTCTAGCCGAGGAGTTCGGGAAACCCTTTTTCGTTTATGCTTATCCTAAGGAGACGAAGGCGTTTTACTGTAAAATGTACAAGGATAAGCCAGAGCTTGTTATGTCTGTTGATTTGATCGTGCCAAATATTGGAGAACTAGCCACAGGCGGCTCAAGGATTGATGATGCGGAGAAGTTGGTTATGCGCCTTAAGGAGTTTGGTTTGAAAGAAGAAGATTACGAGTGGTACATTGACCAGCGAAGATATGGCACTACCCCTCACGGTGGATTCGGAATGGGAGTCGAGCGGCTGCTAGCTTGGATGCTAAATCTAGAAACCGTGATGGACACCATTCCCTTCCCACGGACAACAAGAAGATACTACCCCTAACCTACTCTGTGGGGTTCCAGATGCACTTTATTGCCTCTTGACTGCAGACGGTGACGCACGGTGCCCTCCCGCTTTCGGGTTTGCAGGGAGAACAAGTGTATTTTATTTTTTTGCGGTGTTCCTCTGTAACTACTGCTACAAGTTTGTCGTCAAGATCAATGAACATGGGCTCCATCTTCAAGGCTCCCTGAGGACATACCTTGATGCATTCGCCGCAGCTGTTGCATTTCTCAGCATCAATAACCACGTAATATTCGCCTGACCCATCCCGATAGCCATAATAGGTTATAATCTGATTCACCCTCAACGTTTCAATGATCTTTCGTGCAAAGCCTTGGCGAAGAGGGCTGCTCCCATGGCACCGGCTGCCATAGGGTCAAGTCCAGTCTCCTCCAAGCTGGGAACTGGAAGGCGTTTTACGCCCAGAATGTTCTCCACTCTGCTCACTATGCCGATATTCTTAGATTGACCCCCGGTGATGACGAAGTCTCTTTCGCAACCCACCTTTTCGATAAGTTCGCTCATCCTGATTGCCATGGCACGGATATATGCGGCTAAAACTTTTTCTTTGCTCCATCCCTTGCGTAGCAGTCCGATTGCCTCTGTCTTTGCGAAGACGACGCAGGTGCTGCTTACGGGTTCGGGTTCTTCGGTTACGCTTAAGGATACTTCGCCAACATCTTCGATGGGTATCTTCAGCAGGTCAGCGATAACCTCCATTCCTCGTCCCGTTCCCGCTGCGCACTTGTCGTTCATCAGGAAAGAGACTACTTTGCCTGTCTCGTCGCAGCGGATGGCTTTAACGTCCTGTCCTCCCACATCCAGCACTGTTCTCACTGTGGGTCCCCAGATGTAGTTGGCGCCTTTGGCGTGGCAGGCGATTTCTGTGATGGCTCTGTTAGCCATGGGAACGTTCACTCTACCATAACCTGTTCCCACAATATAGTTAAAATTGCTCAACTCCAAACCGGTTCCTTCCATAGCCCATCCGAGGGCTTTCTTGGCGCTGTCAGAGCTGTTGGAGCCGGTTCGCATGACGCTCCACGAATATATCTCTCCATCCGCCATGATAACCGCTTTAGAACCTACCGAACCCACGTCCACCCCAGCGGTTATTATCTCAGCGTTTCTCCAGTCTCTGCCTGGCATGATGCTGCGGTATTCGAGCCATCTCCAGTACTCAGTTTTTCCCTCTTTCTCCTCCATCCTTCGTCACTGCCTCCTTCCAGCTCTTTTA
Organism: uncultured Candidatus Bathyarchaeia archaeon; assembly: GCA_964418675.1. Taxonomy (GTDB): domain Archaea; phylum Thermoproteota; class Bathyarchaeia; order Bathyarchaeales; family Bathyarchaeaceae; genus Bathyarchaeum. The sequence goes on from CAYQMM010000003.1 coordinate 106,016, forward strand.
GAGGCTATGAGAGCGGCTCCCACAGCACCAGCGAATAATGGTTCTTCAGGTATCAGTAGGTCCATTCCCAAGGTTCTCTTCAGAGAAGCAACAAAACCGGCATCCTTAGCAACTCCTCCCACCAGAATAACATCCGGTTTTACTCCCAATCGATGCACCATTGAGGTGACTCTCTCAGCCATGGAGTCAAAAATCGCCCGCGCTATCTCAGGTTTAGGTTCTTCCCTGTGAATCAGGGAGACCACGTCAGATTCTGCGAAGATGACGCAGCTGGCGTTTATGGGGCTTGCCCTCTCTGCCTTGAGGGAGAGGGTGCCCATATCCTCCAATTCAACCTCCAAGGCTCTCGCCATAGCCTCGATGAAAGTGCCGGCTCCGGCTGCGCACCTTGCATTCACCACGAAGTCTAGCATTGTTCCATTTTCGTCGCAGCTTACTGCTCTGGCATCCTCAGCCCCAACATCTATCACTGTTCTTGCTGAGGGAAAAAAGTAGGCTCCTGCTTGGGCGTCGGCTCCCATCATGCTTATGGTGCTGTCTGAGAAGGGGGCCATTTCCACGCCGGCGCCAGTGGCTGTAACATGCTGGAGTTGGTCGCGGGACAATTTGGCGCTCTTCATTGCTTCCTCGAAGGCTTGTTCAGCGGCTTTGGTGGGTTCGAATCCGCAGAATTTTTGGCTTCTGGATAAAATTTGTTTGTCTTTTAGGATGGCTACTTTTACCCGTTGGGTGCCCATGTCTATTCCGGCGGTAAGCATCTTTTTTCCTCATATGTCGATTCTTGCTTCCAGCATTTCTAGGAAAGCTTCGACTCTTGTCTTCATCTGTCCCACGTCTTCCCTAGTGTATTCCGTGTCTAGGTAGTATACTGGCAGTCCCATGCGGTCGAGGATACGTTTAATTCTTGCGTATTCCATGGCGTATAGGACGCAGCCGCGGACTACGTAGTAGATTAATCCATCAATTTTATACTCTTTGATTCTGTCCATGAGCCAGTTGATTCTGTCTTCATTCCCATGTTCTGAGGTGAAACAGGGGCATGTGGAGGCCATAAGGTATCTTTCGCTAATGGCGTTTAACATGTCACTCATTGTCCATTCGTCTACTCCGACTGGGTCATAGAGAATTCGGTCTCCTGAGCATAATTCATCAACAACCAGTACTCCTTGAGGGTTTGATTCTTCAATCAGGTTGGGAACCTTCCAGCTGTCAGGCCACAGCATTGGGGTGCCTGTAACCATTACCCTTGGAGTGTCAGGAGAGCAAGCCCACTCTTTCTGCTTAACCCGTTTTTCCAGCTCGTCACATAATTCTTCGGTCTTTTTGGTCCATCGTTTGATGTCGTCCCACATGCTGGTTTGGTTCACGAGCATGGCATCCCTTCCCATGATTACTGGAGGACCTTTTCTTAGCGTTTGCAGCCTGCGGAAAGCCTTGGTTGCTCTCTGCACGGTTTCTATGGACGACCTCAGTCTTTTTCTGTTTATCTTTGTTCCCGTCAGTTCCTCAATTTTCTTTTTTATTGCCTGTATCTCTTCTTTCCAGAGGCTCAGGGAGTGGGGGTCGTCTTTGACGCGTGGGGGGCACATTGGCCACATGGGTTTGTAGTCTGATAGGATTTCGCTCAGTTTTGTTCTGCCGTCGCATGTGAGGGGGTTTATTATGGCGTCGCTGAGTTCGAGATATGGGGAGAGGTTCACCATTTTTGCGCCGACTGTGGACCTTATAACTGGGCAGATTTCCACGGGCATGATTCGGTCTCCGAGTTTTGCTGCGTCGTACCAGCCTGAGCCTATTCGAACTGGTATTGCGTCGGCAGCCAAGATTAGTTCTACGGGAGCGAACATGCAGGAGTAGCCGATGACTTTTTTTCCTGCTTCTTTCTGTTCGCGAATCTCTTTTTCTCGTTGCCCAAAGAAGTTGGAGATTTCATCGAAGTATTCCATGGTTTCCGGTCGGTTTGTCCATGTTTTTTTCATTCTGTCAGTGTTCTCTTTGATTACGTTGATGGATGCGGTTTTGATGGAGCTTCGCAGTTCTTCCATCTCTTTTTCTGTTATTTCTGGTATGTATTTTGTTCCTTCTTCTATTTCGCTTGTCATTAGGGTCTTCCTCTTTCTAGCTTTTTAATCTGGTTTTGGATTTGAAGATTGATTTCTGTTCTTCTCTACGCGGCATATGTATAGAATGTGATGGGATGTAATTATGTTTCCTCTTTTGTTTTTTATCATTGCTTTACCTCCCTGCCAGCGATGTAGTTTACGACGTAGGGTAGGCATATTGAGGTACAGAAGGTGAGACCATACAATAATCCGAGAATGAGAGAGGCGAAGTAGGGATTTGAAATCTGCTCCAGCACTGTCATGAGAGGAAACCTTGAACTTGCCAGAGCAGAAAGAGTAGAAAGCAGTAGCATTTAACTATTCCCATAAAACCGTCACCAACCTCATCCAACATGATTCGACATAATACACCACATTGAAAAAATCGGCACATCATAATACACCTTCCAACACCCCCATCATATTAGAAGCCTAATAACAGTGCATTGTTGAAAACTAACTTTTTCTGGAAAACACGCCTTAACTCTCTTATATAAAATAAATCATTAAGCCTATGGGGAAGAGTTATGAGGTTTTGGTGTATCTCCACATCAGTTGAGAACTGGGAAATCTGCAGAAAAAACAGCGTTTGGGGAATGGACGCCAGATATTTTGTTACCTTGGAAAGGTTTCTCAAAAGCGGCGACAAGGCAGTAGTTTATACCCATGGCGGGCGGTTCGTTGCAGTCGTTCAGTTTGAGGAAGATTATTATTTTAGCGAGGAGGATATCGGATGGACCAAAGGCAAAACAAGATTCCTATTTCCATACAGAATTAATTTCAAACTACTCCATGAAAGCCAAAACCCTCCCAAAATTTCATTTTCAACCGATGAAATAGAAAACGAAGCCGAATGGGATAGACCCAATCTCATAGACGACATAGTTTTTATTGCAGACAAAGGAAGAACCTGGAACCAGTATCTTCAAGTCTCAATAATCCGAATAACAGAAGAAGACTTTAATACAATAAGCAAAGCTATCGCCGAAGGCTAATCCTCAATTTCTTCACCGTAATATGTGCGGGTATTATTCAATATCGACAAAAACTCTAATTTGCTCCAAGAATGCTTCAAGCTCATTGATAAGACGTCCCCTCTGCTTTCTTTCCTCGATGTAAAGTTTATCTTTCTCTGCTTCAAGTAACACGTGTTCGTACACTGATTCAAAATCACCTATATTGTATTCTTTTTTTCCTCCCATTTCAACCTCGAGAACAAGGTCTTCTCCCCATTTTTTCACCTCTTTTGTTATGAAGTCTTTTGCTTTCATATCTCGGAGGATAAGGTACATCAAAGACTCAAAGGCGACGTGGATTTTTCCAATGCGTAGAGATATGCGTGGAAGATTTTCATTAAATTCTATGTCAACCTGATGAGCTTTGATAACTCTCTTTCTTATCAAGTCTCGTAGCATTAGCTCTGTTGCACGGCGTATATTTTCATATTTTTTGAACCTATCAAGAATTTAGGAAAAATTATTTCGTAGCTCTTTTTTAATCGTAAAATACAAGTAGTGAGTTTTCACTCTTTCAAGGTCTTCAGATATCTCCCGAGGTAAATATTGAACTGATTTCACTCTTTCCAGAATCTCATTTAATCCCACGAAAATCGGACCAAAAATACTCTTCCTCAGAGTAATAGCTCTCGTTCGTTTTCTTTTCCTTTTTTCTGATTCCATTTGAAGCCTGCGCTGTACTACATAAGTTGTAAATGCACCCGCAAGGAACGAAAAAACAATTTGTAGGGCTCCTATGTTCCAAAGAAACTGGCCGTAGTAGCAATCCATGATGCAACAGCTCCTAATGTCCCAAGAACGTCGTCTTTAGCCATTTTTCTTCCCAATTCAGGTACTCTTTTAGAATAAATAAGCTTGGGCGCGACAGTTCTGAAATTTTCAATTTGTCTGAAGTGTTCACGGCTTGACTTTTTGAAGAATTGTATATACAGTGTAAATACACTGAGGAAAGAACAGATGCGTAAAAGATTAATCAGCATACATGTCAACCCAAAAATCAACAAAACAGCCAAAGAAATGGGCTTAAACATCAGCAAGGCTTGTGAAAACGGTTTAAAACAGCAAATACAACTACAAAAAGCCTCTATATCAGTAGAAGAAGGTATAATGACGCCCGAAAGGGCGTCTCATCCATAAGCATGGTGGGGCCGCCCGGATTTGAACCGGGGTCCCGAGAGCCCAAGTCTCAGAGCCTGGACCATGCTAGCCGACGGCCCCCTTCTCTCTGCGAGAACAGTTTTCTGTAGCCTTGGCAACCTATTGATGAACGCAGTTTCTTAATATTTCTATCTCCTAAAAGGGGGGCATCAACAGAAAAAGTAGCGTTTTTCAGGTGCCCTTCCCTTTAAGATTATAGTGGAACCCATCTAGTTGGGAGTGATGATTAAAATGAATAGTTTTGCTGACAGAGTTGAGGCTGGAAAGAAGCTAGCCTCAGAACTTAAGAGATACTCCGGAAACGCGGTTGTCTTAGCCATTCCTAGGGGCGGCGTCGTCGTAGGTTACGAGATTGCCCATGAACTCCATGTTCCCATGGACATCATTGTTCCTAGAAAGATAGGAGCGCCCCAAAATCCCGAGTTGGCAATCGGAGCGGTAACCGAAGACGGAACCATCATCCTTGACCAACAACTAATCGAGTATCTCCGCGTGTCAGAAAGCTACATCAGAGAAGAGACCCAGAGACAACAGTTGGAAATCAAACGAAGATTAACATTCTACCGAAAAAACATCACCTTCCCAAACCTGAAAGACCGAAACGTCATAATTGTCGATGACGGCATAGCTACAGGAGCCACCATCCAAGCCGCCCTCTCCTCAATCAGAAAAAAGAACCCAAAATCTGTAGTAATCGCCGTTCCTGTAGCTCCCCCCTCAACTATAAACGCATTGAAGAGGCAAGCAGACCACGTTGTTTGCTTATTCACTCCAACGTCATTTTCCGCCATAGGGCAATTCTACAGAGATTTTGCTCAAACCAGCGATGATGAGGTCATAAAGTTGCTGAAACTCAACAGAGAAGAACTCAGCTAAACTTTAAATGGTGGGGCCGGTCGGAGTTGAACCGACGACCTTTACCCGGAACAGTTCATCTCCTGTCCCGATGGGTTTCTCCTCGCTCCAGAATCTCTTCATCCCAGAGTGGTCAGCAAACCCATGCATATTTCTGGAGCCCTTAACGGTTGACACCGTCAATTTTCGGTTCGACTATCGTCATCCCTTTCCAGCGCCCATCAAACGATGAAGCGTGGCTAGACTACGGCCCCTCCACCAACACTTCATAGGCTACAAATATATACGTTTCTTAGTCCATGTTAATCAAGGCAAGCAGACGAATTCACCGAAGTTGCATAGAACCCCAAGAAGAAACCAAGGCATTGCTCACACTTGGATTCGTTTTTGTGCACCAAAAAGATGAACTGACGTTCATTAGGCGAAGCTAGTAACCGTTAAATAAGGCATTTCATAAAGCAAAACTGAACTCCTTACACTTGATGTAACTAACGAAAGGGTGGAAATGGCGATGAAAATAGCTGTGTTGGTTTACGAGTACCCTCCCAAAATTGTCGGCGGCTTAGGAACCTACGCTGCAGAGATAACCAGAAAGTTCGTTCTGCTTGGTCACGACGTAACCGTCTTCACCATGAATGACGATCAAGGAAGCCTCCCAACCAGAGAGCTTCTACGCGGAATAGAGATTCATCGTCCAGTCCACATCGACGTCTCTGACTCCCTGCCCGATGTAGTCGCGGAAGACGTTAAGAAGTGGGGCAGGGGAATTCAATTCTTCTCAAAAATTCTCATGTACAATTATCTCAGCGCCTCAAAGATGATAAACGAGCTTGTTAGGTCCGAAGACTTCAAATTTGATCTCGTAGTAGCCCACGACTGGCTCTCAGTTATCGCAGGCATCTCTATCAGAAAAGAACTGGGGCTGCCCCTAGTCTTTCATGTACACTCCAATGAAAGAGGACGAACCCTAGGCAACGGCTCAGCTGTGGTCAGCAGCATAGAAAACCGGGGAGGACATATGGCGGACATGGTCATAACGGTTTCTTACGCGATGCAGGATGAACTAATACAGTCTGGCTTTCCCGCAGAGAAAATACGAGTCTGCTACAATGGGGTAGACCCGAAGAAGTATAGCCCTGAACAAGTAACGAAGGAAAGAATCAACGAGGTTAAACAGAGATACGGACTAACCAATGAAGACCTGATGGTGCTCTTCGTGGGGAGACTCGTCTGGATTAAGGGAGTAGACAAACTCATCAGAGCCATGCCCCACGTATTACAAAAGATTCCCAACGCAAAACTGGTAATCGTTGGTCTTGGCGACATGCGAGACTACTTGGAAGGGCTCGTTCGTAATCTACACCTTGAAAAAGTTGTAAAATTCCGTTTTGAATTCATACCCGAGGAGGAGCGAATCGCCCATTACGCATCATGTGACGTAGCAGTTTATCCAAGTCTCTATGAGCCCTTCGGAATTGTCTGCTTAGAGGCTATGAGCATGGAGAAACCCGTGGTTGTTGGCGCCGCAGGCACCAGCGGAATGAGAGAGATCGTCAGCATCAGCGGTCCAGATCAATGCGGCTTCCACATCAACCCAAACGACCCAACGGACATCGCTTGGGGAATTATAAGTGCCATCCAAGACCCTGCAAAGAGAATCCAGTTCGGACACAATGGACGGAAGAGAGTTCTTGAGCTCTTCACTTGGGATGAGGCTGCAAAGGCAACTATTCGATGTTATTCTGATCTTTTAAAATCGAAAAAATCTCAGAATCCCGCTACGTAGGGTTTGTAAGCTGGAAGAAAAAATGGCAAATAACGAGGTTCGAAAAGACTATTTATTGAATCGATGGGTTGTCATTGCCAAAGAACGCAAGAAGAGACCAACAGATTTTGTCAAGAAGACAAGTGAAACAAAGGAAGGAGTTTGCCCTCTCTGCCCCGGCAACGAGCACATGACCCCTCCAGCCGTACTAGTGTATCTCTCTTCCAACGGAAAGATTAGGAAGGAAAGGGATCAAAACGGTTACCGCCACAAAAACTGGCTCGTTAGAGTAGTACCAAACATGTACCCCGCCTTCGCTCCTCCCGATAAAGAAGGCGGAGGAATCAGAGAAAGCCCTGTTCTCAAAAGAGCCGTAGGTCACCACGAAGTTCTCATAGAATCACCATGTCATGACGAAGGTCCCGGCGCTGCCCGAGTTTCCCAGCTAGTTCATGTGATAAACGCGTATCTTGATCGCCTAGCAGACCTTTCCGGAAAGCCTTATGTGAAGTATGTTTCTATCTTCAGGAACCATGGGCGCGAGGCTGGGGCGTCTCTCTCTCACGCTCACACTCAGCTGATTGCGACTCCCTTTGTTCCCACTCTTGTGGAGGAGGAGTTGGAGGCAAGCAAGAGTTTCTGGACGAAAAATCATGGGTGTCTGCTCTGTGACGTTTTGAAGAGGGAGAGGGAGGGTCCACGTTTCATTTGGCAGAATGACGGCTTTGTGGTTTTTGCTCCTTGGGCAAGTGTTAATCCCATGGAGTTTTGGGTGTTGCCTAAGCGACACCAATCAAGTATGTTAAGTCTCTCCCAGAGGGAGGTTAAAGATTTGGCTGAGGTTATGCGTGTCTGTTTTGGCGGTTTAAGGTCTTTGCTGAATGATCCGCCCTATAATTTTGGTTTCCACACAATATCAGCGGAAGATGCAGAGGAGTGCTATCATTGGCATCTTGAGGTTTATCCCAGATTAGCCATATGGGCTGGGTTTGAGAAGAGCACGGGCATGTTCATTAATGTGATTTCGCCGGAGGATGCTGCCGCGGAACTTAGGGGTGCTGTTCAAGCGGAGAAGACGCTAGCTGTATAGGCTCAGCACTTTTCTGATTCCATCGATTGTAAGGTAGTATTTGTCGGTTTCATCTGAACGAAATGACTGGACGTAACCTAATTCAATTAACTTGTTAAGGTGAACATGTAACTCCGGAGCCTCCATTCTTGTCCACTCCGAAATTTCCTTTATAGCCAAAGATTTTGACGATTCGGTTGCCCCAATGTTATGGAGCATCACCAAAAGGCGTAGTTGATTGGGCTGCTCAGCATTATATGAACGAAAAGAATTCTCGCCCAATTCTATCCCACCAACTTTCTGTAAACCTCTACAGTCTTCATAGCAACCGCTTCCCAACTATAAGCCTTGTGGAGTTTATCTTTTGCATTCTCACTCAACCACCTTGCATGATCTGGGTCCGACAAGATTCTATCGACCCCCCACGCGATGGAGTCGGGGCTTCTTGGGTACACGAAAATTCCTGTGCGGTCGTGTTCTATGACCTCAGATAAACCGCCCACTTGGCTGGCTACCACAGGAACGCCTGTAGCCATTCCCTCTAGAGCAACTATGCCAAAAGGTTCATAGATGGAGGGAACAACCAAGACATCCGCGCTGGTCATGAGGTCAATCACTTCCTTGTCAGGAACGAAACCGGTAAACCGGATTTTCCTTCTGTATCCGGTGGAGCGGGCTTCGGCTTCGAGGAAGTCTCTTGACCATCCTTCTCCGACGATGATGTATTTTGCTTCTGGATAGCGACTGGCTATGCTGGGTATCGCCCTGATGAAATATTCGATTCCCTTCTGCGGTACCAGTCGTCCAACGCAGAGGATCATTTTTTCGCCCCAGCCTACTCCGTAACGCTGTCTAACCCGTCCCCTGTCAGCCGAAGTTTGATATTGTGTTGGGTCAATGGCGTTCGGAATCACGTCAACCTTGTCCCCTGGTAGATTAAAGTGTCCGCAGATTTCGTTTTTCATGGATTGGCTGCACACTATGACCTTGTCTGCCTCGTAGGTTGCCCACCACTCTATTCCGTCAATAGAGAAGGAGTCAGGGCTGTGAAGACCCTGTGCCCTCCCAATCTCGGTGCTGTGGACCGTTAGAACCATCGGTTTTCTCAGGTAATGTTTAAAAGAAATTCCGGCGAAGGCAGCTAGCCAGTCATGAACGTGCATAAGGTCAAAGTCAACTGATTGGCTGACTTCCGCCATCTTTTTTCCCAGAAAGTGGTTGAAGAGGAGAACCCATGTTAGAAAGTTGGGGTGCCCTAATTCTGTTGCAGCACGGTATACTTTGATTCCATCCATCTCTTCGTAGCTTGGTGAACCGGGGAAGTCCAGTGTGAAGAGGTGAACTTCATGTCCTTGGTGAACAAGGGCTTTGGCTAAGCCTTCGCAGTGTCTGGCTATTCCACCTACGACTCTTGGCGGATATTCCCAAGTTAGTGTGCCTATTTTCATTCCAGAGCACCAGCCTTTCAGTTACGGGTATAGCGGTTTGGTTGATTTTGTGAGTTGAAATTCTACTGCTTGTGAATCTGTAATATTGTTGCCCAGCTATAAGTTTCTTTTTACGTTCAGAAGCCTAAAGAGGCACCTGCAGCTTGGGGTTTATTAATTGGAAGGTCATTAATGTTCTAAAACTCGATTGAGGTGTGCCTAGTGAAGGTGTTGTTTGTCTGCACCGGCAATGCTTGCCGAAGCCCCTTAGCAGAGGCGCTGATGAAGAAGCTTAGACCAGATGTTGATGTTGATTCTGCTGGGACCCATGCCTATTACAGGGTTGTGGACTTGACAAGGAGATATGCGGAGCAGGAAGGAGCCAGCGAATATTTGAAGAGAACCCCCGAAGATTTGATTCTGAAGAAACTTTGTGATTACGATGTCATAGTGGCTATGGAACCCCAACATCGAGAGGTTATCCTTAGACAGGCGCCAAAGTGCGCCGACAAGGTTGTTGTATGGGACGTCACTGACCCATACGCCCAACCCAACAAGCAAGCCCAACAGATATTCGAAAAGATAAAAAGCAAAGTTGCACACCTAGCCAAATCAGTATAAGATGATGTTAGTTGTATGAGGGGGCAAGGGGAGTGAGAAAGCTTTCTGTGGCAAAGTTCGGCGGTAGTCTCTTGGTTGATGAGGGGAAAAAAATACCTGCGATTTTGGATTGCATAAGGTCCCTCAAGGATGGGGATGATTTAGGTCCTGTAGTTGTTTTCTCGGCGCCAAACGGATTTACAGATAAGCTCATAAGAATAGGCGAATCCTATACGCATTCTAGCCCTCTCTCAATCGACGCTGTCTTTAACACCTATGAACGCCTAGCAGAAACTTATGTAAAAGGCGAGTATCTAAAACGTGCCACTTATGAATTGAGGAAATATCGCCAGCAGATGGATGAAGCTGTCGCATTAATCAGTAAACGTTTTCATGGAACCATAAAAGCAAAATTTCTAACCAACGGTGGAGAATTACCAACATCGGTTCTCATGGAATACATCCTGAAGAGTAGAGGTCTCGACTGCACAAATGTTTCTAGGGAGCATTGGCCGATTGTGACTGATGACAACTTCGAAAATGCTACTCCCAATTACGAGTTAAGCAAGAACAAAACTAATTTCCTCATCGAGGCACTTGAAGAGGGCAAGATAGTTGTGCAGGCAGGATTTCTCGGATTAACAAGTGACGGATTAGAGACGATGCTTGGAAGAGGAGGCTCCGATCTTACCGCAGTTTTTGTCTCATGTTTATTAAAAGAAAGATATGACGTGGAAACAGTTTTGTTCAAAGATTTACCCATTCAGAGCGCTGATCCAAACTTGGTTAAAGACCAAAAAACCGTGCATCTTACATCTCTGACTTACAATGAAGCCCATAAAGCATCCATGATGGGAATGAAAATTGTTCAAGGAGACGCAATATCCGTAGCTAAACACTTCAACCAGCCCATAAAGGTCGCGTCAATAGACAAACCTGAAACATATACGATGATCGAGGCAGAAAGCAACGCTGACCAAACCGTGAAGTGTGTAACGGGGAAAACAGGATGCGCCATTCTTACAATTCACGATCAAAAGAGCAAATCTCTGGAGGATGCCCTGAGGATTTGGGAAAACCGCAACGACTTCCTCGAATTGGGAACCGAAACACTGGAGACCGGAGAAAAGATACGAGATTTTCTGTTTCTTGACTCAGATTTTCTGAGAAAAAATGAGGAACGGCTTAAAGGTTTTGATGAAGATTTAACGGTAGAATACGGTGTTGGCGTAGTTACCCTCATTGGAGACAGGATGAAATATTCTTCTGGAGTTGCCTCCATCGCCATAGGGGCTATACCAGACATCAACATTAAGCGAGGGGTCTTTGCTCCTCATACATCGCAGATAATCTTGGTAGTTGATGAAGGCAAAGTTGGAGCCACTGTTGCAGCAATCCATGCCAAGAGAAACGAAATGAACAAATCACATTAATGTTTCTTCAAAGTCCAACAGCATTTACGTGAAGGTTTTATCTGTGTTCTTAAAAAGATTCTAGATATATCTTGCTACAGGTAGCACCTACAGAAAATATTCGTCTTTATTCTACGGTTTCACCGCAACTTTTAGATTTACTAAAACCGAAATAGAAATTGCCTGAGAAGTTGAGAATCTTGTTACCTGACTACCCCCGCATAAAACAAAAAATTCAAAAAAAATTTGTAGAACTAATGAAAAGAAAAAATCAAGAGGACCCATTTCTTTCCCAGATAAAAAACAAGTATATACATGAAGGAAACATCTTAACGGCTTCAGATGTGGATGGGTATTCTAAGAGTGGAAATTATCAAGCTATTTCTGCAAAATTCAAAATAGAAAACGAAGAAATGATTGATAAGGGTCCAGAAGCCCTTTTTTCAAAAGTACCCGAAATTGCTAGGGACATAGAAAAACAACAATCACAAATGATACTCAAAGAAATAGACGAGGTGACGAAAAGGACTGGAAACGTTGTAGATGCTAAATCAAAACCAATTTCAGCTGAAATCTATTTGCAGTGCCTAGAAACACTTGCGATAAATTTTGACGAATACGGTAATCCAATTCTCCCTAGTTTAGTTGTGCCTCACAATAAATTCGAAAAAACCAAAGAGGCAATTCGCAAATGGGAAACCGAACCCGAGTTCCAAAAAAAGCTTAGGTCTCTAATTGAAAAGAAGAGGAAGGAATGGATTGATAGACAGAATCGTAGAAAATTGGTTGACTAAGACTAACGAAAAAGGGTATCAAATTCCTTTTTGCCAATATCTACTTTCAGATAACTACACAATACTTCATGTTTCATCACATGGTCAAATGGAACAGGGAAAAGACATCATTGCTCTTGACAAGAATGAAGTTCCTTGTGGATTTCAATTGAAATCTGGAGATATAAACGCTAATGTGTGGAGAAAAATAAAAGGTGAAATTGACGAGTTAGTTGAAATTCCTATAAGCTATCCGAATCTTGATAAGAACGTCAAGCACAGGGCAATTCTTGTCACCAATGGAAGAATTACGGATAAAGTCAGAAGAGACATTGACGACAAGAATTTAAGGTGGAAACAATTAGGTTTTCCAGAGCTTGAAGTAGTAACCGGTTTAGAGTTATTAAAGAAGTTCATTGGTGTTCACGGTTCTTTTCTTCCAACTGAACTTTCAGATTTCAGAACCTTCTTGGAATTGCTTCTTTCTGATGGGCGTGAATTGTTGAATAAAGAACTATTCACGGTTTTTTTGGAATCTGTTTTCTTTACTAAGAAAGAAAAGAAGTCAGAAATTAAACGGAAAATCGCCAGTACTGTTCTGTTAACTCAATACGTTTTGCAACCTTTCGAATCGGTAGAAAATCACGTGTCAATAATCGAAGGGTGGACAATCCTTTGTAGTTATATACTGAGTCTAGTAGAAAAATATCGTTTAAAAAATGACCAATGGGAAAAGTCCTATGAATTGATAATTCAAAAAATTAATTCGCAACTCGAATTGTTGAAGGATGAATTCTTCTCTAGAACTGACCTCAGGGAAAAGGGTTGGGATGGTGGTCTCATTTACAAATCGAGAATAACAATGGTTCTTGGTTGGCTTTCTGCTTTTGAACTTTATAATAAGCGAATAGACAAAACTTACGAGATTGAGAAACGTGTTTATGATTCAATCAAACAAAATCATGAAGGGAAAACAACATGGTTCTGGGGTGAATCAGCCACTCCATTTTTTGTTATGATGAGTCTTTGTGTTTCTGAATGTGGCGACTCGTTGTTAGCAAATAACATAATTTTGAAGCCGATAATTTGTATTATCTCTGATAATAGCTTTGGAAGCGAAAACGGAATACCTGACCCGTATTTTTCTTCAAAGGAGGTTATTAGTCAGTTGTACCAGTTGGCAAATGATAACATTGATATGAACTCCTTTGTAGGTTCATCATACCATCTGGGGTCACTTGTTGATATTCTGGTAAGGAGAAAAAAAAGGAAATTACTTGCCGAATTATGGAAGCAAATTTCATTTATCCAAAAGTGTGAATTTAAACCGAATCCTTCTTGGGCACTTTTGATTTGGAACTGTCGTGAAGGCGAACAGGTTGAACGCTTTTATAAGAATCCTCAAAGCTGGAAAGAACTTAGTGATGAAGCCACCAACTTCGATAGTTCAGGTATACCTCAGGTATTACAAAATAATCCATTTTCATACTATTTTATATTATCTTATCCGCATCGATTAACTAGAGATACTATCAAGTTAATTGAGCCGAGATGAAAATGAGTATGGTTACCCTTTTGGACAAGCCGGAAAAAGTCAAAGAAGTAGATAAGAGCGACATGCTCAGCCATTTAGTTAAAACCCCAGATTACTGTCGAGACGCCATAAAGAGAACCGAGCAGACAAGCGTGCCAACAAAAGTGAAACCTGAGAACATCGTAATCGTTGGCATGGGAGGCTCAGCCATAGGCGGAGAAATCCTGAAAGATTGGCTCCGAGACGAACTGCCTATTCCCATAGAAGTCTCCAGAGACTACATTCTCCCCGCCTACGTGAACGAAGACACCCTTGTCATCGCGAACAGCTACTCCGGAAACACAGAGGAGACCTTAAGCGCCTTTCTCGCCGCCAATAAACGAAAATGCACGACAATCGCCATAACGTCGGGCGGGCAACTTCTCTCCTTTTCGAAGAAACTTAGGGTACCCCACGTGACAATACCTGCGGGTCTGCCGCCCCGGGTCGCTGTTCCCTACCTCTTCTTTCCTCTTCCAGTTCTCATGAAAAAAATGGGAATACTCTCTAACATAGAGGACGAAGTGGAAGAAGCAATACAGGTTCTCGAAAGGATAGGCAAAGCCAACTCTCTTAGTATACCAGCCGAAACTAACAAGGCGAAGAAGCTTGCCCAAGAACTGATGGGAACCGTCCCCATAATCTACGGATTCAGGCAATACGGCGCCATAGCCCACCGCCTGAAGACCCAGTTCAACGAAAACAGCAAGACCCCCAGCAAACACGATGTCTTCCCAGAACTAAACCACAACGAAACCGTAGGCTGGGAAGCCCCAGAAACACTCACAAAAAACTTTTCAGTCATTCTCATCCGAGACCCCGACGAGTCCCCTGAAATCAGACGCAGAATCGAAACCACCACATCCTTGGCGTTCAGCAGAGCCAAGAAGGTACTCGAAATAGATGCTGAGGGACAGGGAAAATTGGCGAAGATGTTCTCTATCCTGTGCATAGGCGACTTTGCAAGCGTCTACTTAGCCATTCTACAAGGCAAGGACCCAACGCCCGTGAAAATCATTGAGAGGATGAAGAGGGAGTTGGCTAAGAAAGGAAGCATGAAGGAAAGATTTGAGGCAGAATTAGCGGGGCTGAAATGAAAGAGGCACACTCTGGTAGAGTGCAGTGTATTTTTATTGAGGTAATACTGTAGGTCTGAAGAAGTCAACTTATGATGTGGAGCGGAAAAAAGTGAAACCCAAAGACAAGTACGAGATAATAAGCGAGATGGCGAAGCGCCGAGGCTTCTTCTGGCCCTCCTACGAGATATACGGAGGCGTCAGCGGCTTCTTAACCTTCGGTCCTCTCGGCTCACTGCTCAAAAGAAGAGTTGAAGACAAATTTCGAAGCTTCTATCTCAGACCCCTAGGAATCCTCGAAATCGAAACCTCAGTGATTATGCCAGGAAAAATTCTGGAAGCCTCGGGTCACGTGGAAAGCTTCAAGGAACCCACCGTTGAATGCCTCAAGTGCCAGCGCAAGTTCCGAGCCGACCATCTACTTCAAGAGTTTGGGGAGATGAGCGACACCGAAACCGAAAAACTCACTCTCCAAGCCGTTGTGGAGGAGATTAAAAAGCGAAACATCCGTTGCCCAGAATGCGGCGGAGAATTCGGCGAGGCAGAACAGTTCATGACCATGTTCACGACCACGATTGGACCATACTCCGATTCTGTAGGCTACGGACGCCCCGAAGCCGCTCAAGGTATCTTTGTGGAGTTCAAGCGCATCTACGAGAGTGCACGGGAGAGGCTTCCCTTGGGAGTTGCGCAGATTGGTCACGCTCTCAGGAACGAGATTTCTCCAAGGCAGGGTCCTGTGAGGCTAAGGGAGTTCACCATCATCGACATCGAATTCTTCTTAGACCCAGAGAACCCCCAGTGTCCCCTCCTAGAGGAGGTAGAAAATGAACAGTTGAGGTTGATAGTAGCGGAGAACAAGCTGAAAGGAGTAAAAGAACCCATAGAAGTCACAGTGAAAGAAGCCCTGAACAAGGGCTACATCAAACAGGAGTGGCAAGCCTACTTCATGGCATTAGCCAAAAGATTCCTCGTGGAACTAGGAGTTCCCGAAGACAAACAACGTTTCATAGAAAAACTCGAATGGGAACGAGCCCACTACTCCCTGCAGGGCTTCGACCAAGAAGTATATCTGGACCGATGGGGCTGGACTGAAGTCTCAGGACACAACTACAGAACAGACTACGACCTAAGCCGCCACATGAAATCCAGCGGCGTAGACCTGACAGCCTTCAAGGAAACGGAAAACAACGGAGGAAAAAGGTTCATCCCCCATGTAGTAGAACCCAGTTTTGGATTAGACCGTCTGGTCTACGTTGCCCTAGAGTACGCTTACACCAAGAAAAAGAAGCGGGCCCTCCTGAGTTTATCCCGCGAACTTGCGCCCATACAACTGGGTGTCTTTCCTTTGGTGAGCAAAGATGGCTTGCCGGAGAAGGCGAGGGAGATTTATCAGACGCTAATCAAAGAGGGTTTCGCTGTGGAATGGGATGAATCGGGGTCTATTGGGAGGCGATATGCCAGAGCCGATGAGGTGGGAACTCCCTTGGGGGTTACCATTGATTATCGAACCCTTGAAGATGGCTCCGTGACTATACGTGACCGTGACACTTGGAGGCAAGTCAGAAGCAAAAGCGCTAATCTTTCGGGGCTGCTTCATGATTACTTCCGCCATAAAATAGATTTTGAGGGTCTAGGGCAACTGATTGAACGGTGAAATCTGAAGAAACGATAAATGAGAGTCCAGTTTCAGTTAACCTTTTTTAAGAGACCCCAGTCTATTTTATTTCGGTAATAATTTAGGACTTATGCGGGGCAAAGACATGGTGTTTCCTGTAGAGACAGAAGAACGGGTGAAACGAAGGGCTCTTGACGTTTCAAGAGACCATCTCAGACAAGTTGTAGATATCTCCCGCAAAATTTCTCAGCTGGTGTCGGTCTTCGTGAAGGGAGACAAAAAAACTGCTCAAGAACTCTTCGCTGACATCACGAAGGCACAAAATGATGTAGATGCCGCGAGACGAGCCGTCTCACTGGAACTCGCCGAAATTGGAGCTATATTGATGAGTCGTGAAGACTTTCTCCGCTTCACCAACCTGACGAGTGAGATAGCTGACTTTTGTGAAGGAATAGCTTTTCGATTGCTCCAGATTATGGAGAGGGGATGGAAGGTTCCGGAGAGCATAATGGAAGACCTGATAAAGCTTTCGGATGCGGTGTTTGACACAGTCTCTAAGCTTCGGGAGACCGTCATGACATTGAATTACGGCGCTTCTAAATCTCTGGAGAAAGCCCGAGAGGTTGAGGCTGCGGAACGCATAGTGGACGGTCTTTATCGCCAATTGGAAGTGGACATTATAGACAGCAAGATGGAGCTTCCGCCCATGTTTCTCTTGTGGGATGTTGTGCAGCTTATGGAGGACGCTGCCGACAAGGCTGAAGACGCCTCGGACGCCGCCCGCATACTGGCGTTCACGCTTTAGAGTGAATCTACATGCCAGAGAAGATTGAAACCGAACTCATAGACAATTTTCTTGTGGTTTGGAATTCTGAGAAAGGGTCGGGGCTCTATAAACTCGGTTTTTACGGCAAACCTCTGGGTATTCCTAAACCGAAAATTCCGGAGTTTGATGTTCCCCTGATTCTTGACCTCATGGAGGGTCTTTATCTAGCGGAGAAGGGAATAATCGTTGTTCATTGGGGAAAGGAGAGAAAGACTGTTAGCTTTTCAAAGCTGCGGAGAAAGGCAAGGAAGTTGTATGAGGATTTTGATGCAAAGTATGCGGTTTACCGTGACCTGCGAGGTCAGGAGCTTATCGTTACCCCCGGCATAAAATATGGATGCGATTTCGCCGTCTATAAGCATGGACCGGGAGTGGATCATGCGCCTTACATGGTTTCGGTGAGGAAAGCTAAGGATGAGGTCACGGCGACGGACGTTGTGAAGGCGGGAAGGCTGGCTACAACCGTACGTAAAAGGTTCATCATAGCCATACCCGACCTAGAAGCCGAAGGGATACGTTACCTCATCTTCAAGTGGTTCAAGGCTTAAATTTTAAGCCCCTTTATTTTTTAGTAAAAGTCCAACCTCAATCCAACCCAAAAATTATTATGGTCTCAATCCCAGATTTGCGTTTGAAGTGAGAGTGGAAGATGAAATGAGATGGCTGAGAAAAAACGTATTATTAGAGTGATGTTTGTCAAAATCAAGCCAGCATATTACAAGTTATCTGAAAAGGAACAACAAGAGTTCATGCGTAAGGATCGCGAGAAAATGGAAGAGCTCGGTTACAAACTACATTTCATGCTTGATTGCAGTTTGTCAAACGAAGAGTGGCAATTCATTGGGGTTGAGGAATGGCCTAGCATGGAAGCTATTAAGAAGATTGGACAATTCCACGAAGAAGAACTGGAAGCATCCAAGTATGCTGAATATAAGACTTATTTGTGTACTCCAGTGTACGATGCATACACTCAATCTGGGGTCACGAATAAATGACACTATCCTACGGGCAATAAGATAACAATTAAGATTATTGACATGTATCGCATAACTAATGGGAAAAATGCATGGGGACATGGATTATCTTTGTAGTTTTTCTCTGATTTGGGGTAGTATTTCTTCTTGGAACCGTTTGATTCCCAGTGTTGTTATTCTGTAATTGCCATCTTCGATTCTTGTTGCCAATCCGTCTCTACAGAGTTCGCCAAGGCGTGTACTTGTTATCTTTGCGTTTTTTCCGAGTCCAGCCTGCAGCTCTTCCTTGGTGAGGTAATCTTTTGACAATCCCAGTTTGTTGCCGATGTATGTGGCTAGAAGATGTAAGGACAGGGTTTCGCTGTCCGTGAGCTTTTGCTTGGAAACGAGGAGAACTGGTCCTTCTGGGGCTACGGCAATTATGTTTTTGCACTCTTCGATGAGGTTTTCAAGGTCTACTGTGAGGAGGGCTTTCTTTACAATCTGGAGGGCGGGAATCATCTCGCTGAAGAATCGGTTCACGCTTGCCCAGACTTGGTCTACATTGCCCGTGAAGGTTTGTTCCGTGCCACGGTATTTAATGTGGACGGTGACTGTTTCTATGTTCAACCTGTTGCGCCTCGAAGTTTCGCCAGAACTTCTTCTTCGATCCATCTTTCGCCTTGAGTGGTTAGCTTGAATTCGGGTCTTGCTGGGTCTGGTTTGAAGACCATTCCCCGTTTTGTCATTTCATTGAGGCGGGCTGGTACCATGGATCTGATTCCGCTTGAAGCAAGCAGTCGCTTGATTTGGGTGGCTGTGCTGCTGTTTTCGTCGGAGGCGTACAGGACTAGTCCGATGGCTTCGTAGTGTGTGAGTTTTTCTCGGGTGGTGATGATGGGTCCCTCGGTTGTGAGTTCAACTATTCCATCTAGCTGTGTCTTTATGGAGGGCGTCAGGTTTGAGGATATCAAGCTGCCTATCTCGTTGACGAATTGGGGCGGCATTTTTTTCAGTGTTGCGAGAATCTCTTGAGCGCTGTCTCCCTCGATAACGATTTCTCCGAAGGGAGCTTTAACTCGCACTCGAATTTTTCCCATTTTCGGGTCTTCCTCCAGCTAAAACATACACATAGCCCTTATCAGTCTTCCACCGCTTTATCTTATTTTTCCTAACCAACCACGCCAGCACCCCTGAGAGGGTTGTGGAGGGATAATAGACGGCGTTAGCCTTCAAAGCCTCCCCAAGCTCGGTTAAGCTTCTGGGCTGCCTGCCCCAATCAGAGGTGAGAAGCTGCAAAACGGCTTCGCTGCAACTTGAGGAGGAGATGGAAGGATAAGCGGAACTAGCAGTCTGGGGGGTTTCTGCTCTGTTTTTGGTTGACTCAAAGGCTTTCAAGACGTTCTCCACTAACTCGGGAAGCTCCTCGAGGGTTTTTATAACCTCTTCTCTGCTTCCCGAAATCTCAATCTCCTGCTGCCCTATCTTCACGCGAAACGAAAAAGACATCCCGGTAAATTCTCCAGAAGACAATATGCTATAAGAGCTTTTAGAATTTGCTTCCACAGCAGAAGCCAAATAACAAAAGATTGCTAAGAACAGGGTCAAGGTTTCTTGACAAAAAAGCTTTTCTTTTCCACTAGCAAAGCTATTGTTGGTGCCCAATGTGGGAAATACACGGGCAATTCTCATTCTGTTGCTTGTTCTTTCTTTTGTTATCGTTACTTTCCCAACTATTATGCCCGTTAGGGCAACTGAGAATTCTTGGGTGTCTAAAGCTTCCATGCCGACAGCAAGAGCCTATTTTGGCGTTGCCGTAGTGGATGGAAAAATATACGCTATAGGTGGTGCAGATGGGGTTAATGAAGCATATAATCCAGAAACTAACACTTGGACAACTAAGAAACCAATGCTGACTCCAAGAACCAATTTTGCGATAGCCGTTTACGAGAACAAAATATACTGTATAGGCGGATACGCCAATGGCACTGGGACAGCGATTAATGAGGTTTATGACCCGCAAACGAACACTTGGGAAACAAAATCTTCAATGCCTACTGCCAGACCCCAAGTAAGGGCAAGTGCAGTTGATGGCAAAATCTACGTGACCGGAGGAATCTTGGAAGGAGGCGAAATTCTAAGATTGAACGAAGTTTACGATCCTGCCACTGACACTTGGACAACGAAATCTTCGATACCCCATGGAGTTTATTCTCATAGCTCCGTTGCTGTAGACAACAAAATATACGTGATAGACTCCAAGCTCCAAATATACAATCCTGAAACTGACACTTGGACGTTTGGGGCGCCTCCCCCTCAACCTGCCCATCGTGCAGGCGCCGTAGTGACGAGTGGCGTATTAGCCCCGAAGAGAATCTACGTTATTGGCGGAGAAGTTGGTTTTATGGAAGCCACCAACATTAACCGAGTCTATGATCCTCAAACAGACACTTGGAGTACTGGCGATTCGATGCCCACTGCTCGACAGAGCTTAGGTGTTGCAATTGTAAACGATCAAATCTACGCCCTGGGAGGGAGTTTTCCCGAGTACTGGGTTTCAACTACAACTTTGAACGATGTGAATAAGCAACACACAGCTTCTTCAGGCAACGCAAAGGTCACTCTAATCAACTTTTTACCCCAAGAACATTGCGGGATTAACGAGCAGTACACACCAATTGGTTATATTCCAGATTTTCCATCATGGGCTATTCTGCCACTGCTCCTTATAGGAACCCTGCAGGTCATAATCTACAAACAAAGGCTAACCAAAACAGCAAACAACCAAAATCATATTTGAAGCCTAATAACAGCGTATTGTTGAAAACAGGCTTTTTCTGAAAACTGGCGCTACATGAGATGAGCAGGCTCTGTACGTGAGAAGTTATTGTCGTCCTTTGTGTTGTTTCGCCACTATCAGCGTGGCTGTTTGAAAGATGTCAGGTAACACTCTTAGTTTATCGGTTAGGAACTGATTCAACACTTCAAGGTCTTCAGTTTGCACCTTTAGGATAGCGTCGTATTCGCCATACATCATACCCACCTCAGTAACCTCTTTGAAGTATGAAATTTTTTCCAGAATATCTTTCTCGGTACCCGGATTAAGCGTAATCAAAACGTAGGCTAGGACACCCATCTGACAATTACCTCTTGAAGAGACTTTTACGTGGAAGAACTTTAACCTTTTGCCTGCTTACGGAGCTTTATCCACCAAATCCTGAGCCAAAGTAGCTGCCCCAATCACCCCCGCATCACCCCCCAACGCAGCCTTCACAATCTCCAGCTTTTCAACAGCAGCCTCTAATGCTCTCTTTCGAGTAAATTCTTCTACCATCTGAACCAGTTCAGGAATGCCCTCGATAACACCGCCGCCCAGAATTAGACGACAAGGATTGAAGGCATTTACTATACTAACTACTCCTGCAGCTAGGTATCGCCCCGTCTCTTCCACAAGTCTTCGGGCTAGCGGGTCGCCTTGCTTGTAAGCTTGGCTAACGGTAGCCGCCGTAATTTTCTCTACACTGCCTACTAATGATGCAAGATGCCGTCCCCCCTTTGGGTCGGTTCTAACTGCGTCTTGGGCGCGTTCAGCTATTGCCCAGCCACCCGCATAGGCTTCTAAACAGCCCTTGTTAGGGCAGTGGCACTGTCGTCCATCATAAACTATTGTTGTGTGTCCCAGCTCTCCCCCAGTGTTGGTGCAGCCCTCTAGGAGGTTTCCGCCGCTTATGATTCCCCCGCCTATGCCTGTGCCCACAAACAGAACAGCCAGATTGTCAACGCCTCTTCCTGAGCCGTAGCGCCACTCGCCCCAAGTAGCTGCACGAACATCATTGGTCACAATCACAGGCATACCAAGCTTCTCCTCCAGTTTTTTCTTTAAGGGAACGTTTCGCCATCCCAAGTTTGGAGAACCGTGGACAACTCCATGATGGTCCACCTGCGCGGCTACGCCGATTCCAAGAGCCTTAGCTTCCCGCCCTGCTTTGCTGAGGCACCCGTTTATGCCTGTTAAGATGTCGGCGATGACCTTTTTTGGTTCCTTGTCGGGATGGGTGGGAGATTTATGAAGTGATAAAAGGCGACCGCTACTATCTACTAACGCCACCTGAACCTTGGTGCCTCCAAGGTCAACGCCTAACGTGAGGGAATTATTAATCTTCTGCCCCATGGTTTATCCTCTCCCCTGCGACGCCTTTAGCACAGAGTTCTACCTGAAAGTAAATTAGTTTTTCTACATGACTCAATATTCTCGCTGCTTCAAAAACGAGAATCGCTGAAAAGACCATCCCCCTTTCATGATGGATTCAGCTTTTGACCTCGAAGATGAGAGGCGGCGTCACAGTTCTCGCTTCCAAACTAACTCCCAGTAAGCTTTCTAGGAATCCGCTCCAAACCTCCGAATTGCTGATGATGGGTGTCCTTACTATTACGAATTTGTCTTTCAAGTAAAAGTCACCGAAACCCTGAACACGCAGCCTCTTAAAAACGTCGGCCCACTTTTCCCGGTTAGTGGTCTCTATATTTATGCTGGCTTCCATAGAAACTTTAGCGATTTCTCCAATCTTTTTTCCAGCTTCTCTCCATTTCTCTTCGGGAATGTATTTGAGGAGGATGTCAAGGAATTCGACGTTTATGAAAGCAACGCGGCTGATGCCGATGTAGTATTCGCCTCCGGGGTATTTCCAGTCGTAGATTCGCATGCTTCGGTAAACGTCAAGCATCTTTGATATGAGAGGTTTTATTCCCGGTTCTCTTCCTTTCTTTATGAGGGAATCGATGTATTCCCGTTCTTCTTCATCTAAAATGATGGTGGTTCTTTTAACTGAATGCTCCTTCGGAGACAATTTTACTCCTCCTCCGTGCCATAGTCATTATGTTTATAGTCATATCTTATATGTTTTGTGACTTCTACGTAACTTCGTTCATATTCTGATTTTGAAAGCGTAATACAGATGAAACAACATTAAGTTGGATATATAAAATGGAGATGGATAATGCGTTCATAAACGTTATTTACTAAATGGAACCACAAAAGGCATCAGCACTAAAAGGGAAAGTGAAAAAGATGGATTCACCACTTGTGTACCACGTGAACCTGACCGAGATTCAAGGAGAAGGGGACTTCCCATGCCCCGGTTGCGGAATCGTCATATCTCCTGAAGACGAAACCGAAGACGTTTACAGAATAGTCGATACCAAGGTTAATGGTCAAGACTTGGAAGAACTGGTCATTCAGTGTAATAAGTGCAAAAGCAAAATCCGCTTGGTCGGGTTCAATGTCCATGAAATGGGCGATCTTTAGGGGAAGCATCTTCTGCCTCGAAAAGATTGATTTTTAAGTTTCTAATTTATCGTGATTTTTGCATCATCCAAGTGATAGGTCATCTCGGTCTCCCAAAGCACAGTGATTCCCACAGCAACCCAAACTTCTCCGCTCGAACCTGTCTTCAGAGCTGCTGTGTAGGTATAACGTTTCCATCCGGCAATCTCGTTGGCTTGTCCAAGACTGGTGAAGTTTGCTTCGACTTCGGGATTGGAAGTTCCGACAAACCCGACAACATCCGCTATCGCATTGAAACTCTCGCTTTCACTGTAAAATTCGAAAGAAACGTCAACTTGAATCTGCGAGTTTGTTTTCACCGATAGCCTTCTCTCAATCCAGACTGTGCCGTCATCCTGCCTCCCATCAATGTATAACTCCACAGAATATTGTCCAGATTTAACAGGAGAAGTTACCCGTGAAATGTGCCAGTCAACAAAGGAACCTGGATTGTTTGGGTCTGGGGGGACATCAGCGTCCTCTGTCCATCCGCCGAAATCATCTTCAAAGCCTTCATTGTACATGACTTGTTTGGGATAAAAATACCATCCAGCTGCAATGCTGATTATGGTTAGGATTCCTATAGTGACCCCCCATTTGACACCTGTTCTCATTTAGGTGAATCCTCATAAACCAATGATTAATAGTCATAATTAATTCTATTTTTTAGAACAGTTGAGAAGTGAAGAGAGCTGGTGTTCCACCATTCCTTGCTCGTAATAGTTTGAGTGATATGCTGAAATTGTTGCTCGTACACAAATGCATATGCAAAGCTAGGTATAGGTTGCTTAATATGAGTAACAAGTACCATAGCCGATACGACTTTCTCTCCATGAAAATCAAATTGATATGCAATTATTTTGACTCTATGAATTAACAGTCCATATTGAAGAGTCATATCTTTTTTATTTCGATTCTGAATTAGAACAAACACGGTGAATGAATTGCAAAAGCATTTAGCCATCGTTATGTTGATTCTGCTGAGCATAGTTGTTGTTACGGTATCAGCATTTGTCTACGAGACAGCACAGAATTCAGTCACTCAGACAATCACCCAAGTTGCAACTTTAACACTGCAGAACTCTGACTTAGGCAGTTTAGAAGAAGGAGAAACCAAAAGTTACACCAAAACTGAGGCAGCAAGCCTCGGCAGCATCGTAAACGTCACAACGACAAAAGACACTACATACCTTAATTTCAACAGCGACTTAGATTCTTTAACCACATACTACACCACATACAATATAACTGTCAAGTTCGCGGCAGTTGGGGCAGGTTCAAGCCACAACGTGGGCGACACTGCATGCACAATGACACTAGCGTCACCAGACCCTAGCGCAGTTACCCTAGACGTAGCTGGGAACTGGAGGTTCGACTTCGAAATAACCACAACAGCTAAATCTGTTGGCTCAGACCAACCAACAACTGTGACCATCGTAGTTACGTCAGAAAGTGAATAGGCTAGCGAGGACATGAAACGGTAACGAGATGAAAACCACATTAATCTGGTAATGTTTTTTCACACTACTATCTTTAGAACAGCTGAGAAATCTTCTACCAGAAGAATGGGATATATTCTCTTACTGAAAATTTGACCCCTAGTCTTTCTGCCAACTCCCTAACTTTTGCAAGGTCCACCTCAGGAATAGTTACGGCTGTAACTTCCGTTTCTAAGCCTTCATCTTTAGCCTTCTTGATGAACTCTAGGACATTTTCATAGGCATCTTCTTCGAACATGGGTTTACAGATTTGATTGTATGTTGCCTTATCGTGGGCGTTCAAGCTTACGCTCACCTTGTCCACACCCGCCTCCTTCAACTCCCGCACCACATCTCTTCCCCTGTTCAGCAAGTATCCGTGACCATTAGTATCAACTCTAACATTCTTCCAATAATTCTTCTTCACCCACCCAGTTACCTCCAAAACAAGATCCAGCCTTTCCAAGGGTTCTCCGAAGCCGCAGAAAACAACCTCACTCCAATTCTTTCTGTTCATGACTTTTCGCAGTTCTTCGATTACTTCTTCTGAGGTTGGTTCCTTTTCCAATTTTAGATTAAATTCTTTAATGCCTTTCTTGAACTTTCTGAAACAGAAGTAGCAGCAGTTAGAGCACTTGTTGGTTATGTTCAGGTATAGGTTGTTGCCAAGCCAGTAGACGACACTTGGGTTTCTCTTGCGGGCGTGCATTTAGGTTGCATATGCACGTTCTTCTTCTTGTATTTTTTCCTCTTCTTCAAAATCGTCTTCCGCAATGAATGTGTCTTCTGGAGAATAATCATAATCTGGTTTCCTTTTAATCATCTCTCTTTTCTGCCTTTGTCTACCCCGGATGTCGAATCCCATCATCAGGAGATATGGCAACGAAAGATAAGCCCCAGCTAATAATGGATTGTGGAACAAGGGGGCTAATCCGAGGATTTGATCCAAGGCTCCGTTGCTGAATCCGACCAAGGCATCTTGAATCACAAAGGCCATGAATGTTAATGTTAAACAGACGCTGAACTGAGCGAGGACCCCACGATTTTTTCCCAGAATTATCGAGGGGATGGCTGATGACAAAAGGAAAATCCATGCGAAGGAATGAATGAATATGATTATGTCCAAGTTGGAAGCCATCCAAGTGCCGATTGTAGGCAAGTATGGGTAGATGTACGTCGTGATGGTTGTTACTGTTGTTTGGGTGAAAAACTGGTAGCTGGTTATTAAAATCCAAGCTACGGAGATGTATAGAGGTGTTAGTATGCTGGCTTTTCCCAAGCGCTTTCCCTGTTACTCTATTAACATGTATTATTTCTTAAGTATTACGGTATCATAATACATCACGGCAAGCAACAAAACACGAAACAAAAAAAATAAAACAGAAAAAAATTTCGGTGCGGAATCACAGACTACCCGCGGTCAGCCAAGTTTCTACAGTAAACCAACAGCACTTTCCTGAGAGGTCGCTTGTGACCTTCAATGAAGTCGCTGTCAGTTATCGAATACGTAGAGCTTTGGACTAACGGTTGTTGCTAGCGTTTCAAAGTGATTTCGATGGTTGAAATCATCCTCGAGTTGCTTTCTCCCTCTCTCGGCGGCATCTCTTCGGTTCCGATGTCGATTTTGCTCACTTTCATCTCTTTCACGAATCTTCGTCTCGCTATTTCGACCGCATCGACGGCTGTTGTTATGGCTTGTCCCCTCGCCTTCACGGTGACCTCTTTTACTTCGGCTCCGCTGAAGGCGGTTACGATGCCTAACACATAATTCATGGGAGGTTTTCTTCCTACGTATATTATGTTTGAGTCGCTAGATTTTTTGCTCATTTTCGATTCTCCATTGTTTTGTGCTGTTAGTGATGGATGGTCTTGCTTTTAAATCCTCCTGTATTAGGAGAAAAACATTGACTGTGTTATCCTTCTGTTAAGCCTTCAAGTATCCCTTCTTTCTCAGCCATTCTGCTTGGTTTCTCTTGTACCGCCATATAATGTCGCCCCGCTTGTCGGATTGAAAATCCCAAGGAGAGACCAAAACGATGTCCCCCACCCTTATCCACATCCTCCGTTTCATCTTTCCCCGTATTCTGCAGAGGCGTTCCTTGCCGTCTTGACAACTCACCAAAACCCGATCGTTACCAAGCATTTTCTTGGCTATACCCATAACGTCGTTACCAGCCGGCAGCTTAATAGCGTTATAATCTCCTTCGCTCTTGACTTTCCTCTTACCCACGAAACCACCTCTACATTCCCTTTCCATAAAGGTCTACATAACTTAAATACATTGGTCTTTGTTTCACAGATAAATGGTGAAGAGAATTATTGCTAGCCCGACGATCCAGCAGTAATAGGCAAAGAGGTGGAATTTCTCTCTCATAACTATCTTTTGAAGAAGTTTCAGAGATATGTAACCCACTATCATAGAAATTACTGCTCCCAGAAACAGCGGAATCATGTCTACGTTGCCCACAACTAATTCTCTTGACTCTAATACAGTTGCCCCTATTACGGCAGGTACGGATAGCAAGAATGAATATTTGAAAGCTGTTGCTTTGTCAATTTTTCTCAATAATCCTGTGGTTATTGTTACACCGCTTCTGGAAACACCGGGGATTATGGCAACTGCTTGTGTCAACCCTATCAACAGTGAATCCAGTATGCTCATTTTTCGATTGCCAATTCTCTTTTCGGAAAAGAAGAGTACAAAACCTGTGATTAGTAGTGCTGAGCCTACAAGAAGGAGGTTATTGAAGAGAGATTCGAAGAAGTCTTGGAAAACGAAGCCAATAAGGGCTATAGGCACGCTGCCAAGGGCTATGAATAGTGCAAGTTTTCCCTCATCAGTCTCGAAATCCCGCTTAACCAAGGCTCTAAGTATATCTGCAACGTCTTTCCGGAAGACCACTAATACGACGACTACGGTTCCCACATGAAGCATCGCGCTAAAGATTAAGGGAAGGTTCAATCCGAGGTATTTTTGGGCGATTACCAGATGACCTGAACTGGATATGGGCAGCCACTCGGTTAACCCCTGAACAACGGCGAGAATCAAGATTTCAATCAGCGTCACCATACAATTCATCTACCTTCCAGTTATTTGCGGGCAAAGTCATAGAGAAGTAACGTATCTCTTCACATTTAAAAAACATTAGCGATAGCACAGATTTCAGAAAAAGCTAGTTTTCAACAATGTGCTGTTATTAGGCTCCTAATAGAGCGGGGAGTGTAATTTTTTACACAAAACTAATTATAGCCCAGCCTACTAAGTGACGGCACACCACATGTTCAAGGTATGCTACCATGAAGTCTAGCTCATCCACAGAAAAGGCTGACCACATCTCCAGATGCCTAGAACTCGCCATCCTTCTGGAAGTAAGCGCCTACCCGAAGCCCGGAAACGTCCACAGAACAGCAGACTTTCCAGAAACAAGATACGAACACTTTCTCGCCTCCGCAGTTGCAGTAGCGCCCTCCTTCAAGAAGGCGGCAGAACAGGGAATCAGAGTTTCCGAGGGAAAAATCGCTCCCTCCGACGCAGGCATGGGAGCCATAATCAAAGACGCAGTGGACAGAATGAGACGGACCCAAAGCGGCGGCAACACCCTCCTAGGAGCCATAATCCTCCTCACACCCCTAGCAGCTGCAGCCGGAATAGTCACTAACCAATGGTCTCTGCCCAAGCTTAGAGAAAACATCAAGGTAATTGTTGAATCGACAACCCCACAGGATGCAGTAGACGTTTACGACGCCATATCTATTGTGAATCCCGGAGGCTTAGGCAAGTCGCCGAAACTGGATGTGACAGACCCAGCTTCAAAGAAGAGGATTCTAGAGGAGCAAGTGACTCTCTTCGAGACCTTCAAGATCGCTTCATCATACGACTCCATCACCTCCGAGTGGGTAAACAACTACCCCATCACCTTCGATTTAGGCTATCCATACTTCACGAAGCAGCTTGAAGAGAAAGGAGACATCAACACAGCAACAGTCCACACATTCCTGAAGATTCTCGCCGAAGTCCCCGACACATTCATCAGCCGAAAAGTAGGGTTAGCCAAGGCGGAAAGCATCTCAGCCGAGGCAGGGCAAATCCTAAAGGAAGGGGGCTTGGCAACGCCGTCAGGAAGGAAACTCCTCAAAAAGTTAGACATCAAACTCAGGGACCCAGCCCACAACCTAAGCCCAGGAACAACAGCAGACATAACAGAAGCAGTATTAGCCCTCAACAACCTAAACGGATACAAGCCATAAATCTGTACACCATTTAATCTGCAAACAGATTAATATTGAATAATCTACAAATGACGAAAATATGGTAATGATTAGGGGCTTCGAGTTTTCCGTCAGAGAGTTTGCGGGAAGCCTTGGGGACTTCGGCACGTTGCTTCCTTTCACGGTTGGTTACATAGTAATATGCGGGTTTAATCCAACCGGACTTCTTTTGGGAATTGGTCTCACAAACATCTTTCTAGCGCTCATTTACAGATTACCTTTGCCGGTGCAGCCACAGAAAGCCATTGGCTCGGTTGCCCTTGCTGAACGATGGACAAGGAGTACGGTGCTTGGAGCTGGTTTTGCTGTTGGATTAGTGTGGATGCTTCTTTCGTTCTCAAAGAGGCTCAGCGGTCTTCTGGAAAAGGCGCCTAAGGGCGTAATAAGAGGCATTCAGCTTGGATTAGCTTTCACTTTGGCTCTTGCAGGAGCCGAAATGATTCACCCCGATTTCCTAATAGCAATTCCGCTGATAATTGTGGCTTTTCTGCTCCTAAGAAACAAGTTTTTGCCCGCAGCCATATTCCTCATTCTTTTCGGTTTCATCTACGCAATGGCTACAGGAAACTTAAGCCTCAGCCAAATAAACGTGGGCTTTTCGCCTCCACAGCTTACCCTGTTCTCCCTCAGCGACATGTTCTATGGCTTCATCTACGCAGGCTTGGCGCAACTTTTTCTCACCTTAACAAACGCTGTTGTAGCCACAGTAGCTCTAGTTCATGACCTATTTCCCGACAGAAAAGACGTAACCCCAAGGAATCTAATCAAAAACATGGGAGTCATGAATGTTACAACGCCGTTTATAGGAGGAATGCCCCTATGCCACGGAGCAGGAGGACTCTCAGCACAGTACCTCTTCGGCGCTAGAACCGGCGGCGCCATCCTCATGGAAGGACTCCTAGAAATCACTCTGGGATTGTTTTTCTCCCAAAGTTTGCTGAATATTTTCACAGCCTTTCCCCTTTTTGTTGTTGGAGTAATGCTGCTTATGGCATCCTTTGAACTGGGGAAAATCTCGCTTAGAATCCATGGCAAAACAGAAATCTACGTAACGATCGTAACGGCTCTGCTGGCAACAGTCTTCAACATGGCAGTCGGATTCATCGGCGGACTCGTCCTATATTTTGCCATAGAAAAAAGATAATAAAAATCACCTAAAAATTGTAGATTCGGTGCTGTCTTGAGCGTAATTTAAATCTGCGAAGCTACTATTAGGGCGAGAGGAAGAACTTAACATGTTTAACCGAGTCATAGTTGCCGTTGTTGGAAGCAGCAATTCCGGAAAAACCACGGCTATAGAAGCCATCATTAAAGGATTAACTGAAAAAGGCTACACAGTTGCATCCGCAAAACGCATTCCTGAAAAGGACTTCACCATAGACACCGAAGGAAAAGACACGTGGAGGCACGCCAAGGCTGGAGCCAGCGCCATCCTAAGCGTAGCTCCCAACGAACTGGCTATCATAAAAAAAGTTGACACCACAAAATGCACTCTGGCACAGCTTATTGCAGAATTTCCAGACGAAGTTGACATCATCATCATCGAAGGCTTCAAGGATTTAGTTGGACAAGACATGACTATACCTAAAATAGTGGCAACCAAGACGGTTGACGAAATTCCAATGGCTCTTGAACGCTACAAGAACATCCTAGCTTTTATCGGTCACATCCCAGACGGAAAAGCGGATACAGCAATTCCCTTCGTAGATATCCTAAAAGAGCCGGAAAAACTCGTTGATTTGGTAAACAGTAAAGTTGAGGTTTTGGTGGAGAGAAAACGGAAAAGAGAAGAAAAAATCACGATACAGGTAGACGAAAAACTCTTGCCCCTAGGTGACTTTGTTCAGAACATAATAAGAAACACTGTTCTTGCTATGGTCTCAAGTTTAAAAGGTGTAGAAATAAAGGGGGAAGAGAAGGTTTCGATAGTCATCAAGAGACTTTCAAGAGGCTAGCAAGCTCAAGTGGCATTTTTGGGATTCAGAGAAAGCTTCTATTAAGAGAGAAAGGAGGCTTTCAGTTGCTGTCAAAAGAATTGACACCTCTCTGAACCTTTCCAAAACCACTTATCAAGAGCTTAACTGACCCCCAATTTCATGTTAGAGTGCTTTGAAGGCTTCAGACCATTCGTTGTAAGATGATATACTGCGTGGAGATACGCTCGGCTTTCTATCCTCCAAGATACCTCTGAAATCATCCATAGATAAAGGTCTAGGCTTAGCATGCTTGTCACTTGCTTGACCAGATTCAAAGAGCTCTCCAATAACCCGTAGATGAGCTGACTGACAAATGTCCCGTATATCGCTTCCAGAGAAACCTCCAGCCAACCTAGCAAACTCGTCTAGGTCCACTTTCGGCGACAAATTCAGATGCGATGTGTAAAGCTTGAGCATACTTAAGCGAGCCTCGTGGTCAGGCAGCGGAACCATGATTCGTTTCTGAAATCTACGTATGAAGGGCCAGTCTAAAGCCCAAGGCTTGTTGGTGGCTCCGATCACGTATGCGTGGATGTTCTTGCCTTTGTCGATGATTCCATCCATCTCTTTGAGAAATTGGTTGCGAACTCTGGTTTCTCCACCGACCTCATTTGAGTGCATACCAATCAGCGAATCTAGCTCATCAATGAACAGTATTGCGGGGCGTCCGTTATTAGCGGTCTTTCTCGCTTGGTTGAATAGTTTTGCTACGTTCTTTTCAGCCTCACCTAGCCATTTGGACATAACCGAGGCTGCATCCACCGAAACGAAGGCCGCATCAATCTCCGTTGCAACAGCGGCTGCTAGCAGCGTTTTTCCGCATCCTGGGGGACCGAAGAGAAGTATTCCCCGAGGCCAGCCTAAGGGAAATAGGTCTGGTCGCTCAACGGGGTAAACTATAGCTTCTTTGATGGCTCTTTTCGCCAGTTCTAAGCCTACAACTTGGCTCCAGCTTACGTTAGGTTTCTCTTTTAGAACAAGTTCATCGTAGCTTGCTTTTCCATCCGTTTCTGTTTCTGCTGAGGGTTCCATCATTTCTGTTGATTTCTCCGTCTGAGGCTGGACAGGTTGGACAGGCCCTTCTCCTTGTAGAGCCTTTATCCGTTCTTGATACGCTTGTGCACGTTGGATGTAGACAGAGTTTAGTCCGTAGTTGGGGTATAACCTGACGAGTTTCAGGAGGGTTGAGATGCCTTTCTGGTACATTGTTATAGCCATTCCCCTAGAACCCTGTTTGTCTAGGCGAACAGCCTCCAAAGCGTACCTTGTTGCAGCTTGTTCAAGTTCTTGGGAAGCGCTCATTATGACCACGCCTCAATCTTGATTTTTCCTTTAACACCCAGAGTCTCTAAGGCCTTTTCCACTTCTCCGATTGCAACATTTAATTCATTAGCACATTGAGTGACGTCGACCTGTCCTTCACGTTTTTTCGCGTACTGCAAGACTGTCTCCTCTAAAGATGAGTCTTGAACCGTCCAGGAAATTTGTTTCATTTCCGTGTCTTTATAGGACACAATTTTTTTGGGTTCACTTGACTCAGAAACTTCTGAGCAGGAAGCTGTGAGAGCAACCATCTGTCTCCTTTTTTCTACCCGTTGGGGTTGAGGGCTTTCCATGACCGGAGCAGAAGATGGGGGCTCGGGAAGCCTTTCCGTTATCTGCTCCTCCAGTAAATCGGCGACTTCTTGGAGAACTGCTTCGCCGCCTGGAGTCTTAACGTCCGTTGGCACTTCAAGTTTTGAAGCGTCGAGTTTGGACATGGTTATGACCTCGAATATGCTCTCATTCACCCTTTCCATTTCATATGCCATCTGTGGCATGAAGGCACTGAGGCTTTTCGTCACTGATTTGAGATTTCTAAGAACTGGTTTCAAATCCGCAAAGGCTGCATTGAATTCTTTGAGTGTTTCTAGCCGTAAAATGATTCGTTCCACAAGAATTTGAGTATGGTAGAGGACTTTGGAGAGTTTTCGAATTTCAGAAAGTTCGTTAGCGAATATTGCTGCCCGTTCCTTGTTTTTGTCTTTTAGGGCTGCCGCACAGCTTTTGAAGAGAAGCTTATCTCTAGTAGTAAGTCTGACAATGACCTGACCTAATTTGAACTTCTGAGATTTAAGTTTCGGCACTGCTTTAACGATTATTTGTTCGAAGCTTGGAGAAGAATTGAAAGGGTTTTTGATGGCGCGATCCCTCACAGACCTCAGAGATTATGAGCCTTGTTTGCTAGGGTTCCTCACATGAACGATAACTGGTGGTTCGGGAAGGTTCGGAGAAGCAGGAGCGGGTGCTTTCTGGGTCTCCGTTTGTTCTGGACTTCTAGTTGGGGGCATTTCAGGCGCCTTCTGACTTTCGTCTCCGAGAAGAAGGTTCGATAGCTTGCTCTTCAAAGCGTCTAGGTCGCTTTTTTCAGCGTTGACTCCCTTTAGTCCCCACTGAATTATTCCCAAAGCCTTCTCGTATGAGTCACTGGTTAATCTGCCGATTTCACGTTCAATCTCCAAGTTTATCAGAGCAGAGTGCAGTTCGTGTATCTGTTTATTGCAGCTGTCAATCTGGCTGTCGATCTGATCCACTAGTCCTTTTGCGTTCTCCTTTAACTGAGTTAAAGCCCCTTCAAAAGTCCTGTGTAGATCATCATACATTTCCGGCGGAATCTTCTTCTTTTCCACAAGCTCATTTAAAGCCCTGTCTTTTCGCCAGATCAAAGGAATCTCGTTACAGAGAGCCTTAGCCTTCAATTTAAGTGGCGGCGAGATCACTAGGTTATCGTTGTCGACTTTGATTTGATCGCTGGTGTAGCTGAGAAATTCTCCGTCACCGTGCTCAACATAGATTCCGTCTATGCGACCTGCGGGGGTTACTTTGAATGAGGCTACTCGACCGATTTGCCTTCCGTATTCATCCCTGATTTGTTTGCCAACAAAAAGAAAGGGGTTGGAAATGGATTTTGACACAGTTTCACCTCCTTAATATCCGTGAACAGCTATGTTTTGTTGTAGAGAGCTATGTTTCGCTTTGAACTGCTTCACCAAATGAAGGCATGCCGCTGGGCAAGTCTGGGAACTTCTCTTTGACTTTCTGTTCTGCAACTGTGGCTGCTTCGTTCAAGATTTTCTGTGCGTCGTCACTTGCTGTGTTAAAGTCGATGCTCATGCCTGAGTTGTAGCCTGCGTCCATGATGATTCCGCTGAGTAGGTTGCCGATGCTTCCAATTTCTCTTTCTGCCTCTGGAAATACTGCGGACATTCCAGTCTTAACGCTACGCAAAACACTGATTGCTGGAGCCAAAGTGCTGACTACGTCGCCAAGTTCTGAAACCGTGCTTAACCTGAGGACTATCTGCTCTAGGGCTAGCCTAGCGTGGATAATCATCTTCTCCATTTTTCGGATTTCAGCTAATTCGTTGGCAAAGACGTTGGCTCGTGCCATATCGTGCTTTGTGTAGGAGTTAACGATTTTTGCGAATATTGATTTGTCGCGTTCTGAGAAGCGGTCTGTTGCCTTGTCTAGTCTCTGAATCTGCATTTCCATCCGTTTGACTGCAAAATCTAGGCGTGGTTTCAATGGACCTGGAGGGCGAACGGCGTCTTTAATTCTTGTGCTGATAGGTGTTTCGTCGACTCCTTCTCCCCATTTTTTTGCAAATTTTTCTGACATTTTAAATTCCTCACGCAAGGAGGTGTGTTTATAGTGTATTATTACATTGTTAACATGTAGCGAATATCCACATATATACTAGACATCATATGTCCCATTCGCCGCCGTTTTGAGCTTTAAATCTAAGATTGAAAGAGAGATGGGGCGCAGATGCAAAAATAGACAGTTTCGTGTAAGTTAGACTCAAAAGGGCGAAGTTTTAACTGTTAAAAGCATGGTGAAGAGAATGGGTGACAGAATGAAAATACTGGGAGTGTTTGCCCTGTTGGGTTTCGTAGGCGGAGTATTAGCGAACGTCGGTTTTCACACAGTGTGGCCTTGGCTAGCAGCTAACCTTCCCTTCATATTCTCGGCAGAGTGGGTCATCTCCGGAATCGCAGGCGCTTTGATAACTACATTCTTTGTAGTCATCTGGGTATACCTAAGCAGACCCCAAGAGTAAAGCAAAACTTCCTCCCCCAATTTATTTGGGGCTCCCGCATCTTTCTATAGCGGTAAGCAACTTTTGGTTTACTAAACTAGACGTTTAGAAAATGATTTTCCTATAGACTGCCACTTAAGAGATTATTTCTATTCGAAGGAATCATTAGGAATCTCCCGCGGCTGATTGCCGTCAATAAATCTGTCTGATGTTTGGCGATAGAGATACCACGAGCATAAGTATGTGATTACGATGGCAAGGGGTCCGACTACAATCCAAAAGGAACCAAAGATTGCGGCAATGTTATTGGCAAAGTGAAGAGCCACAGCCAGAAGGTAAAAAATCCACGCTCTCCTTGTCGCGATGCCGTATGCCGTGATTGAAGTGCTTGTGGCATGAAAAAAGATTCCGGGCAGCCTGATTAATATCGACCCCTGCAACACTGTTACGTATAGGACGAATTCGGTGATGCCGAATCCCAGCCCTACCAGAAACCCTAAGGAGAAGAGGGATCTCTCGGTTTCACCGTGGCGATAGAAGAGAGGGTACGCCTTCGCGAACTCCTCAACGAAGGGCGTGAAGATGGCAACGGAGCATATTGTAGCGTAGCCCATTGGCAAAACAATGCAGAGGGAGTCTGTGAAGGTTCCCACAAAAAGAGTAAGAGGAACGCTTGTTATGATTCCAGAGATGAGAAAAAAGAGCTTTTCCTCTAAGCTAAGTCTATGACCAGAAACTGAAATCCCGTTATCGCTGGAGATTCCCATATTAAATGCAATACATAAACGGCATTAAAATTTTTCTGGAAGGAAACTCTATAGGTTTATAAGAGACCCCCAGAAAGTTTTTTCATACCTGAGGGTATATGATGAAGAGATCTGAAATCCTCGGTGCCACAGAACAAATTCTGGAAAACGCCGGATTCCAACTGTCAAAAAGGTGCGCCGCAAGGTCCTCCTGCTTTGATTTAGCAGCCCATGGGCATAAACAGCTTATCTTCCTGAAGATTTGCGCTGATATAGGAAATGCGTGCCTCAATGACGCTGCGGAACTTCAGAAGATTTCAGGATGCTTCTCTGCTATACCTCTTATCGTTGGCGAAAAAACCCGAAAAAAACCCCTAGAGGACGATACTGTTTACAGTAGATATGATGTCTGTGTCATAACAGCTAAAACTCTGGAAGACATTGTCCTCAGGGGAGTGCACCCTCTGGTTGAGGCTGGACCCGGGGGCTATTACATAAAACTTGACGGGAACCTTATCAGGAAACGGAGGCAAGAACTGGGGCTTTCTGTCGGAAAGTTGGCTGAGATGGTTGGAATCTCTAGGAGAACTCTCTACGGCTATGAGAGGGGAATGGCAAAAGCCTCGGTTCCCGCAGCCTACAGACTTGAATGGATTCTGGGAGCGCCAGTGGTGCAGAATGCAGACGCTTTTCAAGCTCCTGAACGGATATGCTTCTTAGCACGTCGCATAGCCGGTAAACACCGTCTTCTGAATGCAATTTTCAGAAAGTTTGCACAATTCAATTTCAAGGTAACATGCACAAGAAAAGCGCCTTTCGACTTCATCGCCCGCTGTCCGAGAGACGAGGTGAAGATAATCGGCGGAGTGGCGGATGAGGGGGAGCGAAATCGAGACCAGAGGATAGAGGAGATCACAAGTCTTGGCGAGATTATCGGCGCTCATGTCGTTTTCATAAGCCATGAAGAAAGAAGTCAAGACAAAAAAATTCCCCTAATTGGCCACAAGGCTCTTAAAAAGATGAAGTGCCAAAAAGAACTCTTAGCGCACCTTTAACTGGGTTTTATTGCAGTTTTTTCTGTCTAGAATCTGCTTCTCGTTTAACACGCTTCGCTGGTTTCCATGATTTTCTCACGAAATCTGGGTAGGAGCCGAACTTTCTGATCCAGCATTCTAAGAATTTGATGGTGTTTGCGTCGGTTGGGTAGCCGCAGCCCATATTTCCGTATTTTTTCTGCAGTTCGGAGAGCGCCTTATCCCGTTCTACCTTGGCTAGGATAGAGGCTGCGGAGACTATGGGGTAATTTAGGTCTGCTTTGTGTTCAGATATTATCTTGAGTTGGAAGGGAAGGTTCTCCGCGATGTGGTCTCCAAATCGGTCAGGTAGAACGTCTGATGCGTCCACATAGACTACGTCTGGCTTAAGAACCGCTATCACTTGAGCCATTGTCTGAGCTTCGAGACGATTCAGTCTGTGAAGTCTTCTTCCGGTTTCAACAACTTTGTCAATCTCAGCGGGAGACAGCAACAAAACATGACATCTCAGAGCCAGCTCCCTTATTTGGCGGGCAAGGGTTTCTCGTCTCTGGGGAGATAGGAGTTTGGAATCCTTCACGCCAAGGTCCATCAGCTTAGGCAAATCCTTCTCGTTAAGCGAGACGCCGGCTATGGCTAAGGGACCAATAACCGACCCCCGACCAGCATCGTCAACTCCAGATATCAGCATGTTCAAAGCCTTCCACAACATTTCTTCAAAGAACCCTTTGATAATAATGTTTCGCGGTTAACCAGTTTACTAGAGGTGAGAAGATTTTTTATTAGCTAAGATAGCATTTTCTCTATAGTCTTTAGGGGAGAGCCTATGGCATTCACGATTGTGTTCATGACAGCCCCAAACAAGCAAGAAGCCGTAAAGATAGTTCGCACTCTCTTAGAGGAGAGGCTAATTGCCTGCGCCAACATTCTGGACTCTGTTCACTCCCTCTTCAGGTGGAAAGGAAAGATAGAGGAGGAGAAAGAGGTTCTGGTCCTCATGAAGTCCCAGAAAAGCCTCTTCAAGAAACTATCCAAGAGAGTAACGGAACTTCATAGCTATGATGTGCCGGAGATTCTGGCGCTTCCCATAGTGGAGGGTTCACAGTCTTATCTTGACTGGATGAAGGCTTGTCTTGAACAGGTGAAGTAAGATGGCTAAGAAGCCGGTGAAACGGGCTGAACGGATAGAAGTTACCTATGATAAGAATCATTGGAAAATTTTGAGAGAATTGCGGTCAAAAACTATAGAGATAATGGAGACGCTGGACAACTGTAATCTGCGCTCCATCGTTCATGGAAGCATCGCCCGCGGCGACGTTTCAGAGACGAGTGATATTGATGTTTTCTTGCCAGAGCCGCCCTCCTCTTTTATTACAGAAATGGTGCTTGAAAGGTCCGGTTTTCCGGTTCAGCACCGAACAGTTGTTCAGGCAACTCCGCTCTACGCCTTGAAAGGATATATTGTATTGGACCAGCAGAGGCGACTCTCGTTTCCTCTGGTGAAGCTCCGTCCAGTCGAGAAGGACTTTTACCGTTTTGGGGGTGAAGCCTCCCTTTCCACGATTAGGGAGAATAGGCGGGTTGCTGGGGTAGACAAGCGGCTTATGCTTATTGAGCCTACGGCGGAGGGTCATGTGGAGAGTGCGGTTGTGGGTCGGGAGGAGATGACAGCTAATCTCTTGGGTGTCTCCCTCAATACTGTGTTGGATCGTGTTCGTGCTCTCCTGCGCCGTGATGAGGTGGGAAGAACAGGAGTCTTCATCGAGAGAGAATTGGCTCCAGACGAAACCTTTGAACAAGCCCTGAAAAAACTCGCTGACCAAAACCCCGCCGTCCGCAGACGCACCAAGTTTTACCAAAAGTAGATTCACGGTTCAATCAACCTTTCTTTCCAAACTTGGTTACCTACATACCGTATGTTGATAAACTGGGGGCTATTCGTGTGCATTAAGGCTAGTTACAAATTTTAGCAATAGAGTTGCTTAAGCTGACGCTTGATAATAAAAACTGAAATAACTAGACTACTCACAAAACGATGATAACTGGCGCAGAAGACTTAAATCCATTATACTTCACAATAGCTACTATGTCAGAGGAACTTGGCGAATACCTTTCTAACTACATTCAAACCCGCACAGGACTACTTAAGAAGTATCTTTTAGCCGCTTTAGATAACAAAGATTGTTGCATCTGGTATTTAGAATCTACGGCAGGCATGCTTGCCCCATCCTCTGATTTGAAAAACTGTCAGCTTCTCAGAGATGCCCAGCTCTTTAATGAGGATGTTAAAATGTCCAGAAATGGACGTAATACATACAAAATCTATTGCCTAACTGAACTAGGAAAGAAATTCGCGAAAGCAATCAAAGAAGAAGGACTTGAGAACATTATATCGGAAAAACCCACAGGATAATAGCGCCTAAGTCCAACAAACTTAATAAGATGTGCCGTAATCAATTGACCGCATGTCTTCGATTCTTTCTCAAACAGAATCATACGCTCTCTATTCTGTTGTCGCAGTTGCTATAGGAGCCCTAGTTTATGCATTAATTCTTAGGAAACAAGTGCTAAACGAAAGTACAGGTTCCGGCAAGGTTAAAGAAGTTTGGAGTGGCATCAAAGCTGGAGCAAATGCCTACCTTAAGACCCAGTTCAAGTCTTTGATTTTGTTTATAGGCATTTTGGGTGTTTTCCTATTTTTGTCTGCCTCGCTTGATCCTTCTATTACGAGCCTTACAAACTCATTCGCGATAATAATTGGAAGGGTCGGTGCTTTCTTAATCGGTGCTTTCTTCTCAGCTATGATTGGCTACATCGGGATGAACATGGCAGTTCAAGGAAATATTCGCGTCAGCGAAGGTTCGCGAAAAGGCTTCCGTGAAGCGCTAAGAATAGCTTACAAGACAGGAACGATCACGGGAATGCTGACAGACGGCTTAGGACTCCTAGGTGGAACAATTATCTTCTTAATTTTCGTTGACCACTCACCCAGTGTTCTCCTTGGTTTCGGCTTCGGAGGTACTCTTTTAGCATTATTCATGAGGGTCGGCGGCGGAATCTATACGAAAGCAGCGGACATTGGAGCGGATTTAGTGGGTAAAGTTGAAGCCGAAATTCCTGAGGATGACCCACGCAACGCTGCAGTCGTAGCGGATCTCGTAGGTGATAATGTTGGCGATTGTGCGGGAATGGCTGCCGACATCTTTGAATCATACGAAGTTACCATGGTTTCAACGCTCATTTTGGGTCTAGCAATTGCGACGCGTGCATCAATATTTGAGGCTAAGTGGATTGTTTTTCCTCTCTTGGCTCGTGGTGTAGGAATTATAAGCACCATAATAGGGACCTATGCGGTGTCAAAGTGGCCTGATAGATTGACTAAGGGTGACGCTTTCAAAGCCATGGATTTATCATATGATCTTTCGAGTGTAATTTCCGCATCTAGCTTCCTGTTCTTAGCAATATTCTATGTCAATGACATAAGAGTATTCTTGACCACCACAATGGGTATTGTACTGGCAATCAGTTTCAACAAGTTAGCTGGGCATTTTACCAGTGCTAACAAGAGTCCAGTCGACAAAGTTGCAGCTTCAAGTAAAACTGGTTCAGCGACCCTTATTCTGCAAGGTCTCGCTTTGGGATTTGAAAGCACCGTTTGGACCACACTTCTAGTTGCACTTACAATCGTCGTCTCAATTTTAATCTGGACGGGAATGGGGATAGTTTTCGCATTCTACGGGGTTGCTCTTGCCTCAATAGGGATGTTAACGCAGACAGGTAACAACGTAGCAATGGATACCTTTGGGCCTATAGTAGACAATGCAAACGGGATAGGTGAAATGGCTGGGCTTGAGGGAGAACCTCGCCAAATCTTGGCAGACCTAGACGCTTCGGGGAACACCACGAAAGCAGTGACCAAAGCTTTAGCCATAGCATCAGCAGTATTAGCGGCTGTCACACTTTTCTCCGCTTTTACAGAGACTTTGAATGTTAAACTTGACATAGCCGCAGACCCGTACGTGTTCGTCGGACTTTTGATCGGTGGTTCACTTCCATTCCTATTCAGTTTTATCTCTTTAAGAGCAGTCAGCAGGGCTGCGGGAAAAATCATTGAAGAAGTAAGAAAACAGTTCAAAACACCTGGAATTCTTGAGGGATTGAAACTTCCAGATTATGCTAAAGTTGTAAGCATTTGTACAACTGCGGCACAGCGGGAACTAGCAAGCTTAGCTATAATTGCAATTCTAACCCCATTATTGGTCGGAACACTTCTTGGAGCTGGAGCGTGGGGAGGATTTCTGGCGGGTGTTATCATTGTAGGCCAATTGTTAGCTGTTTTTATGGCAAATTCAGGTGGAGCGTGGGATAACGCTAAGAAAAAGATAGAAGATGGGTTCTATGGAGGAAAATATTCAGAGAACCACAAAGCATCTGTGGTTGGTGACACAGTTGGGGATCCGTTGAAGGACACTGCTGGGCCAGCTTTGAATCCGATGATTAAGGTGATTAACCTAATTTCGTTGTTATTCTCAGGGGCTATACTGTCTCTGAAGGGCATACT
Organism: uncultured Candidatus Bathyarchaeia archaeon; assembly: GCA_964418675.1. Classification (GTDB taxonomy): domain Archaea; phylum Thermoproteota; class Bathyarchaeia; order Bathyarchaeales; family Bathyarchaeaceae; genus Bathyarchaeum. Next base: position 147,704 of record CAYQMM010000003.1, read on the forward strand.
TGTAATACAGGTTTTAGGTGTTGAAATTCCTGTTGTTTCACTTATTCTCTCAATAATTCTGGCATTAATAATCAGCGGCATGGTTATCTATAGCAAACGTGAAACGGAGGAAGAGGAAAAGGTACTCGACACTGAAGGACCAATTTCAAGCGATATTCTTGTTGACCCCAACCCAGTTGAGGTTAACATGCCTTTTGCTTTGAGCGCCAAGCTCGATGATTTGGCAACAGGAAGATCAAAAATTGCTTCCGCAGAGTACAGTCTTGATGGAACATCGTGGATATCAATGGTTGCGGCAGACGGGGCTATGGACAGCCCAATTGAGAAAGTAGTTGCGAAAGCTTCTGTTGCTAAACCAGGCGTATACAACTTGATGGTGCGGGGTTCAGATGAAATGGGTAATAAAGCTGCTGAGAAAAGTGTTGTCCTTGTAGTTTACGACTCTAAAGGCGGTTCTATTAGCGGTGAAGGCTGGATCGATTCTCCCCGTGAAGCATATTCCGCAGATCCTTCGTTAAAGGGAAAAGCGACCTTTAAGTTCGTGTCTAAATATGAGAAGGACAACGTTATACCTTCGGGTCAAACAGAATTTGTGTTTGTTCCAGCGGACATGATGTTTAAGAGTGAAAGTTACGATTGGCTAGTAGTGTCAGGAGCAGAAGCTCGCTGCAAGGGGTCAGGTAAGATTAATGATTCCGGAGACTATGGCTTCATCTTAATCGTTGTTGACGAAAAAGTACGAGGCGAGGGCGAAGCGGACAAGTTTAGAATAAAAATTTGGGACAAAGCAACAGGTAAAATAGTTTATGATAATGGAATAGGGGGTCCAGAAGAGATTTTGCCCACAACTTCAATTACTGGCGGCAAAATAGAAATTAAATAAAATCGAATATCGGGTGCTAACACTCAAGTGTTTGTCTTTTACCATGCTTTGTTTTTGGAATTCAATTTTAGGGCAAAGGGAATCTGAGGAGGGCGGCTATGCCTCCGAGGGAGAGCAGTTTGGTTCCTGCTTCGTGTTCTGTGCTGATGACCATGACCTCTCCACCTGCCTCTTCAACCCTTTTCATGACCGTCTCCAAGGCTCTTCTCTTTTCATCCGTAGTCTCCCGTAAGGTGGTATCCGCAACCAGAAGCTTCTCAACAGCACCATAATTAGTGGACCTTTCAACATCATCGAATCCATAGGTTACATTTCCCCTGCCTTTTCCAAGCCTCGCCAGAACCTCCTCCACAGCCCTCATTTCCTCTGCCACCCGCATGTGCTTCAGCGCTTTAGAGAGGATGCCCGAGCGCAGCGATTCCTGTATTCCAGATAAGCCAGCACTGTTTACCCCTTTCACGTCAGCAATGGAATCTGCAACATCCTTAGCCTCTCTTGCCACATAATCTGCAAAATCATTCTTCACGAATCCCGGTCCAATAACAACTATCGGACTGTGAAGAGGCGCCCACGTTTCCCGCAGAGACTTTAGGGCTCCCCTGAAAAACGCCACTTTAGCTTTTTCCCGCTTTTCCGCCTCCAACTTTCCCGGAAGTCTAGCCCTCACCCCAGCCTTCACTTCCAAGCCATATTGCCGCAGAACCGCCACACAATACTCTTCATCATCCATCGAAATAATGGTAAGAGGCGCCGCTGTAATCCTGCTTGCCCTCTTCAAACGATCCAACTGATGTTTCAGCCAATGCTCCTTCACGATGGTCACGGGTTTATTGACTGTCACGTCAATGGTGTGCCAAGAACCCTTTATACTCAAGTTTTCAGGCGCCTTACAAACAATCCCGTTTACCCTCAAACGATTAAGAACCCTGTCCCAGAACATCTTTTCAACAATCACACCCAGATTAACGGCGACCCTCTTCGCCTTTGTTGGGCGGGCATACTGACCATCAACCTTCGTCTGTCTGGTAGTGCGGGCGTGAACCTCATCCTTCTCAAGAATAATGTTGTAAAGGTGCCACAAGTCATCCAGACTCTCCGGTATAACCTTAGCGACACCCTTCTTGAGGTCTAATCTCAAAATCTTCAAGGAACTCTATCCTTTTACACGCTGGCTAACGTAATAAGTCCTTGCCGAACCCATTAAAAGCCTATGGGCGCCCCATTTCCTTTGAATTTAACGGTGGCTGGCAGCCATTTGCACTAATCTAATGACCACTGCGCTAGACTGCCCTGAACTGCATTGCACTATTTCTTATGGGTAACTAAGCGTTGATTTCTTCGAAGGTTAGCAGTTTCACCCGTAGCGGCTGCTTCATCGCCTTTGAGACGCGGGCAGCCACAAGGTAGTTGATGTTTCTTTCTGCAGCTATGTCCACGAGCCTCTGAGTTATTACGCCGTCAAAGACCACCGTGTCTATATCTTTCATTCCCTGAAGTTTATCCGCAAGTTCTCCCACGGGCAGCCGATCCACCTTTTTCAGCTTCTTGTCAAGGATCACAGCCTCCAAGGTTCCCTCCAACTCTTTTGCGGTTTCAGCAATCTGTTTGGGAACTAACTTTTTCTGGTGCTCCTTCTTTGCTTTTGTCTTTTCCAGGGGCACTCTTGCTTTCAGGGCTGCTTCGATCTCATCGAAAGTCAGGTCTTCCACTTCTTTGCCTCGAGGGGCTCTAGCAATATACTTAACCTTAGTTACTTGCTTCAGCTCTTTGAGAATAAGATCCCCGCCTCGGTCGCCATCAAGAAATGCAGTGGCTTCTTTCTCTCGGCACAGCTTGATTATGGTTTCTGGGATTTTGGCGCCTTCAAGAGCAATGACATTCTGTATTCCAGCCCGTAACAGGTTTGCTACGTCTGCCCTTCCTTCCACGACGATTATCTTCTTTGCACTCTCAATGTCTGGTCCTGCTGTCAGTCCTTCTGGTCCGTATTTTTCGACTCTTGCCAGCCTTAGCATTTCTGAGACTTCTCTGAAAATTTCGTCAGTGCCGGGCATTGTTTCGACGGTCCATTTTCGAAGAACTTCTTTGGCTCGGTCTATGATGATTCTTCGTCTCGCGTCACGTATGTCTTCTATCTTGTTAAGAATGACCTTTGCTTTGCAGGGTCCTACGCGGTTTATGCTTTCGATGCTGGCTGCGATGATGGCTGTAGAGACTCTGTCTAGGCTTGTGGGGATGTTTATCTTGCCAGTAGTCTTGTCTTGTTTTGATTCTAAACTAATTTCTATTCGTCCTATTCTACCCGATTTTTGGAGTTCTCGGAGGTCAAGTTCTGGTCCAAACAATCCTTCTGTCTGCCCAAAAAGAGCCCCGATAACATCCGGTTTTTCAACTACCCCCTCCACTTCGAATCGGGCGCGAATAACATACTTTATCGTAACAGTTTGTGATGTTTTCGTTTCTATTCACCTCAGTCATAATTCTTTGTCTCCGTCAAAACTGAGACGATTTTGTTTTAACTCTGCAGTGACTATTATACTTTACGACTTCAGGTTCTGTTAACTCCTTGCGGGATGGGAAAGGGTGTTAACTGTCGTGGGATAGAAACCTACGAAGAGTCACTAAGGGCATTTTTGTAGGTAGGTTTGCTAATTTTTGGTATGGATTTGCGGTTCATAACTTTAAAGACTTAGTGTGAGGTTTGAGGGTATTATGAAAGCTAAGAAGCAAGCTTCAAACCCGTTACTTTTGCAAACAAATCAGTGTTGTCAGGGTTTTCTTCAGAATCAGGTAAGCGTTCTGCAGGCTATAAGAAACACACTAGAGGAATATTCTAAGGAAGATGTCATAAAATACATTGACCAAATAATAAACTATTACAAACAGAAAGTTGAGGAATTGCCCGAAATACAAAAGTCAACAACCTGAACTTGCATTTTGTATCAGAGTTTTCCACTTATCCTTTCCCTTTACTTCTAATCCACAAGCTTCGGCAGGAGTTTTACCGTTTAATCCTTCATGTTCTCTGATAAAGTTATGATAGATTTGGTAGCCTTTCAGAATCGGAGTATCTTTCTTCTTCAATCCACGCATGACTTTCTCTCTATCTCTAATCTCGCCGTTCAACCGTTCCATCTTGTTGTTGTTCATATCGCCTTGAATCTTGATATGACGAATATGCTGAGTTCTTGGATAGCGAAGAGTCCTAAACTCCTTCTTGTAAGCGATATTGTAAGACCTCAGACCATCGGTTATCAGGGTTTCAGGTTTCTTCCCAGTAACTTTTTTGGCTAATTGAAAGAGCGTTCTTGCATCATGCTTGTATTTGGTTTCGGCAACTTCCTGAGCAATCCAATAGCGAGTTTCATCGTCCATTATAGCGAAGAGATATTTCATGTCTCCTTTGATTTTTATCCAAAGTTCATCTGCTCTCCAAGTGTCAGAAACTTTCGGTCTAAGTTTGTCAGTGTATTTTTTCATTAGAGCAATGTATTTCTTTATCCACTTGTAAACTGCGACATGGCTAACTTTCACTCCTTGAAGTCTCAGAAATTTAGCGGTATTTCTCAATGAGGTTCCGCTAAAATAAAGCTGTAAGGCACTTGTGATTATCTGAGGCGTACTTTTCATGCGTTCAAAACCAAGATTAATAGTGAAATGCTTCCCACAACTCTTACAGTAGTAAACCTGAATGTCTCCACGTTTATTGTGCCTCACTCCATCCCTAACCAAATTTTCAGAACCACAAATTTGACAAGATTGCAGATTCGCAATAGGTTCAATTTTTACTTTCTCAACCGTTCTTCTTAGAGCAATCGAAAATTTTACAGCAAAAATGTGCTTACATTTCACTCCCCTAAATTGATGGTCTGGACACTCACAAACCCAGTTGTTATCTACTTTAGAAACGATATAGCTACCATTTCCGCTTTGAGAAAGAACCCGATAAGAGAAACTGTCAACATTTCGGATGCTGTTTCGGTTATTATTAAAAATCTCTAAACCTCTTTCTTCCCGAAGTTTTTGGAGTTCTTGTATGCTCATCATAGGCTTTACCTACAATTTTACCTATACACTTACCTAGTATATAAACATTTAGGTAAAAAAATTAGACAACAAATAGGTAAAAAGTTTTATAAGTTACCTACAACATTACCTACTCGTAGAGGAAATAATATGAACGAAAAAGAGGACTTGGGGGAAACAACAACACTCACACCCGCAACCACAAAAAGTACCTCAATGAGAGCAACTGTCCCCATGAGCATAATCAAACAATTCAACCTAAAAGCAGGAGACAAACTTGGTTGGAAACTTAAAATTGAAGATGGGGAATTGGTGGTAATTGTAAGACCGATAAAAGAATGAAAAAAAACTTAGTCAAAATTAATTTCAGCGTTAAGATAATTTCCAAATGATGATAGTATGTTGTTTTTTACTTCATCTATTGCCTCATATTTTTTGCAGATTTCTCTTTGTTTATCAATATCATATTCTCCATCATCTTTAATGGGTATTTTCAGGATAGCTTGTTTCAATATTGACAGTGTTACTCTTTTATTCCCTTCACCGATTGCATAATCTTTGAGAGTTTTCGATAAATAGCGGTGAATATAACCAATGTCGATTTGGTCTTCATAGTCGCCTTTTAACAATAAAACGCCACAATGAGTTGTTATGCTAAATTTTCCATTCCTATAGAAGACAGTTCCAGCATAAATCCCATCTGTTGTCCACGTAATACATTCAGAATCATAATCGTATGTGTCAATGCACCCAATTACTCCTTCATCAGTGGTTTTAGAAGAATAAACGGGATATGATCCGCTATGAGTTCTAATGTAATTCAACGTATATTTTGCAGAGCCTTTATGACACTTGAAAAACTTTGTTATGTTTTCCTCTACAAAGTTGTCTCCAATTTCAAAATCTACAGATGCCGATTCAATTTCATCCTTAATCATTGACAATTTGCTTTTTACTTCTTCAATCTGATCTATTTTTCCAAGAAGATATGTCTGATCGTCTAAACTGTAGTTTCCCGTATTATCAACAGGTATAGGAATTGTCAAATCCCTGATTTTGGCAACACCACATTTATTGCTATATAAAAAACCCGATGTCAAAAATTTTCTTTCAAGTTGCCATCGCAAATAATCTAAATTCATTAATTTCCCATACTCGTTCTTAAGAAGCATCACACGATGATCATCATTTGTAGCAAATCTGTGTTTATGTACAAAAACCCTTCCAACATGAACGCCATTTCTGTTCCAACCTATACAGTCCTCATAGTATTTTATCCCCTGAATGTTATCTCGAATTTGACCAATTATTGAGCTTTCATGTTTTGAGCAACCATGAACAGGAACGTCTCCATCATTTTCCCTACAAAACTTTCTTGTTAATTTAGTGTTGGTTGGTGGAAATTTAAACAAATCACCGATTTTTGCCTGTTTAAACTCTATCTTTTTTTGTGTTTTTTTTAAGGTTCTTAATTTTTCAACACTTTTAGAAAATACGTCACCTGTGTCTTCAATTTTTTCTATAAATTCGTCTAGTTCCAAAACTTCTGTTTCTTCTTCTATACCAAGATCGATTTTTTCCTCTTTTGTCCACCAATTATCAATATACCAATACTCCTCTTTGTCAAATCGTTCAATTGGTTGCAGTTTGCATCTTGGATCGCCAATTTCTTTTACTGGAAAAGTGTTTGGTGAGCCTTTATACGAATTGAATAAATCCTTTGCTTTTTCTAAGTCACTTTTTCCTTCTATTTCAAATCTATAGACATTTAATTGTTCACCAATGTTACTTACTAAATAGGTGAATACTGGGAAGTCTTGTTCTTGTTTGGGATTATTCTTTTTTGTTATTCCTAGGATGAATGTTTTTTGTGGTGTATTAAAGAATGTTTTTGATGGTAAAGATATTATACAATTAACGAAACACTGTTCTCTAATATACTTCCTCAATTCTTTATTTTGTCTAACATTCAAGATGCTGTGAGGTATTATTACAAATGCTCTGCCATTACGCCTTAAACTTCGTATTATCCATTCTAATGCTAATCCATCTACGCCTTTGCTACCTGTAGTATAGTAAGCTTGCAATCCTTCTGTTTTTATTTCTTCTTTTATTGAGGTAACGCCACTTGTTATGTATGGAGGATTTGTTAGGATAAGATCATATTTTTCAGCTTCGTTGGTTATGATCCTGTTTAATGTTCCCAAATTTGACTCAGTTAAGAAGTGAAAAATACGATTAAAAAGTGCAGAGAACTCTTTCGTGATGTTTGGATACTTCTCTACAATATCTGATAGGTAAATGAGAAGATTAGCTTTAGCAAGTATTATAAGACGTTCCTCATCACTGTCCGAACCTTTATCATAACCCTCGTAGGTTATTGTGGGTTCTATTTTCCCGTTTTTAGGAATAAAATCTTGCTTCCTAATGGGCTTTTGTATTGTTTCTGCTATGAAGCCACCTACACCACAAAAAGGATCGCATACCCGTGAACCCTCTGGGAGTTTCTCAACATCAGCCATATCTACAATGGCTCGAACAACTTTTCTAGGTGTGAAAAATTGTCCTAATCTACTCTTATCTGAGCTTTCTTTAAGAAATGTTTCAAAAAGCTTTGTCTTAAACTCTTTCTTGATATGCCTAAGTGTTGTAAAATTATCATATTTTTTTAGTGTACTTTTGAAAAGATTGGCTTGGCTGAAGACAGGGTTACCACTTGCATCTACAAAAATAGTACCATTTATGATGGTTGTTTTATCTTTTCCTTCTGGGAATAGTTCTCTTATTTTCTTGCGTGTATTTATAGCGTAGTAATTAAGCACATCTTTGTTCTTGACTTTTTGAGCATACATACCATATACAGTTTTGAAGTCATTTGGAACTTTGAGAACTTCAAGATCGCTAAGGAATTTAAAGATAAACAGTTCAACAACATTGTACAAGCATTTTTCAGGTTCTTTTCCAGTGTTGATATAAATGTCTTGCCATACACCTTTAGCTAAACTTAGCGGATCGACGGTTTCAGTGGGGATTAGTGTAGAATTTTTCTCATTTACTGCCGATAATATTCTATCTACATAATCCAATGTATTTTTTGTTGTCTCCGCTAACTTGTCAAAAATAGGCTCGGAAACATCTTGGATTACAAAAGGTTCACTTAAATCTTTTTTATCCTCATTCCTAATGATCGAATAACTACGTTCAACATTGTACTTGTCTCTGTATGTGTTATTCTTGTTTGATTGTCTTGGGTTTATCCAGATGAATAGTTGTCCATCGGTAATTACGCCCATTTTTGAATTTAGAACTTGACAAACATCGTTACATTGTTCTATAGCGCTTTTCTTTTGGGCATCAGTCCTAAACTCTGATGGTTGCTTATATTCTACTACAGCGATTACGGTAATGTTTTCTTTGTTTTGCCTATTGACAAGTAAGCCGTCTGGTTTTCGTTGGGAATATCTGCCGTAATCAACATTGGGAATAATTCGATAATTTTTATACTGATTGAGCGTAGTGTCTTGGGTAGGAAAATATTCAAGATGTCCAATTTTGACACCCGCTTCCGTAAAACCCTTACTTATTAATTCTTCGCTCATCAGGATCGGCTAAAAATATATGATTGCATCCATATATCCTTTATCGACTTCATCTTGTACAAAAAAGGGGTTTTATTAGTCAGAATATGCTGATGATTAACACCTTTACGGAAAGTAGCCAACTCTTCGTAGGTTTCTATCCCACGACAGTTAACACCCTTTCCCATCCCGCAAGGAGTTAACAGAACCCGACTTCAGGCTCTTATTCTTCAAAGTCTCCAGATAGGCTGCCAACCCCTCTATGTCCTTGACATCATGTCCCACCAAACCGGATAATCTTCTCCAGAAGAGAAGATTGGGGGTAATTTTCATCCCTTCTAGGCAACGAGCCAAGCGGTGTGTCCAGTTTTTGCCCTGCCGGTCAAAGTCCAAGAGCAGGATGACTTTGCGTTCTCCGCTTTTTTCTATTTCTCCAACAACGTCGAGGAAGGATTTTCCCGAGGTTTTTGCCGAAATTATGTTGCCGGTTATTCCCAATCTGTTGAGGGTTTGGATGTCGTTTCTTCCCTCCACCACTATGGGAGTGCCGTTGCTTGCTTGCTTCTTCAGTCTTTCCAAAAGTTTATGGATTTCTTCAAGCCTCTTCTCCGTTTTCGTTGACAACTTTTCTACCTAGTTATCTCTATCTTCAACATCTTTTCCAGCGTCTCTGGATGTTCACGGAAATGCTCTCTGACAGGCTTCAGTATATCGACCAAGGCTTCGGCGACGCCGTTCTTCAGGTCAAGAGGATGCATTTTGCCTTGGGCGTAGACATCTGCTAACTGCTTGAAGCTTTCGAAGGTTTCTGGACCGCCATATTTGGCTGGTCGCGGTATTTCCAAAAGCTCTCTTTCACCAAAGATTACGAGCCTCGCCAATTCGAGGATGGGATTCGCCTTCACCACTTTAGGGGGACAGTAAGCATCCCTTATTTTAGCTCTGATTTCTTTGGGAGTGTCATGAACTAGTATGCTGCTTTGGGGTATGCTCTTGGACATTTTGGAGCTAATCTCCACGTTCAGGTCTGCATTTTCGTCAAACTTCTGCTCTGTGCTCTGGGGTCCCTGAAGCCCAATCAAAAGGGGAGTGTGGACGGTGGAAGGCTTTTTCCATCTGAGCTTTTCTGCTGCGTCTCTCGCTAGCATATGGGCTTTTCTCTGGTCTATACCTGAACAGGCTACATCTAGGTTCATCTGGAAGATGTCTGCCGCTTGCATGCACGGATAGAAAATCCACGCTGTCTCCATGTCTGTCATGCTGGTTTCGCGACCCATAACGGGAAGGGCGCGCCATGTTCTCTTCACTGAGACGCTTTTGGCTATGCGGATGACCTTTTCCCAGTATTCAACTTTGTCTGTTATGTCTGATGCCCAACGGAATTCAACCTTGTCGGGTGTTAAGCCTAGGGCTGTGAAGATTTGCTTCAGGTATTCTCCACAGGTGCGGATGTTCTCCATGTCTCCGCCTAGCTTGTTGTTTATCCATGAGTGCCAGTCGGCTAGGAAGATGGTGAAGTCGAAGCCAGCGTTGACCATATCCTTGATTTTTGCGGAGCAGACCAAACCTATGCCTATATGCAATAGTCCAGAACATTCGAAGCCCCAGTAGGCTCGGGGATTAGCCTCTGTCTCCAGTAGCGTCTGGATTTCCTGGGGAGTAATAACCTCCGCCGTGTTCCTCATGACAAGGTCTATTCTTTCTTGCAAGTCCAAGTATAGCGCCCTCGTTATCCTCTCATCTTATTCTACAAACTTAAAAGTTCTTATCGCGGGCGTTGTGTCCCACGTAACTAACTCTCACCCTCACAGTTGGAGCTAAGCGCTCTTCTCAGATGAGCTCTCTCAAACGTGGGTTGATTTGCCCGCGCCCACCGTGTCCCATGCCTGGGTAAACCCTCCGTCAACGGTAGATGAAAGTCACCATCCTCTGTCGGGTCCGTCTGCATGAGCCCATTAAGGTGCCGGCGGGATTATGCTCCAGCCCACCTATCATCGCAAAACAATAGTACACAGGCAAGAACATAAAACTTTTCCATTCACGAAAGATGAGCAGCATTTGACTATATGATTTTTTGCAGGTCGATTTCGAAGGCGCTTGTCGGATTCTCCAGTTCAAAGTTGTTCAGGACTTCCGGGTGAATCTCTCCGACAACACCAAGTTCTTTGCCTTTGATGTAAACAGCGGCTACTCTCCCCTCTAAGAAGCTCGGATGCTTAGCTTCTTTCACTGTCCAGTTTTTCAAGCTAAGGTTCATCAACAAGGCTTCCAAGTAAGATTTCATCTCTGTGAAGTTTGCGGTTGGATGAGAGGAGACTCCAGCGGCATGCAGTCGCCGTTCTGTGCGAGTCTCAGCTTTCTTGTCGATTCTTATCACGTCAGAGACCTCAAACATCCGCTGAGGAAAAACTTGATGCTTATTGTCCGCCAGATTCCTCATCAAGCTAGGCAACAGGTCATTTCTTATTATGGAATACTCCGTGGAAACCGGGTTCGCCAACCTAACCAATCCCTCAGTTTTTCTTCTCATTTTCTGGTAGTGGTCCTCTTCGTTGGCGAGAATGAAGTTCAGGGCTTCCACGAATCCCAGCCCCACCATTATCTGCCGCACATCCTTCGCCACCTCACTCACCCGATGCTCCTTGCCCGTTGTCACAGTCGCCGGCTTCGAGGGCTTCAACCTAAAATATCCATAGCCGATTGCAACCTCTTCAACCAAGTCAATCTCATGCAGTATGTCGATTCGGTAGGCGGGAATCGTAACTTCCAAAACTCCTTTCTCAGCTTTTTTTGCGTCAAGTCTGGATTTACGAAGAGCCTCCACAGTTTTTGCGGCTGAAAGCCTGAGACCCAGCAGCTCGTTAGCATAATCCACCTTCAGTTTCATCTTCTGGGGCGTCAAGTCGGGTGTAACCAAGTTGTGGTCGGGATACTTGATGGCTACGCTTTCTATGGTGCCTCCCATATCTGATAGAGCTGTGACTAGGACGTTTAGGCTTCTTGAGATGGCGTTAAGTTCGGTGCCAGTGATGTCGATGAAGAGATTCCGTGTATTTTCGTCCACCCGGGTCAGCTCGCCATTAATTATAGGTGGGAAAGAGAGAACTCTCCTCTGCTTGTCCACTATTAACGGGTATCTTGGAGCCCAATCCACTTCACTTTTGTATGCCACGCCCTTCTCATGCTTCTCCAGAATCTCCTGCGGCGTCATCTCTTCCGTCTTATCTAAGGGAACAAACTTGATTTCGTTGGGGGCGCATGTTATATAGGAGAATGGGGGTTCAACGGCATTCAGGTTGTGCACTCCGATGGAAGCCTTTTTTCTGTCTCTGCCCACCATCCAGTGAAGGTCCTCCTGCATGTCTATGAGCTCCCGAAGGGCGGCAAGGTCAATCTTCAAGTCTCGAACTGCAGCAGCCACAACGTACGGGCGGACATTAGCCACACTTTTGTCAACGCTTAGAACGATGTTTCCCTCTTCCACATCATATTTAGGCAAGCCTGTCTCCCAGCCCATGAGCCCCCGAAAGGCTCTCGCCACTCCCCCGTAACTGGAAAAGTCCACACGATTCGGGTTATACTCAATCTTCACATAATCCGAACCAATCTCTTCGGTGTCAGTTCCCAGCCATGGAAGCCACTTAGCCATCTCTTCCACGCTTAAATCTCGCCCAACAAAAGTGGAGAAGCGCTCTCGCTCCAAGGTTATCGTTGGCACACCGGGGTCCTCCTTATCCAACCTAAATCATTCTTGTATAGCAGCCGAATATCCTCGATGCCGAGCTTAAGAAGAATCAGGCGTTCCAAGCCTCCCCCCCAAGCCAACACCGGATGTTTGATGCCGAGGGGAGCCAACACTTCAGGACGGAAGATGCCCATTCCGCAGAGTTCCACCCAAGTTTTAAGTTCTGGAACGTAGACCGTGGACTGCATGGAAGGCTCTGTATAGGGGAAGTAGCTGGGCCAGAACTGCACCTTTTTCAGTCCAAGTTTCAGGTAGAATTCTTTGAGGGTTCCCATGAGGTCTCGCAGGGTCACCTTCCGGTCCATTATTATTCCTTCGATTTGATGGAATTCTGCGAGGTGTTTGTAGTCCACTTTCTCGTTGCGGTATACCCTGTCCACCGAGAAGACTTTGACGGGTGGTTCTTTATGTTCGGACAAGTAACGGATGGTTGTAGCCGTTGTGTGGGTTCTCAGCAGCAACCGCTTAGCCTCTTCGGGACTCCAACTGTATTCCCAGCCTCTGGAGCCTGTTTTCCAGCCATCCTCATGGGTCTTAGAAACAGCTTCAACAACCTCTCTTTCAGGTAGTGTTCCCTTATTTGGTTGTGCTAGGTAGAAGGTGTCCACCATATCTCTGGCAGGGTGGTCTTGCGGTTGGAAGAGTGCATCAAAGTTCCAGAAGGCAGTTTGAACTATGGAGCCACGAATCTCAGTGAAGCCCATCTCCAAAAAGATTTCTCGGACTCTCTGAATTATCTGCTGGGCAGGATGAATCTTCCCTGGATAAACTGGAGGTCCAGGAGCCTTCACGTTGAAACGTCTAAGCTTCACTTTCCTCCATCCTCCACTTCTGATGAGTTCGGTGGTTAGTTGGCTGACCTCTCCAGAAACTTCAATTCCCTTCTTAACTAGACTCCAGCCTTCATCAGTCAACTCTAATTCTCTCAGAGCCTTCTCCTCAATTTCCGCGAGCCTCCGCCGCTTCAGAACAGAAACAGCCTTCTGCAGTTCTCTGTTAAGCTCCTCAACTGTCAGGGATTTCTTTTCGGCTAGGAGACGCAGAAGTTTTTCATCCTCTCCCAGAGGCGGTTCCCTCAAAGATTTCAGTTTGCCTTGCTTGATGGTTGCCCAGCCCTTACGATTAAGCCACCCCAAGGCGACTGATAGAAACTTTTTCTCTAAGCCTGCTTCTTCAACAACATAATTAACTGGGGCTTCGCCGCCAAGCTTGATTAACGCGTTCTGTAAACGTCGTTCGGGAAGACCCTCTTCTGAATGTTGGGTTCCCTCTTCAGTTAATGAAATCAATGATTGCTTTTTTTCATGTGTTACTAGGAGTTTCTTTTCTGAGAGGGAGAGGGCAGCCCGCATAACTGCCGCGTCAGCTAATCCGCTGATTTGCACTATCTGGTCGACAGGGGCTCTTCCTTTCAGCTTTTCTAGGGCAAGCAAGGTTTTCTGTTCATTCTCTCGAAGTTCAGCCACTGACTATTCCTCCGTGACACTCAGGTTGCAACCTGTAATGGTGAACTTGGTTTAGCTTTATGACAAGAAGGCTTTAAAGGTTTCAACGTCAGTGATGGCTTTAGTTCTAGTTAACGCCTAATATTTCTCTTGCTTTGTCAACCTGTTTCGTTCGTCTTTTCTGATGGTCCTCAATGAATTTCAGAACTATCTCTTTTGTGCAAGCCTTGTGTTCCCCACATAAGAGCTTTCCACATTTGCAGTCGTTGTACACTTTCACCATGTAGTCGTCGTCATCAACGAAGTGGCACATCTCAATCTCGTAAATGGGACAGATTTCAGGCACTCCACCCAGCTTTCTCTGCTCCTCCACAGTGGCTCTTCCGCCCGTAAAGGCACTAGATATCTTCTTGGCTATGGTTTTGGGGCTCTCGTTCAGGGTAAAGTAGCTCATGGGATTCCGCTTAGACATTTTCGGAGAACCATCCAAGCCCTTCAGAATCTTGTGGTAAGTGGAGGATGGAGGGATGAACTTGAATTTGCGGCGGAACTTGTTGGCTAGGTCTCTGGTTAAACGGAGGTGGGCGTCTTGGTCTACTCCTACGGGAACCACTGTTGGTTTGGGTCCCCCGAAATCTTTGAGTTGAGGCATAAGGATGTCTCCCGCCTGCACAAGGGCTGAGAGATAGAGTCCGATGTGCCGTTCTCCGTAGATGGCTTTCATCGTGGCTAAGGTCACGCCAGCCCCGAAATGAACTGCTAAGTCTCTGACTCGCAGCTCCTTATACTGCCTGTAAATGTGACCGTTTTTAGGGTCAAAGCCTAACGCTAACAGGTCTGCGACATTGCCGACAGCGATTTTCTCGGTCTTCTCGAAGGGCAGTCTGTTGTCTTCGTAGGCTTCGATGTCTGCGATGGCGTAGAAGGCTTTGGCTCCCTGCTGCTGGAAATAGATGATTTCCCGCGCGGTCATGAGGGTTCCTAGATGGAATTCGCCTGTGGGTTTGATGCCGCTCATCACCGCAAAGTCTCCGCCCTGCTTCATCGTTTCTAGGACGCGGTCGAAGTCTCTGTGTCCGAAGATGACGCCTCGCCGCATATACATGCTGGGGTTCGGTATCTCTGGCAGAAGGGGCTTAAACTTTTGTATGCCGAATTCATCGTAGAGGTGGTCGTAGTCCTCAACCACCGTTGCTCCCCAAGGGTCAAGCACGGATTTTTTATCCTTAACATTAGCCAATTTTTAAGGTTCCACCTTTGCTAAACGGGTATAGATTACAGGTTTAAAGGTTTCCGGAAGAAGAAACCACTTTTCCCGCACCTTTCGCCTTCTAAACTCTTTTAACTCTCCAAACGTTTAATGATGTTCGTGGGTGACTATGGCAGTCCCTGAAGAAGATTTACAGAAATATCGGCGTGCCGGAAAAATCGCGAGGGAGGTTCGGGAAGAGATTAAGAGAACTGTCAAAGAAGGAATGCCTATCATTGATGTTTGCGAGAAGGTTGAGGAGTTAACCAGAAAGAAGGGGGGCAAACCAGCTTTTCCATGTAACGTCTCAGTTAACGAGGTTGCTGCCCATTACACATCTCCCCCCAAAGACAAGCAGACTATACCTGAGAGGTCCATAGTTAAAGTAGACATCGGCGTTCATGTTGACGGTTACATAGCCGACACAGCCACAAGCGTCTGCTTCGACCCAGAATACGTTGACATGGTGAGCACGGCGGAAGAAGCCCTAGAAAAGGCTGTGGAGCTGCTTCGACCCGGACTCTCCATAACCCGCTTCGGCTCGGCAATTCAGAAGACCATCAAGACCCGAGGATTCAAGCCCGTCTCAAACCTCACCGGACACCTCATCAGACGCTACATAATTCACGCGGGAAAGTCTCTGCCCAACGTCTTAAGCCTCTCCGCCTCCAGAATAAAGGAGGGAGAAGTCTATGGGGTTGAACCCTTCGTAACAGTTGTTGATGCCGCTGGCAGAGTGGAGAACTTGCGGGAAGCCCACATCTTCCGCTACGCTAAACACAAGTCCCTGAAAGACCCCTACGCCAAACAGATTTTGAATTATATCAGGAAGAATTTTTTGACGCTGCCTTTCACTGAGAGGTGGCTGAGCAGATTCTCGTCGTCCGATGGCTACAAAAACGCCTTCTCTGAGCTTCTCTCATCCAAAGCTGTTGTAGGCTACCCTGTCTTTGTTGAAGCAAGCAAAAAACTTGTGGCACAAGCAGAACACACGATTATGATTGTTAAAGACGGATGTGCAGTATTAACCTGAACGGCTATTTTTGTATTCTAGCATGTAACTTATTTTCTAGGTTGTTAAGAATCGTAATTGCATCTTTATAATAATAAGTATTTTTCAAGGAAAAACATTAATGTAACTTATTTCCTATTTGCTATTTCTTTGGGGGCTGGGGAGTTGTGAGAAGAAAACAATTCTCAAAATTAGGCACTTTGTTTATGTTTTTTTTAGCTTTACTTCCGTTGATTTTTGTGGTAGCAAAGGTTGAAGCAGTGGCAGAGGTTACTATTGGTTCGAATACAGGCTACATCGACTCTCTAGGTTATTATAATGTTGTGGGTGAAGTTCAAAACGTTGGAGACCAAGCTGCGAGGTTTGTAGAGATTTCAGCAACATTTTATGATTCTGGCGACGTTGTTGTTGGAACTAGCTTCACTTTTTCATCGGTAGATGTTCTCTTGGTTGGCAAAAGATCTCCTTTCAAAATTATATTTATGGACACGAGCCAATCATCGAAGGTAGACCATTATTCTCTTAATGTGGACTTGGACTCTACTGCTTCCCTTCCTGAAGGTCTTGAAATTCTATCACATAGTTCATACATTGATGAGATTGACTATATGCACATAGTTGGTGAAGTAAAGAACAAAGCTGCTGAAAAAGCCACATATGTTCAAGTAATAGCTACTTGCTATGATGGAGCAGGTAATGTCGTAGATGAAAGTTTCACATTTTCAGACCCCAGCGACATAGAAGCAGGTGAAGAAGCTCCTTTTGAGATTCTAATAATGAGTGAACAAGTAGATTCTGTCGATTCATATGAGTTAACAGCAGAATCCGTAGAGTATGCCGAAATACCCGAATTCAATTCATATCTTTTATTGCTAGTTTTCCTACCCTGCATTACGTTTGTTATCTTTGTTCTCAAACGTAGGCTTACTAACTGACCCCCTTTTGCAACCAAAAGTTATGGTGTCGTCTTTTCGGATTTATTCTTGTTCTTTTTTCTTGGTTTCGCGGTAGATAGCGGTTATCTTCATTGTGTCATCGCATTTCTGGCAGGGTCCAGTTTCTTTGAAGATAAAGTCTCCTCTCTGAAAGTCTCGAATGTTCTTGAAATCGCACTTTGGACACTCCAGCGTAGTTATCACCCGAGGCATCTCAAAGAGTGTGCGCATGGGTTTTGGCCTTGTCTGCAAGAGCATGTATCCCGAGAGAGCAAGCCCAAAGAGACCTATAGCCAAGAAGGTGTACGAGTTGGGGAGGTCGTTTTGATTGACAATGATGTCAAATGCCACATAGAGTGCGCTCAACGACAGAACAAATAACACCAAAATTATCACAAGATATAAAGAAGAAACCCTTCTAACCGGCTCAACACCACCATCAGCCATATCTTTTCACCTACTGTCCAATCCCTATCGTATTTCCTATCCCCGCTATTATGACGTTATCCCCATCCTTGGTTCTTTCCAGAAGCAGACGTTTAATTCGCTTAATCACCGGGTCAACTGCGTCGAAAACTTCTTTCCGCATGGGGGAAACTGCGTCTCCGAGGTCCTCCTTGACGATAATCGCGTTCACAGGAATCTTATGTTTAACTATTGCATCCTCTATCTTGAACTGTTCAACACCCGGTCCGCCGATGGCGGCACCTACTCCCTCAGCCACTTCCCCAACTTGTTCACCTTCAAGTTTCAGCGCCGCGTCAATCATGATTATTGTAGAAATATTCCCTTTCTTCTCCTCTATGATCTTTCTTATTCCGTCTCCAGGTTTGCCCACGTTTCCTCCCGGACCCGTTGCCTTCAAAACATAAGCTGTTCGACCATCTATGGGCACTGTGGCTGCAACCACATCCTTGGCTACTTCTCTCGTTTTACATCCCTGCATTAGTTTGGCGGCGACCAATGCACCGGCGCCGTCACCGATGGGTTGACCAACTGCGAAAGCCCTCAGAGCCTGGGCGTAGGCTTCGGCTTGCTTCATAATCATGGGGAGAACCATCTGAACCTGCATGATGACATAAAGGCTATTAGTTTTTTTGCCTAGGAGATAGAAGTGTCGGATAATCTTGTAGATCATGTTTAGCGCCATGGCAGCCTCCAAGGTGTTCTCAAGATTGTTCAACTGCGTTTCATCTGCTTCAGGTGCCATGAGCTTCACTTCATCTTTGAAGCGGACATCTCTAACGTCAAGGATATGTTCCAGCTTCCAGACTATGCCCGAAGGATCCATGCCCTGAGGAGTTATTGCTATGTATTCCAGAAACTGGTCTATTCTCTCAGCGGGGTCTCCTTGGGGTTTCCCTATCTCCTTAATCGTCTCCATGGCTACCTTTCGGCCATCGTCTCGGATTAAATTCAGGCGACGCAGATGGCTTTCGACTTCTCTGAGCATTATTCTCGTCTGAAAGCGTTGCCCGTAAAACAGGAATAATACAAAGATGGCGGAGATTGCAAACTGAATAATCACTGAGATAGTGTTATCTCCAGCAGGAAGCAACAGCGAAGTTTGGGGAAGCATCATCAGTAGTCACATCTGTGAAAGACCACATAGTTGGTAATAAATTTTGAGTATTTCCCAGAATGATTTAGCGAAAGTATTAGTGAATAGGATATGAAGATGTTTCGCAAAGAGCATGCTGTCAGTTCCCCTGAATTAAGGTGAAACATAAAGTATTCTTAACTGGGTGCCGACGGTCTTTTAAGACCTGAGAAGATTGAAGGGGTTGCCAGCTTTCCCGGGTTCACGTGGCCGAAGACCACACTAGCACCAGGAACGGAGCGTGGTTTAACTTCTGAGTTCGGAATGGGATCAGGTGGGTCCCACGCCCTATGGCCGGCAACCCCAATATCTTCCCTAGCTTTGGTTCATTAAGGTTTCGCTTGGTCTTCAAAAGTTGGATAATCCTATACGTGGGCGGAGCTTTTTTTGGGATTCGTACAAAGGAGGAGTTGCTTTTTTTAACGGTCACTAGCTTTGCCTAATGAACGTCAGTTCATCTTTTTGGTGCACAATCACAAATCAATATAAAGATGACAGAGAATGGTTTTGATAAGGAGGAAATTCAAGGTCGTGTCAAAAGAGAATTTCTTAGAAATTATTGGTAATCTCTCTAAATTTCATCGGGAACATGAAAAATTTTATGGCGAAGCTCCTCTGAAGACAGCAGTCAAGATACAGGATGCCTCAAAAACCTTGAAGACACTAGCGGATAGATGGAATATTTTGAAGCAAACTGAGAAAACAGAAGGAAATCCCTACATGGGCTGTGAGGACCTAAATGAGAAAGCCACCATACAACATGATGGATTATTATTCATGGAGGGAGAAGACGAACCTACAGAAATATTCCAACTAAAACGGGATTTGAAAAACATTGCAGAAGACTTTCAACGTTCTGGTAATTGGTTATCAAAGGCGATGGAAAACTCTTGGAAGGCAGCAATACAGTTAATGAAAATTCCTACTTTAGAAGATGTATTAGGAGAAAGACATAGGATAATCATTAATGATTGGCAAGCGGCATGCCTGAGTAGTCTTGTGGCTAGATTGCTTCTAAGATCACTTCTAATACTGGATCAGATTGATTTCAGCCCCAAGGCAATAAGAACGGATATTTCAAACAAAAAGAGATACCCACATCTCTTGTAGTTCAGCCTCAGAACTATTGGATCGAGCTGCAGATCTTTCTAGCGAATTCGCTATGTTAGTTCATGATAACGAGAGGAGATGGAGAGTATTTCACGAGCGAGTTCAGAAGTTAAAATCACATGAAGTATAGAAATTGAGGGATACGCTTTTCGGCGTATCTGGTAACTTGTGGCAGCTATCTATAAGATCAGGTGATTTGATGCTTCCATTTCTTCTATGTTGGTTTTTGTCAAAGTTTTTATTTTGCTTAGTTCTGCGATTTCTCCGTAGCCCACGAGGGTTATAGCGGTTCCTTCGCCTCCCATTCTGGCGGTTCTTCCGATTCTATGGAAATAAACCAGTGCATCCAAGGGGACATCATAGTTTATTATATGGGTTATTCCCTGGATGTCCAAACCTCTTGCAGCAACATCGGTTGCAACAAGCATTTTTAGTTTTCCTTTTCTGAACGAGTTGCTAACGCGGTCTCTTTGTGCTTGAGTGAAGCCAGCATGTAATGATTGTGCGTCGTATCCGTTTGCGTTTAGCTTGTTTGCTAGCCAATCTGTTCCTCTGCGGGTGTTACAGAATATAATGGCTTTTCCAATGTTATTATGCTTCATTATATCGAGTAAATACTCAAATTTGTTCCAATGATTTACCACTGCATAGTACTGGTTCAGCTGTGTAAGAGCTATCTCGTCTTTGCTTACAAGTATCTTTTCAGGGTTCTTCATGTATCTGTGGCACACACTCATCACTGATTCATCAATGGTTGCCGAGAAGAGGCTTAACTGCCTCTTTGCCGGCACTCTTGAGAGTATGTAGTCAATGTCATCTATGAATCCCATGTCAAGCATCCTGTCAGCTTCGTCAAGAACAACAATATTCGTTGATGACAGATTCAATGTTCCTCGTCTCAGATGGTCTATTACACGACCCGGCGTACCAACAACAATATGGACGCCTCTCCTCAGTTCACTGATTTGTTTTTGGATCGGTTCTCCGCCGTAAACGGCTAGAACCTTCAGCATTGTATATCTGCTGAATCGGCGTATGCGCTGGGCAACCTGTATGGCGAGTTCACGTGTTGGCGCTAAAACTAAGCCTTGAACCCCCTTGATTTTTGGGTTTACGCGTTCAACCATAGGAATTCCGAAAGCCGCAGTTTTGCCGGTTCCGGTTTGTGCTTGCCCAATGACATCCTTTCCTTCAAGTAATGGGATTATTGCTTGAGCTTGAATTGGAAAAAGATTGCTGAATCCAAGCTCCTCTATCCCTTTCATGACTTCTGGACATAAGGGCAAGTCTTCGAAGTTTTCTATTTGCATATTTATTATTCCTCCTGTCACAAAATTTTTTGCACGCAGTCTTCAAAAGCCTTCAAAAGCCTCGAGTTAAGCATGAATGATTAATGTGACGATAACAGCCAACATGTATCCCCCATATAAAAAGGTTTACCCTGTACACAAGCCAACACTAAATTAAGTACACCAGATAAAATTTGTCAAAAGCAAAAAGTAATGGGAGTTTTTGGTCGGGCGGGCGGGATTTGAACCTGCGACAGTCCGGTTTCTGTACGCTTGATAGGCTGGGTGATGCCCACCACCGGGTAGGCGTCTACAGCGTCTCCGTCAGCTTGGAAGTCAAGCTGGCTCGGAAGCTCTACCAAGCTGAGCTACCGCCCGACCAAGTGTAACCAACATGAAATTCCAATTTATGCGTTTCGTTACGCTCAGTTAATGTTTTTTGGGAGATGATAAAAAAATGGGGGAGACTCGAATTTCAAAAAGAAAGATGCTAACCGTTTAGCTCTTTGATGTGTTCTTCTACAGCAGTGAGTTCTTTCTTTAGTTCTTCTGCATAGTTCTTCAGTTTCTCGGTTTTTTCCGCTTTGGTCAAAAGGCGCTTACCATAACCATGCTCTCTGCAGTTGCAGGGTGGGACGCAAATGCATTCTATGCACATGTTTTTCTTCACCTCCAGTTCTATGCAATGATTAATATCCAAAGTAAAGTATTTAAACTATAAAGTTTATAGTGACATAGTCGCTATCCACAATGAAAGTGAAAGGCTATGTGTGAAGAAGCTAATCGCGTTTGCCTCTGTCCCCTCAAGGGCATAATAGATGTAATCAGCAAGAAATGGGCTCTCCTGATCATCAACGCCCTCGGCAACTGCGAAAAGTTAAGGTTCAACAAACTCATGGAAGCGTTAAACGGCATCAGCCCAAAGACCCTATCTGACACATTGAAAGAACTCCGAGAAGAAGGCTTAATCAAGAGAGAATCCTTCGCCGAGATACCCCCACGAGTCGAATACTCCTTAACAAAGGACGGGACCGAACTCAGAAAATCTATTATACCTCTTCTAGAATGGACTGCAAACAGAGATAACACGGATAAAGAGCGGTGCGCTGAATGCCCCCCGCAAACGCGCACCCGCCATCAAGCAAAGTTAGGTGAAACAAAATGAAACGCGAGAAAATTCATGAAATATTAGCTGGCTATGACCCCAAACAAGTTATGATTGGAGTGCTTGGGTCCCATTCTGCCTTGGAGATGGGGCATGGCGCCAAGCAGGAAGGATTCGAGGTAGTTGTCATCTGCCAAAAGGGAAGAGAAAAAACCTACACAAAACACTACAGAAACCTCTTCGACCACGTATTGCTCCTGGACAAATTCGCCGACCTCATCAAAGAGGAGAACCAAGCTAAGCTACAACAACTGAACACCATTTTTGTGCCCAACAGATCCTTCTCAGTCTACGTGGGCTATGACAACATCGAACAGAAATTGGCGGTTCCCCTCTTAGGGAACAGGTTCATGCTCAGAAGCGAAGAGAGAAACGTACCCAGAAACCAATATTACCTGTTAAGAAAAGCTGGCTTAAAACTGCCCAAAATTTTCAGTTCACCAGAAGAGATTGATCGGCTGGCTATAGTGAAGGTTCCTGAGAGAGAAAGAAGCATAGAGCGGGCGTTCTTTTACGCTTCATCCCCAGAAGAATACAAGAAGAGGGCAGAAGAGAGAATACGAAAAGGGATAATTGACAGGAAAGACTTGGAAACAGCAACCATCGAGGAGTATATTGTCGGAGCCAAATTCAACGCCAACTACTTCTGGTCACCAATAACCGACGAAATAGACCTTCTAGGATTCGACAGGAGAATACAGACAAACTTGGACGGCGTCCTAGATTTGCCCGCTGACGAACAACTAGAAGCAAAAATTTCAACACAGAACGTGGAGATAGGACATATGGGAGCAACCATGCGAGAATCCCAGCTGGAAAAGATTCTGGAAGCAGGAGAAAAATTCGTTGAAACCTGCAAAAAGGAGTATCCTCCGGGCATAATCGGCTTGTTTGCCCTCCAAGGAGCCATGACCAAGAATTTAGAGTTCTACATCTTCGACGTAAGCCCCAGAATACCCGGCTGCCCCTGCGTGGAACCCACCAGCCCCTACATGAAGTACAAGTATGGCATGGAGGTTGGTCCAGGAAGAAGAGTTGCCATGGAGATTAAGACAGCTGTTGCAGAAAACAAGCTGGAGATGATAGTAACTTGATTTCAAAAACTGAAGTAGACAGTATTCTGGGAAAGTATGACAGCCAGAAAATCACAATAGGCACCCTAGGCTCTCATTCCGCCCTTAACATCTTCAAGGGGGCAAAAGAGGAAGGCTTCGGTACAGTTTGTGTCTGCAAGAAGGGAAACGAAATCGTCTATCAAAGGTTCCCTCTAGTCGACCAGGTTATTCTGGTTGAGGATTTCGGTGAGCTACTGGATAATGATGTCCAGCGGAAACTGAGAGAGGCAAATACAATCTTGGTTCCCCACGGCTCCTTCAACGCCTACGTTGGAACAGAAAAGATAATCGACAAGTTGCGTGTGCCCTTGTTCGGCAACAGGGAACTCCTGAACTGGGAGACTGATAGGGAAAAACAGAGAGAGTGGCTAAAAAAAGCTGGGTTAAAGCTACCCAAGACCTTCGAGAATCCAGATGATATTGAGGGGCTGGTTATTGCGAAGTTTCCGGGGGCAATGGGTGGGAAAGGATATTTTCTAGTAGATTCGAAGGCGTCTTTTCAGAAGAAAGCAAAGGACATGGTCAAGAGAGGACTTCTGCTTAAGAAGGATTTGGAGAACATTCATTTCCAAGAGTATGTTGTCGGCGTGAACGTTTATCCTCTGTATTTTCATTCGCCCCTCAACAAGGAAGTTGAGCTTCTGGGAATGGACCGCCGCTACGAGTCTACCGTAGACAGCATTGGAAAGATTCCCGCCAGCGAACAACTGCAAGTTAACGTTAACCCCACCTACACTGTGGTTGGCAATTTTCCGATTGTTGCGAGGGAGTCGCTTCTGCCGGAGCTTCTCAGGATGGGCGAGAACGTCACCCTAGTGTCTAGGAAGATTGCTCCTCCAGGAATCATAGGACCTTTCTGTTTGGAGACCGTCATCACGGATGACCTGAAAATCTACACCTTTGAGATTTCTGCGAGGATTGTTGCTGGAAGCAATGTGGGCATCGGCACTTCTCCGTATGCCTATCTGAAGTATGGTGAAGGAATGTACATGGGCAGAAGAATCGCCCTAGAAATAAAGAATGCAATAGCAAACGATGAACTGGAAAAAGTTGTCTATTGACCAGCTTCGTGAATCACTTGGGATTTGTTCTTGTTTTTATTTCGTGTTCAAGTATTCCTCGGTAGAGTATGAGGGGCGCAATCTGTTCATTGGGTTTATTGGTTGAAATCATCTGCTTTATGCTGCCATCCAAACGCTTCTTGTAGTCCTGAAGCTCCCTCAAACTCATATCCTTTAGTTTGGTTTTAAAATACTCTATAGGATCGCTCAACACATTCACTCTCTCATAATTAATTACTGTCGGTCATACTCTTCAACTTTGTTGTTCATGACAACCAATTCGACGCCCGCCAGCTTGAAAAGCTCTATCGTATCATTGTCAGCATGATAATGCTTTTCACAGACCACACGCTTGATTCCCGAATTTATTATCATCATGGCACATGTTCTGCATGGCGTCATTTTACAGTAGAGCGAAGAACCATCAAGAGCTATCCCAAATTTCGCCGCCTGAATAATTGCATTCTGTTCAGCATGCAAAGTGCGTACACAGTGCTGCGTAACAGTTCCACTTTCGTTCAAAACTCTTCTCAGGTCATGCCCCGCTTCATCGCAGTGCGGTAAACCTGCAGGCGCTCCAACATACCCAGTTGTCATGATTCGCCGATCTTTGACAATCACACAACCTGCCCTTCCCCGGTCACAGGTGGCACGCTTGGAAACAGCCTCACACAAATCCAGAAAATATCTGTCCCAATCAGGTCGCGGCTCACACTCCATCCTCAACATCTCCATTAACTCGACTATACACCTAATCTAAACATAAAAATAAACCTGTTTTTTCCGCTACCTGCGAAATCCCCCTCCTCACCCGTAATCTAAGCATTCAATAGTGTTAAATATGGTCCCTGTTTCAAACGAATAGGAGGGCCGGTAGTTCAGTCTGGTATGAATGCCGCCTTCGCAAGCACAGCAGAAAGAGGCGGAGGTCGCGGGTTCAAATCCCGCCCGGTCCACTTTGGAATGCTCTCTGTTTATCTGTGTGTTTTTTGAGAAAAAGCCTGTTTTCAACAATACGCTGTGATTAGGCTCCAAATATGTTTGTTATTTCTGCTTAATTTCTTGTTTACTGGAACTCTTGTAGCCATAATAGGTGGAAATAAAGGTGGAATATTGACGAAATTGGTGATAAATACGAAAAGGTTTTTAGTTCCGTTCTATAACAACACAGACAAAACGTAGTTCATATATGAGGTGAAATGATTGTCTGTATTTGCCGCACCAGGCGCTTACGATCGTGCCATTACAGTGTTCTCTCCGGATGGGCGCCTCTTTCAGGTTGAATATGCCCTTGAAACAGTAAACCGTGGGGCAACAATAGTGGGAATCGCCTGTCCTGAAGGAGTTGTCTTAGGAGCAGAAGAAAAAATTGAAACCAAACTTCAAGATACGGATTTCACTTGGAAACTCTACACCGTAGACGATCATCTTGGAGCAGCGGTCGTTGGTTTGGGGTCAGATGCTCGCATACTCATCGACCAAGCTAGAATCTATGCTCAAAGCAACCGACTAATGTATGATGAACCCATCGATATTGAAATCATGACAAAACGAGTTGGAGACATAAAACAACTTTACACTCAACACGCAGGAGTAAGACCCTTCGGAGTCTCAATCATCTTTGGCGGAGTTGACAAAACAGGAAGCAGAGTATTCTCCACCGACCCAAGTGGCTCTTACAGGGGCTACAAGGCAGTAGCGGTTGGAATTGGCCGTGAAACCGTTGAAAACATCCTGAAGGAAGAATATCGCGACGACCTCAAGCTAGATGAAGCCGTCAAACTTGCTGTCAAATCTCTAACCCGCGCCCTCGAAGCCAGAGGAGAGCCAAAAAGAATCAAAATAAACCTTATTCCATCAGATACAAAAAAGCTCCGAGCGCTAAGCGACGAGGAAATCGAGAATATCCAGAGAGGGCTTGAGGGCAGTGGAACTTAATGAGCGAACGCTACACCATCGCGCGCATCACTCATGATGGCGAACACTTCGAAATCCTAACCAAACCTGAGCCTGCCCTTTCCTACCGACTAGGAAAAACCATCCCTATTTCCCAAGTTCTTGCCGCCGAAATAATCTTCACTGACGCAGGAAAAGGCACGAAGGCATCAGAAGAAAAATTGCAGGAAGTCTTCAGAACCACAGACCCTCTCAAAATCGCTGAAGTAATCCTTAAGAAAGGCACCCTGCAGTTAACAACGGAACAGAGGAAACAGCTGGTTGAAGACAAACGGAAACAAATCGTTTCCTTCATATCCCGTGAATGCGTTGACCCAAAAACAAACCTTCCCCATCCTCCCCTACGGATTGAACAAGCAATGAAACAGATTCACTACTCCATAGACACTTCCAGAGGAGTAGAAGAACAAGCGAAAGAGATAATAAAGCTCCTACTTCCGATTATCCCCCTAAAAATGGAGAAAATCTCAGTGGCAATCCGGATACCCCCAGAACATGCAAGCAAAGTTTACGGAACAGTTAAAGGATTCGGCACCATAAAGAGGGACCAATGGATGGCTGACGGGTCATGGTCTGCCATCGTGGAGATTTCAGCTGGACTTTATGGTCCTTTCTTGGATAAGTTGGGGAAAATGACCCGAGGAAATCTTGAAACTAAAATGGTAAAATAATTAAAAATTTCTTGAGGTGATGTTGAATATGCCCGTTTTTTATGAGAAAAAACAGCTTGTTGCTCCTGGCGACCTTCTCGCCGAAGGCGATTACGTGTCGGGAGACAGCACCTATAAAGAGAATGGAAAAATCTATGCTAGCCGCCTTGGGCTTGTTGATTATGATGGTAGGATAGTCCAAGTTGTTGCCCTCAAAGCATTTTACATTCCCGCCCCCGGAGATACGGTTATCGGAAAAGTGGTCGAAACCACGCCAGGCGGTTGGATTATAGACATCAAAGCTCCGCATCTTGCTAGGCTCCGAGCATCCGACGTTGTTGAACGCTCCTTCAAACCCGAAACAACAGATTTGCCCTCCATCTTCGATGTAGGAGATTTGATAATCGCGAGGGTAGTTGCTTATGACCGAACCCGCGACCCCCTGTTGACCGTCCGTGAACCCGGTCTCGGGAAGATTATGCGGGGGCAGCTTGTTGAGGTTACTCCCACTAAGATTCCGAGAGTTATCGGAAGAAAGGGTTCTATGGTAGGTATGATAAAGAGGGAGACGGGGTGCCAGTTGACCCTTGGTCAGAACGGATGGGTTCTCGTTAGCGGCAGGTCTCCTGAGGGCGAACGGCTTGCTATCATGGCTCTTCATAAAATTGAGGAAGAATCTCATACAAGTGGGTTGACTGACCGCGTAAATGAGATGATAAAAAAGGAAAGGAAAACTGTTGAAAGCAACTAAAAAGAAAACTAAAAGAAAAACTAAAAAGGAGAAATTAAATATGGCAAAGAAAAAAAATGAAAAATTAATTGATAAAAAAGGCATCAGATTAGATGGAAGAAAATTGGATGAATTAAGACCCGTGAAAATGGAGGTTGGAATCCTCCCAAACGCAGACGGTTCTGCATATCTGGAACAGGGAAAGAACAAGATTCTCGCAGGGGTCTACGGACCTAAAGAAGCGCATCCGAGGCATATAGCACAACAGGACCGCGCTGTCATCCAGTGCCGCTACCACATGGCACCCTTTTCGGTGGACGAAAGGAAGTCTCCGGCGCCTTCAAGAAGGGATGTTGAACTCTCCAAAGTGATTCGAGAAGCTTTGGAACCCGCGGTTTTCCTCGAATACTATCCCCGAACAGCCATTCAAGTGTATATTGAGATTTTACAGGCAGATGGGGGAACGAGATGCGCGGGCATCACTGCGGCTGCTCTTGCTTTGGCTGACGCTGGAATTCCTATGCGGGACTTGGTTGTGGCTTGCGCGGCTGGAAAAGCCGATGGGAAACTGATAGTTGACCTCATGGACACGGAAGACAAGGTTGGTGAGGCTGATGTGCCCGTGGCTTTTATGCCGAACCTAAACGCTATAACCCTACTTCAGATGGATGGCAGTCTATCAGTTAAAGAGTTTGAGGGCGCCATTAGTATGGCTCTTGACGGCTGCAAGCAACTGTATGCTCTGCAGAAGGAGGCGTTAAAATCGAAGTATGTTGCTGCTGAGGAGGCTGAAGAAGAATGACAAACTCACCTATTGTTGTGCGTGTCAAGAAAAAACGAATCACTGAACTCCTAGCTGACGGGCAAAGAGTGGATGGACGAGAACCAACTGAATATCGAAAAATCCAAATAGAATCTGGAGTGATTGAACGAGCAGAAGGTTCTGCCCGAGTGCACCTAGGCAAAACCGATGTTATGGTGGGCGTTAAAATCGACACTGGCACTCCCTTTGCAGATGTGCCAGATAAGGGTGTTCTGACGGTTAACGCTGAACTTGTGCCCCTTGCGTCTCAAGATTTTGAACCAGGACCTCCTGGCGAGGACGCGGTGGAACTGGCTCGGGTCGTTGACAGGGGCATAAGGGAGTCCAAGGCAATAGATTTGGAGAAGCTGTGTGTTGAGCCTGGCAAAAATGTCTTCATCGTTTTCATTGATGTTTACGTTCTTAACCATGACGGGAATCTCATAGATGCTTCGGCTCTGGCAGCCTTGGCGGCTCTGCTTAACACGAAGATGCTCAAGTATACGGTTGAGGATGGGGAGATCGTGAAAAAGCCGGGTTATACTCCTCTTCCCATGATTAACTATCCCATATCGGTAACCTTTGCTAAGATAGGTGACAAGCTCATAATGGACACGGGGCTGGATGAGGAACAGGTCATGGACGCACGATTGACGATGGCTCTGGACAAAGACGGAAACATCTGTGCCATACAGAAGGGCGGCGGTTCTGGCTACTTCACAAAGGAAGAGATATTAGAAGCCGCGCAGATTGCCCTTAAAAAGACTGAGGAACTGAGAAAACTCGTGGTTAAAGGCTGATGGGAAGAAAAACAAAAAAAGTTGGGCTAGCACAAGGGCTTGGCGTTCGTTACGGCGCAACCCTTAGAAAACGTTACGTTAAGGTGGTCACAGAAGCCAAGAAGACCCACAAGTGTCCCCAATGCGGTTCTGAGGCGGTTAAAAGAGAGAGCGTAGGCATCTGGAACTGCAGAAAGTGCGGTCACACCTTCGCTGGCGGAGCCTACACCCCCGTCACGAAACTTGGGGTTGTGGCTAAGCGTCAAGTGAAGAGTTTATCCTCTTCAGAAGCCTGATGGGAACAGCAAAACAAAAGTTCTAAATCACCGTTCTCCTCGGTGAGGGCAACGAAGTTGATACTGTTAACTACCTCCCGGAGACCAACCGGAGGGATACGAACACTCTGTCGTGATTTAGCTAACTCCCTTCCTGATGTTGTGCGAGTTAACAGGGGGAAGATGAGCCTCGATGGAATAGCTGAGAGAGCGATGGGAATGGAGGCAGACCGAGCCATTGTGGTTGACCGGTGGCATGGAGGACCCGGAAAAATAAGTCTCTTTCAGATAGCACCAACCGGACTAAAGCCGTTTCCTCCCCTAATGCTGATTGCGGGGGTTCGTCTTCGAAGAGAATTCAAGGAAGGAACGAGGCGCAGCCGAGCATCAGTAATCACCATGGAGCCAGAAGATTCTCCTGAACTGGAAAGAATCGCTGGGCATCTGTCGCAATTCTTGAGTTTGCCTGTTCTACCCATGGATGAAGCTGCTGAGAATGGTGCTTCGATGCATTTTTCGTTTGACTCTTCGCGGCGCCCTCAAATCACGTTCCTGCTCCTCAGTCGAAGGGTTGAAATAGGACCAAGGGTCACCCTCTCAAAGCTGGTTTGGGAAGTCTCTGCATGAAGGCTCAGGCAGTTATTCGCCTAAATTTTTCCTCGGAGAAACAGTTGAAGGTAGTTTTGGAGGCGTTGAGACCTGAAATCGAGACTTCAGTTACTTCCCGCTCCAAAGTTCAGATGAAGGCTGAAGGACACGGTTTGGTCATGGAGTTCAGGGCGAGAGACACCTCAGCATTAAGAGCGGCATTAAACTCCTATCTACGGCTGATTGGGGTGGCGATGAACCTCCAAAAATTAACCAAAGAAAGATAGTTGCGTCTTGACTTCAATCTCCCATGCTTTTTGGTGAAAACGCTTAATATACTCCAAGTTATTTTATGCTGTCGAATTGAGAGGCAAAGTTTGAGGAGTTATAGATGAGCGAAGATATTTCGAGACTTCCACCCCAAATTCAGCAACGGTTACTCAGACTCCAACAATTACAGCAAACATTACAGGGAGTAATGGCTCAAAAACAGCAGCTTGAGCTGCAACTCACCGAGGCTGAACAAGCAGTAAACGAACTAGAGAAAATGACTGAAACCGCGGTGATCTACAAATCCATCGGCTCCCTTCTCGTCAAATCAAAGAAAACCCAAATTACCACAGAATTAAGCGAGCGCAAAGAACTCTTGAAGATGAGAGTTGACGTTCTGGGCAAACAGGAGGAGCGTCTGCGAACCCAAGTGAAGGACCTACAGGAGAAGCTGCAGCGGGACCTGCGTCCAGTATCCGCTCCTTCTTAGGGAGAAATTCGCTTGGAAGAGAATGGAATCCCTGAACTCACTCTTGAACAAGTTGAGGAGCTCTGCGAAAGGGCGGAACAGGCAGCCAGAAAACATGTCCTATCCCAAGTTCCAGCCAGCCGAATAGCCACCCTCGACTTGACTGTAGACACCGAAGGGACAAAACCCCTAACCGTAAACGTTGATGTAAAAGTCGTTCTCTCCCCCCTCATGAAAGACTTCGATGTCGAAGCGCTGACCAAAGAAGCAACGAAGAGAGCCTTCGCTCACATTGAAGAATACCTGAGGGAACTCAAGTGCAAATCCACGAAATACTAGCCCTAATAGACAAACTGGACGCCAAACTAGCCGTTCTCTTATGTCACCACAACGCCGACCCAGACGCCATAGGCGCAGCCTTCGCCTTTTCCAGCCTGCTAAAGCGCCTGCGACCAGAATTGGAAACCGAGATTGCAGCGGCTTCGGGACCCAGCAGACTTGCCAAAGTCATGCTGAAATCTCTGCCTATAGAACTTACAGCCAATCCACGTATAGAAGAGGCTGATTTAATCGTTTTATTGGACACAAACACTGTCCAGCAGTTGAATGAGTGGGGCAAGAGAATCAAGCCCGGTCACCCTCTAGTTGTCATTGACCATCATGCGAGTCATCCAGAAACCGAGCGCCTAGCAACCCTGCTAGTGGCAGACGAGGAGGCTTCATCAACCTGCGAGGTCGTTTATCGTCTCTTCAAGGAGGCAGAAGTTAAACCCGTCTCAGACGTGGCGAAAGCCCTCTTTCTCGGAATAGCCTTTGACTCAAGACATTTCATAATAGCCACTTCCGACACCCTCAAAGTTGTAGCAGAACTTACCGAAGCAGGAGTAAACGCCCAAGAAACCCTCCCCATCCTCTCACTACCCATGGAATACTCAGAGCGCATGGCACGACTGAAGGCAAGCAATCGAGCAAAACTCTTGAAAATGAATGATTGGCTGATCGCCCTTTCTCACGTCAGCGCCTACCAAGCCTCAGCGTCCAGAGGTCTCATCGCATTGGGAGCCCACGTGGCAGTTGTCGCTGGACAAAAAGCGGACAGAATTCAAGTCAGTTTGAGAGCTACCCACGAGTTCTACGCAGAGACCGGCATCCACCTAGGTCGCGATGTGGCAAAGCCTCTGGGAGATTTTCTGGGAGGTATGGGCGGTGGGCACTCAGTTTCAGCTGGGGCGAATGGTGTTGGGGACTTGAAGGCTTGTCTCGATTTCTGTGCTGAATTGCTGGAAAAGAAATTAAGCTAACCCTTTTTTGAGTAGCTACTCTTAAATGAAGTGAACTTTTGCAATAACTTGGCGGACAAACAGTGGCCATCATCGAGACAAAAGACCTAACATACACCTACCCGGGCGCAACAAAACCATCCATCACAGAGGTATCCCTAACCATCGAAAAAGGAGACTTCGTCATCCTAACAGGCCCCAGCGGCTGCGGAAAAACAACTCTCTGCAGATGCTTCAATGGACTCATACCCCATTTCTACAATGGAAACCTCGAAGGAGAAATCACAGTCGCCAATCTCAAAGTGAATGACCAAGAAATCCACCAAATCGCCCGTCACGTAGGCCTTGTTTTCCAGAACCCAGAGAATCAGCTCTTCGCCTTGTCAGTTGAAAAGGACGTGGCCTTCGGTCTAGAAAACTTCGCCATGCCCCGAGACGAGATGAGAAAGCGTGTCGATTGGGCTCTCCAGATGGCAGGCATAAGTGAACTCAGTGAAAGACCGCCCCACGAGCTTTCAGGTGGTCAGCAGCAGCGGGTTGCCATAGCCTCTGTGCTTGCTATGCAACCTGAAATCATGATACTAGATGAGCCTACCTCCTTCCTTGACCCTGTGGGAGCACAAAAGATATTCGAAGTAATCAATGAATTGAACAAAAAACTGGGCATCACAATTATTCTGGTTGAACATCGACTGGACCTAGCCTCAAAATACGCCAATCGTGTTGTCGTCATGAATGAAGGCAAGCTTGTCCTGAATGGGAGCCCTAGAGAAATCTTCAACTCCGAAAAAGCCCGTCTGATAGGTGTCGGCATCCCAAAGGCAACACGACTATATCAGCACCTCAAAACCCATGGGATAAACCTGAAAAGAGTCCCAGTGACCCCCCAAGAGACCGCAGATATTCTACGGGAGGCTCTAAAGGCATGATTGAGGTTAAGGATCTGCATTTCACCTATCCCACCGGCGTCGAAGCCCTGAGAGGAATCAACCTCACCGTCGATGACGGAGAATTCTTAGCGGTCATGGGGCAGAACGGCGCTGGAAAAACAACTCTGGTGAAGCATTTTAACGGGCTTTTGAAGCCAACGGAGGGTGAGATTCTGGTTGACAGTGTGAGCACCCGAGATGTAAGCGTAGCCCAGCTAGCTAGAACCGTTGGTTTCGTGTTTCAGAATCCAGATCACCAACTATTCAGCGAGACAGTGGAGGAGGAGATTGCCTTCGCCCTCCGAAACTTTGGTTTCAAAGAAGCAGTCATAAAAAAGCAGGTTGACTGGGCACTAAACCTTCTAGATGTATCTCAATATCGGAAGACATCCCCCTTCATGCTCAGCGGCGGAGAAAGAAAACGAGTTGCTTTAGCCTCAATCCTCGCTTGGGACCCTAAAGTGATCATTCTAGACGAACCAACAATAGGTCAGGATCACCAGCAAAAGGAAAAGCTGATGCAATTCATTCTCCAACTTAACGCCCAGAAAAAAACCGTGGTCATCGTCACTCACGACGTAGAATTTGTCGCAGAATGCAACCCTCGCGTCATACTGATGAGCCAAGGAAAAATTTTGGCTGAAGGCATAGCAGAGGAAATTTTGACAAACCAGAAGTTGGTGGCGCAGGCTTCCATAATTCCTCCACAGATAACCCAGATTTTTCTGGAACTGGCTGATTTGGGCTTGCCAACGGATGTTATTGGCGTTCATGAGGCAGCGAAGATTCTGTTAAATCGAATGAGGGGAAAGCAATGAGCGTCTTCGAAGGCTTCAAATTCAGGAAAGTCTCTTCTGCCATCCACAGGCTGGACCCAAGAATCAAATTTTTCTACGTTATCGTCTTGTTTGTGATGGCGATTCTATTCACCAAGCTGCTGGCACTGATTGTCCTATTCTTCGTACCCTTGCCCTTCGTTTTTATGGCAAGAGTCAAACGAGAATGGCTGCGTTCCCTGAGAGGAGCCGCATTCTTAGCTATCTTCATCTTCGCAACAAACTTCATCTTCGGATACTTCTATCCAACATCATTCACGGAAATAACTCCCCCCGTTGACACAATCGGAGAGATTCTTGTTCTTTTGGAGCGAGCCTCAGCCATGACTCTACGTTTCGTCGTTCTAATTGCATCCTTCTCCGTATTCTTTCTAACAACTTCGCCTGACCATCTAGGCTTGGCGCTACAGCAGAGTCACATTCCCTACGAGTTTTGTTTTGCCTTCACAACTGCGGTTCGTTTTGTCCCTGTCTTGGCTGACGAGGCGCAGACCATCATGGATGCTCAGAAGGCTAGAGGATTGGAGTTGGAGCGTGGAAACTTTCTTAAACGGGTGAGAAACTACATTCCCATCCTCATTCCGCTGATTGTTAATGCCATCAGAAGAAGCTTGGAGTTGGCGGAGGCTATGGAGTCTCGGGCTTGGGGTGCCAGCGAAAAACGCACAAACCTCTACGTGCTCAAACTTAAACGGGCAGATTACCTCCTCGTCCTGCTTTCTGTTCTGATGCTGATCATTGCTGTTTACGTCTGGCTATACGTCCCCATTCCCACATTAACAACACTTCTTAACCTCTAAACCCTCTCCAAAGCTAATTTACACTGCAAACAGAATGTTACACTCAAAAAACATGTTTAATCCCCAGATTTGAACGGCAGCTCAAATCAACAATATCTAACGGAAGTTTCCTTCGGATTATTTGGTCTTCTTTCTTCGTCTCTGCCTCTTCTTCTTAACCCGCTTCTGTTTCTTCTTAGCGGTCTTTTTTGTCATGCCGTGATGTCTTGCCATTCTAGTCCAGTTTCCTTCCACATTAGTCTAAAGTGTGATTCTTAAAGTTTTACGTTACCATCCTTGCGGCGATTATTAAAGCTTATTTCACCCGGTTCTGTAAAGTCTTCGGTTGATGGCATGTTTTGAGAGGGCTGTAAAAAATCGGTTGATAGAACTTTGCAGTGGACATGCTACGAAGAGCCTCTATACCTTTCTAATCGGTTTTATATAGCGAGTAATGAAAGCATTTAACGGTTTAAAATGTCTGAAGATGAATCCACAAAAGAAATGCTCAGTAAAATAGCTTCAAAAGTATCTACATTTGCAATTGGAAACTATATTCAACCTATACATAGCTTGAAGGACAGCTTAGAGAATCATGATTGGTTTAAGGGGTTAATTCTGTCTACGACTTTCTTAGAGATGTTTGGATTCTTGAGCTTAAGAACATATTATGAGCAAAACGTAGACCGTGAACACCATAAAAAAATCGGAGAATTCCTTTATCGTTCTGGACTAGCACGGATAATAACGTTATTGTATTTCTCGGGTTTAATAAAACGTGATAGCTATACCAAAATGATTGAAATTAACAAAGCAAGAAATGAAATAGTTCATCGTGTACGAAGAATAAAAAAAGATGAATTTGCTTTTGACGATGAGATAGATATTAAATTTGAGAGAAAAGCAAAAAAACTGATTAAGCAGACAATCATATGCCTCAAAGAATTGGGAGTATCTCACTAGATGAACTAGACCATATAATTCCACATTCAAAAGGAGGAAAAACCGAACTTCAAAATGCACAAATTACCCATAAATCCTGCAATGCCCAAAAATCCAAAAAGACACCATAGACTCTTCGTGAAAATGGCAACAAAAGGCAACTCTACAGTATCTTCATCCACATCTTTTTATGTCCAATCCTGAATAAAGATAGATTTATGGCATCAGACGAACAAAACAAATCTCTATTGGTACAATACCGAGAATGTTGGGCAGAGATTAGAAATTTAGATACTTTAATTTGGCAAATTCCTTCAATAGCCATGGCAATTAATTCTTTTTTTGGGATTGCCTATCTCGGTTATGCAAAAACCCCTGAGGCAAGAATGATACTATTGTTTGCATCATTCGCATTCAATTTTGTTTCCATTATTACACTAAGAAAGCACCGTTTCCTTCAGATTGCTCGCACAGAGGATTTGATATGGGTTCAAGAAAGATTGAGACAAACCGTAAAAATACGGAATATAAAATGGCAAACAGCACTGATTCTTTCAGATACAGAACAATATCGTGATGTCCCGAGAGACGGAATGATAGGCATTTCAGCATATCGATGGTTACTCGCTGTACTATGTTTAACATTAATTGTTATTACTACCGTACTAATGGTTGAAATACTTACTTTCTATTTTACATTTATTCTAAACTAAAGTTCTATCAACCGATTTTTTACAGCCCTCTCAAAACATGCCATCAACCGAAGACTTTACAGAACCTTTCACCCAATGAAGCAGCTGAATAAACTTGTTCCCTGTTTCGAGAACATCCCTCAGAAGATTCAGTTATTTTTGTTGTCATCTGCCTTGATTAAGCGTCCAGTGTTTCGTGAGGCTGTTTCAGAGTCGCTCCATTTCATCATCACGTTAAAGCTCAGAGCGGTGTCCCTCATCACACAATAAACGTCTTACATGAAAGTTTAAAACCTTATCCTCAGGTTCCGATGCTCAGCTAGTTGTTATCCAACTTGAATTCTCTGTGGACCGCGCGAACAGTCTCTTCCCCATCCTTTTCTTTGACTACGAAAGAGACGTTAAGTTCAGAAGAGCCTTGAGCAATCATGCGCACGTTTATCCCCTTCAGTGCGACAGCTGTGAATATCTTTGAAGCAATTCCAGGCATTCCTTTCATGCCAGCCCCTAAAACTGCGACTACGCAAACGTCGTCTTCAGATGTCACTTCTCGGATGAAATCCCTGCCCAGAAGAGCTATCTCCAAGGTGCTAATTGCCTTCTCCAGCAGGCTTCTCTGAATCACAAGGGAGATGTTCGACTCTGAGACGCTCTGCGAAATCATCAGGATATTGATGTTTTCTCTTCCAAGCACGTCGAAGACTTTAGCGGCTGTTCCGGGGGCGCCCACCATGCCTGCGCCGCTCACCGTAATCACAGCAACGTTCCTGACTAGGGTTACGGCTTTCACGCCATCTTTCCGCTTGACCTTCTGCTCCTTCCCTATGAGAGTTCCCATGTTGTCCGAGTTGAAAACGTTTCTAATCCTGACCGGTATATTTTCTTTTCGGGCTGGTTCCAACGCTCTGGGGTGCATGGCTTTGGCTCCGAAAATCGTCAGTTCTGTGGCTTCTTGGAAAGACAGCTGGGAAATCGTCTTTGCCGAAGGAATAATTTTGGGGTCAGAGGTCATTAGTCCGTCCACGTCTGTCCATATCCAAACTTCGTCGGCGGCTAAGGCGGCTCCCATGATGGTGGCTGTGTAGTCGGAGCCTCCTCGACCCAAGGTTGTGGTTTCTCCATCCTGAGTTGCCGCTATATACCCAGTTATAACCGGGACAGCTCCCTTTTTCAGCAGAGGCTCAATCTTCTTCTTAACTTGATATTTGGTTACGTTCATGAGGAGACCGGCTTCCCCATAATTGGAGTCAGTCACTATGCCCGCTTCTCCTCCGGTGAGGTGCGGAGACTCTAGCCCCATGTCCTTAAGGGCTCCGCTGACTATGGGGACGGATAATTTTTCTCCGAAAGAAAGAACGTTGTCCATCGATTTTGGGGTGAGTTCGCTCACGTAGCTGATTCCTTTCAGGACTTGTTCGAGTTCGTCCACCCTTTCCTTTAGAACCTGTTCTGTCTCTTCCTTTAACTGCTTATCTTCGACGGCTTCGTTGGCAGCACTCAAATGTTTTTGGAGGAGTTTCTGTTTGAAGTCGCTGATGTACTTGCGGTTCCCTTTTTTTGCTTCCTCTGCCGCCTTTATCAGCTGGTCTGTAACTCCGTCCAAGGCTGAAACCACTGTGACAATCTTGTAGTCTTGACCAGCATGGTTGGCGATGAGGTTGGCTACGTGGCGGATGTTCTTGCCCGTGGCTACTGAGGTGCCTCCGAACTTCATCACTATCTTCTTCAAGTCTCCTTTCTCCTCCTTTCAAGCTATCATTTTGGTCGCTATGTTCTGTTTAATGTCTATCAGGTCCCTTAATATGGCGCTGGCGGTCTCCAATCCCCCTGCTCCCCTCCCTATTATCGTTTGTTCACCCGCGAATTCTGAGACGAAGGTTACGGCATTGAGGGCTCCACCCACACATAAGGGATCATGTCTCGATATTTGAGTGGGTTCTACTTTTAGGCTTTCTTCAATGGAACCTATCAGTTTTATTGTGGAGCCTCTCTTGGCTGCGTCCTCTAGGGCTTGGGATTTGACGTCGCGGATGCCCTTTATCTTCACGTCTTTCAAGGTGACCTTTTTGTCCATTATCCAATTTGCCATGATGACCAGTTTGGCGGCTGCGTCTATCCCGTCCACGTCCATGGTGGGGTCAGCTTCGGCGTATCCGAGTTTTTGGGCGCCTTTAAGGGCTTCCTGAAATGTGATGTGTTTCTCATCCATCTCTGAGAGAATGTAGTTTGTGGTTCCGTTCAGTATTCCCCGTATGGAGACTATTCGGTCTCCCATGAGACACTTCTTGGCGAATTCGAGAACGGGAGTTCCTGCCCCCACGGTTCCGCTGAATCTCAGGTAAACGTTGTTGTAGTCAGCAAGCTCTGTGAGGGCTGGCAAAGCTAAGGCTAAAGGTCCCTTGTTGGTTGTGACCACGTGTTTTCCAGTCTTGAATGCTGTCTTGATGTGGGACAAGGTGGGTTCTCCGTCTTCGATGTTGGTTGGTGTCACTTCCACCATGGCTTCAGCCTCCACAGACTCTATCACATCCAATGCTGACATGCCGGGGCTTCCATTCTTGCTGTTAGCTGCTACTGTCCCCTTCTCAGCTTTTAGGGACAGCATCTGCTCAAGGTCTAGCCCCTTAGGGTTTGTGGCGGCTCCTCCCTTATCCACGATAGCTACAATTCTGGGGCGGAAGCCGTAACTTTTGACTAGCTCCGTTTCTCGACGTAGGAGGATTTGGGCGAAGCTCTGGCCAACTACTCCCCATCCCACCAAGATTATCCTCATTGCTGATCACCTGAAGGCACGATTATATTGAGTTGTTGAATCTTCTCTATTACAATTGCGATTTATAAATAGTAATCGCAGTTTGAATGCCTACCTCATCCCTTAATCGAATGATAGAACAGAAGACCCTCGCCACGATTGCTTATATATTCCGAAGCGCTAAGTCCAAAATGGTGCTACAGCGATGAGTGATTCAGAGGATGTGGAGTTCAGGGATGCCTTCAAACACTGGACTGAGCAAATAGATTACCATCAATATCAAATTTTCGTGGAAACAGCCAAAATTGTGGATTTGCTTAAACAGAAGAAGGCGTCTGCGAAAACAAAAAACGAGATGATCATCATAGTTAAAGGGTTGCAGGCAACAGTGAAATCCGTCTCTAAGGTGCTGGCAAAGTACATCGAGTAAGTTTTACTGAACGTTTTTTCCTAGAAAAAGTGGCATGAAGGATTCTCCCTCTATTAGACCAAATTTTCCTTTCTGGGCAGAGAATTCATCAAATTTCTTCACTCCGTCAGGTTCCTCTGAGGGTTTGTAAATTGCGAAGGGCACTGGGTCTCTTGTATGTGTCCCGATTTTGATGGGTGTTGGATGGTCTGGCAGAACAGCAACCAAGCGTTCTTCGTTTAAACCAGCTAGTAAATGTCCTATCAGCCTCTTATCCAAGTCTTCTATTGTTTTAACTTTCAATTCATAATCTCTAGAGTGCCCTGCCTCGTCCGGCGCCTCAACGTGAACAAAAACCATGTCACTGTCTTCAAGAGCTCTGAGGGCAAACTCTGCCTTGCCCTCATAGTTCGTATCATACAAGCCAGTAGCCCCCGGCACATCAACCACCTTCATCCCAGCGTAAACCCCAATCCCCTTAACCAAATCAACAGCAGAGATAACCGCTGCCTTGACACCAAACTTTTCTTCAAATGTGGGCATGTGAGGTTTTCTGCCTCCACCCCAAGGCCAAATCATGTTTCCGGGTCTTTTGCAAGCTTCTCTTCGGGCAACATTAACTGGGTGATTGTCTAGAACATTCTTGGAATCCATGATCATTTTACTTAGCAAAGCCGCTGTGCTCTTTGCTTCTTCAGATTTGGCTTTTGGCAAAATCTCTGAGATTTCCAGTCCTATGGCATCGTGAGGTAGTGTACACTCGATAATCTCGGAGGGCAGATAATTTCTTAAGATCAAGAAATGCCGGTAGCCTAAGCCAGCAAAGAATTCAATTTTGCCTGGCTTTTCGAAATTCTCTTTTACAGCTTCTATCAGTTTATCCGATTCGCTGTTTGTTATGTGATCAGCAGAATAATCGATTAGAATTCCATCCTTTTCTGTGATGAGATTGCATCTAAAAGCTACATCCTTTTCATCTAGCTTGATGCCTCTAGAAGCAGCCTCAAATGGACCTCTTCCAGTATAGAATCTCCTTGGGTCATAGCCCAGAACAGAAAGGATTGCGGTGCCTGAACCGGGAGTTAAGCCCTCTCTCACTGTTCTGAGGAGCCCGCTGCATCCTTTGGCTGCGATCATGTCCATGTTTGGTTTGTTTGCCACTTGGAGAGGAGTCTTATTGCCTAATTCCGGAACTGGATAATCCGCCATTCCATCTCCGACAATAAGTAAATACTTCATTGTTCATCCGACCGCTTCTAGGTTCAGTTCGATACCCCTGTCTTGCAGCATCTTCCCGTATCTCTCTTTCGTTTTCAGATGCTAATTTTCTTTCTCGGTTTACTAATTAAAATGTAGCTATAGGCAGGTTAGACCTGAAAACGCCCTTCATCCAGTATTATAACGGTCTTCATGTCTTCCTTGGTCACTCTTACCGTGGGATTTGAGAGGAGCATGTCCATGTGATTTTTTGAGGGATTTTTGCCGCCGGGCATGTCCGTGTTTGCTCCAAAAGCCACGTGGACTGTCCCTAAGAGTTTTTCTGCCTCAAGAAACTCGTTTACGAACCTAGCTTTAGGGTTGATGCCGAAGGCAAACTCTCCCACCACATCCGACCAGTCATCAGTTGCGAAAGTTTCTTTGACTCTGCGCAGGCTATCTCTGTCCTGAGAAAAGGCGCCTGTTGCTCTGCCATCCTTTGTAAGCACTTCCACGGGTTTTCTCAGTTTTCCGATTCCGCCAATCGCCATGTCACACACCAGTCGTCCATTTAAGGAATCTTCGAGAGGCGCAACGATGACTTCGCCCGTGGGCAGATTCATCCATTTCATGGTCTTCCAGTCCAGCTTGGTGTCAGTGAAGAATTTCCTGTTCTTTGTGCTTAATGTCAAACTGGTTCCCTTGGGATTGCGAATCTTCACTGTTTCGGTTCCTTCTAGGGCGTGGATGAGCCGCTCCGCGTGACTCTGCATGTTCCTGTGCCCTTGTGGGGTGAGAGCTAAGGCGCCTTCGGTGAGCATGTCAATGGTTACTCCGGGGCAGTGTCCGAGGCGTGCCTTGTGGTCGCCTGTCTCCAGTTTTATGAGTTTTATTCGGAAAGGAGTCTCTTCGCGGTTACCCCGCAACAGGTTAATGTAGATGTCTGGTTTCTGGACAATAATCTCCTGAAGCTTTGCTGGGATTTCTCTTCGGGGTTCTTTGGGTCTCTCAAGAATTATGAGCCTTGTATCCAGTTCAAGGGATAAAGCGCCAGTTTCGAAAGCTTTTCCCACCTCGCTTTTCTCGTCATCGCAGACTATGAGGATTCTCTCGCCGCTACTGGCTTCAAGGACGCTTTCTAGCGCGTTTTTTGAGGCTTCCCAAGCTTCCAAACAGCCACCTCAAGGGCATCTTGCTCATAAGTGGCTTAAATCTTACACGGGCACATACAGAATTTTTCGGTTTTATAAGAGGCTTGCTAAATGAGTTGAAGGAATGCTTTGCTAACGGTTTCATGTTTTGGATAATCTTCTTTTGTAGTGAGCTACGGCAACTGCAAGCATTATGAGTGTGAGGAACATCAGTATCCATGACGGAAATTCTGGAATGTTGGTAGTTTCCATGAGAGGATAATTGTCTTGGTTGTCTCCGTAAATAATGTGAGGGCTATCGCCTATATTGTCACCATTTTCGTCTTGTCCAGTGTAGTTGCTCCAGTAGTTACCTTCAAAACCGTTGTCCCAGCTGTTCTCCGAGGGAGGCGCCTCGGGATGCTCCATAGTAATATCGCTGACCTGTATCGTGTTGTGGATGAAGTTATTCTGGTAAATAGTGTTGTTTGAAGAATTGCTTAAGTACATGCCGTTCTCGTTGTTTTCTATGTTGTTTTCGAATATATTGTTGTGCTTGGGGTCACCGCCGAGATAGATGCCGTTCTTGTTGTTTACAATGTTGTTGCCAGTTATTTGGTTGTATTGGCAAGAAGAGCCGGAGAGCTGAATGCCATCCTCATTGTTTTCTATGTTGTTTCCTTCTATAAGGTCATTAGAGGAACTGCGAAGTAGGATACCGTATCCTGTGTTGTCTTTTATGTTGTTTTCAACAATGTTGTTGTAATTAGAGGGATTAGAATTGAACTCTGACCAGATGCCATCGCCGTTATTTGTTATGTCGTTTCCACTTATGCTGTTGTAATGAGAGGACTCATAGAGTAGAATAGCTAAGTTGTTTCCTGATATTTTGTTTCCTTCGATGTGGTTGTTAGAGGAAGTGTGTAGCGCGATTGCAATTTCATTGCTTGTTATGTTGTTTCCCGCAATGGTGGTGCTTGAAGAATTAATAATGTTGATGGAAGTGCGAAA
This sequence comes from uncultured Candidatus Bathyarchaeia archaeon, assembly GCA_964418675.1. Taxonomy (GTDB): domain Archaea; phylum Thermoproteota; class Bathyarchaeia; order Bathyarchaeales; family Bathyarchaeaceae; genus Bathyarchaeum. The sequence continues at coordinate 190,393 of CAYQMM010000003.1, forward strand.
TTTGTTGAGTTCTAGATTTTTGATTGTTATGCCGCTTCTGTTTTTCAGCTCAATTCCTATTCCGCTTCCATTTCCTTGGAGAGTATAACTTGCTCCGTCAACCACAATATTATCTCGTTGAATCTCAATTGTATGATTAATAATATTGTTCGTGAAGGTGTAGACCTCTCCATCTCTTTGGATAGGAGCAGAAGGATTAACGCTTCCATCACTTCGGATATAAATGCTCGGCAATTGTGGTAGAGGAGGCATAATATTTGCTGCTGCCAAGTTAACGAGGTGCACCCCACAGGTCACTATCAGAAGACCCACAAAAACAGCGGAGAACAGATACGCCCGCACACATTTTTTACTCAGAATTTTCAACTATCCCCCTTCTCTTTTACTACAGTTACGATTCCCACGTCTAGTACTGATGCTTCTGTGCAGTCTTCTTTTGTAGATGAGCATTGTAGCTACGAGCACCGTGAGTAGGAGTAGCATTGGTGTCCATGTTGGAAATTCGGGAAATTCGGGTACTACGTTGTCTGGAATAATTGGGTAATGGTCTATGTTGTTTGGGTTGATGTAGAAGGGTGTATCTCCTATTCCTGTGTTGGCTATTTCTGTAGCGTTACCATACCTTGTCAGATAGTCGCTCCAGTAGTTCCCTTTTTCGCCGTCATCCCAAACGTTAGGGTTTCCCGGTCTCCAGTCATCTATTCCTAAATATAACCCAGGAATTGACACCTGAAGATTTTTCCCTGTTAAGCCATTGTTGATGAAGTAGTTATGGTAAATGATGTTATTGTTGTTTCTTGCGTTGTGATCTTCAAATCGGATCGTCCACTGGTAATTCTCTTTTATGGTGTTTCCAATGATGCTGTTGTTGGGTGAATCGTTGAGAAGGATGCCGTCACTATTTCTTGCTATGTAATTTTCAGAAATTATGTTATCTCCAGTTTCCTCAAGCAAAACGCCGAACTCGTTATTGTTTGTTATGGAGTTTCCAACTATGCTGTTGTTGCCGGGATAGACAATATGGATACCTTTATCGTTTAGTGTAATGTTGTTCCCATGTATGCGATTATGTGAAGAAGTTGCTATATAGATGCTCCTATGGGTTGCAGTTATTGTGTTTCCCAAAAGTTCTATGCCCAAATTACCATTCTGGAGCCTAATTCCATAATTGAAATCTCTAATTTCCATTTTTGTAACTGTAACATTATTCTGATTTCTGATGAAAATTCCAGTAGAGTTACCATATCCTTGGAGGGTGTAGTCTCCCCCATCAAGTACAACATTATCCCTTTCAATCACTATGGAATATCCAAAAATGTCATCCATCAAAGTGTAGATTTCTCCGTTACGTTGAATAGGCGCTGTCGTCGGATCAACGCTCCCATCACTTCTGATAGTAAAAGCTGGCTGAGGAGGTGGAATATAATGAGTGAAATTTGCTTTTGCTAACCTTATGAATTGCGCTCCAGCAAGTAATGAAAACAAAAACAGCGAACTGAAAACTGTTGTCAGCAGCTTTTTCCTATTCATTTTTCTTCACTCCCCCATTCTTTTGCGTTTCAGAAACAGATAACCAGCTATCACAACTATAGCTATCAGCATAGCCCCTACAAGGGCATAACTATACTCTATGGGTAAGCTTGAACTTGAGGAACCGGAGTTAGCTTGTTCCGACTCGTCTTCGGTGAAGGAGATTAATAGGTCGCCTAGAAGCGGTTTATCGTACTCGGAGACAATTTGGAGTGTTACTGTTTCTGCTGTATCCTCTTTTGCGATTGTGTAGTTGACTGGATTCAATGTTCCATTGACTGCTATGGTGTTCATTTGAAGTTCTGTGTAGTTTGTTTCGAATCTTATGTTAAAGTGGGCAGTGGATTTGTTGCTCCAAGGCGACAGATAGGGGCTTATGTTCAAGTCGTACAGAAACGTGTAGCTTCCATCTACCATCACAATAGGGTGCTCATAGTGAATTTTCAGGATAAAGTGGTCTGGAACTGTGATTACCGAAGAAATCATGGGCCAATAGCCAAGGGCAGTATAATGTGTCGCGTCAGGATAGATTTGGGTGTAATTGTCCCAAGTGAGCTCTGTTTCATCCATTTTTAGAGATATGTTGGTTGTGCCTAAAGGAGTAGGATAAACCATTGGTAGGGTATCGTCAGTAAAGGTAAATGCCGTGTTGTTAGTCAATTGATTTTGACATTCAATAGCAACTTTATCCATGGGATATGTTCCGTCCACTTTTGCCCATAAGCTTCCATTAACCTGAGAAATCGTGTAGTTGATGTATTCTTCAGGCATCTGAAGAGAATAGAGTGGAAGAGGATTCGCCTCTGCCAAGTTAAGCAGTTGTGCTCCAGCGAATGCTGAGAACAAAAGCAATGCAATAAATGCTGTTGTTAACTTTGTTTTCTTGTTCGTTTTCCTTCATCCCCTTTTTGGTGTTCGATGTATAGTAGATATCCTGCTATTGCAACAGCAACTGCTGCTACGATAACTACTGCGTAAAGCCATTCTGTTGGTAAACTTGAGCCAAAGTAACCTAGGAAAACCGCCAGTATCAACAGAGGCAGTATTAATGCGAATTTATTCATGTTGGATGCTCCAACAATTCATTTATCGCCGATTACGTCATAAAAGATTTTTTGTAAAGGTTTCTTGACTAAACAAATGATGCATTTAGTCAAGGTTTCTTGACCAAAAATGTTTTCTTTTCTGTAGGTAAAGGTATTGGTGGTGCCCAAGGTGGCGCAAAGAAGGGTAGCTCTCATTCTGTTATTGATTCTCTCTTTCACCCTGATAATTTTGACAAATGTCGAGGTAGTTGGGGCAAGCGGAACCGTCTACATTAGAGCTGATGGAAGCGTTGAGGGAACAGATAGAATTCAACGCAACGGCGACATCTATACTTTAACGGATAACATTTCAGAGGGGATTCAGGTTCAGAGAAGTTTCATTGTGCTTGATGGCGCAGGTTATACTCTCCAAGGAACCGGAGGGACAGGAGAAATAGGGATAGACCTCAGGAATGAAAGGCATCATTACCCATCACGCCCTGAAATATCCAATGTAACAATCAAAAACCTGCGAATCGTAAACTTCGACCGTGGCATAGAAAACGTCAACACCAGAAACAACACCATCATTGGAAACTACATAGCAGACTGTTCTACTGGCATCAATATAGGTAGCTCAAACAATCTCATCAAGAATAACACCCTTGCAAACAACGTTAATGGTGTATCCATAGCCTACAGCGGAGGCAACAATATTATCACCGAAAATAACATGATAAATGATGCAGTCTCATCAAACAACGTATTCACAGTTTGGCTGTCCCCACAACCCACCATTGATAGGAACTACTGGAGCGACTACAATGGCACAGACAGTGACGGCGACGGCATAGGAGACACTCCCCACACCCGCATTGCTGGAAACGAGACAATATACATCGACAACCATCCCCTCATGGAACCAGTCCCCATAATCCCAGAGTTTCCCTCATGGATTATTCTGCCATTATTCTTGGTAGCAACTTTAGCGGTCCTAGTCTACAAGAAGAAAACTGCCTTTGCTTCAGCCTGAAAAAAGCTGTTTTTCAACAATCTGCTGTGATTAGGCTCCAAATAGAGCTTTTGTCTGTTGTGGAAATGTTTATGTTTTTAGGGTAGACAATTCCTTCTAAGGACAGCCCCTTAAAGGTAGAACTTATGCGAACTGAATTTCGGGTCTTGGCTGAGTTAGGCGACAGGCTAGAGAAGACCAGAAAGCGCACTTTAATGGTTGATCTTGTGGCAGAATTTCTGAGAAACCTGTCCCCTGACGAGATTGAAGCCGCAGTATCCATGATTCTTGGGCAACCCTTCCCAAAGGCAGATGCCAGAACCCTTGAAGTTAGCTGGGCGACCGTGAGGGACGTGGTTAACCGTCTGGTAAAGGTGGATTGGAAGACTTTCACGGAAGCTTTCGGCAGAACTGGAGATTTGGGGGCAACCATCAAAAGCATATTTGAGGCAGGCAAGATTAGACGGCAGGCTACGCTTGTTGAGAAATCTCTAACCATTCTTGAAGTGAGACGCAGTCTAGAAGCCATCGCCGAAACCAGCGGCGCCGGTTCTAGGGAACGAAAGGAGCGTCTACTGGAAACATTGTTGGGAGATGCCACGCCCCTAGAAGCAAAATACATCATCAAAATATTGATTGGTGAGATGCGAACAGGCTTCCATGAAGGACTGATGGAGCTCGCTATCTCAGAGGCTTTCCATGTTCCCCATGAAGTTGTGAGAAAAGCAAACATGATAACCGGCGACATAGGAACAGTGGCGGCGGTAGCCAAAACAAGGGGCAAAGATGGGGTTTCGAAGCTTCAGGTGCAGGTTTTTCAGCCGATAAAACCCATGTTAGCCCAGACAGCTGAGGACGTGAAAGAAGCCCTGAACCAGCATAACGGCAAAACAGCCTTCGAATATAAGCTGGATGGAGCCCGCGTTCAGATTCACATCTCCAAGGATAACGTTAGGATTTTTAGTCGCAGATTATCTGATGTGACAGGGAGCTTCCCAGAAATCGTCCACCTAGCTCAGATCCAAATCGCTGCTGATGAAGCTATTTTGGAGGGTGAAATCATCGCCGTGGGAGAGGGGGGTGGTCCGGTTCCCTTTCAGCATCTTATGAGGAGGTTTCGGAGAGTCCGTGATGTAGAAGATATGGCTGAAAGGATTCCTGTTCAACTTCAACTCTTCGACCTCATGTATTTGGACGGCAGAAGCCTCATCGATGAACCATATATTGAACGAAGAAAAAAACTGGGTGAAATATGTGGGAACATACGTTTGACCAAACAGAAAATCACAGATAATCCAGCTGAAGCCGAGAGTTTCTTGAAGGAAGCTATAGGTAGCGGTCATGAGGGGGTTGTAGCCAAAAAACTGGATAGCCCATACACTCCGGAGATTCGGGGAAAACGCTGGTTCAAAATAAAAGAATCACTGGAGCCCCTGGATTTAGTCATTGTTGCTGCAGAGTATGGGTATGGACGGAGACACGAATGGCTCTCAGACTATTACTTGGCTGCCCGAGACCCAGAGACTGATGATTTTGTTGTAGTTGGAAAGACCTTCAAAGGCTTAACAGACACAGAAATCATCGAAATAACAAGGCACCTAAAAGAGTTGACAGTTCGAGAGGAACGGCGAAGAGTAACCGTGACTCCAAAAATCGTGGTTGAGGTGGCATATAACGAAATCCAAGAAAGCCCAAAATATAGATGCGGCATGGCATTACGCTTCGCTAGGATAACCCGCATCCGAGACGACAAAAGCCCCGAAGAGGCAGACACCATCCAAAGAATCAGAAAAATCTACGAGAAACAGTTCGAAAAGAAAGCCAGATTCCGTTAACATTCCCTATCAGGCAAGTCGACTTTTGATGAGGTCAGCGAATCTTTTCCATCCATTCTTCTCTTTGACAAACCAGAATTTTTTTAATCTCCTGAAATAGGCTAGACAGTAACCTGCAAACAAAAAGACAACATTAAAACCGACCAACGTTGCACTTCTGTAATCTTTCACGCTGCGAAGAACCATAGGCAAGGAGTAGCCTAAACGATACTTCAAAACTCCATTCTGAACCCAAACATCAGCAGGATATTTTTTAGAGGCTGGCTTAATCGGTTCAACAATATAGCCACGATGATTGTAACCCAACTCATGGATTGTATGGTGAACCACACTGTCTTCTCCAAAAACCTGTGGATAAACGCCCTTAAAAGCCTCCAAAAAAGTAGGCATCCTCAGCAGTTGCGCATATCCACCGTAACCAGCTAAATCCACGTTCAACTGGAGCATCTTTTCAAGGAAATCCCGTGGCAACACCGTGTCACCGTCAACCCTGAGAAGATAAGTGTAATCTCCCAAGTTCTCATACGATAAGACGTGATTTATTGCTCTGCCAACCCGTTCTCCAACATAACGATATTGACTGTAACTTTTGTGGGCAACAACAACTTTTGAAGGCTTAACCGTTTGATTGAAAATAGACTGTAAAGTGGCAGCTGGATGATCAAGAGAAACGACGACACATAGAACTTTAGGTCCACACATACTTTTCAAACAATTCCCTCCATTCAGGGTTCTTTTGGTTACAGTCCACACATGCAGGGTGGTTCAAACCAACATCCAACCGCTTCCGATAAGCTTCAAGCAAATCAATTTCCTCAACATGCCCATAATTCTGGGAATAGGGAGCGACACAACATTGCATAAGCTTGCCTTCAAAACTGATTGCCATATTATGAAAACAACTACAAGGCAATTCATACTTTGCCAATCTTAATTCGAATTGGCTCCGATAATCCTCAAGCAACTTGTTTGGCGCATTAAGTTTGTTGCTTTGATTCTGACCACATCCAACATGCAAACATCTAACATCCTGCCTAAAATCCTTAAAGCGGTTTTTCCAATTTTCAAGATCAAAAGCGTTGTCATCGAATAAGATGAAGTTTATCCATAATCTTTGATGCCAATACCTGTGAGAATTGACAAAATACAAGGTTTCCATGGCTTTTTCAAATAACGGTTTACCGTGAACCTTAGCGTACAAATCAGGATTTGATGCCGAAATCGTAAACCGTATATCATCAATGTGTGGGTTAATCAAAAGATGTTTATTTTTGGTTGCCACCCCATTGGTGAAAATATCGATTCTACAACCCAGCCCTTTCTTCAATAACTTAACAAAATCAGGCAAACGCTTTTCAAGTAAAGGGTCGCTGTCCATCCAAGGGCGGGCATAATTGATGAACACTTTATTCTCTCTTAGAACCCGCACCAAAAACTTTGCTGTGCCAAAATCCAATTCGCCTTGCTTCTCCTTAACAAAAGTTGATTGAGGATTACAATAAACACAGTTTAAGCTGCATTTTCTATTTTGAGTATCCAATTCTAGGCTAACTGGTTGTCTAGCCCATAAAGGAACCCCATGAAGCTTCTTATGCAATTTAACGCGGGAAGTTCGTAAGCTGCACCGCAAATCCTGAAGCTTATTAATCAGTTTTCCATCCATACCCGTTCTTTGTCAAACCGTGCTATATGACTTTAATTGCCATCAACTTAGAAAAAGAAAGTTCGCATAGGAGACGGGTGATTTATCGCCACTGCTTGAGAAAAAGCCGGATTCCATTTGCATTTCGCGTGCCATTTGGAGAGCGCTTAAAGCTTATATAGTCATTGATAGCCAACAGAGTATGATTTGGGTTTGGGAAGCATGAGTAGGCAAATGAATAAACCCCCACGTCGTCGCCGAGCGTGGATGCTTCCCTTTACCCTTTTTGGAACTCAGGGAGTTCCTATTTAAGGGGAGATATAACAGTGTTATATAAAATTTACCGGTACATTACACTCTCCCGCTTTCAAGACCCTCCCCGTACAAAAGCACTCAGTTAAGCCCAACAGTTCTATTTCGCTTTTCTGGGACCTCAGCAACCTTTTAAAGAGACAAACTCCACAAATCATTCAGAAGTTTGAGGGCTGATTTATGCCACGATACTCCAGCGTTTTCAAGGACGAAAGCAAACTTGACATCAACTACGTCCCACAACACCTACTCCACAGAAGACTGCAACTCAATCTCCTAAACCAGTTCTTCCGTTTCGCCACTGAAAACCCTGGAAAAATGACCCAACGCGCCCTAATCATCGGAAAAATCGGAACCGGCAAAACCGCTCTCTCCCAACACTTCGGTTCACACTTGGTCAATGAGGCGGAGAAACGTAACATCAACCTCAAGTACATCCACGTTAACTGCCGCGAATCCAAGGGCAGCCTCTTCATGATTCTTCAACGAGTCATCATGAACTTCATTCCCACCTTCCCCAGACGGGGCTACTCAGCAGAGGAGCTGTTGCAGGCGCTCATGCAGGTTCTCGACGAAAAAGACGCCTATCTAATTTTGACTCTAGACGAGTTGGAAGCCCTTGTCCGCAACGAAGGGTCAGACCCCATCTACAACCTCTCCCGCATTCAGGAAGACCGTTTAGATGCTCCAAAAAGGCTCTCCCTTATATGCATCCTCCGCCAACCCGAATACCTGGACAAACTGGACCCAAGCACAAGAAGCACCCTCCAACGCAACATAATCCAGCTGGAAGAATACTCAGAGGCACAACTAGAAGACATTCTCAACGACCGGGTGAACCTTGCCTTCAGAGAGGCAACCGTCCCAACCCAAACAATGAGCCTCATCGCCGAGCAGGGATACTCGGAAGGAGGAAACGCCCGTTACGCCATCGAACTGCTGTGGCGAGCTGGCAAGTACGCTGATGCCTCGGAGATGCGGGAGGTTTCACCTGAGTGTGTTCGGAGGGCGGTTGTCAGCGTCTACCCGGTTGTGCGGAGGGACATGATTCCCTCCCTCACTCTTCACGAAAAGTTGTTTCTTCTCGGGGTTGCACGGCATTTCAAGCAAACCGACTCTGCTTACATGTCCATGGGAGAGGCGGAGGAGGCTTATGCTCTGATCTGCGAAGAGTATGGTGAGAAGCATCGAGGTCACACCCAACTCTGGAAGTACGTTAAGGGGCTTTCTGCCTCAGGAATAATCGAGACAATCGTTTCCGGGGTTGGGCAGCGGGGGAAGACCACCCTCATCAGCCTCTCCAGGGTTCCAGCCTCTGACCTAGAAGAGGAGCTGGTTAAGATTCTCCTGCAGAAGGAGGGTGAGGCAAGGTGGCAATAGAGGATGTTTTCTCGTCAAAAGGGCGAGTGAAAATTCTCAAGATTCTGGCTGAGATTGGAGAACTGAACATCTCAGAAATTGCTAGGCGAGCAGGATTAAACTACACCACCACAAACCAACACCTGCAAGTTCTGGAGAACCACAATCTTGTCCGTCACAAGACGTTCGGAAGAATCCGCATCTTCCGCTTTGACCAAGAAAATCCCCGAGCAAAAATGATCAAAAAACTCATAGATTTCTGGGAACAAACAAAATAAGCCTAGATCAAATATGAATAATTAGGTGGAGAAGTTTAGATGACGATGGTTGATGTTACGGCGAAGCCGGAAGTTTATCGGGAAGCCAAGGCGAAGGGAGCTATCAAGCTGAAGGCTGAGACTATACGGCTGATCAGAGCGGGAAAGGTTGAGAAGGGTGACCCCTTTCAGGTGGCGAAGGTCGCCGGAATCTTGGCGGCTAAGAAAACAAGCACGTTGATTCCCCTCTGTCACCCCCTACCCTTAACTGGCATAGAGGTTGAACTGCACATCGTTGACGACTCTAAGGTGGAGGTTGAAACAACAGTTAAGACCCGAGCACAGACAGGGGTGGAGATGGAAGCTCTCACCGCAGCAGCAACAGCCCTCTTAACGGTTTGGGACATGACCAAACAGTACGAAAAAGATAAAAATGGACAGTATCCCCACACCAGCATCCAAGAATTACATGTGGTCAGCAAGGTAAAGGAGAGACGAGTGTGAGCGAGACCGCCCGCCAACACAAGAGTGAGGCACCTAAAAAGCTCAACTTTGCAGTTATAGTTGCCAGTTCCTCCAGGTATCAGAAACTCAATGCAAAAGAACCCTTCAGCGACCCCTCAGGTGACCTGATTGCTGAGCTTCTACAGAAGGCGGGTCACAGCGTCGCTTCACGGGACATTTTGCCTGATGACCGAGTGCTAATCGGAGAATATGTGGGAAACGCCATAGGGTCAGAAAATGTGGACGCTGTTATAGTGTGCGGCGGAACTGGAGTCAGCCTCAAGGATGTGACAATCGAGACGGTACGACCCCTGCTGATCAAGACCTTGCCTGGGTTTGGAGAGCTGTTCAGGAAACTGAGCTACGATGAGATTGGTTCAGCAGCAATCATGACCCGAGCCCTAGCTGGAACCACAGATCAGGGAAAAGCCGTCTTCTGTATCCCCGGCTCGCCGCAGGCAGTTAAACTTGTCATGGAAAAGCTCATCATACCCGAAACAGGTCACATACTGAAACACGCCCGCGAATAGTTGGCTCAATGGTGAAGGGATAAAGATAATTGTTGAAAAGCTCTTTCTAACCCATGTCAGCATTTGAAGTGTCAGTCTACAAGCTTGCAAGTCTAACGTTAAAAGATTTAAAATTGCTTTTTACGTTAAGTTTAAAACAAAAATTCTATTATATGGAAGCAAAGGAGACACTTAGCCTTGAGTAAGGGACGACATCTTGATAAACGGAAGAAGACCATTACGCGGACTTTCAGGATTAGATATGAGTGGGACGACGTTCTGCAACAGGAGGCGGCGCGGCAGGGAGTCAGCGTTAACGTCTTGTTGAATAAGATTCTCCGAAAATACTCACGTTACGCTAGGTGGGCAGACAGGAACAATGACATGAGTTTGTCCCAGCAAACTCTCCGAGAGATTTTAAAGACACTTCCAGTTGAGAGATTAGCTGAAGCAGGGTCCAAGTCCGGAGCTTCCGATGCCATAAACATCGTGAACGCCATGGGACTCCGTTCAGATTATGACTCCTTCGTCTACTTGGTAACCGAACACCTGGGAGGTCCCAATTTTGCAAGGTGGTTCCAAAGTTTCCATCACACTCAAGGAAACACGGATATCTTTCATTTACAACATGACCTTGGACGCGGATGGAGCGTCTACCTAGAAAAATATGTTCTCGCTTACTTGAAGTCCATGGCAGACACGGAGGTTAAGACAAGGGTCTACGATTACGCAGTTACCTTTGAGATAACGCGACCCCGATCAAAACCCCTTGAGAAGCCACGATAACCTGACTCAATTCTCAATAGAATATGTCTCAGTAAAACACGGCAACACAGTTGCTACTTTTTGGCTCTCTTGAACTTGTTCACCATATCGAAGATGTCAGCCATTCTCTCCTGGATCTCAAGGGCGTTGAAAACAACTGCTCCCACATGATCCGCTAAAAACTCGTACTTCTCAATCGTTTCAGGGGTGAACATGTTTTCTCGAGGATCGTCCATCTGGATCAACCCTAATGTTTTGTCGCATACTCGCATGGGAATCAAAGCCACAGATTCGTAGCCGCTGTAATAGCACATATTTCTTAATTGCCCTAAACTCTCCTTTGAGAAGCTACCCAAAAGCTGTGTTGTACTATTGGTCCAGAAGCTTCCCTTCTCTGTAAAATACGGAAGTTTCGGGTCGAATCGTCCCTTGAGGACGTTCCCGCACATACACTCCAGAAGAAAATTACCCTCATCATCGCGAAGGGGCTTGCCTTTTTCGTCTCTTGCACAGAGACTGTTCTCCTTAAGGATGAAAAAATCTGGGAACCCATCTTGCACGTAGTAAGGGTAGTCTCCATCCTTATGCAGTCTGATGCCGATGCTTTGGCAACCGGACAGGGTATGAATTTCCTCAAGAATCTCTGTTAAGACTTGCTCGAGGGCGTAGTCCTTTGTTTTCTCAGTCATTTTTCTGCTTCCAACCAGACCTCTCTAGTTAGAGGGAACTACTAATAAAATTTAGTGTTTGCACTTGAATACACTGTGTTGCAGTGTGGACGCTCATCTTAATTGTCGTGACGGCGAATAATGCCTTAGGACCTAGAGAGGAAAGTCGCTATGAGCAATAATGTTACAGATTTAGATAAGAAGGTCACATCAGAACTGCCGATGCCGTCTCCTATTCCCTCAGAGAAGCACATGCTGTTCCAGATTTTTTTCTTGGATTACGATCAGAGCCAAAGCGTTGAAGTCGTAGAAACTGACGAGATAGATTTTGGGGAGATTATTCAGCGCCTAAAAATGGGAGAATCAGTTTTCATCAAATACAAAAACACGGAAAAACTTGAACCCCATCCGAAGCTAAAAGAGGGAAGACAGAGCCCTTGGTACTTCACTCGTTGCTGAGGTGCCGCACTGAAGGAGCCGTTTACTTAGGTCACATGGCTCTTGGAAAGGTTTAGAAGGAAGTTTTAACGGTGAAACTTGAAAACGCACCCCTTCTCTCCTAGAGCAACTTTCAACCTCTGAACCCCAAAGAGGTCACGTGACCATAGTTTACAATTGAACACAATATCTTGCACCGTGGACGTCCCGCTTAATTACGAATTAGGCATATGAGAAGAAAGAGAGAGGTGCTTTAGAGTGGAAAGGAGCTTAATGCTTTCAGATAGGGCTAAAGACCCAACGCGTTTGGATGTGGTAATTGAAAAAACGGAGTTTAGGCAACGTGTCCACCAAGTTCAATGTCAAGATCGGTGGGTAAACGGTTGTCAAGCTGGAAAATGTTCAGTATTCCAAGTCACGGGTGGTAATTATTACTGTACACAAAAACGGCTTGGTTAGAGTTGAGAAAATTTGAGTAAAAGAAGTATCCTTGAAATATCTGCCGATGTTTTGCGGACCGCGAAGAAAGGAGCCGTAAAGACCCGTATTATGCACAAATCGAATTTGAACTTCAAAATAACTGAGAAGTATCTGGAGCATCTAAGAAGTGCAGGTCTGATAATGGGTCCAATGGGCGAAGGCAACATATTTCTAACAACTGACAAAGGTGTCAAGTACCTCCATCAGTTTGAAGACCTCAAAAGCTACCTAGAAAACCCATGCTTTGAACCCTGAAATACACACAACAGAGGACAAAAGCTATGTCAACAGAACTATTTTCAATCTTTGCGGGCGCTGGTTTTGGAATCTTTGCCTTCGTAATAATTAGGATTTGGATGAAATATACATAAAATGTTAGCAGGTGAATAGACCGCATTGATTTATCTTGCTGGTATCAAGACGGATAATGGAGGAAAAAGCACGCCAAAAGTTATTGTCAATTGGAACCGATGCAGCGGTAAAGGCACCTGCATAGAAATCTGCCCAGTCGATGTCTTCGAACTCCAAGAAATCAAGGAGCATCCAGAGACCCTTAAAGCGGTTCCTGTCAAGATGGATGCCTGTATCCTCTGCATGAAATGTGTTCCTGCCTGTATCGAAGAGGCTATAACCGTCAAGAAAGACGAGGAAACCTGGTAGAGGTACGCTGTTACCTCGCTCTAGCTTATGTATCGCGGCTCTTTTTGTCTACCCACTTCAGGCATTCTACCTTCTCTGATTCTTTCTATTTTCTGCTCCATCTCTTCAGCCTGGCGTTCTAGCTCAGACAAATCTATCTTGATACCCAAAATTTTGGTTAGAGTGCTGAGAACAGAGTGAACGGATCTAGGTTGAGGCACATCTAAATATCTTATCTCACAAAGGAGGCATATGCCGTCAATCCCCCTCTGCTGTGCGATTCCGATGAGGAGCCCGTTGAGTCCAGTGATTCTTCCATCCCCGCTGATTAGCTTAACTCCTTCTTCTTTCAAAAAGTCTCTGAGCTCAGACTTGTTAACTACTCCGAAGACCCGGGGCTTCACGTCACGAGGATTGGGAACCGCTGCAATGGTGTAGACCCTTTTGACGCCAAACTCCTCAGCGACATCCAAAACTTGGTTAGCCAGCTGCTGTATGGCGCTTAGGGATTGGGGCTGAATCTCCCCACTGCAAATTATCAGGTCGCCATGTTCTCCATGCCAATAGTGAAAGTGGTGTCGGTATTGGCTGAGTTCTCCCACACCATCCTTGAAGTAGATGTCGTTGCTTGCGCTACGGATTTCAGCAAACTGTTTCGCATCCAACTGTTGGATAAGGTAATCAGCTGACATCCTAGCCAGCATTCCCATGCCAGGCCAAGAGGCAATTAAGGTTGGGTTTGTAAGTGAGGGCTTTTCCTCGAAGTATACTTCCATGCTCCTATCTCCGCGGCTACTCTTCCATGTTTTTGAAGTGTGCGTGGAACTTATTAATCGTTCCTAGCGTTATGGCAACCGTTAAAGAGTGGCGAAAACTGAAAACCTAAAAGCAGCGGGAACCCATAATCTTCCATCGAACCCTGGAGTGTCCTTTGTTGATTTTGCAATTACAGCGACGCCATGTTGATTTGTTGAAGCAAGAAGCAAGGAAGGCGCATCCAATTGAGGCTTGCGCAATGCTCTTCGGAAAATTGTCTAAGGATGAAGCGTCGGTGGAAAAAGTTGAGGTTGCTACAAACGAGTTACAGTCCACTGTAAGGTTTGAAATTGACCCTATGAGGGTTGTTGCCGCCTTCAATGAGGCTGAGAGGGAAGGTTTAGAGTTTATAGGTTTGTTTCATTCTCATCCAGCCCCAGCTGCTCCTTCACCCATTGACATCAAATTCATGAAATTGTGGGGAGATGCTCTCTGGTTAATCTTGTCTTCGACTGACGACAACTTAGCCGCATACCAAATTAAGGACGAGAAGGTAGAGGAAGCAATTATAAGAATCGCATAGTAGTTTCTTACAAAATGAGGGATAAATCATTGATGCCTTCAGTGGACGTGGTTATTGTCGGGAACGGTGTTGCGGGTGTAACAGCTGCAAGAATCATAAAAGAGAAAAATCCTGAAGCAAGAGTCTCCATTTACACAGATGAGAATCACCAGTACTATCCTCGCCCCAGACTCTACGAAGTCCTGTCTGGGGAAGCTGAACCCCGAGAAATCTATATGTTTCCTGAGAAGTGGTATGAAAAGAGTGGAATCAAGGTTCATCTAAAAAAGAAGGCAACAAGCATTGACATAGACAGGAAGGAACTGGTGCTGGAGGATCAGACAAGAGTAAGCTATGACAAACTTCTCTTGGCAAACGGCGGGCACTCATTCATTCCCCCCATCAAAGGGGTGGAAAAGACCGGAGTTTTCACTCTACGCTCCATCAGAGATGCCCTGACCATAAGAGAATTCACGAAAAAATCAGAGAAGGCAATTGTTATTGGCGGCGGGCTATTAGGCTTGGAATTCGCTGCTTCCTTGAGGAAACTGGGGCAGCAGGTAGAGGTTGTGGAGATATTTCCGAGGTTATTGCCGAGGCAACTAGATCAGGATGGAGCCGCCATTTTGAAGAATCGAATTGCATCTCGCGGCATAGACATTGTTTTAGGCGTCAAAACCGTGGAGATTCGAGGCAGCGAGAGGGTTGCAGGTATCTTGCTTGACAGTGGAGAAATGGTTTCTGGAGACCTTGTTTTGATTTGTGCGGGAATGAGGTCTAACGCCCAATTGGCTTTGGAGGCTGGAATCAAAGTTAACAGAGGGGTCGTGGTTGACGGTTATCTGCGAACCAGTACCGAGGATGTGTATGCCGTGGGTGATGTAGCGGAGTTTGAAGGAAGAGTTTACGGCATAATTCCTGCTGCGTTGGAACAAGCGACGATAGCAGCCACGAACCTCATGAAGGAGGAACAAAAAGTCTACACAGGAACAATTCCATCCAACACATTGGATATCGTTGGCATAGACCTAACTTCCATGGGAATCGTCAACCCCGAAGAAGCAAAGTACGAAGAGGTTAAAAAAGTAGATGACACGCAAGGCGTCTACAAGAAACTAGTTCTAGACCAAGGAAAAATCGTGGGCGCCATACTCCTCGGAACCAAAAAAGGTCTAACAGCAATAAAACAACTAATGAGCCAAGAAATAGACATCACCAAATACAAAGACTCAATTCTGAATGATGACTTCGACTACAAACAAGTAACCTGAAAGGTCAACAATGCTGTCACGCCAAAGATGCCCTTTTCCAGATTTGGGAGCAGTTTTATTCTTCAGCGTCCTCGACGCCTTTCTCCGTGATTTTGAATCGCGTCTTATTTTCGGGTAGGTTTGGAGAGTCTATGACTGTAGCTATCCTAGTTCCTTTTCCTCCTTTCCGCAGGTAGACTCTGTGCGTGCAGGCGTGGGCCATGACGTTTCCGCCTGCGGGTTTGTTGGGGTCTCCGAAAAATGCTGTAGGGTTAGCTTGAACTTGATTTGTAATCACGACGGCTATGTTGTATGCTTCTGTTAGCCGATTCAGCTTGTGGAGTTGGCTGTTGAGTTTCTGTTGGCGCTCGGAAAGGTTTTCTCTGCCAACGTATTCGCCTCTGAAGTGTCCAATCATGGAGTCTACGACAACTAGTTTTACGTTGTTTTCTGGACAGAACTTCAGGAGGTGATCTGTAAGCAAAGATTGATGGCTGCTGTTGTATGCTCGGGCTAGAAAGATGTTACTTAAAGTTTGGTGGGGGTCAAGTCCTAGTGCCTCAGCTATTTGGTAAACTCGTTCAGGTATGAACGTCCCTTCCGTATCGACGTAGACAGCGTTTCCCTCTAATCCTCCCTGTTCCACTGGAAGCTGGACCATAACGCAGAGCGTCAGAGAAATCTGGGTTTTGCCTACTCCATATTCGCCTATGAGTTCGGTCATGGCTTGGGTTTCGATTCCGCCCCCCAAGAGTTCGTTCAGGTTCTTGGAGCCGGTAGAGCATTTGAGCATATCCTGTCTCTTTTTCCACAATTCCTCTGCAGTTATGAAGTCGACACCCAATTTTTCTCTGGCGGCAGATACAAGGTTAAGAACGGTGTTGAAGCCTATCCCCGTCTTCTCCGCTATCTCTTTGGGTGGAGTCACGGCAATTGCCGCTGCCGTTGTGAGCCCGGCTGATTCTAGTTTGTTGGCTGTGGCGGGTCCGACGCCGGGAAGGTTTTTCAGGTCATTATCTTCCATCTTAATCTCACCTTTATTTCAAGATTCAAATTATCGTTCGATGTTTGCTATGGAATCAGCGAGAGTTGTTTTAAGCTCTGTGGCACAACGTATGACTACAGAGAGGGGGGAGATTAGTGAAAGTAATTTTATTTTTTTGGAGAGAGTAAGACATATTTACTTTTGTTTACTTAGAACCCTTCCAACCTGATGTTGGTTAAATATAAAAGCAGAGAAGGCATGGTTGACCCATGGTTTTGATGGCTAACTATAGGCTTCGACGGTTTAAACCCTCTGATTTAAAGGGGGTAATCCGAATAAATCGGGAATGTCTTCCCGAAAACTACACCACCCTCTTCTTCATGAATCTGTACAAACGCTTCCCAGAAACATTCATTGTCGCTGAAGCAAATGGAGAGATAGTGGGCTACATCATGTGCCGCATCGAAACCGGAATCCCAAGCTTCAAGATACTGGGAATAACAAGGAAAGGACATGTGATCTCCATCGCAGTCTTATCTGGGCATCAGAAGAAAGGCATCGGTTTTGCCCTTGTACAAGAGGCGATGCAAGCCATAGTAGACTACAAGGCAAAAGAATGCTACTTGGAGGTCAGGACAAGCAATTCACCCGCTATAGAGCTTTACAGAAAACTGGGGTTTGAAGTCACGCGTACAATCAGAGATTACTATGCGGACGGAGAAGATGCCTTCCTTATGGCAAGACAACTGCCCCTTTCGATAGAATAAACAACAAGCGATTTTCCTAAAATAGAAATGCCCGAGATGGGTCGAAGCCGAGGCAGACCAACCAAACACCGCCAGCAATCCAGCTGTCAGCCACAACCCGCCTCAGTTGATGCAATCGCGCGAGACAGACTACAGCCAACTGCTGGGCAACCAACCGTGCCTAGCCAACCTATCCAAGCGTGCTCCCCAACTCGGGCAATCATCTAGAATGGATTCGTAATCTATATAGATTATCAAAATGAGTGATAGCATAAAACCAGACAAAAACAGTGACTTTTGACAGATTCCTTTGCATCTAACAACAATGGTTTGAGTTTTTGTTTGGTGCCTATATTAAGCATATAAAGGGAATGAACTGTCAAAACGCATTTCACGGTTTCTCTCTTGAAAATTTTCACGTAGCCAAATAAAACAGTTCATAATTGAACAGAAAGACAGGGGACAGCAAATTTATCTGCAGCTTTCAGCTTTGTCTCAGAATATGCCAAAAGAGAAAAAGCGAAAGAAGGCGACCAGCAGCAGGGAAAGTTCGGTGGAAGAATATCTGAAACAGTTGCCTCCCCCTCCTGAAGAACATGCCCATGAGTTAAAGATGGAGAAACGCCTCAAGCGCCTGATTGAGGAACAAGAGAAGAAGAGATGAAGGCAGTCAACCGCCATGAACCATCGGAACCAGAACAACTTCCTCAGCGTCTCTGACCTCGGTCTCAAGCCCCTGTAAAGCGCTGATCTCCTTTCCTCCCACGAGAATGAGAGAGTTTGGTCTGGGGTCCTCAAGTTTTGAATCAAGTAAGACCTGCTTGAATTCGGATGAAAAAGTTTCCGTAAGCTTCATTATCACTTTTCTAACGGTTGCAGGTTCCTCCAGCTTCACCTGAAGACGTTTTCTGCCGGAAAGCCGTTGGAATGTCCCTAAAAACCTAACTTCTACAGTGACAACCATAGCTAACTCTCTCGTAAGCTACTGGGGGATTTCGCCTCCGAAAAGCTCCACTATCTCCGTTGCAAATTCAATTATATCGCTCACGTGTTCCAGTGTCTTTTCGTTATCCGATGTAGGGTTATGCGCCAATTGTTGGAGGGTTTTTTCGAGTTCGACGAGAAAATTCAAAATCGGCTCTTTAACATCCTGTCTCGTGTGGAGGGTCTCATGGACTATCGGCGCGATATAAGTGGGGTCCCCCAAGCTGTAGTAGATGGATGCTTGGGCTTTCGTCAGGGCTTCCATGATGAAACCTGTTGCCATGTAAGGCGTTTTTTTAGCCGCGGTCAACTCTGCCTTTGCTTCTCTCAAGTAACGTAGAGCCCAGCCTTTTCGATAACCATCCATCGTTGACAATCGGGTTGCCTCTCCCAGTCTGTCTGCTCAGTTCAGTTTATTCATGAAAGGTACGCAAGTAATTATAAAAGATTCGACAGAACTTAACGAAGAAGGAACCGAACAGCCCACTTTAACTTTGTTCTTCCTCAGCTTCGGCAGCTTCAGAACCATAAATTGTGCCTGCCAATCTTGCAGTGTAACCAGCTACCCTGTTTCTCAGCTTCGTTGAAGAAATGTTGGTGAGAGCCTCCACAAGTTTTTTGTTGTTCTCAAAATCCGTAGTGAATTTGTCCGGATACCTGTCTAGCAGCTTTCGAGCTATCCTCTTCACCTGCTCAGTTCGCACTTTCCCCAAATCTTAACCTGTCCTCCATCTAAGCGAGTCCTTGCTTCTTTAGACATGAATCCCCTCATCATGCCTTTTATCCCTTACGCCTTCCACTCCAAAAAAGTCAGTGAAATTCTGGAAAATCTGTTCAGCAACCTCACTTTTCTCCTTTCCCTTCAGTTGAGCTATGGCTTCAACTGCCGTGGGAATGAAAGCAGGCGTAGTCGCTTTACCTTTGAATGGTCCCCAGAAACGGACAGGCCCATCCGTTTCTGTCATGAGATTCGTTAAGGGTATTCGCCTAATAACCTCGCGGATGCCCGTTGAAAATACTGCGGGCGGTCCTTCAGTGATGTAGTAGCCGTGGTCCACGATTCGGGATATTAGGCTGTGGGGTCGACTGAACCAGTGCAACAAAACTTTTTTGATTTTGTAGGATGCGAGAAGACTCATAATCTGGCTTGTGGTTCCCCTAGAATGGATTATTACGGGTAAAGCCAACTTCTCAGCCGCAGACAGCAGTTCATGGAAGACCTGCATCTGGATTTCTGTGGGTTCTCCGCCTCCCGAGTAACTGGAATCTAATCCTATCTCCCCCACAGCAACCACTCTTTCCCGGTTCTCTCCATTTTGGTAAATTAGATTAATTGTTTCCTGTAATTCGTTTGGGGATAGATTTTTGGTGTTCCAAGGATGAATTCCCAGAGCAGCATATACGTGGTCAGGATATTCCTCAGCTAACTGAAGGCTTTGATGACTAGTCTCTAAGTTCATGGAATTTGAGACCAAAGCAACGACGCCTGATTGTTTTGCGTCTTCCACGATTTCTCCAACTTTCGGTGCGTAATCGCTGTCTGAAAGGTGAATGTGGGCATCAACAAATCTCATGTCTCTTGACAGGTTTCCTTGGAGCTAAAAACCTTTCTGCTAGTTCAGTTCAGCCACCAGTCTCTCCAAGGTTTCCTTTACTCGAATAATATGCTGTAATGTTTCTTTTGAGCCTTCAAAATTTCTCGTTGTCTCTTTGCACTGTCTCAGAACATCTTGGAAGGCTCTTCGGCAACGAAATCTCTCCAAACCCTCACCGATCATCTCGGTTTCATGGAAGAGGCTTAAAAGACAAGCGCTTCAACGAATAAGACTGTCCTGAACAGACTTGAGTGAAAGTAAAAGTAGCAAACTCAGCAATTAAGCGGCTTTTCTGCAACGAAGCAACTAAGCTATGAGTTAGAAGACCTCCTCTATGGAGATTCGCTGAAATAGGAGAGAGAGTTTACTCAGTGGTTGTTTCTAATTCTATCTTTACCGGTATCTTTTCCGTAAAGATGGATACAACTGGACAGTTTGCTTCGGTTCTCCTCCAGACAGCCTCGATCTTTTGTTTTCTCGCTTTCGCAGTTACTGTAACTTTCATGTTCACGCCTGTCAATTTAGGGGAATCAGCAGGCTTTTCCGCTTCTGCCACGACCTCCACCTTGCTGAGTTCCACTTTGCTCTTTTTGCAAACATCGGCAAATATTGTTACGGCGCAGTCAGCCAGAGACATGATTGCCAGCTCCAGTGCGCTTGGTCCCGTATTGTCTCCACCTTTTGCAGTTCCCAAGTCCAACACTACGCTATGACCTCGAGAATTGCTTGCTATGGACTGAATGTTCTCCACTAATTTTGCAGTTGCTTTGATTGTGGGCATTTCTTTCACCAATAATTTCTACTGTTATGTTCTCTTAAGTTAAATATTTGTCTGTAGGCGAAGCAGAAATTCTGACAGTGGCTCGCCAGAAACGCCGTTCTTCTGAGGCGAATGGCAAAACTAGATTTTATGAAGGTTTATATTTAGCGCTTATTACTAGCCTTTTTTAGGTGGATGTATTGAGCGAGACAGTTGATGACCGAGTGAAAAAAGCTATTGACGAAGTGAGACCTCAATTACAGGCAGACGGCGGAGACATTGAATACATGGGATTCGATAATGGCATTGTGAAAGTAAAACTGAAGGGATCATGCAGCGGATGCCCAATGTCAGCTATGACCCTGCAGTGGGGCGTCGAAAACTTCCTCAAGAAAAGGATACCTGAAGTAAAAAAAGTAGAGGCAATCCAGTAACCAAAGCACTCAAAAAACCTTGAATCCGCCATCCAAGGCATTATACTTTTTTATAGCTTAGAATGCGCGCGCATTCTTTTTCAAATTGGCAACTTGTTTTCTCTTCTTTTCGAGTTTACAGGAGCAGTAAGAGCTAAAATCTGCTCGCACCAATATTATCTCTGTGGAGAGGTTGAAGTATGCAGGTTAAGATTAACAAGACTTTCTTGGAATTGACTCAGGGAGACATAACGGACCAGACTACAGACGCCATAGTTAACGCTGCAAACACTGCATTGCAGCTCGGCGGCGGAGTAGCAGGAGCCATCAGAAGAAAAGGCGGACCAAAAATCCAAGAGGAATGCAACAAGATAGGGGGAACCTATGTGGGCGGAGCAGTGATAACAACCGGAGGAAACCTTAAGGCAAAATATGTTATCCACGCTGTCGGTCCGATTCATGGAGACGAACATGAGGATGCAAAACTGAAAGATGCAACCCTAAACTCCCTGATTTTGGCTGACAAAAAGAATCTGAAGAGCATAGCCTTCCCAGCCATAAGCACAGGAATCTTCGGATAATTGTGTTTCTAATCCGAGAATCCCTTTATCAAAGGTCATATTTAAGCTCTCTCCTACATCATGAAGGCATAGCCGACCGTAGCCAAGAATATCAGTAACATCAAAAACATAAAAGCCAACTGTGCAACCTGCGCACCGCTAAGTTCTGGTTGCTCTTGCTGTCTCTCTCTCCTTACAAAAGGCTTTGCTGGAACCAAGTTAGGCTTGCTGTTTGACCTGAACACTCCCGTTTTTATCAGCTTTGTTTCTATCCCTTTGTCATAGAAGAACTCACCAAGTCTAAGGCTTTGAAGCTGTCTAGCCTTCTCACTTCCGATATAGTTTGAAACCTTCTTTAGGTCGTTCTGTCCGTCCATTCGACTAAAATATCTTTGAAAGCTAAGCTCGAAAACTGAGGTATCAGTTAGTGCTGCCCTCTGAGTTATAGCGATGTAACCAAGTTTGAAGTTTCTTCCTGCACTCAGCAACCTAAGCAAATACTGAGCTTCATCACTTCTAAGCTGCCCCTGAGGTATCAAACTTTGAACCTCTTCAAAGACGTAAACGATTGTTTTCCGCTCTTCTTCAGGAATTCCGATTTGCCGATTCCATTCACTCTCTAAAAGCTTGGCTATGAACTCCTTCGCAATTTTTGGAGTTAACCGACTCAGGTCAAAGACGGCACTATCGTAAATACCAACATTAACTAAAGCATCAATGCCTAACTCAAAAACTCTGGGAATTGAAGACTTTAACCAAACTCGACTGATGTCAAAGACTTTCACGATTACGCCTTTTCGCATCAGCTTATCCGCTATGGTTATGGCTAGGTTGCTCTTTGCTGTCCCTTTTCCGCCACATATGAAAACACCAGAACGCAAAGCCTCTTCAAAA
Source organism: uncultured Candidatus Bathyarchaeia archaeon (assembly GCA_964418675.1). Lineage (GTDB taxonomy): Archaea > Thermoproteota > Bathyarchaeia > Bathyarchaeales > Bathyarchaeaceae > Bathyarchaeum. The sequence continues at coordinate 212,873 of CAYQMM010000003.1, forward strand.
TCGATTTGAAGGTTAGAAGGTTCTTCTAGTTCACTTTCATCAATTAAGCTTAATCTTCTAGCTTCTTGCTCAATGTAGCTTCTGAATTCCGAATCCTCAGATTGCATCAGTTCCCTTCTAGCTTCTTCATAGATTCCCGATTCCTTCAGTTCTTCGACTTCAGGGTTTATTGAACTTACGCTATGGTTTCTGCCGTGATAAATCGCAAAAGCTCTTTCAATTATGTCATTCTGTGTTGGTGTTGTCGTTTTTCTTTTCCTCCATTTTTGTTTTAGACAAGTAAAATCTAGCCTTATTTGCTTATAAGCCTTACGATTTGGCTTCTAAATTGAAAAATAACACCATTTCAGGGCAGAACATTAATAAGCACCGCAAATCAAACCGTTTTCAGGTTCCCAGACTTTGAACGAGAAACCCCTTCCCCAGACCGACAACAGACAAGCCACGCAGACCATAGAAGGAGAAAGAAGGATGAAGCTAACCCGACCAATCGAAGGAGAAACCGCAAGACCTGAAGACCATTGAGAAACTTTTGGCGAAAACTAAGGGATGGGAGGGGGACAGTAACTAAGCCTTTTCTTCACTCTCTTTTTTCTTGTTCCAACCTAGAAGTTATATAGTCAACTAATCTTTCTAATTTCTCATACCTTTTTTGTTTAATTTGTTCATCTACCCAAACCAGTTCGGAACCTAATTTGAGTAATATAACCTCAGGGTCATTGATTATCTTCTTTTTACCAGAAATAATCTTTCCTTTCCCGTTTGTAAACGTTTCCTGCAAAACCGTAGTTCCATCAGGATAATCTAAAGCGTGTGTTACACGGTAAACACCAGAATAAGGTTTCTTCCTTGACGACAAACTCGTTTTCCGAAAATGAACATCTTTAGGAACATGCGACATAGCATTTAAGATTAGATCATAATAATAACTACCATTATCAGAATCCCACTTTTGAAGCAAACGCAAGTCAGACCTAAACCGATTAGTCAATGCAGGTAAATCCTCAATTATCCTTTTAATCCGAGAATCATATTGCCAATGCTTATTCATCAACCCATTCTTTTCCGCCTCTTCGGCAGCTTCAATATTATCTAAAAATTTATCCCTTCTAAGGATGTATTCCTTCAAAACAGGGGAGATAAAATTACCCTTCATCGCTTGTTCGCCTTATAAAAAATTGTAAGGCTAGCCTATAAAGATTACCTCACAATTCTATAATTGCTATGGTGAGTTAATATGACAACAACCATACAAATAAGTGAGACCAATAAGAACCGCCTCGAGTCAATTTTGAAGAAAACGGAAACTTTTGACTTCGCTATCAGCGTGTTACTCCTTTGTTTTGATAAACCCCGTTTCGCCGCAGGTGACATACTAGGTCGTGGACGCACGGTTTACCCAAAATTCCCAGATGAAGAAATTGCAGAAATCAGGCAACAGCTAGGGAAATATGCCGAAGTTGAACCCCTCAAAACGGCTCAAGAAATCCGAGCGGAAACCAAAAAGAAGTGAGGAAACCAAAATGACCGATGTAAAAACCACAAGCGAGCGACCCATCAAAGACGACATAGGCACAGCTTACGGCTTAGGAGCCGTTCAGGCTATGAACGAACCGCTTTCACAGGACGAGAACTGGACTACCGCTCATAATGACCGAGATGAAGCGCATAGGATTGCCCTAGCGGAAGAAGACAAACACTATGCTCAAAATCACCCCGACCCAGAACCACCGATTGAAATCTTTGAGACACCAGAACAGCCAACAAACAACCGTGCAGACGTTCAGGCAGCCATGCGGCGCAACCTAATCAATCGAAGGAGGCGCAAGTGATGGACGACCGCACCATCGCCAAAATAAACGCAGAAGTTAGAGAAATGCTGAAGAAACAAAAAGCCGCAGGTGGTGGACGAGCAGCCAGAGCAAGATTTTTGGCGATGAACGCAGACCTTGAAAAAAACCCACGTGCCCTTCTTGACATAGCTGAATCCACAATTCCCCCCGAAGTTAAACAGCATGAGCAGCAAATATATGATGAAAATGAAGAAGCCATGCTTGTCCAAGCTGTCCAACAGAGTGGTAGCAACCCCGCAGCTACAGCGAGTTTCTCCCACTTGGCGAAATTTCTAGCTGAGAGATACGGCGAGGGAGCAATGGAAAAAGCCCGAGAGCTTTTAGGAGCAGACCAACAATGAGCAAACTTAAAAATCCGTTCGCAGACCCCACGAAACGCCATGTTCTACAGGGCGACTTCATCGGTTCCAAAGAATGGCACCGCAGAGCCACTTTTGAGGAACAGATCATAGCTTACTGTCTTGAAAAAAACTTTAGTGCTGAAGACTTCATCAAACATTTCAACGAAAACATCGCTCCGTCGCTCGCCAAAGTCTACAAAAATCGTGAGGAACAAAAAAAGAAGCTCAGGGAAGAATGGAAAGAAAAGAGGAGAATTTCTGAACTGCCCGAAAATTATCTGCCACAGATTTTCCTAGCAAGAAAACACGCCCCGCAAAAACTGAACGAGACCATACAAAAATACACACTAAAGGACTTCAGGAAGGTGCATCAGAGAGCAATAAATGGAGACTTCGACAGCCTACTTGGCATTTCAGCTTTACCGTTTATTCAATGGCTAAACATGGTAATCCAACAGAAACAAGCAAAACCCGCATCTACAAAACAAAAAATCTTAAACACCCTCAGAGGTCACTAACATGCTCTACGGCGACACAGTAATCCTCCTAGACGACATATCAAGCGGATCAAGCGTAGTCTACAGCAAATCCGTTAATGTCAAGGACTTCAGCAAACTACTACTCCACTTCAAAGAAGGCGGCTATAGCAATGTCGAAATAACCGTTTATGCCCGCCTCAAAAAAGACGTGGATAACGCAACGACATGGACAACCATCCTAGCAGCAACGCTTCTATCTAGCGGCGGAACTGCCATTCTTGTTTCTGGTAGCTTAACTGGTGCGACTCAGGTGGAACTTCTTGATGAAGTTTGGGACGAAATCCGAGTGGGAATCAAAAACAGCGGCGGAACAGGAAACGTCAAAGCTTACATCTCTAGGCGAAGACGATAACGGAGCCACAGCCAATGCCCGCCAAATACTACAGACCCCGCATCAAAAACCCCCCTAACATAGACTGGCAGCGGCTACTCGCTCTGGTTGCCATTTTAGAGGACACCACCAAAGCCGAAATCGTGACCCACGCCATCGCTTCATATTCAATTTGCAAACTAGATGACCACTATCTCGACAACCCAACCACCTTTAAAAAGGAAATTGAAGCGGAACTCGAAAAGCTACAAAAAGAGTTTGAATAAACATGCAAAAACCCAAAATCTGCCCTTTTTTTGCGGAATGCGGCACCACCAAAGAAGACCGAAAAACCTTCGGATGCAAAGACGGAAGATACACACGAGATTGCATGTTCTACTCTGAAAGACTTTTCTACCGCACGCTTACGCTCCCGCTTATCTGCCCGTTTTATAACGAATGCGGAAAAAACTGTAAAAATTACGAGTTGAACGAAGAAAAAGAATACCGCCTCTGCCCAACCTTTTCAATCAAGTTTTGGCAACAACTCATTAAACAGCTAGGAAACCGTGCGCATGACACGCATTGAATATTTACTCTGGAAACACCAAAAACCCAAAGCCGAAACGCAAGACCAGACGGGAATAAAAAACATAATGGCGAAAGAGGCACCACCCCCAGAGGCGCCCCAATGCGGCGACTGCACCAAATACTTACATCGTGGACTCTGTCCAAAAGCGGAGTATAAAGATATAAAACTGAACGCCGCCGCTTGCTTCAGAACAGACACAGCATGCGAACAATTCGAGACCAAGCGACAGGGAGAAAGGGGAGATAGGGGAGAAAAGGGAGATAAAAAACATAAAGAGTATTCCCTAGACTTAAACGCAGAAATCCCAGAACCCCTAAAGCCATGCGGATTCACAGGCGACACACTAACAGAAACTTCTTGGTTGCCATACAGAACCATGAACGGAGAAACCGAATTAAGACCAAGCGTTATCCTAGTCGAAAAAGGCAAAGACCCCCAGATAATAGACTTCATGAAACAGGATAGAATCAAAGGAACATTCCCCTCAAAAGAACTCGACTCTCTCATGACACCCAAAGCAGCCAAAATGATAACGGAAAACACACACATCGATCCCCACGAAGTAGATAAAGAAATAGATGATGCAATCCAGAAACACTTAGACGTAGGAGAACCAGAGCAGATATTAATAAAGCGATGGATTCAGGGAAGTTACTTTTACGATGTATTTGAGTGCTTCCCCATCCAGAACGTTCTTGGGGTTTCTGAAAGCGGAAAATCCCGTCTATGCCTTCTAAACCTGAGCCTAGCTTACCACGCAGAACAATGCATCAACGTCACAGAAGCAGGCATATTCCGCAGCAAAGAAGAAGACAAAGTTTCAATGATAATCGATGAAGCGGAGTATTTGTCTAACCCAAAACTCTACGCAACCCTGAGAATCCTTCTTAATGCTAGCTACTCAAAGAATAGCGGTTTTGTGTCACGGTATGACGAAGAAGACGGCAAACGGATTAAGCGCAGATTCAACTTGTATAGTCCGATGTGCATTTCAGGCATAGGAGGATTAGAAGGTGTCACACTCTCAAGGGCGTTTAGGGTTGTCATGCGCAGAACAGATAAAGACTTCCCAAAGGCAAACCCCAAAACATACAGAGAATTACGGGATAAACTCTATGTCCTTCGAGTAAAGAAAGCCTTTGAAATCCACGACCTATATCAAAACCTAGACATCAGCAACATAGTAACCGCCAGATTCCACGAGCTTTTCCTTCCCCTCTTCACCCTAACAAAATTCTTCGGAACCGAAAAAGAATGGGAAGTGCTAGCTGAGTGGTGCAAAGAATACGCTTTAAACTTTCGCATCGAGGCTTTGAACGTTGCAAAAGAAGAAATGATTCTGTTAAGCCTAAGCAAAATCGAGCCAACCATGCCCCCAGACTGGTATGCCCTCAAAGACTTGGCTAACGAAATAGCGAAGGAATATGGAAAAGCAATAACCAGCAGAAACGTAAGCAGCATCCTTCACCGACTAGGCATAACCAAAAGAAAGAAATCCACAGGCATAACAATGTTCTATGCACCAAAAGAACTAATCGAAGAGAGCGCACGGCGAATCGGCATATCTTTTTCCTCCCTAATCTCCCCTAACTCCCCAATCTCCCCAGAAACAAGCGAGGACTGGATAGACAGAGCCTTTAAGGGAAGTGCCGACTCTGGATAAACTCGTTTACTGGTGCCTAAGCTGCGGAGCAATGACACCCACAAACACCCCAATCGAAAAATGCGCATGCGGCGGCAAAGTCACCCAAAACTTCCGACTATATGATAGTGTGTGGCAGAAGCGAAACTCAAAACGGCGGGCACCGCATGTTCGGCTTAATCACCGCCACAAGCGACCTATCCAATGTTCAACCTGAACTAGGTGTGCCCCGCTCACCCATATTTAATGGCACGATTTAGGTGATGTCAGAATTGAATTCAATTTTTGCCGTATATATGTCAAAAATCAACATGCTTCATGAAAAAATTACTGTTATTTTATGCAAGAACAATCTTTATATTTCAGCTTTACCATGATTTACATGAAAATGTTAAAAAAGTATGTGGAGGTGAAAGCGTGAAACAGCATCTAACATTAAAAGGAAAAATACAAAGCGATGACGGAGGAAAAACTTGGTTTGTCTCAGAAATAACCTATCTATCAGGTTCAGAAACCGAATATGGCAAAAAAGATTTTGTAGATGTCCCCGAAGAATGGAAGCCTTGCAAGCTAGTTATGAAAACATTTGAAGGTTAAAAATGTGGAAACGGGAGACGGGATAAACATCGAAGAGAAGCACAGAGAGGTCGAGGTTTCGAGAACACAGGCAATCGGGTTTTGTTCAAAGAGCAAGTAAAACCGCCCACGTAAGACCTAACATTCCGAGTAAAATACCCTCTTGCGTGCCTGAGTGCTTGGGTTTAGATTCTCACCCTTCCCCTCCCGCCACAAAACAAAGGAGGTGAAAAACAGAAATGAAATTTGAAGACTACCAAAGATTAGCTGCACTACTCAAAGAGGCACGCGAAATTCTCTTCACCTTCAAACACGTTACGCCAAAGAAGGCACCAATCAACAAGCATCATGACAGGGCAGTAAAAGGTATAGACGCAGCTAGAAGCTCGGCAGAGGAAATGATGTTCAAAGAATACCCCGAACAAGCCAACACAGACATTTTCTATTAAATTCCAAGGGCACAGCAGGTTAATCCTAACCAAGTTTTCCCAACAACGTTAAGCCTAACCAGTCGTGTCCCGCAGTTGAACCTTCAATACTGCACCTCGGAAAAAACTTCTGGGACAGAATTCGTGTAGGAAACAACATAAACGAATCGGTTAAAACCCTTCACTTGTAAATTTTTTCTTCTGAGATAGAAGTTTCTATCTTAAATCTTTAGTATAAGTTGAAATTATATTAATGGGCAAAGACAGAAAGGGGGTGAATTATCTGAGTGATAGGAAAAAGCAGGTTGTTTCCATAACGAGTTTAGCTCTTATAGCCTTTTTCATCGGGTCAATTGTAAACGCCAACTCATTTACTTCGGCGAAAGGTGATAAAGATAAGCGAGGAGTTCCCTACATTTGGGAAGCCATTTATGAACTTCAAGATAAAGTCGATAATCTGAACGCTTCATATTTCGACCTTTTGGAGAGAGTTGAAACACTAGAAAGTGTATCTGGGTTCTTGGGTGCGCCATCGTTTGACAGTGGTTGGATGGAGTGGTCAAGTAGCATGGTGATTAATCACAATTTGAATACTACAGAAGTCTTAGTTTATCTTATTGGCAAGAGCGGAGACGGAGTTATTAACATTGCCGAGTTTGGTAGATACTGCTATTGGAGAGATTTGACATCAACTCACATCACTCTTAATATCCCGAATATTTGGGAATGGAGTCAAGCTCGTGTCATGATTTGGGAAATACAACCTCCTACTTGATTAGGACACACCAATTTAACAAATCTTGGATGCACACGCATTTAGACAACCACACCATACAATATAACGCATATATTCGGAACACCAGCTACACTGATTTAAAGATGGACAGGGCAGGGATGGGTAAGATTTATGTTCAATAATAAGTAGCAGAATAGTTGTGGTAATGTTGGTTACTAAAGAAGAATTAGCAGAATTTATTAAACATGTTTTTCCAACTTGCCCTATTTGTGGAGAAGATTCTAGTTACGAAATATCGGGTTTTGCTAAAAACTATTTTCAATGTAATTCATGCGGTGCTAAGTGGATGTCTCAAGATTTAATCAAAAACAAAATTGAAGACATAAATTTTAAGAAAGCAGAGCTTTGGGAACCCGCAAGGGATGGACGTGGCAAGGGAGTTAATAAGAAAGATAAATCTGTAAATTTTTGGCAGAATCTTTCTTCTGAATTGCTGAAAGAGATTGATAGCGAACAAATAAATGAAGATGTGAAGCTAATTTTTGACTCTAATATGACGGTTTCACAGCTAGAAAAATCAATTATGGAGAGTATGAAAGAGATAACAACTTGGGATTATGGTGCAACACGTTATGGGAAACTTGGATTCATTTTGGATAAATCTTCATATGCAGAACAAGCAACGGTTAGGTATCTAAGGGCGATTTTTGAGCAAAATAAAATTCTGATAATCCAGAACGAGTTATTGCGCAGATTATTGAACGAAAAGGAAGCATCAAAGAAAACCGAAGAGACATAGGCAGGGTAGTGGGCGTTGGCTTAGTGGAAAAGCTTGGGATTTTTGAAGCATGGGGGGTATGTTTGTTGTTGGTTCCCAGTCAGGAAAGCTTGGTTCATGCTTCTTTTGGTGTTTAAGCCTTAAAACGTAGAGATTAATATATACCTTACACAAAACCAGATTCCCGAAGTCACACTCAAGGAATCCCAACATTCCCCAAATAAACAT
>CAYQMM010000004.1:0-197908 GCA_964418675.1 uncultured Candidatus Bathyarchaeia archaeon
TGCTTCCAGCTTTCTGTCCCTTGTATTCGGCTCCGTGGGCTTGGGCAGCATCCTCTATCAAAGCAATTTTTTTGTCTTCGGCGATTTCTTTGAGAGCATCCATTTCTGCGGGCTGACCGAACATGTGAATCGGTATTAATGCCTTGGTTTTGGTGGTTAGTTTCTCTGCAACGTCTGTGGGGTCGATGTTGAAGGTTCTTGGGTTGATGTCGGCGAAGACTGGTTTTGCTCTCTGGAATAGTATGCTGTTGCCTGAGGATATGAATGAGAAGGCTGAGGTGATTACCTCGTCGCCGGGACCTATTTTTAGAGTTTTAAGTGCTACGTCTAGGGCTATGGTTCCGTTTGTTACGGCAACAGCGTGTTCTACGCTGATGTATTCTGCGAATTCTTTTTCAAAAGATTTTATCTTTTCGCCCTGAACTAGGATGCCGGATTCCAGAACCGCTTTCAACGCCTCTTCCTCTTCTTTGCCGAAGGATGGTTTTGCGATGGGAATCTTCAACGGTCTTTCACTCTTCCCTTCTTATTCTAGCATAGTCTTCCAAGGGTATCTTGTATTTTTCATTGCAGACGGGGCACTTCATCAGAACATATTCTTTCTTTTTCTCTTCAACCTCAAGTTTTCTGCCGTTTCTGCAGACGAATCCTCTGACTCTAGCTGGGTTTCCGTAAGCTATTGCGTGGGGCGGCATATCCCCTGTGACCACGCTGCCTGCGCCTATCAGAGCGTATTCTCCTATGGTGGCGCCGCAAATTATCACTGTTCTTGCTCCGATGGAGGCGCCTTCTTTTACGTGGGTTGGATGGATTTTCCAGTCTGTGCTGAAGCTTCGGGGATATAGGTCGTTTGTGAAGGTGACGTGAGGACCCACAAAAACCTTGTCTTCGATTGTTACTCCTTCATAGACGGTTGCTCGGTTCTCCAGCTTCACGCCGTTCCCGATTTTCACTCCTCTGCCCACATAAACATAGTCCCCGAGCACGCAGTCTCTGCCTATTTCAGCGTTTTCTCTTACATGAACAAAATTCCAGACATGTGTGCCATCCCCAATGACAGCATTCTCATCCACAATCGATGTGGACTCAACCTTAGCCTTGCTCATGGAAACTTCCCAATTCATACTAAACAAGCAACTAAATAACAGTTTAGCACATGAGTAAAATTAGCATCATCTTTTAACATGCGTGGTTTCTTTGGTTCAGTTCATTGAAACATGGCTCCCTGCTTGGGTATGCACAACTTTATATTCTGTTGGGGTTAAAACTCGCTTGGCTGACCCTTCTTGGAAAATGAGAAACGCATCCTGATATTGGCGGGCGGTGGAGGACACACTGGCTTCGGTTATGCCTTAGCCCAGAGGCTAGAAGGCAAGGCAGTCATGGTCTTTCTCGTTCCAGAAGGAGACACCCTAAGTCACAAAAGGCTAAGCAGGTTCGGCGAAGTCGACTACCTTCTAAAGCCGCGGGGAGCCAAGACTCCCACAGGCGAGTTCGCCTACAACCTAGCCAGAGCCTTCACCTCATCAATGAAGAAAGTCACAGGCGACTTTGATGTAGCGGTGAGCACGGGAAGCAACTTCTGCATTCCCCCCGCCCTCATCGCTGTCTCAAAGGGAATCCGCCTCGTAAACATCGAAGGCGAGGTTCGTTTCACAAAGGCATCTAGAACCGCCAGGATTCTGCAGCCCTTCTCCGCCATCACAGCCCTACATTGGGATGAACAAAAAAAACTGCTGAAGGGCACAGTTGTTGGTCCACTGCTTCCCATCCCCGAAATCCAGCCCTGGAATGGAGGCTACATTCTGGTGACTGGAGGATCGCTGGGACACAAGCTACTCTTTGACGCCATTAACGAAAGCGAGCTAAAGAAAGTTGTTTTGCAGACAGGAGAAGTTGACCCCGAACCCTACCGGAAAAGGCATCCCGAATGGAAAATAATACGCTCCTCCCCAAAGTTCCATGAGCTATTGGCAGGAGCAAAAGTCGTTGTAACCCACTTTGGCTCCACAGCCTTGGAAGCCGTTGCCTACAAAAAGCCCACAGTCATGGTGCTCAATCCAGAGTGGAAACGCACAGTCGGAAAAACAGACGCCACAATATTCGCCAAAAAAGTAGGCGCCACCTTCATCTCAGAAATCAACCTAGAACATCTAATGACTGCTATAGAAGAGGCAAAGAACACGGCAATTCCAGTTTTAGGGGACGGAGCAAAAGTTTTAGCAGACATTATCCTGAAACTTTGAGGAGACGGAACCAGCTTGAAAGTTGTTTACATAGCTTTAGACCCCCTGAAATACCCACGAATCAAAAAACTGGCTTCCAGCCTCAAAAAACTGGACTGGGTCAAATTCGAAGTCATGATTCCCAAGTTCAGAATTGCCCCCCGCGATGCAGGACGATTAAAGCGCATCTTCTTGGCAGTTGCGAATTATCTGGCTGTGTTTCTACAAGTTTTCTTTGTCAAGGCAGACCTGTTCTGGGTTGCCAACTGCCCTGACATTCTCGCCATCCCACTGGTTCTGCGGAGGAAAAAATATCTGCTGGAGTATCGTTCACCATGGTCTATTGAGGTGGAAGACGAGTTCGGTAAAGGTCCTTGGGTTCGACCTGCAGCGCTTATCGAAAACACTGCCTTAAGAAATGCCTCAGCCGTAACCCTAACCACAAGCAAATTAACCCAGAAAGTCAGTGCCTTTGACAAACCCATCTTTGTCATCCCCAATTTCTCAACCAAGAACTTCAGGGCACATGTAACCGCAGACGAGTTCCGAAAGAAAAATGGCGTTAAAAGCGGCGAAAAAATAGTTTTGTTCGTCGGCAAGTTGACGCATGTTGAGGGCGCAGACCTGCTGCCCAGCATCATTGAGCAGGTTCTGAAGGAGGTTAACTGCGTTTTCTGGATAGTTGGCGATGGCACGCTCATGCCATTCCTGAAAACGTTTGAGGCAAAGTTTGGCGATAGAATCCGGTTGTTCGGATGGCAACCCCACGAGGAAGTCTCCAACTTTGTTAATGCTGCTGACGTCTGCCTCGCTCCCAGACATGTCTCAAAGTATTCCGAGTTCTATAATGAAGAGGGCTTGCACAAGGTTGCTGAGTACATGTTTTTCGGCAAACCAATCGTTGCTTGCGGAATCGCCGAATCCCCTCAGTATCTGCTGGTCAAAGAGAACGAGATGGCTGAGGGAACAATCAGAGCCTTGAAGGGCAAAACCCCTGTTTCCACGCCGAAGACATGGGAAGAACATAGCGAAAAAAGGATTATGGAACTTTTCAGCTGGATAAAATCAAACCTTTAAGTTACTCAACGAAACTAGCTGAAATCAACAGATTCCACTGAATCTCCAAACCGTACTTATATATCCGCCAACAATAAACGTTACATCGAAAACCACACAAGGCTACAAACATGAAAGTCACAGTAATTCTGGGGACAAGACCCCAAATCATCAAGTCCGCTCCCTTGATCCACCTAGCCAAAGAAGATTCAAGCATAGACATGCAAATCATTCACACGGGTCAACATTACGATTACGAAATGTCCAAAGAATTCTTCGACGAACTAAACCTTCCAGACCCCACAGCAAACCTGAACATCGGTTCTGGCAGCCACGCTTGGCAAACAGGCAAAATGTTGATTGCCCTAGAAAAGGTGCTGAAAAAAGAAAAACCTGCCTTGGTGATAGTGCCAGGTGACACAAACTCCACCTTAGCCGGCGCCTTATCCGCCTCCAAACTGCACATCCCAATAGCCCACGTAGAGGCTGGTGAAAGAAGCTACAACATGGATATGCCCGAAGAGATAAACCGTCGCCTCACAGACCACTGTTCAACTCTTCTCTTCGCAACAACCAAAAACGCCGTCAACAACCTCTTGAAGGAGGGAATAAACCAGAAGAGCATTCACTTGGTCGGCGACACCATGTACGATTCAGTACTGCGGCACCTTCCTGAAGCCATGAAGGAAAACCTCTTAGAACGATTGAGTTTGCAGCAGGATGGTTACGCCCTTCTCACAGCCCATAGACCCGAAAACGTGGATTCGCCTAAGAGGCTGAAAGAAATTGTGGATGCGACGACACAGTTAGCTGACTTGACGATTGTGTTTCCTGTTCATCCACGGACAAAACGGAGATTAGAGGAAATGGGTTTACAGAAGAAATTGAAGAAAAATGTTAGGATTATCAAGCCGCTGAAGTATCGTGAAATGCTTAATCTGATGAAAAACGCTAAACTGCTTCTCACAGACTCTGGGGGGATGCAGAAGGAGGCTTTCTGGCTTCAAACCCCCTGTGTTACCCTCAGAGATGAAACAGAATGGGTAGAAACGGTTGAGCTGGGAGCTAATGTTCTGGTTGGAGCTGATACGGAAAAGATAGTGAGGGAAACCAACAGAATTTTGAGGGATGAAACTGTGGACAAAAGGTTAAGAGTTGCCACTAACCCCTTTGGGGATGGAAGGGCATCAGAGAAAATACTTGATATAATCAAAGCTTTTGCTCCAGTTCCTCAGGTGGTTAAATAGAAAACATTTAAATCTTGTGAAACATCGTTACCAAGTTTAGAGGCTTAGATAATGTCAGAGAAGATTTCACGTGGACTCATTTATGAATGCGTGAAATGCGGTGCCAAAGTTAGAACAGAGGAACTTGAGTTACGCGGCGGAGGAGTGAAATGCACCTTTTGCGGTTACCGTGTTCTCAAGAAGAAAAGACCACCCGTAGTGAAACGGGTCTCCACAGGCTAACTTGATTGAACGGCAAAAGCCTAAAATTAAACTTCTATAGACTGTTGGGCTTGATGATTCCGAAATTCCTGTTCTTAACTAAGGGCGTAGGCAGACATAAGGAGCAGCTGGCGTCCTTTGAGTTAGCCTTGAGAAGCGCGGGAATACACCGCTGCAACATAGTGAATGTTTCAAGCATAATACCGCCGGGATGCAAACTGATCTCAAAAGAAGAGGGCTTGAAACTGCTCCAGCCCGGAGAGATAACTTTTGCTGTTTTGTCCAAAAATTGTGTCAACGAACCCCATAGGCTAATTGCAGCCTCTATTGGGGTAGCGGTTCCTTCAAGCAACAGCAGTTATGGTTATCTCTCGGAACATCATTCCTTCGGGCAATCGGAGGAGGAGGCGGGAGATTATGCAGAGGATTTGGCGGCGACTATGTTGGCAACTACCATGGGGATTCCTTTTGACTCCGAAAAAGCTTGGGACGAGAAAAAGCAGATTTTCAAAACTAGCGGGATGATCATTAAAACGAGTAATATAACGCAGTCGGCAGCAGGGAAGAAAAGGGGGCAGTGGACAACGGTTGTTGCGGCTGCGGTTTTTCTGCCTTAAGTTAGTGGCTTACAAGAGTGGGCGATGTTGTGCCCTTGGATTAAGGTGAATCTTGGAAAAAGAAATGGGGGAAGAAGGAAATCTAGTAGATTTCTTTTTCTCCTATCTTTCGTAGGGCTTTGCCTTTGAGTCTCACGGATGGGATTAGGGCTTCTTCTGGATTCAGGTCAACGGTTCTGCGTTTCACAGATTCTCCGCATACACCGCCGGGCAGCAGTCGTCTCTTTACGCATGTGGCGTAACTGCAGTTTGCTACATTGCAGTCTTCATCGGTCCATCTGCACCAGACCCGGTTTCCTTGATAGATGACCGCTCTTTTCAGGCATTTAAATAGACGGCATTTGGGAAAACAATATTTTGTTTCAGCCAATATGGGCCACGACCTTTCACATGAACAAAAATTCTTCGAAGTTGATACTATCAGCAATTTATGCTTCTGCGATGGAAAGTTATAAGTTTTTTGTTTTTTTCTCCACTTTTAAAATTTGGATTTCTTCCAATCTGTGGAGCTGTTAGAGAGAAAATTAAGAAGGGGGAGGATTGCCCTTTAGCTAAAAAGGGCTACTTTCGAAGTGTCTGTTTGTTATTCTTTGAAGTGGGGGATTACCTGCTCGCTTATGAGGTCGATGGATTGTCGGGCGTTGGGACCTATGGGTGACCCTACGACGAACTGGGTGATTCCTGCTTTGAGCAGTCGGGTGATTTTTTGGTTGCATACGTCGGGAGTGCCTGCGATAGAGAAGGCTTCTATCATCTCTGGGGAGACTGAACCGAAGGCTCCGCCGAAGTCTCCTTTCTTCAGGGCTCCTCGAATCTTATCTGCCGTCTCCAAGGCTATTCCATGCCTCTCCAATACCACGTTTGGGCTGCCGGCAACTATGAAGGCAACTACAGGAGAAGCTGCCTGTGCTGCTTTTTCAGGCTTCTTGTGCACAGAGAAAGACGTGTAGGCTGTGATATCCACGTCGGATAATTTCTTTCCCGCTTCGCTGACTCCCTTCTTTATTTGTCCAACAGCATAATCTATGTCTTTGGGGTGGGAAGCGTTTATGAGAACTCCGTCGCCGATTTCTCCAGCGGTCATAAGCATTTTGGGTCCTTGGGCTCCTATGTAAATGAGAATTTGTCCTCTGGGTTTGAAGTTGAATTTGGTGCCCTTAACTTGGAAGACTTTTCCTTCGTATTTAACGCTCTTTCCTTCCAGCATCCCCTTGAAGATTGCGATGGCGTCTACAACCGCTGATAATTGTTTCTTCACTTCTATTCCTGTGGCTGCAAGGGTGGTTTTGTCTCCTGCGCCCATGCCTAATACCACTCGTCCCGGAGCCATTTCATCTAGGGAAGCTAGGGACTGGGCTGTCATAACAGGGTTTATGAGGTAGGGGTTGGTTACTCCTGGACCGAAGACTATTTTTTTGGTGTAGATTGCTGTTGCTGCTAGGGTGACGTAGACGTTGCGGTTGTTATAGTGGTCTGTTATCCAGAGGTAGTCGAAGCCTCGTTTCTCAGACTGAACTGCATAGTAGACTGTTTTCCAGTAAGCTTCCTTGGGAACGAACTCTATTCCAAACTTAACCATTCTCAAGCACCTCCAGTTTATGCTGCCTCTTTAAGGGCTTTAGCAACCGCCCCTAACTGGCATTCTTGCTCCAGAAACTCTGTAGTCTTCTCAAGCGCTAAGACAGCAGCCGTTTCAAGGAGCACTCCAAGACCAACTTCATCATCAAATGTGCTCGTCTCCCATTGAGCAAGGAAGCACTTTGCCATGCTGCTGGGCAATTCACCCTCCTTCTTAGACTTTAACACGTAGTTTAGGAGTTTTTCTGAAATCATTCCTCGTTTTTCAACGGGAATCATTTTAACAATTTTCCGATAAGCCACACCATTACACCTTCTTTCTGCACCACGTAGTTTTTATTACACAAATTTAATCTTTATCCCTTCTAGCAAATTGGCAGGCTGAAACTTTGCAATCCTTGGTTCCAGACGAAATATTTCGCATGTTGCAGAGGCAGAAGTATCATTTGGTTGGTGGGCACTCGGCAGTCAAACGGTGCAGATGGCTCTACGAGAGCATAGTTCACAACCGACCCTGCTACAAACAGAAGTTCTATGGGATAAGGAGCCACAGGTGCCTCCAGATGACCCCTTCGGTTCTTCACTGCACCATGCGCTGCAACTTCTGCTGGCGCGCCCAGAACGGAGACCTTGAACTACACTGGGAAGAAACCCGCCTCCCCGAATGGGATGACCCCGAAGACATAATTGAGGGCTGCATCAGCGAGCAGAAACGGATTTTGAGCGGATACAAAGCAAACACCCAAGCGGACCAGAAGAAATACTTGGAAGCCATGAAGCCCCGGCACGCAGCCATAAGTCTGACAGGGGAGCCCACCCTCTATCCCCATCTTGACGGTTTAATCAAAGGCTTTCACAGGCGAGGCTTAACCACCTTTCTAGTCTCCAACGGAACAGTGCCAGAAGCTCTCTCCAGTTTAAGCGAGGAACCCACCCAACTCTACATCTCACTCTCAGCCTACAACCAGAAAACATTCTCCCAAGTCTGCCGCCCCCACATTCCAGACGCATGGAAAAAACTCAACGAAACCTTATCCTTGCTTCCCAGCTTCAATTGCCCCACCGTAATCAGGCTGACCCTGGCGCGGCATCTAAACCTGAAACACCCCGAACAGTACGCCAGCCTCATCAGAAAAGCCAACCCCACCTACATGGAACCCAAAGCCTACATGCACGTGGGCTTCTCGAGGCTACGCATGGGATACAACAACATGCCAACCCACAAAGAAATCAAGGACTTCGCAGCTCAGCTAGCAGAAGAAACGGGCTACAACCTCCTTGATGAAGCGCCGGAAAGCAGGGTGGTTCTGCTCAGCCGCTTGGAAAAGCCTATTAAGCATGCCTAAGCTTCATTTTCTGGCGTTTCTGGCTGTGAAGATAATGTCGTTGAAAGCAATTCTTGAAAAGATAGAGGAAGAGTTGAGGGAAAGAGAGGAAGTGCGGGAAGAGATTAACCGAGACATGCGGAAAGCAACACGCCTCTCCAAACAAGCCATACAAGTCTCCCATCAAGAACGATTTGATGACGCCAAAGCCATGCTTGAAGAAGCAAAGAGACTCTTCGCCAAGCTTCGAGGAAAAACAAAAAATTATCCGGACCTATTTTACAGCGGTTCTGTTGGAGCCGCCTTTGAAGAACACGCTGAAGCCCACATACTGCTTACGCTGATTCAGGAAGACAAGTTTACCGGTCCAGAGGAAATCGGTGTCCCAGTTACCCCCTACGTACTGTCTTTGGGGGACGTGGTTGGGGAGCTTAGACGTAGAACCCTCGACTTGATTCGGAAGGGAGATGTGGAGGCGGCTGAGAAGAGTCTAGAGTGGATGGAGCACATCTACTCTGAAGTAACGGCTCTGGATGACGCCTACATCATCATTAATGGACTCAGAAGAAAAGGCGACGTTGCCAGACGCCTCATCGAAATCACCAGAGGAGACATCACCAGCGAAGTTCGAAGAAGCGCACTGGAACGCTCCATCTCCAAGCTTGAGAAGACCATCGATAAAGAACGCCAAGACTGAAAAACCCGAAACCAAAACAGTTTGGGGTTCAAGAAGAATTGAAGGTCAGCCCAAAGTTTTCTGCCAAGAAAGCCCATGCCATGCAGCGGCGCCTCTCCAAGAAGCTTATCCACGAAGATACCCTACCTGAAAACGTTGATTACGTGGCTGGCGTGGACATCGCATATCTGAAGGGCGCCTCTGTTGGCGCAGTGGTTGTCCTCGAACTCGCCTCCCTCTCCCAAGTTGAATCACAGGTAGCCCACGTTAAAACCCGTTTTCCCTACATCCCCACCCTCTTGTCCTTCAGGGAAATCCCGCCAGCCTATTCAGCAATAAAAAAACTTCAGATAGAACCGGACGTTTTCCTGGTTGATGGACAGGGATATGCTCATCCCTATGGTCTGGGCTTCGCTTCTCATCTAGGCTTAGTTCTGGATAAGCCGACGATTGGGGTGGCAAAGAGCCTATTGTGGGGCAAGGTAGAGGAGGCGGGAGAGCAGGGGTGGGCGCCCCTCACGGCAGAAGGACGGGTCATAGGTGCTGAGGTTATCACAAAAACGGGAACCAAGCCAGTTTACGTCAGCATTGGTCACCGAGTGTCGTTGGAGAGAGCAATAAAAATCGTTGTGGAATGTAAGGGAAAGTATAGGATACCTGAGCCGATTCGAAGAGCCCACATGTTAGCGGGTGAGGAAAAAAGGAGACTTCACTCTCTTCTTTGATAATTTCTGAGTGCTTAGTTGTCCGTTAGCACGCATTCGTCGTATTCCCTTTCAAGCTTATTTTTGTGTCCCAGCTCTTCCTGCGCCAGTTTAGAGAACAACTCCTCCATCTCTGTTCCTCTGAGTCCCAGAGCCAATGTTTTGTAGTAGTCATAAGTGCTCTTTTCTCGTTTCGCCGCATACACAAGAATCGCCTCATAATTCGCGTCCTTGGACAATGGTGTGTCCTTCAGCATGTCAACAATCTTGAGGTCCTCCACCGCACCACCGTGCAAGCCCAGTTTTGAAATCTTGCTTTTATCCTTCAGTATTGCCAAAAGCTTGCTTTTGTGTCCCTTTTCTTCCTTCACCATTTGCTCAAGGAAAACCTTGGATGAAGGATATTTGGCATTCTCCAGTGCCATGCTGTAAAGGGCAATGGATTGTTCTTCAACCTTTACTGCGGCTTCAATAATTGCTTTCCAATTTTGCTCAGACAAGGCTAATGCCTCCCAGAAACTTTGTTGGGTCACTTATGGAACATAAACTTTTCGTGAACTTTAGCAGAATGCCGCGACCATCTCGTAGGTTGCGCAGACAGCCAGTTCTTCTTCAGAGGTTGTGCGCTCCTCAACTTTGATTTCTTCCTTGGAGCATTCGCAATCCACCCAATGTTTACAATCCCTTCTATCACAGATAATCTTGGTCAACAGCCTCACCTTCCATGACTCCTGAAATAACATACTCCTAACTAAAAGCGTTTTGTTCATCCAAACAATCTGTAGCGATTACTTCTCATTGGCTGTGTAGTAGTCTTCAGGATTTTCGAAGATGGACTTCACGGCTTTCCGCTTCTTCTTTGAGAGGATGCTACGATTTAGCCTCAGAACATCCTTTGGAGTGCTGAAACTTTCCGTTTTGCCGTCTGGACGCTTTCTGGTGACGCGGATGCAGTTGTCTACGCAGCAGCTGAGCACGCATGAGGTACAGTGGATGCACAGGTCCTCTTCGATGCCGATTTCTCCAGCTTTCCAGTAGAGGGCGTTGGTGGGGCAGGCTTTTACGCACAGGTTGCACTCTATTCCTAGGCAAGTTCGCATGTCAATCTTGATGCTTCCCTCTTTGAAGCACTCTTTTACCCCCATGGACTCCAGAAGTTCAGCCCGTCTGCTCTTCTTTTCTTCTTTCTTCTCAGAAGCCTCCGAGAGGAGATCATAAATGTTCACGCTTGAATCATCATTCTTTTCTGGCAATTACAGTAGTCTCCTCCAAAGCTTCTTTCATATTATATTAGAGTTGCACTCTTCCTACAAAATATTACGTATTTCGTGGTTAATAACGGAATATAGTTTTTCTTTGGCTATAGGACTAATGTTTTGGATGGGGTGTCTCACAAAAAGCTTAAATATTACTGTAATATCACAGTATTTTTGATAATATAATCAAAGTTTTAGAAATTTGAAGTGAAACCATGCTTAAGACTGAAGAACACAACCTTACCACGCCGTATAAGGTGATTAATGTTGTGTAGCAATAGATGTAACGGTTACGATTTAAAGGAATTCAACAAATTCCAGAAGTATTTCAGGGCTCTCCACTGCCCAACAAGATGGACTATTATCCGCCTCATAGGAAATGAAGCTAAAAGTACCGGAGAAATCTTTGATGGTTTAGCAGAAGCGGGGGAGGGGCTCTCTAGGTCAGGGCTCTATTACCACCTTTCCGAATTGGAAGAAGCGGGAATCATCGAATTAGCTGAGTATCGAGAAGTTGGAGGCGGTGCCCCAGAAAAGGTCTGGAAGCTCAAAACAAAGGAGATTAAAGTTAACCTGCTAACAGAATGATTCGGATGTGTTTAGTTCATGAACACTGACAGCGCAGTGGTTGTTTCAAATCTTGCAAAGAGTTTTGGCGAGGTGGTGGCTGTTCAGCGCATCAGCTTTCAGGTTAAGAGGGGAGAATTTTTTGGCTTTTTAGGACCTAACGCCGCAGGTAAAACAACTACAATTCGGATGCTCACAGGTGTAATTAAGCCAGATGAAGGTACCGCCTCCATCTTTGGTTATAACATTCTCCGAGAAGGACTCAAAACTAGGCAGTTGATGGGAATTGTCCCTGAAATGGCGAATGCATACGTTGACCTATCAGCTTGGAACAACATTATGTTAATTGGAGGATTATATGGAGTTCCGAAGAAGGAAAGAGAGGAGAGAGCTAACAAGCTTCTGAAAGATTTTGGGCTATACGAACGGAAAAACCACTTGGTTAAGGGATTCTCCAAAGGAATGAAACAGAAACTGCTGCTTTGTATGGCATTGATAAGCGAGCCGCAAATTCTCTTCTTAGACGAGCCTACCTCTGGCTTGGATGTGGCGAGCCAGCGAATAATAAAGGAAAAGATTCGTGAATTCAATAAAAATGGCACAACAGTGTTCCTGACAACACACAACATGGAAGAAGCCAGCCAGCTATGCGATAGAGTAGCAATTATCAGCCACGGCAGAATAGCTGCAATTGACAGCCCTGAAAAGCTTAGAATCCAAAGCAGCGGATTACAGTCGATTGTGGTGAGTTTTGACAAAGGAATCAGCACAGATAACCTGTCCAAGATTCAAGGTGTCTGGAACGTGGAAAAGATGGGAGACAAAATCAGACTGTTTGTGGAAGAGCCATCTGAAGTTTTGGGTCAGCTGATTGATTTTGCGCGCCAAAAAAACCTTGCTATAATTTCTCTCAACACGTTTGCACCAACTTTGGAAGATGTGTTCCTTAAACTTGTGAAGGAAAGTCAGGAGGGTGATGCCTCTTGAACGGTTACTTCCTTATGGAGCAATTGAGGCGGTCTTTGGTAATCGTCAAGAAGAATATACGTATCTACTATTCAAAAGGACCGGTTGTTATTTTCGGGCTTATTACTCCATTCTTTCTTTTCCTATCCTTCTACATTGGACGTAACATGCCTGCCGACGCACTTATCACCGGATTGTTAGGGATAACTGCCTTCTTTACTGCTACTTCAGTTGGTCCAGCAATCGTTCCGTGGGAAGCAATGGCAAAAACTTTAGAACGGCTTGTCTCATCTCCTATTTCCATCTGGGCAATCTTCCTAGGCGACATCCTCTCTTCCTTCCTTTTCGGAGTCATTTTTTCTTTAGTTCCAGTAACGATTGGTGGATTCATAGGCGCAGAAATTGTTAATCCTCTGATTCTTGGATTTGCAATCATCCTTGCCTCCTTCTGTTTCGCATCTTTCAGCATACTGTTATCTGCTTATCCCCCAACAAATTCCCCCGCCACCATCATGATGCAATCTTCCCTGATTAAATTCACACTAATTTTCATAAGCGGAATCTTTATCCCAATAGAAGAAATGCCCCTCTGGGGAAAATCTGTCTCTTTGATCTCTCCGCTAACATATTTTGTTGACCTAGCAAGGTATTCCATACAAGGCAGCAGCCACTACCCCATTGCCCTCGACTTTACGGTTCTCATAGCATTTACACTCATCTTCTTAGTTACAGCCGTAAAAATCCATGAACGAACCATGCAGAAAAGGCTTTGACAATCATAAAGAATGTTGCATATTTATTTCGGATAAACCCTTAGAAAACAGAAGCATTAGCGTCGCATGTGATGCATGGTGGCTGGCAGATACAAAGCGCTTGCAATTAAAACCCGATACTGGATGCCGGGAGAAGATTACCTCAAACAAGTAGTGAGGGCAATAGATGGCACAGTAACAGATGGAGATTTTGTAACAGTCTCAGAAAAGGCAGTCTCCACGGCTCTGGGCAACCTAATCAACGAAAAAGAGGCTAAAGCAAGCTGGCTTGCCCGTTTTCTAGCCAAATACTGGATGCGAATCGTCTGGCCCTACATCCTCGGACCCCTATGCCACTTAAGAGAGAGAACCATCAATTATCTCCGCTCATATCCGCCTGAGGAGGGGAGCCTTCACAAGCAGATAGCTCTAAGTTACAGTGGTTTTCTGCAAGCGTTGATGCATGGGTCAGAGGGAGCCATCGACGGCAGCAACCTGCCCCACTCCCTCGTGAGCCTTCCCTTGGAAAACGCCCATGAGATTGCTCAGGAACTGCGGAAACGAATTGAAGCTGAGCTTGGGAAGAGGGTGACCGTTGTTATTGTGGATACTGACAAGACCTACTCGCTTTGGGGGTTCCATTTTACCCCTCGCCCCAGACCCCTCAAAGGAATACATTCTTGCGGGGGATTTTTCGCCTACGTGGCTGGGCGGTCTCTCAGATTAAGGAAGAGAGCTACTCCCCTAGCAGTTGCTGGTTCCCAGATAACAACCGAAGAAGCTCTCACAATTGCCAAGATAGCTAACAGAAGCCGGGGGACTGGGGCAGGCAGAACTGTTTGGGACATGGCAAAAACCTTCAACGTTAAACTGACGGGAGTAACTTGGAAGATGCTTGAGAGCGTGGAACACCGCCCCATAGTAATTATAAGACCCCAACGCCAATGAAACAATATACAGTTTCAGGAGAACAAGAAAATGAACACGCTCGTTAAGCAGATGCACACATTCTTTAATCCGAAGGCAGTGGCTGTGATAGGTGCCTCTCGCAAAACCATGAAAGCCGGGCATGTCATCTTCAAAAACTTCGTCATCAACAAGCAGAGAAACCAATTCAAAGCAAACCTATATCCTGTTAACCCTAACGAAAAAAGCATTCTAGGCTTCCCCTGTTACCCCTCAGTGACAGATATAGACGAAGAAGTTGATTTAGTCGTCATAGTTGTTCCCGCCAAAATCGTTCCAAAAGTCATGCGGGAAGCCGCCGAAAAAGGCGTGAAAGGGGCAGCAATAATCACTGCTGGCTTCAGCGAGGTGGGAAACCATGAACTGGAGGAGGAGGTGACGGCAATTGCCAAGGAGGCGGGAATTCGTGTTCTTGGTCCCAACTGTCTAGGAGTTTATGATTCTGAAACTGGCGTGGACATGCTCTTTCTTCCCGAAACGAAGACCCTCACTACGGGAGACGAGGTAGTTGCTACTCCCCGTCCCATGGCAGGTCCCATAGCAGTGGTTACCCAGAGCGGTGCCTTCGGCGCTGCAGCCTTGGACTATCTGTCTGGCAAAGAGATGGGAGTAAGCAAGTTCGTGAGCTTTGGGAACAAGGCTGATGTCACTGCGTCGGAGATGCTTACTTACCTTTTGAATGATGATAAAACAAAGGTTATTCTCTTCTACTCCGAGAGCATAGATAAGGGAAGAGAGTTCATGGAAGTCGCCAAGCAGGTTACCCAGAAGAAGCCCATAGTTGCTTTGAAGGTGGGGAAGACAGAGGCTGGAGCCAGAGCTGCTGCATCCCACACAGGATCCATTGCAGGCTCGGATAGAATCTACTCCACCGCCTTCCACCAGACAGGCGTTCTAAGAGCAAGAGATTTCGAAGAGTTCTTTGATATGGGTAAAGCCTTGGCTTTTCAGCCTCCAACCACTGGAAAAACTGTTGCAATAATCACGGATGCGGGCGGACCGGGCATAATGTGTGTTGACGAATGTGTGTCCTTGGGACTGAACGTGAAAAAGCTTTCGGACGAGACGATTAAAAAGTTTGAGACTCTTAAGCGGGAAGGTAAAATTCCCCGTTTTGCAACAAACTTTAATCCGGTTGATCTCACTGGTTCGGTGACTTCTGAAATGTTTGAGCAGGGTACACGCATTCTCTTCGAGGACCCTGAAATCGACGGCATCATCGTTTTGGGGCTGCATCATCTTCCAGCTTTGCAAGAGGATTTCGTTGACAGAGTGGCAAAACTAAGAAAGAACTTCAGCAAGCCTGTTGTTGCTTGTGATGTTGGCGAGACTGAGATGGCTCTTCACATTCGTTCAAGATTTGATAAATTGGGGATTCCCGCCTATTATTCTCCGGAGGATGCGGCACGGGGCATGGCTGCCCTTGTCCATTACGGTCTCTACCTGAAGAAATGCGGACAATTCAGCCAGTATATGGAATCGTTCATTAAAAGGTCAAAGAGCTAGCAGAAGGTTACGGTTGTTCTTTTAGCCATTGGGCAACCTTTTGAAACAGTGGACTAGTTGTCATGTCTATTACGGGAACCATGATTCTCTCTTTTGTCTCAATTATCGGTCGATATTCTGGCATGAGGGCATAACTTACGAAAGCCCAGAAAACCTTTCGTTCTTCGATGAGCGCCTTTGCTGCAATCTCGGTTGAGGTTGGTAGGGGGTAGTAGATGAAGACGACTCCGTTTGCCCAGTAGACTCCTGTTGTCTTTCCTCCCACGGCGATGTTTGCGAAGCGTGCTAGGTCATCGACGGTTTTGAAGCGGGTATGCTCCATTACTATGATTTCCTTGAAGGATTCACCCTTGACAACTGGACCTTCCATAATACTCAAACTTCCACCACATTCTCATGCAGGACACCATAATAAGAATTTAGGTAACAGGATACTGTTAAGTTATTTGTGATGGAATTAATGTTGAATCCATTTGGCATTGATATTGTAAATATCTACAAACCGTTCTTTTTTAAGGTCAAGAAAATTTTTTGGGGTCTTTCTGCGATTATACCAAAATTAGTTTCTATTTTATCTGTGACTTGTCGTGAAGTCAATCCTTGCCTCCTAACAGGAACAAAATGATGATCTGTAGAAGCAAGAAAATAACATATTTCTTTTCCAGTTTCTTTATATAGTTTGCACAAACAAGCAGCTTGTGCTAAAATCATTTTGTCGCTATCTTCTATTCGATTATAAATCAAATTAGTTAATTGTGATTTCAATATTTCATCTTGTGATCTGTACATCTCAAAAATCTCTGCTTTGTTTAGAAACGATGGTGCTGCATCTGTCATCATCGATGCAGGTTTTGGCAATTTTAATGCCCTCTCTTCTAAAGTATTATACATAAGAGCAACTGAAATATACATTTGACCTGCTTCAACAGGATTAATTGGTTCACGAAGAACAAAAGAAAGAACTTTTCTCAAGCGGGATTCACATGAGTTTACAGCTACTGAAAGTAGCTCAAAGACTTTTTTTCGTTCAACCCGTTGATTAAGTTTCCTTTCAATAGCCCTTTCTAATACAGCATATGCCTCTTCTTCAACAGTGAAAGTCGTAATTCCAATTCGTTTATTTACATTCTTTTTGATAATGGATATTAATCGGGTTGCTTCATCATAGAAGTTGTCTTTTATCTCTTCGCCTATAGCTTCAATTGTGAGGCAAATTGATGCAGCTATTAAGGTCGAAGTGTCTAGAAATACCTTGTATATCAAACAAGATTCACCCTAAGGTCTGCAGCTAACTCTTCAAGTTCTGTTGTCAGTTCTTTTTTATTAACTGTCTTAACCTCTTCTTCAATAGTCGGTAGCATTGAAGCTTTTTCAGCTGTATTCCTTAGGATTCTTACACGTTTTTTGATGAATTGGAGCATTTCAGATGTAATTTGTCGCTCTTTGAGAGAATCTAAGATATTACAGATGTCACAAAGGGATGGGAAAACAAGTCGTGCATCATGAACAACACTTGGGTTCTCATGTCGTTCATGGGCAAATGTAAATCTATTTAGCATTTTGTCAAAAATTATACGAGCATTTCGTGATGCATGATAGAGTACAAATGCTGCTAAAGGGGGGACTTCTGAATTTGAAAGCCAATATGCCTCTCTGTTTTTACATTCTGTTATAATGTCCCCTATAGTGTTTAATGCTTTAGCCTCAATCTTGTGAGACGCTTGCATCGCTTCTAAACTTGCAGAAAGAGTATCGCAAGCGACATTCTTTTCCATTCTTTTAGACATCCACAATTCCCTATTCGGGATTTCTTTAAAACTTCTATGTTGTATTTAAGCCTTTACTCATATTTAAGGTGTTATTTAGCTTTTATGAAGCAAAAATTTTGTTTACCGGCATTTCTTTTGTGGATAAATGCCAACTTGAATATAGAACCAAGTGTGTCGCAAAAACTCCGCGACAAAAATTTTTCCCTCTGGGAATAAATGTTTTAGAGCTGCTGTTCTAAAAGCTATTTATGAAAATACATCTGTAAACAGTTTTGATTTGGAAATAATCGTTTTTAAGAGTTTATTTTCGTGAACTAAGCTTAAATCAGGCTTATTTCATCTATTTTGTCTGGTGACGTGAACTTTGGTATCCGTTTCAGCCGACGACGTTCGCGACGTAATCAACGTAACCTCAGAAGAGGTTCCAGACGACAAAGTATCTAAGATGATCAAGCGAGCCGAAGTTACACTGGAACTGGAAACCAACAAGACAGTAAACTACAGCGATTGCAGCGACGCAGAAAAAGAGTTCATAACCGTTCTCGCAGCCGTCTACGCCATCTGCTACCTAACAGGCGGCTCAGCCATAGGCTTAAGCTTTTCCGTGGGAGACCAGAACGTCAATGTTCTCAACAAAGCTCCGCCCCTAGACGTTCTCCAAGTTGAACTTGAACGCATGCTACAGAAGCTGAAGGGGTCAACCCTGAGGAGAGCATAGAATATGGGGACAGTTCCGCCTGCCTACTTCAGCTTCATCATGGATTACGCCCCCTACTTCTACTACATCCCCGGAACAGGCGTCGACACCACATGGGGAAGAGGTCCAGCCTCAGCCGCTCACGCCATCGACTTCCTTTATGAAGCATACCAGAACCTGCAGTTTGAGAGCGAAAAAACCAGCATCTACAACAAAATTGTGGACCTAACCGATTACCTACTCTCCATCCAGTGCGTGGACGACCTGAAACTTGCTTATGGAGGCTTCCAAAGCAAGGATGAAAGCAACTACTACTACAGCATCGACGCCATGCGAGCCATCCCAGCCCTTCTGAAAGCCTATGACCTAACAGGCACACAGGCATACTTGGACGCCGCCACCCTAGCTGGAGACAGCTTCCTCTACAATATGCAGCATAAGCCCAGCGAACTGAGTGAACATGACAAATACTATGGAGGCTTCGCTCAAGCAGTCACAATCACAGGCGCGTGGTTGCCAGAGATGCATATCATGGATCTCTACGGCTTGGTCGCCCTCAAGATGCTCCTCGACCGCACCAGCGAAACAAAATATCAAACCATGACAGATGATGCCATCAATTTTTACCGAAACGGCTTCGAAAACATTTACAGCCGCTACAGTCCTCCCCCAAGCGGAGATGGAGAGTGGCACAGAGTAGGCACCTCCAGCGTCATCTACGACGACGACTTCGGCTATGCCCTCATAGGTCTCTACCATTACGAGGGATGGAGTTCCACAGTCAAGAAAGTCTACGATTACATCAACGCCATTGGTCCCAGCGCAGACCATCCAGCCTACAACCCCGCTGTCTGCTGGTCCGGCTACGTTGACGTTGTTGCTAAAAAGGTTGACAGCGACTACTACGACGCCGTCACATCCGGCATCCTCTGGCAACTCAGAACTGGACATGACAAATCAGCCTTGGAATTCAGCTTCAATGTGATAAACGCCCATCAGGAGGAGTTCATGTATTGGGGAGCAAATATCCAAGATTACGGTGCTGTGGAGAACAAGAAATCCACGGTGACGGTTTCGTGGCTCTCCCTCCTCTTCCTGAACTATAGCCCGCCCATAACGCCCTTCACAAGAATCCTGCGTTCCCACGGCGAAGACGTAACCCTGATTCCCGTGATAGAAGCTGAAGAGTCAGTCTCCTACGGAGAAGGCGTAACCATCAAAGCTCTCGTCAGCCCCGCCAAAACAGACGAAATCATCATGGAACCAGGCTACATAATCAACGACTACATTACACTCCACACTTTCGCGCCAATCCGCCATCACTACAAACTCAGATGGAAAGGCATCGACTACGAGATAGGACCAGTGGAAGAGTACCGTTTTCAGGGGCAACTCCTGTCGCGGAGAGCAGTTTGCAGGAGGCTCATCAGCTGATGGCACAGATAGAAGACCCCGTTACAACCCTTGTCAGGTTACTGGACAAGAACCTCTGGGTTGTCAAAGACGACGGCTCCCTAGCTAACGTCTGCGTCACAACCGAGTGGTACGACAGGGAACCCCTCAAAAACCTTGACGGACAGGTAACAGTGGGTCTCGACCATAGTGAAGACCAGAAGCTGGGATTTTCAGCAAGCCTACGCAGAAGGGTTGGATACGCCCGCGTCAACATCTGGGTAATCGACAAGCCCGGCTCTAACGGCAAACAGATGCGGAACAAGATTAGGCAGGAAATCAACAGAGTTGTTCGAGAGAAGAGAACAAAACCCAACGAAAGCATCTACAACTACGTCGGTGTTGGAGCAGTCACCGGCACCCATAAGGCATACTATGCAGAATCCGCCTCTGAATTAGCTCCTGATGCCCCAGAGTGGACAGAATTTTCAGCAACGGACTATGAGAAGATTTGGCAGAGCGACGACAGCCGATTCAGCCATTCCCAGATGGAAACTGGGGAATATTCTCTCCTTTTGTTCCGCTTCAAAATTGAATCCAACGAGAAAACCGTCAAGAAGATTAGCCTGAAGTTTGAGGGCTACGGAACTGCTCCTGCCGGAAACGGTGCCACAGTGAAAGCTTGGAATTCTGAGGTTTCTGCCTGGCAGAACACCCAGACTGGAAGCGGGGACGGCGATGAGGAAATCACTGTAACTTTGGAGTCTTCCCTGACGGACCTCATCGATTCCGACGGCTACCTGTATCTGCTCGCCAGAACCACTAACGTAAGCGACGGCAGTTCTCCGGCTGTAATCCATTGCGACTATTCTGAGTGTGTTGTAGCGGTTGAGGGAATCACCTACGTGGACATGGTTTCCTATCGAGACGAGGATGAGTTGCGTGTCAAGCCTTTCATTTGGCGGACAGAGTTCACTGTCAAAACTTGGTTGTTTGAAAATGTTACAGCAACATGAAAAAATGAGGTGAAAAATGAATGACTACACCAGTATATGGCGCCCATGAAGCAAAAGCCTACTACGTGGAAGAATCAACCTACGGAGTGACCCCCACAAGCCCTTCCATGCTTGGATTAGTCACTGCCGAAAACGTTGAACCAGACCTGAACCCCGGTCTCATCAGGGTCCGAGGCACAGGTTCCAGAGACCTGCAAGCCATTCACCAAGGAATGAGGCAGGTGGGGCTTAAGATCGCCTATAACCTGCCCAGCGATTCTCCCATAGACTTTCTGCAGCACATTCAGACCCTGAACTCCCTGACCGTAGAGGTCATCTACGAAAAATCAGAGGGAATAATCGATCTGCTCCACACGGGCTGCAGATTCAACAGCCTAACCGTTGAATGTTCCATAGAAGACCTAGTGAAAGCAACAGCTGAGCTATTTGCACAGAACGTGGCTGTGGGAACCAGCAAAATCAGCGGTGCATCCTATGCAGACCATTCCGGAGCCGTGCCCTACCATGAGAGCTACATCAAGAAGGATACGACGACGCTGGAGCGGGTGACAGATTTCCGCTTCATGATCGAAAACAACTTGAAACGGGTTCCAGTGATTAGAACAACTGACGGGCATATACTTAAGTATCTGCCGGAGCGGCACAGAAACTGCAGCGGAGAAGTGACTTTCGACTTCGAGACCAAAGACGAATTCGATGATGTCATCAATGATACTGAGTTTTCCTTGGAGTTTGGGCTGGGTGGAACCCACAAAGCGGTCTTCAGCAACTGCAAATGGGACAGGGTCTCGCCGCCAACAAGAATAGAAGACTTGGTCTCCGTGAAGGCGCCCTTTGTCTCAAAAACCATGGCAATCAGCTAGGGGTGGCGGTGACTGTGAAGATGGAAACCGTTGAAGTTGATGGTCAATTCGGAGAGGAATACGCTGGAAGATACGTTTTTGGGGAGATTTCTTGGGCTAAACGTAACCGTATCATCCAGAAGCACACCCGCTATCATGGGGTGACGGGACAGGTTCTGAAGAGTGATTACGTGGCGATTCAAGCTGAAACTATCTGGGCGAGCCTCAAAGAACAGCCAGAAAAGAAGCCGTTAACTCTTGAGAAGCTGCTCAGCGAAGAAGATGGAGTTCCCATTGAGCTTGGCGAATTGTTCAGCCAAGTTGTCAATAGGCTCTGCAGCGTCACGGTTGATGAGACTCGTTTTTTATCGGGGCAATCAGGAGAAACAAACCCCACGGGGCAGTCACAAACTTTAGGCTCTGCAAAGAGTTCGGATGGACCCCAGAGCAGCTCGGGCAGCAGTCAGCCAGAACCGTCCAAGAGTTCATCCTGATTCTCAACGAGTTAGACCGAGAAGCGGAGGAGGAGAAACAGAAGATGGAGAGGAAAGGGAAATGGCGTTCGAGATAAACATTGAGGTGGAAGGTGCTGAAGAGTTCAAGGCTGCCATGGAACATTTTGATTCTAGCATGCAGCGTCAGGTGCATGAGCGGTTGGCGAATTGGGCTGCATCTGTTAAGGCGTTGGCTAGACAGCTTGTTCCGGTGAGAACTGGGCATCTCCGAAGCTCAATCTACGCAAAGATTAGCGAGTGGGTTGCAGAGATTGGCGCAGAGGCTACCTATGCGATGTTTATTGAGTTGGGGACTCGTTACATGAGGGCTCGTCCCTTCATTTACCCCGCTATCCGAGAATATCTGCCAAGGTTAGAAGCTATTATTGGTGAAGCCATTGAGAACGCCAAGATGGAGGCGGGGTTACATTGAGTTTCCGTGAAATAGCAGTTACTGTAAGGGCGGTTAACCGTGCAAGCAACGAATTTACGAGAATCCAAACAGACGCTGAAGCCCTGAGTGCGAGAATCAAGAGTTTAGGTTCCGCCATCGCTGGTTTAGGAGCATCGGGTGTAGCCGTCGGATATGTTGCTCAGCAGTTTGGTCTGTTGAACAGTGAGCAGGCGCGGGTTTTCAACAGTGCAATGATGGTTGTCACTGTCATGGGCACCTTCATGCGGACAAGCATCGGAGTAGCTGTCGCCCAGAAAGTTTATGCTGCTGCCACTTGGATAGCAACCGCCGCACAAAACGCCCTGAACATCAGCTACGCCACATTCCTAGCCCTAACCGGCGTGGGAATAGCCGTAATCATCGCTGCTGGCGCCGCCATGTGGCATTTCGCCTCACAAATGAACACGGCAACGGCTTCAGTTAAGGAGTATAATGATGCTTGGGCTGAGACCTCCGGTTACGGACGAAATGTCAGACGGGCTGGAGAAGAGGAAGCCTTTCTGAGGAGAGGCGTCGAATGAGCGTAGCCTTACCCGTTGTTGCCCCTGTCTTCGGTTCAGTTACGCCACCTCAAGGCGACGTTCTGGATTTGAGGGTTCATCTGGGCTGCACCAACGAAGTTTCGAGTTTCTCCTGTCTTCTCCAGAATTTCGACAAAAAATACACCGAAACATATCCCATCAGCGTAGGCGATGACGGAAGCTTGAGCATTGGTAGAGGAACCAACTGTCCGTTAATAGCTACGATTCGCGTCGAAGAAGTCACATGTGAATCTACGCCCCTAGAAAACTATCTGCGGATTAAGGGTCGTTGCTGGGGCGAGAAGCTCTTCAGGCGGGTGATTACAAAAACCTATGAGAACCAGAAGGGTGAGGACATAGTAAAAGACTTAATCGACTATTATGTGGGTCTCAGTCATGTCCGAGATTCAACGGAGCTGATAGAAAACACGGATACAACTTACATGCTTCTAGACTATGAGAACACGCCAGTTTTTGACGTTCTGAAATACATAGCCTCGTCAGCGGACAAGTCTGGAGTTGTCGGGTTTGACTTCCGAGTTGAGCCTGACGCCAAATTCGCATTTTTTCCTCGGAACAACAAAACCAGCCCAGTCAACCTTTCCGAGCTAATAGAAGAAAGCGAATATCGGAAGGACATTCAAAGGATAAGAAACCGGATTATGACCTACGGAGCCAAAGGAAGACCTTATCCCTTAGATGTTGACGGACAACCATGGAGCGATTCCCTCACAGAAAACCTAACCAAACCCGACAACTGGCTAGAGCATGCCCTTGGAAAATGGGAGCCTCTGACAGGAAGCACATCCATCAACATCGGAACTGGAGACCCTTTCAAAGGGTCAAAATTCGTCACAACAAACACCACAGGTCCCATGGGTTACGTCTCTTTTTGGTGGGTCTTCACAGATGGTTACGTAAACGCAAACCATTACCCAGCCATATTTTTCGCCATAAAAGCCGATTACCATCATGGTCTGAACCATTCAATAGAACTTCATGACGGCACAGGAGGGGCTTCACAATCCCGAGAACTGGAGAATGGGAAGTAATCAAACTTGGCATAGGGAAGAATCACAAAGAAGAGTGGACAGAGAGCAGCTTCAATGACAGCGATTTCCGATGGGACCTCATAAGAGGCGTCAGATTCATCATAAACCAAAAACCCGACGAATATGGAACTGTTAGTGTTGACATGTTTCACTTTGGAGAGGGACGTTGGGAAGCAAGGCGCCCCTTAACAGCACAGGAACCAACAAGCAGCCAAACCTCGTATGGTGTGCGTGAACTGGTGGAAGTGGATGAGGAACTCCACAGCGACAACGAATGTGACTTAAGAGCCAAGGCTTTATTGGCGCATCTGGAGAATCCAGCTGAGTACATAACGGTGCGAAGCACAGTCATCGACTACGGCACTAACCCATTGTTGGCTGGAGACAAGATTCACGTTACCCTTCCAAACGAAAACGTTGACGCCGACTACCGTATCATAAGTGCAGAATATAGAGTAAACGCCGCAACACAAACGTTGGAAATCGCATTGGAACTTGGAAGAGAAACGCCCCTGCTTGCCGATTACCTTTACATCCTCAGAAGCAAAAGCGACTCTTTATCAAGATACAAACAGGGGCAATAAAATGAACAAGAAAAAATTGAAGCAAATCGACAAATTAAGGTTCGGAGACCTTGTCCGCGTCTACTGGCTAGACGCCAGCGAAGCCATGGGCAGAACCGGCGAAGGCTGCGAACCCCATTTTGACACTCCCGTAGCCAGCATAGGACACTATGTCGGAGTTAAAGGAAAACGTATGAGACACCTGATTCTGCTGAAAGACATCTTCCAAATCACCGAGCAGACCTACGATCTAGTCTATAACTGCATTCCCCTAGGCATGATCGAGAAGATCAAGGTTCGGAGAAGACAGGACCTAGAGGAAAAATTCCATGAAATCATCAAAAAGAACCTCATGAAAATCAAAGCCAAGGCAGGCCGCTTCGTCAAAATTAGATGCAGGTGGACGAGACATGAAAGAGCGCATCTCTAAACTCTTAACCAAGAAGGTTCTGGTGAAATCCGGCAAAAAAATGAAGCCAGTTGAGATTCCACCAAGCCAAACTTTGGTATACGGCGTCCTAACAGCCATCGTAACTTTAGTCTTGCTGGTGACCCTAGAAATCGCCCACATGGCCTTCATAGGCAGCTTCAACGTAGAAATCTTTGCAACCATCACCCTAATCGTAGGAGCCCTCCTCGGCACATTCTTCGGACAAAAGGCGTGAACATATTTGAAGACTAATAACAGCAGATTGTTGAAAACAGCCTTTTTCCGGAAGATTCAGAGAACAGCAAAGAAATTCGACATTAACACTCGTGAAATTCGCGCAGAACTGATTCTGGACTTGAAGGTTCTCGCTGAAATGGCTCACAACCAAGCGACTAGGATTAAGGAGAGGGGCAGACCAACCAAAGAACATCAGAAGTGGGCTCACCTAGCAGCTTACATCGGCAGAAGCATCAACATCATCGCCAA
Organism: uncultured Candidatus Bathyarchaeia archaeon; assembly: GCA_964418675.1. Taxonomy (GTDB): domain Archaea; phylum Thermoproteota; class Bathyarchaeia; order Bathyarchaeales; family Bathyarchaeaceae; genus Bathyarchaeum. The sequence goes on from CAYQMM010000004.1 coordinate 25,359, forward strand.
GGAATACGACATCGTCAAGATCGAAGAAAAACTTGAAGAACTGGAGAAGCTCGTTAATGAGAAATTCGGAGAGGAAAGCCAAAAAGCTTGAGCAAAAGATCAAGCAGAAGCTTCAAGCAAAAAATGTGAGGTTTCAAGAGAATCCCATAGAATTCTTCGAGCAAGTTCTCAAATTCAAGCCCACTGACTATCAAAAGCAGCTGACCAACTTTTTCCTAGAAAAACAGTTTGTGGCAGCCCGATGGTGCAGACAGAGCGGAAAAAGCCATATAATCGCTGCACTTCTGCTCTTTTACGCTTTAACAAGACCCGGAACATCCATCGGCATAGTGGGTCCAAGCTTTCGCCAAGCCAAGCTTATCATACGAAAAATAACTGGGTTCCTCAGGTGCCTCCCAAAGGGTTCGTATCTTAAGCCTCGAAGAACCGTTCTCTACTTCTCCAACGGCAGCGTGATAGAGTGCTTTCCCAACAACCCCGACACCATCCGAGGACCCACCCTCCACCTCGTCTACTGGGACGAAATGAACTTCACAGCCAACGACGAAGAGATGTACGACGCCATCCTCTTCACCCTCGGAACCACAAACGGCAAATTCGTCTGCAGTAGCACCCCATGGAGCACAGACCATGTCTTCTACAGAATCTTCAACCACCCAGACTACAGTGACTTCGCCAAATCCCACATCACCTGGAAGGAGGCAGTAGAGCCCAATGGTCCCTTGAAACAGCAGATTCTAGAAAAGATACGGAGACAGCTGAAAGGTGACCCGTGGCGTTGGCATCGGGAGATGATGGCAGAGTGGGCTGAAGACGAGAGCCGCTACTTCCCCCAAGAACTCATCACAAAATGCATCAATGGTGACCTAAACTACCGCCGCTTCGAAGACCATCTCTCAGGCAGATTCTGCGTCGGCGTGGACCTAGGAAAGAAACGGGACCACAGCGCAGTTGCAGTCGTACAGCTCCTAGACAGAGAGCAGGTGCGCCTAGTTCATCTGCACAGATTCAAACTGGGCACTCCCTACGCCAGCGTCATCGGCTACATAAAAGCCCTGACAGACAGATACCGAACAGTGGAAGCCATCTATGTGGACCAGACTGGAATAGGAGAATACATCACAGAGGACATGAGCACAATCGTCGCCAACACCAAAGGCGTTGTTTTAACTGCCCAACGAAAAGAGATGGTGCTAAGCCACCTGCAGGAGAAGATGCAAACAGAAAAGTTGTCTATGCCCTACGACAGCCAGTTGATTGCGGAGATTCACTGCGAAAAATTCCACCTCACAAAAGACGGACACATAACATTCAGCCATCCTGAAGGAACCCATGATGATAGACTCTGGGCACTAGCCTTAGCCTGCATCTCAACAAGAAAAGCCGAGGCGCCCTCTCGACTGATTAGAGCGTGGTAAAGATGGGAATCCGCGAACTCTTCAAAATCACCCGAATCGCAAAAAAATATGACCAGAAAGCAGGCGTTTTCCGAATCAACATATCCTACAAGACCAAGACGGACATCACAGACCGCACGATAAAGGTTGCTGAAGCCTTCGGCATCGGAGTAGACAACTTCCAAGAACATGTCATCTACGATAATGTGGAGCTGAAGATCGCGCCCAACGATATAGTTTATGTTACAGGAGACAGCGGAAGCGGAAAAAGCGTCTTGCTGAAGGCACTAGAAGAGGACCTGCAGCCAGAAACAATAAACCTCAACGACGTTAAAATCGAACCCGACAAGCCCTTAATCGACACTGCTGGAAGAAACTTCGATGAAGGTTTAACCCTCCTCTCAAGGGTTGGCTTGAATGACGCCTTCCTTTTTGTACGACGCTACAGTCAACTCAGCGATGGGCAGAAATACAGATACAGGCTGGCTAAGATGATTGAATCCGACCAGAAATACTGGTTTGCAGACGAATTCTGTTCCACCCTTGACCGGGACACCGCAAAGATCGTAGCATTCAACATACAGAAAATCGCGAGGGAGGAGAGACGCGCCGTCTTTGCGGCAACAACCCACACTGACCTCTTCCAAGATTTGAAGCCGTCGATTCACATCCATAAGCGGTTTGGAAGAGAAATCGAAGTTCACTACTATCCCAACGAAATCAATAGAGAGTGCAGTCTCGTCAAAGAGATGCAAGTCGAGGAGGGAACCAAGGCGGATTACAAGAAGTTAGCCAGTTTTCACTACCGAGACTCCAGGCTCTTTGCGCACCACAAAATATTCACTATGAAAAGAGGCGACGAAATCGTGGGTGTTGTAGTCTATGGTTCTCCTCCCATCACCGTTGCTGGGAGACGGAAAGCCCTAGGAAAAAATTTGTCGATTCAGGAGGTTAACCGCGACTTAATCCGCATCTCAAGAGTGGTGGTTCATCCCAAATATCGCACCATCGGATTGGGAGCTAAAGTCGTAGCTGAAACCCTTCCGTTAGCCGGAAAACCCTACGTGGAAACGATAGCAGTCATGGCGAAATACAATCCCTTCTTTGAGAAGGCGGGCATGACTAAAATCGCTGAAACTCAACCTAACCCCGGAATATTGAAGGTTGTGGAGAAGCTTCGAGCCTTCAATTTCAACCCCATCTTCCTCACCTCACAAAGAATAAACCTGAACAAACTGCAGAGGATAACAGCCAAGGAAGTGGAAGGAGTTAAAATGGTTCTGAAAGAGGTCTCGGGCATCTACCGAAAAAGAATCACCAGCTCAAGCCGAGCCTTCCTGAAAAAACCAGAATACAAAGCCCTTGTGGACGCCGCAGACATCGAAAAGTTAGCAAAGATGCTTCGCATCCTCGGTTTTTTGACCCAGACTAAAGTTTACCTTTTTTGGAAAAAAGAAGCTGATTGAGAAAACTGGAGGTTCGTCTTCGAGTCTATTTGAAAGTTAGTTGTTTAGGCTCATTTGCTGTATGAGACTGACGTACTCAGCGATAACTTCTTTCTTAGCATTTTTGTTTTTGATATGATCGATTAGATATCGCAGACGAACGGCACGTCGTTTCATATTATCCCTTGTCAATTCAATCGCCTGTAAGGCCCTGTTTATACAGCGGAGTGCGGTTTTGCCTTATAAATATTATTGCATTTCTCGACTTGACGCTACAGGGGGCTGTATATTCTCTTCATGGGAATATGTGCACTCTGGAAACATGGCTTTTTAGGTGCTCAAGGTTACTTTCAGCATAGATGAGGCTTATAGAAAAGAGTTAGAGAGGTTTATATCTTGGAAAACGAACGCAAACGCAGGGATCGACTCTATATAATAGCGGAGATACTGGATATAGCTAATGATGGAAGCTTGAAAACCCAAATCATGTACAAGGCGAACCTGAGCTTTGCTCAACTAAGCGAGTACCTCTCTTTCCTCGTAAGAATGAACCTTCTCGAAGTCAACAAGGAAGAAAAGAGAAGAGTCTATAGAACGACTGCCAAAGGCGAAAAATACCTACATAGCTATGCGGAAATCTCAAGTCTCTTAGGAGACAATGAAAGAAAACAGGTTAGGGCTAATCTAACAGCACTACGTTAAACCAGCTATCACTGGCAGATTGTAACCAAGCTTCTTGTATCGAGAAAAATTGCTGTGGCACAGTCGATTTTGGCGCCTTCTTCTAGCCAGCCCTGACGTTTAGTACCCGCACGACTAAAAACTTGTATTCCATTAATCAATCAGCTAAAATGAATCAGCACTCTTTGTTGCCATTGCCTGTTGCTGACTCGTTGATTTTCAGGTATTCAATTGCTCTTTTTCTCAATGAAGGAAAACTGTCAAGCATCGCTTTCATGATTTTCCATCGGGCTTCGTCTGGGTCCATTTGTTTTCTCCATTATCTGTTTTGGTGAAGGGGTATTAAAATGGGTAAGTCGAAAATAGATATATGCTATCTTGAGATATAATAAAGTCTATCTTTGGAATTCCAAGGTTATTTCTAGAAGTTTTTTAATACATGGTTGCTAATATCGGTTCACCAGAAAGCGGAGAGAAAGAACCTGAAAAGAGAGAGAAAGCAATGAGGGGTTTAATTCGGAGTCTGGTCACTCTATTGCTGTTTTCTTTTTTGATTTCAGCCTCAGTCATGACCCAATCAGCTACGGCTTACAAGCCCCCCAAAATCGTCAGCGTGGATAGGTCTCCTGAAACTCCCAACTACGATCAGCCAATAACGATCACAGTTCAAGTCAAAACTGAAGATTTTGATGTTGGATCCGTTATCCTACGCTATCGAATTAACGATGCCTATTGGGTTAACGTCGCCATGAGTCTGGATGACGAGCGGAACAATGATGATTGGGGGAATGATTGGGGTTGGTGGAACTATTGGAACAAGTGGGGCGGGTGGGGTGATAATAATGATTGTGCGAATTATGTCGCTGAGATTCCACCCCAAACGTACCACACCAAAGTAACCTACAAGGTCTATGTTTCAGACATTCATGGCAACTTTGCTATTTCAGAACTATTTTTCTACGTGGTGGGCGATTTTGTTCCCCCAGTTATCTCCGACATTCTCCAAGTTCCAGCCTCACCGATGCCCTATGAAACCGTTACAGTCTCAGCTACCGTAACCGAGCCCCCAGAGGCTAGCGGAGTCAAGAATGTCATCCTGTGGTATATGACCAATAAAACTTACTTCTCTCTAGATATGAAAATGCAAGATGGGCTGTGGACTGACACTATTCCCGGGCAGGGTGGAGGAACTACGGTTAAATTTTTCGTTGAAGCTTTTGACAATGAAGGAAACAATGCCAAAACGTCCATTTTCGACTACATGGTTACAATTCCAAACGATTCACCAGTAGCATCCTTTACCGAATCAGCGGAAACAGTCTATACTGGCGAGATCATAGATTTTGATGCCTCAGAAAGCCATGACCCAGACGGCACCATTATTTCGTATCATTGGGACTTCGGCGACGGAACAACGGCAACTGGCGTTAGCATAAGTCACTCGTACTCCGAGAGCGGAACATACACAGTCACCCTCTCAGTCACCGATGACGACGGGGAAACAGGCATCGCTAACGCAACCAAAACGGTTTTAGCCGAACCTGTTCCAAATCAAAGTCCCATAGCAGCATTCACTGAATCGGCAGAGACGGTGTATACCGACGAAACTATCTCTTTTGATGCTTCCGAAAGCTACGACCCAGATGGTACGATCGTTTCATATTTCTGGGAATTTGGAGATGAAACCACAGGAAACGGTGTCTCAGTTCAGCATGCCTACTCCCAGACTGGAACATACCTAGTCACCCTTACAGTTACTGATGATGATGGAGCAACAAATGCTACCGATGCAACCAAAACCGTTCTAACAGAAACTGTTCAAAATCAAAAACCCACAGCTTTCTTCACAGAATCGGCTGAAATAGTCTATACGGACGACATTATCTTTTTTGATGCCTCAGGAAGCTTCGACCCTGACGGCTCCATAGAATCATATTTCTGGGATTTTGGCGATGGAACAATAGCAAATGGTGTCAGCATAAGCCATTCGTACCCCCAGAGCGGAACATACAAAGTTACTCTCACAGTTACCGATGACGACGGAGCTACAGACACCACTAGCGCAATCAAGACGGTTCTACCCACGCTCGGACCCGGGCCGGGACCAGGACCAAGTGGAAATCAAAAGCCTATAGCATCCTTTACCGAATCAGCGGAAACAGTCTATACTGGCGAAAGTATACACTTTAATGCTTCAGGAAGCCACGACTCTGATGGCTCCATAGGTGCATATAATTGGGATTTCGGCGACGGAAGCACCGGAACGGGTGTCACAATTTCCCATGCATACACCGAAAATGGCTCCTACACGGTGACCTTAACGGTGACAGATAACGTGGGAGCAACAGACTCAGCACATGCCACAAAGACAGTTTTGAACAGGCAACCAGTAGCATCGTTTACCGAATCAGATGAGACAGTCTATATCGGCGAAACTATCTCCTTTAATGCTTCCGAAAGCAGCGACCCAGACGGCACCATCGTTTCGTATCTATGGGATTTTGGCGACGGAAACACAGGAGACAGCGTCTCAGTTCAGCATGCTTACTCTCAGGATGGAACTTACACAGTCACCCTTACAGTTACTGATGATGATGGAGCAACAAATGCTACCGATGCAACCAAAACCGTTCTAACAGAAACTGTTCAAAATCAAAAACCCACAGCCTCCTTCACAGAATCGGCGGAAACAGCATATGTTGGTGTGCTGATTACATTTAATGCCGCTGGGAGTTACGACCCCGACGGCACAATTGTTTCGTATAGCTGGAACTTCGGCGATGAGACAACGGCAACTAGCGTCAGCATAAGCCACTCGTACCTCCACAGCGGAACTTTCACGGTCACCCTCACAGTCACCGATGATGATGGAGCTACAGACACAACCAGCGCAACCAAAACGGTTTTAGCCAATCCTCCTAATCAAAAGCCAGTAGCATCATTCACTGAATCAGCGAAAATAGTCGATGTTGGTGAAAGCATTTCTTTTAGTGCTTCAGGAAGCCATGACCCCGATGGTTCAATCGTTTCGTATCATTGGGACTTCGGAGACGGAAACACCGGAAACGGCATCTCAATTCAACATGCTTACTCCCAGACTGGAACATACATAGTCACCCTCACAGTCACCGATAATGATGGAGCTACAGACACCGCCAGCGCAGCCAAAGCAGTTCTAACACAAACCGAAACTAGCCAAAATCAAAGCCCTATCGCCTCTTTTACTGAATCGGCGGGAACAGTATCCAGTAGCAAGAGCATTCACTTTGACGCTTCAAGAAGCCACGACCCCGACGGAACGATTATCAGCTATCTTTGGGACTTTGGAGACAGCAACACTGCGGTGGGAGTTGAAGTAGACCACGCCTACGAAGACGACGGCACCTACACTGTTACCTTAACCGTCATCGACAATGACGGCGCGACTGGTTCATCCACCTCAACCAAAACCGTTCTGAATAGACCGCCTCTAGCTTCGTTCACCGAAAACGCTACCACCGTGAGAACAGAAGAGGTTATCAATTTTGATGCCTCAGAAAGCTACGACCCTGATGGTTCAATCGTTTCATATTATTGGGACTTCGGAGACGGAAACACAACCACCGGTGTAACATCAACCCATGCATACAGTGAAGATGGAAACTACACTGTAACCCTAACTGTAACAGATGACGATGGAGCTTCCTCATCAGAAAGTGCAATGAAGATTGTAGAGCAAGAGGAAGAGACGCCGGACGGTGTTCTGGCATTATCCTTCCTTGCCGCCATTGGCTTAGGTGTAGCAGCGCTGACAGCGACTTTCCTATATGGTTCGTCAAGAGGAAAGAAAAAGAGAAAAGCCGTGTAAACACCCAAGCTGTCTCTCAGCCAAAAATCTGTTGTGGGTCTCGAAGTTTCATTGTCTGTTGGTTTAAACGCGTGAATTTGCGCCTCATCGGAGAGAGAAAGGAGTTTGGAACATCGTGAGACGGGTCACGCGTTGCCTATCTTTCAACCTCCACCTCAAGACTCACATATCGTAATACGTAAGACGCTATATACTAGCCCTATAAAAAGGTTGTTAATCTAAACTCAGCCGATGTCCAGAACGCCCTCAAAAATCTCTTCTTCAGCAACACCCAGTTCCTTTGACAACCACAGCTTCAGGAGAAGGGCATCCTGAGGAAAATCTCCCTTGTACGACAGAACCCTGCCCTTCTTCAGAGCATCAGCCTGAAAGGATTTCTCCGTTTCCTTGAAAAGGTAGGAGACAGTTTCTGCGCCTGCAGCCAGATTCTTAAAGTCTTCCCACTGTCTGCACTTAACAATCACGGGTGGTCCATGGGCATAAGATGCAGAGGCTTTTGGAGTGCCGATGTATGTTATCAGGTTGGTTATCTCGCCTTGGAGCGATGAGAGGCGATCTTCAATTTTTTCGATTTTGCCCGATATCTCGCCAGTATCTCCTAAACTCTCGGTTATGATGCCTAGTTGACCTATGAGGCGGTCTAGGTCCTTCTCGTGCTCTTTCAAGACGTTTATGATGAAATCTAGAGCTTCTAAGGCTTCGTCTTTGCTGGGTTTTCGCTCCATTTCGTTGTCTCCCTTGACCGCTATACTCTAGTGGCTTATAGGCAAATAAACGTAATGCATCGTCAAACTGTATCATTATGGTGGGAACTACATACTAATTAGCAATTCAAACCAATAAAACTAACACCAACATAGACACCTGAAAGCATGGATAGAAACCTTAGGAGTGATTCAGATAATGCTTACAAGAGAGCGTGCCTATGCGGTTGCGGCTGGTTGAAGAGTAAGCTTCGATTTTCGGACACCCACATGGCGAAGAGGCGATATCTTCTTGGCATCGTTGTAGATGTCGGAGGCAATTTTCCCAAGAACAAGTTCTTGAACGAACTGGTCGAAGGTGAGGGAGGAGGCTTTCTCCTTAACGATTTCACTCATGATGATACGTATCTCCTGTTCTTGGGAGGTCTTTATGCGGGAAAGAGTGAAAACAGAAACCGCCAGCATTAATCCATAACCATCCTTGGTGGTGACATTGAAGATTCCATCTACTCGCGTGGTTCTCCGTCTAACCAAACTCCTGAGATAATCCCGCGAGTATTCGTGACCCTTAAAGACCGTGCGGGCGGTTTTGCCCTCAACATCCTCTACTCTAAAGTACATCTTGAGATACTGATGCGCAAAGTCGTTGGTGATGTCGTAGAGAGTGCCGTCTATAATTCTTCCAACAAGCTTTGAAGGGTCATCCGCAGGTACGGCTCCCAGTTCAACCCCGCCAAAGTACGGCGGAGACACTACCTTGAACCACTTTTTGTCACGCCACTTGTCCTTAATGCGCCCTTTTCTCTTTGACACATCATACCCTCATTGTGAGTGGAAAGATTTCACAGGGAAGTATTAAAATCTTCGGCTTTTAGATTCACTCAAGCCTTTCAAGACCGCCCATTAATGGTCTTAAAACTTCAGGAATAACGACGGAGCCGTCTTTTTGTTGATACTGTTCTAGGATGGCTATCATTGTTCTGCTGGTGGCGAGGGCGGTGTTATTTAGGGTGTGAACAAAACCGATTGGGGGCTGTCCCTCTTTTTCTCTGTATTTTATGTTCAGCCTTCTCGCTTGATAGTCTGTACAGTTGGAGTTTGAGCCAGCCTCTCTGTATGTGCCATCAGCCATCCAAACCTCTATGTCATATTTTTTAGCCGCTATTATTCCGATGTCTCCGGTGCAGACGTTTACAACCCGGTAGTGTAGCCCCAAAGCCTTGTAGAGGTCTTCAGAGTTTTTCTGGAGTTCCTCATGGAATCTCCAAGAGTCTTCGGGGAGACAGAAGATGAATTGCTCGATTTTGTTGAATTGATGCACCCTGAATAAGCCTTTGGTGTATTTGCCGTGGGCGCCCACCTCTTTTCTGAAGCAGGGACTAACTCCCACATATTTTATGGGCAAGTCTGTTTTGAGGATGACTTCGTCCATATAGGTTGCTGCCATGGGATGCTCGCTCGTCGCTATCAGATAGAGGTCATCATTTTCGATCTTATACAGTTGGTCTCCAAAGAATTCTAGGTCTGTGACTCCCAGATAGGGTTTCTGATGCATCATTAGAGGCGGTTCTATCAGGGTGTAGCCTCTGTTTCGGAGGAAATCTATTGTATAGTTCATGATTGCGAAGTCAAGGCGAGCTAGGTCTCCTTTTAGGTAGTAGAAGCCGTGACCTGCAACTTTGGCGGCTCTCTCAAAATCTATTAAATCTAAGTCCGAAGCGATTTCTGCGTGGCTTTTGGGTTTAAATTTGAATTTTGGGGGTTTGCCGATGACCCTCTCAACAACATTGTCGTTTTCGTCTTTGCCAAAGGGAACTGTCTCGTGGAGTATGTTGGGCAGTTTCAGCAGGATGAGGTGGGCTTTTTCTCGGTATTCCTCCACCTGCTCTTCCAGTCTCTTTATCTCTTCAGGGATGTTCTTTGCCTCTTCTATCTGTTTGCTGGCGTCTTTTCCCTTCTTCTTCAGATTTGCGACTTCGGCGGTTATCACCTTTCGTTTGTGGCGAAGCTCGTTTGCTTCTGTAAGCAGCCTTCTCCACTCTATGTCATACTCGATGAGATTGCTGAGCATCTCAATTTTTTCGGTTTCTCCCCTCTTTTCAAGGTCTTTTCTCACGACCTCTGGATGCTCACGAATCAGCTTAATATCCAGCATCAACCATGCCTCGGAACCCTTTCGCTCCAAAGTTAGAACTAACTCGATATTTAACATTATATCCCAGAAGACTTATTGCATCAGTAAACATAGGAATGGGGAAGGGAGAGGAAAAAGCTGAGACATAGTACGCTTCTCTTCAGCATAATACTCATCGCGGTTATACTTTCGCCCATCGTTCTGGTGATTTGGACCTCCAGCATCAACAAACAGAGTTCAATCCCAGAATTTTTTGTGGGAGTAGAATATGCCATCGACAATGACAGCGTTGAAGACGTCAAAGCCCTGGTTGATAGGGTGAAGAATTTCACGAATCTCTTTGTCGTGGACTCCCTCGGAATAACAACAGACATAAACAAACTTGAGGAGGTCTGCAACTACGTTTACGACTCTGGACTATATTTTCTGGTCTTCTTTATTTCTCCAATTAATGATACAATGCAATGGAGATACAACTATTATCCGCACCTCTGGATTTCAGAAACCAAAGAAAAATACGGTAACCGATTCTTAGGAATCTACGCCTTGGACGAACCTGGAGGAAACCAGTTAGACCAAGGCAATTTCAGGATGATTGGAGCAGGAGGTGCAAAAGACCAAGCAGAAGCCGCTAAGATTTATGTCGAAAATCTCGGTATTCACATAGAATACTACACGTCCATTCGAAAAACTGCGGATATTACGGCGTTAACTGCGGATTATGGGCTCTACTGGTTCGACTACAAAAGCGGCTATGACACCATTCTAACAGAATTCGCTTGGAACCACAGTAGACCATTACACGTCGCCCTTTGCAGAGGCGCAGCCACGGTTCAAAACAGGGAGTGGGGCGCCATAGTCACATGGACATACAACGGACCTCCCTACCTCGTGTCAGGCAACGAACTCTACGATGACCTGATTCTGGCATACAATAACGGAGCAAAATACGCGGTAATCTTCGATTATCCAGAGACCGAGTATTCACAGTATGGAACATTGACAGAAGAGCACTTTGATGCCCTCGAAGAGCTCTGGAACTACATCAACGATAACCCGAAACAGCATGGAACCATAAAAGCAGAAGTAGCCTACGTTCTCCCCGAAAATTATGGCTTCGGATTCCGCAGCGCCGAAGACAACATATGGGGGCTGTGGAGCGCCAACACGGATGATCGGTCAGCGAAGATTTGGAGCGATGTCAACCAGCTCATAGACGAGTACGGTTCCAGTTTTGATATTGTTTACAGTGACCCAGAATTCAATGCTGACCTTTACCGATATTATAAGCGGGTAATCTTCTGGAATGAAACGTTAAACTAAAGAGCGTGGGCGGCTGCCTTTGAAGGAAGACATAAACCTGTTTTCAGAGTTTTCAACGAGCGGAATCTACACGTTGCTATTGTTTTTGTCAAAGGAAGTTAGTTTAAACGTGGGGAAGTTGGGGAAACAGAGGTTTCCGGAGGGATACTACGCTTACACTGGGTCAGCCTTAGGCAAGGGAGCCTCAAGCCTCAAACATCGAGTAGCTAGGCACGTGAGAAAGAAAAAACGGAAGTTCTGGCACATAGATTACCTTCTTGCAAACGAAAACGTGTCTGTGGTAGCGGTTATCGTCGCTGAGACCAAGGAAAAAATGGAGTGCACCCTAAATCACCATATGAAGAGCATGGTGGGGGCAAAGGTTCAGGTTAAAGGGTTTGGAGCTTCTGACTGCCGAAAAAACTGTGAAGCGCATCTCCTGTATTTTCCGGAGATTAAAGAGGCTGATTTTTTGGTTCAGAGAATCGTTAGATATCTCCAGTCATCGGCTGGCATTCTCTCGGTCTCTGTGATTCACTAGCGCTCCCGTTCTTTTGAAGAATATTATCAAGAAGGTTACGGCGATTAACACAGCAACTATCGTTAAACCCGGAAATTCAGGTATCTCGTCTGTATTGAGGAGGACAGTTTTATCCCCGCCGAGACCGCTCTGATGACTGCGGCTGCCTCCGCTGCTCCCTCCTCCGTTCGAGTCCCACATAATAATCAGCGTATGCGTGTTGCCTACAGACCATTCTATGTCATGCCCAGCTGAATCTCCGCTGTCTAGAGGCTTCTTCACTTCGATAGTGATGAGATTTGAGGCTCCTACACGGATTGCACCCACCCCGTCCTGATTCTGGTCAGCAGATATACTTCCAAGACCACCAAAGGAGATGTCCCGATACTCGTTTGCGCCAAGCCTGTCGTGACCAAAGAGCGCTCCATCAGCACCCGAAGACATGTGGCTGGCGCTGCCAAACTGAAATGCCACCCAAGGATTGGCGGAGTCTGCAGTAAATTGCATGGCGATGTACAGGTAAGTTCCATCATGCTTTGTCCAGATTTCAGCTGTTCCCTGCGGTTCTATGGCAGTGCCAGGAAAGTTGCCTGCGTCGTCCCACTCGCTTCCAATTATTCCATCGATTTCCCCATCAGATATTGTGCTGCCCAGATAGGCGTTAAAGTCGGCTTGCGCATAGACCGGTTCAACTGTGACATAGGCAATAGCTAGAAGTGATACACTTGATAGTAAGAAGAAGACCGCTAGTCGGTTCATTCTGCAGGTCTTATCAGATCGCATTTCACTAAAAAAATCTTTTCCGGATATTTAAGAGTTCATCATTATCAGATGTGATACTAACTTTTTCTCGCTCTATTTCGGCTGGTCACTTTTTCTCTTTTTGCCGTTTTCTGGGTATAAACAGTAGGGTCAAGAAGACGCCGGCTAGGAAGCCTCCCACATGAGCTGTGTGGGCGATGTTTTCCACTGCTCCAGAGGCTACGTAGGCGGTTTCGGTTAAGACTGTTATGAAGACGAAGATTATGGCTGGAACTGGGATGGGAATGAACCCTAAGAGAGTGATGAGCCAGCGGAAGGGAAAGAGAATGGCGAAGGCGGCTATAACGCCGAAGATTGCTCCTGAAGCGCCTATGGTGGGGATGGTTGATGCGCTGTTTAGGTAGGAGTGAAAGAGCCCCGCGATGACGCCGCAGGCTAGATACAGTGCCAGAAAGCGGGAACTTCCCAGCTCTCGTTCAACAGCGTCTCCAGTTATGAAGAGGAAGATCATGTTCATTCCTATGTGGATGATGTTAGCGTGCAAGAACATGGATGTGATCAGCGTAAAGAGGTTCTTGCCTCCCATGATTTGAGCGGGAACCAAACCGTAGGTTTGGATAAGCTGATTATAGGACTCGGGGTCGGATAGGCTTGTGAGGAAAACTATGATGTTTGCTACAATAATCAGGTAGGTCACCACGGCAACCTTAGACGCCAAAGACAAATCCACCCCCACAAATCGTTAAACGTCATTACCCTCACGGAACATAAAATCCTTTGGTTAAAACAATAAATAACCTATAATTAGGTATGACCACAAATAGCCTCTTTAGCTGAGAGGCAGTTTGCGTTTAGGAAGTGCAAAGATGACAAGGACAGCAGTGGTGTACTCGCCTAAGTACCTGAACCACAAAACCGGACCCCACCATCCTGAATCCCCCTCCCGCCTCAGGGTAATCATGAGAGAATTGAACAGGAGCCGCCTTCTAGAAAATGAAAACTGCTCTCTCATTGAACCCGAAACCGCAGGAATCACCGACCTGCAGCTGGTTCATAAACCCGACTATATTCATCTGGTTCAGCTCATTTGTATGGCGGGCGGCGGACTGTTAGACCGCGAGGACACGGTGGTTTCTCCTGAAAGTTTTGAGGTAGCCCGCTTGGCTGCTGGAGGAACCATGAAGGCAGTTGATTTGGTTATGGCGGGAAAGTTCGGAAACGCTTTCGCATTTGTTAGACCTCCGGGGCATCACGCTGGACCCTACTATGCCATGGGCTTCTGCGTCTTCAACAATGTTGCGGTAGCCGCGTCTCACCTCCTAGAAAAATTTAACCTTAATCGGGTCTTGATTTTGGACATAGACGCCCATCATGGAAATGGAACACAGGAAATCTTCTATCGAAGCGACAAGGTTCTCTACATCAGCCTCCACGAAGACCCCAGCGAATTTCCCTTAACAGGCTTTGCAGAGGAGACTGGCGAAGATGAGGGATTAGGATACACAGTGAACATCCCCCTTCCCTTCGGAACCAGCGACAAGATATACCTCAAAGCCTTCAACGAGATTGCGGTTCCCATAATCACCCAATACAAGCCACAATTCATTCTCGTCTCCACAGGATTCGACAACCATCACACAGACCCAGTGGGTGAATTGTCCTTATCCGCCTTCAGCTACACCAAAATCTTCGATGCACTTCTAGAGTCAGCAGCAAAGCTTTGTCAAGGAAAACTTGTGGCAGTTCTGGAGGGAGGATACAACCTGAGATTTCTGGGAAAGATGGCCGCTGCGGTGACTGCTAGGATGACTGGAATCCCCTACTCCATCAGGGACAAGCGCACTGGGGCAGAGCTTAAGATACGGCAACAAGGAGAAAAAACAATAGAGAAAGTGAAGAAGATTCAATCCTCTTTCTGGAACATTGAGTCAGTATGTTGAAAAACAGCATTTTTCATGGAATAGAGAATAAAGTTGGGGAAAAGATTCTCTTTCCCCATTGTAGGCATTCTGTTTGGTTTGCCTGTTTACTCTTCGATGACTTGGATGGCACCTTCGGGACATTGCATCTCGCATGCTCTACAGATTATGCAGTCCTCAATGTTTACTGGAACAGACTTTTCGTTTTGCAGTTCGTAAACACATACAGGACAAACGTCGACGCATGTTCCGCATCCAGTGCATTTATCCACATCGACATGGATTTCAACCATTAGATGATCAACTCCGCTTTTTAGATTCTAATCAAAAGAACTCATTGAAATAAAAATGTTTTGTAATTAGTGGATTTCCGCTCTGAGTCTCAGAAGAACTCCATCAATTGTTGCTTCAGCCTCTTCGCTCCTGCGCTTGTATTCATCCATAAGCTTTCCATACGCACCCTTAGACACTTCTCCGCGTTTGTATCTGTTTTTGACTCGCTGAATATCCCTCTCTGCTCCTTCAAGATTTGTTTCTGCCACTTCAATCTGTCTCATCAAGTTTGCATACTTGGAGCCAGCAGCCCTTATCGTCTCACGAAGGGAAGAGAGGTCCCTAGCAATCGTGGAGAGGCGCCCATCCAGCATTTTTTTCCGAACCTTAAATCTGCGTCTGGGAATTTTTCCCTTCTGTAACCGCTCTTCCATAGATTCCAGCTCTGACTGAATCCGCTCTTTTTCTTCATAGGCATCAACAAATTTCCTGAGATCCTCAGGTGGAACCGGAATTAACGGTGCTGTAATGGGCTTGGGAGCTTTCCAGAGAAAGGCAAATACGGCTACGATAACAACTAGGACTCCCACCCAGATAGTGGGGTAGAAAGAAGACCAGAACATAACATAACTATAGTTGACCTCAAAGCTGAGATCGTCGGAGGGCGTCACATCGGAGAACGCAAAAGTTACAGTGTCTTGAAGACCACCTTTTTCGATGCGGGGGGCTGGAGGATTGGAGGATTGAAATTTGGCGCCTTCAGGGAGAATTATGGAGACAGTTAACTCTCCTAGCGTCCAATCGAGTTGTTCATAGAAGGTGAAATGTAAGTTGTAGTTGAGCCCATTCTGCTGAGTGATGTAATTTTCCCATGGAATATGATAACTGAGATGGAGTGTTTGCGTTTCATTTGCATGCAGCATTTCTCTGAGATTCACAGTTATCGTTCCGCTTCCCGAGGAAAACTCAAGATCACCCATTTCGTCCCACACTGTGATGTCGTAGGCATCTTCATGGATACCCAATTCAACAGTGGTTGTGTTATCTCCAATGTTGGTTATGGAGTAAGCGTTTCTAACTTGGAAGCTTCCTCCCTGACCTAACATTATTTCTCGTTTTATCGCATCAACTCTGATTTCAAGTTCAAGATCGAAATCGGTGTGGGAGTACTCCCTTGACAAGGGAAGATCGTACAAATTACCAAGTGTGTTATCGTTTTCATCGTAGAGGGTTATGATTGCAATGTAGACGGGATTGACAGATGAAGCATAGATGGTTGCGTCATCAAGGTGGAGGTAGACAACGTGAATACCCGTATTAAGGAATGTGGAATTCTCGTCTCGGATACCGATGTAATTTTGCGAGGTATCATAAAGCCCAATTAACTCCACCCGATATATCCCTGCAACGGTAACGTTAACCTCAACTCCGATTTCTAAGAAATTGAAGGTCCCATCCCCATCAGTATCTACTCCCCTGTCGGTTATTATGCCAGTGAGGCTTGCGGGTGTGATCTGGGCACTAACTGGGTGCCATTGCATCGAGAAAATCGATAATGTTGAAACGACCAGAAGAGAAATTAATATCATTAGCGAGATTCGTTTGTACGTGTGCGTATTCTTCAAGTCAAACACCATTTTGGAACCTATTTTTTGGTTGCTTCCCTAATATCCGCAAATACCTTTATTTACTTTTAGATAAATCGAGAGTTCCAAAAGCGAATCAGAGTCAGCTGATTTTCTGAATGACTTGATTCAGAGAAAAATCACAGAACCAACAGGCGGTTTCGCTGTTCTCTGGATTTTCAGGAAAAAGCTTGTTTTCAACAATCTGCTGTGATTAGGCTCCAAATATGTTTGTTTTTTCTTTGTGTCCGTTCTGGGATGGTTTTTGTGGAATAAGGGGTGATAAAGGTGGATGCTAAAAGGTTGGTATGATGGATAGAGCATGTAACGTTTTTAGTAATTAATTCATCTATTCATGTAACGTAACATTTAATATTCTGATCAATGTTAAATAGGGGCGAAGAAGAAGGGTTAAGTGTATGTCCCCCCCATCACGGCACCCAAAGATACTTATTGCCTCTCTCTTCATTTTGCTACTTCTCTTTCTCTCTAACAGCAGCTTAGCCGCCACCCAAGAATACACATATGAACTCCTAGACGGTCCAGATGGCTCTACAAATTATCAATTAAAAGTTTCAGTGCCTGACATCCTCTACGAGAATTACAGCAGCAAAGACCATGGTCTTTACTATTACGATTTCTCCAAATTCGTAACCCCCGATGCTCTGAAGCCCATCGCAGACGACCTGTGGAGTATCTACAACAACAAAGAGGACTTCGCCAACGGTGTTCTCATGCTAGTGCATCAGATTCCCTATGTAGAAAGCGACCCCCAAAAATATCCCGTAGAAACAATCGTTGAAAACCAAGGTGACTGCGACCTCTTCACTATAGTGGCAGCCTCCATAATGAAGGCAGGGGGGCTTGACGTAGTCCTCCTCCTCATTGAGGCGCAAGACCACATGCTGCTGGGGGTTCATCTGCCAGAAAGCCCAAAGGATGCTCGATCCACTGTTTATTTTTACAGATATGAAGGAGAGAAATACTATGTAGCCGAGACTACTGGTGCGAATTGGGAAAAGGGATGGCGCGTCGGCGAGTGCCCAGAGATTCTTCAAAGAAACTTAGCAAAAGTGATTCCCCTAGGGAATTATGAAAGGGAAGCTCCTGGACAGGTTTCATCCAGATATAGCATCCCCGATTCCTCGGCGATTTACGTCTCGCTTTCCACCAATTTTGCCGTTGCAAATAACAATGTGAAGATAAGCGGGTCGCTTTCGCCTTCTTTGGCAGGAGAAACAGTCACTTTATACGTTAGTTCGATGGGTTCACCCTTAACTTTGCTGACAACGGTTGTAACCGACTCCAATGGAGAATATTCCTACAACTGGGATTCTCCACCCGGCGGCGTATATTCTGTCAAAGCTAAATGGTCTGGAGACGATGACTACAGTAGTGCAGCCAGCAACATGTTTAGGCTTGTAGTCATACCCTCCGAGTTGCTGATGATAGGAATCACCCTGATCTTCTTGCTAGTGATTCTCCTCATAGTTAATCGGATAACGAGAGAAAAAACACCGAAGAAAACAGGAACCTCCGAAGACTGGGAACTCACAGATTATCCAGAATATTTTTGAATCTTATCTAACAGAATAAGAGCATGGTTATTCCGAAAGTGGGGACGACGGAGACATGAGCCTGAAAATCGATTCAAAACTTAAAACTCGTTTTCCAGACCTCACTGCTTCCGTACTCCACGTTAAGGATGTGAAGATTCAGAAGAGAGACGCTGAACTGGAAAAATTCAAGGTTGAGGTAACGAGGCAGATTCGGGAAGAGTATGACCTAGACTCAGTGAAGGATCAGCCGATCTTCAGGGCTTACCGAGATTTTTTCTGGAGAGTGGGAATAGACCCCACAAAAAATCGTCCAGCAGCAGAGGCTTTGATTCGAAGAATTCTCGGAGGAAAAACACTTCCCTGCATAAACACTCTTGTTGACGCCTACAACCTAGCCTCCATCAAGACAGGAATTGCCTTAGCGACCTTTGATGCAGACAAACTGGAGGGAGACCTTCTCATGAGATTTGCAGAAGAAGGAGAGCAATTCTTAGGAATCGGCATGGAAAAACCTTTGGTTCTAAAAGGCGGAGAAATAGTTATCGCCGACAACGAGAAGCTGATAGCTGTTTACCCTTATCGGGATGCTGACAACACAAAAGTAACCGAAAAAACAAGAAACATTACCATAGTGGTTTGCGGAGCACCCGGCATAAACGAAGAAACATTGAGAAATGCTTCGCAGGTGGCGCTGGAGTACATAAGGCGTTTCTGCGATGGAAAATAGCCTTCACACCGTGGACTGTTTGGGCGTTTACGGTATCTCAACGGGTTTCACTAGAGGGTAGTTATCTTGGATGTAATCTTGGTAAGGATAAGGGTATATTTGTCCGATGATGTATGGCGTGTCTCCGATGCCGTCTCCGTCGCTGTCTGTTCCATTGTAGTCGTCCCAGTAGTTTCCTTCCGCACCGTCATCCCAGAAGTCTTCTGATACAACCATGAGGTTCGGCTGAACGTGTTTTGTGTTGTTGATGAAGTTGTTGTGGTGGAAGGTGTTGTTTGCGGTACGCCACACAAAGATGCCGTTAGAGTTGATGATTAGGGGGATAACAATTTCTGGATTAATTGGGTATTCGATGTAGTTGGAGTCATATATTAGGGCACCAAATTTGTTGGAGGTCATCTCATTTCGGGAGATTGTGTTGTATGATGCATTTCCAAGCATGATCCCGTTGTTGCAGTCTGTGAAGCTGTTGCCTGAAAGGTCGTTGAGATTTGAAGAGACGACGTTGAAACCGCAATTCTCATTTGCCTCCAAAACGTTGTCCTTCACGGTATTCGTTGAAGAGCTCTCGAGTCTAATCCCTTCCTTACAATCTGTTATTCTGTTATCTGAAATTGTGTTGCTTGAAGAACTGAGGAGTTGAATTCCAATTTTTTGTTTTATGATGATGTTTTCGGATAGTATCGAGTTGACTGTATTTGACAATAGTATTCCTTGACCGTTGTTGTCTAGATTGAGGCTTTGAACCGTGATGCCACTGCAGTTTACGAGAGCCACATAACTTGCATCAGACGGCACCGTTCTATCATGCTCATCAACCCAATAGATTATCGGTTTACCGTCAACTGTGTTTGAAACGTCAACATCGTTTGCAAATCCATCCTGAACTCCAAAACTGTAAACGGAATCCTCTATAGCATTATCTCTGAACAGGTTATCTGAAGAACCAATTAGGCTGACGCCTTCATAATTGCCTGCAAAAACGTTGCTGGAAAATGTTGATTTTTGGGTGTTTACAAGAAGCAAACCGTTGTAATTGTTTGTAAGCTCTAGGTTCTGCACGGTTATGTCTGTGCAGTTGATGAGGGCAACATACCCTGCATCAGAGGGAACGGTTTTGTCGTGTTCGTTAATCCAGTAGATGATTGGCTTTCCATCAACAGTGTTTGAGGCATCAATGTCATTGATGAAGGTTGAGGAAATATTGTAGTAAACTCCAAAGTTATACTCGTTACCGAATATGTTGTTGCTTCTAAAGGTGTTATTAACGGAGTTGATGAGTTGGATGCCTAGATAATTATCGGTTATTATGTTATCCGAGAGGGTAGCATTAATTGTACTAATGGGGGATGGTAGAATGTCACTGGGTGTTGATATGCGAACACCAGCGTCTAACTCATTCTCTCCACTATTTCTTATAGTGAATCCGGATATACTCACATTCACGTTTTGCCTATACCGCAATTGCCCAGACTGCACATATAGGTATTGCTCATACGGCAAATTTACTTCCACAACGGTTCCATGGTTGCCTCCATCAATGATTGTGGTTTCTTTGTCTTCACCCATCAGATTTACTGCTTTTTGGATAACCAAGTTTTCTTGGTAGGTTCCCGCCTTAACAAAGATGGTGTCACCAATACTTGTTGAACCCGAATCTAATGCCTCTTGGATTGTATTGTAGCCCAAGCTGGTGTTGAGGTTCACAACCGGATAACTGCTGTCAGCTTCAGCTCCACTATTCCAGATAAACACTTCATCGTAATAGTCTTGAAGGACATCGTTAAATTCTGGGTCGCTGAAGACAAGGTCTAAACGGAAGCCGTACTCGTCGACAAAATTGTTTACGTCCTCTAACATCTTTCTGGTCCACTGGTCTGCCCCATCCATCCCCCAAATGGTGTCGTCTGGGTTACGGAAACCGAAGCCGTAATCCTTCGGAAGAACCAGCGCCACATCAGCTTTGACGGTTCCGTAGTTTTCTGGGTTGTTTTGCATGTAGTTCCAGAAGTCTTCTATAGCCTCGTAATGTTCGTCAGTTAATATTGGGAATTGGGTATTATTGGTATCATTCTTCGCGAAGTTGAAGACTACTGCATATTTTGCTCCTAAAGTGTAGGCTGTAACTAAATCTTCGTAGAGTTCAGGTCCAGACTCGATGTAGGGTGGATAGTCATATGTGTGGGTCAACATTACTCCCCAATCTCTGTTCTGAACCGTGGCGGCGCCTCTGCATAGCGCGGTGTGGAGTGGCCTGCTGTGATTCCACGCATACTCGACTAGAACACAGTCATATCCCGCCTTGTAGTCAAACCAGTAGAGACCATAATCTGAGGTGAAGACTGAAAAATTCGCGTAATCGCCCAAATAAACGTATGAACCACATTGCTGGTCAATATAGCGTGTAAAGCCTTCTGATGCTAGCTCATAAGTACTCGCCCCACTGGTCCCCATA
This sequence comes from uncultured Candidatus Bathyarchaeia archaeon, assembly GCA_964418675.1. Lineage (GTDB taxonomy): Archaea > Thermoproteota > Bathyarchaeia > Bathyarchaeales > Bathyarchaeaceae > Bathyarchaeum. Next base: position 46,709 of record CAYQMM010000004.1, read on the forward strand.
GATTTATTCTTGTCTAATACGTTACCTCCCGGCTCATCGAAAAGGTACGCACCTAAGAAATAGTCACCGTATTTTTCTTTGGCTTTCAATAACCAAACAGAAAAAGGATCGGAGCCCATGTTGATTGTGGTTGTATAATCCTGAAAATAAAAGAAGAACTTCAAGCCCGCATCATAAATGTAATCGCATGCCTCATTAAGCAGAAAAACGTTGTTGGTTACATTCGTCGTGGAAACGACAAAAAGGTTCGTGAAATTCTTCACCCTGTCGACTAGGGCTTTGACATCTTCGATGCCACCGTACCCAGCTTGAACGCCAACAAGAAATTCTTGCGAGTTTTGAGAGTTTTGTTTTTTGTTAGAGTGGTTAACCATAATTACAATAAGGAAAGAAGAGAGAAGAGCCCCAACCAAAAGTGCCACTAGTAAAAGGTTTTTACGCTTCAACTCACTCTTTGCCTTCTTTAGCTAATGACTATTGTCACAGCGGTTATAATAAGCAGGGAAGTCCAAACATTTATAGGTGTTGCGTTATGTATCTATCTCTATCAGTTTCAGGGTATAGGTAGTTATGACCGAAGAAACGAAGGCCCCAACCGAAGAAGAAGTAGAGAAACTGTTGATTGACAAACCATCTGACTTCAAGTTTCACGCTGCATACATGGCTTATTCTGAGACATGGGATAAACTCACGTCACCAGAGACGAAGTCTGAACTGAATGACATATTAAAGTCCCTCGCTAAGGAAGAGATGAGCTACACAAACTTCTACACTACATTAGATGAGTACAGAAGGCACGGCTCCAAACACTATGAATATCCGAGAGAAAGGATAGAAACCCAGAGGAAACGAGACTGGAGACAGAAACAGACAAGAAGCCAGAGAAACTCCAGACACAGGGGAAGACACTGAATTATTCCTTCCCTGAAGCATAACAGTTGCATTATTCCTCTAATGTTCTCGCAAAACTGAGAAACAACAGCGACAATCTTCTACGCCTTTTTTGGTCAAGAAAATTTGACTAAACCTCCCAGAATGTATCATTTGTTTAGTCAAGAAACCTTTACAAAAAATCTTATACGTTATCTATACTATAGAATGAATCATAAGAGGACTAACATGAAAAGAGTTAAAGCTGCATTCATGTTTTTTCTTATCTTTTGCTCAATATTTCTAGCAGCCTTCAGTTTCACAAAGCTTGAAGCCAGAGGAGCAGAACAAGTTCTTTTCGAAGACGACTTCGAAGGCTACAGCGTCGGCACTTTTCCATCTAGTGGCGGATGGGAACTGTGGTTTGACGGCGAAGGACCCGAACATCAGGTTATCTTGCAAAACGTTTCTCAGTCTCCAACAAAATCTCTGAAGCTTCTAGGCGTGGATTTTTGGGCGGCTTTTGCTGCAAAGCGATTCACCTCAAGTTCACCACGGATAGGCTTTGAAGTAGCTGTCCGAGTTGCAGATGCAAATGGTGGTTCACGGGATAATGCAAGAATAGCCTTCACCAAGAAGGTTAGCGGTGCCATCTCCTGCGAATATGCGCCAGTAACCTTTCAGGATAGTGGCACAATAAATTCGGGTGGTCAGGTCCTGCAATCCTATGTTGCTGACAGATGGTACAAAATCAAGCTGATTATGGACAGAGACAGCGACACCTACTCTGTCTGGGTTGACGGAGAATTGAAAGGTGAAAACCTAACTGTAACAACCACATCAGGCAGCATAACCTCTAATCCCACATCGGGAATTGAAGCCTTTTCAGTTAGCCAATGCTACAATAGCGTAACCGCCTACTTTGACGACGTCAAAATTTTCTCGTTTTTTGATGTAAACCCCAGACTCGAACTGGTTCCCTCCACAGGAATTGCGGCAACCACCCTCGTAGGCTCCGGGTTCACCCCAAACTCGGAAATATCAGTCACTTGGGATGGCGCCACGATTCCTACGGTTCCAAGCCCACTCTTCACCGATGACCATGGATACTTCACAGGCATAATCAGTGTCCTGACCCAAACAGAGGGAGCGTATACAGTGAGAGCCGTTGATGAAATGGGAAATGCCGCAACTGCAACCTTCACAGTCACCCAAGGATTTTCAGGGCAGAACCAGTTGGTTGTTCCAGACGATTATCCAACTATTCAGGAAGCGATAAACCACGCAGCTGAAGGCGCCACAATAATTGTCAAAGCCGGAACCTACTACGAAAATGTTGTGGTGACAAAGTCCATATCCTTAAGGGGAGAAAGCAGCGGCAATACAATAATTGATGGAGGTGGAGGCACATCTTTAGTTGTTTACGTTGATAACGTAGACAATGTTGAAATCAGCGGATTCAAGATACAGAACGGCTATGATGGCATCTACCTCTACAACTCTTCAGACGTCACCGTTTCTGGAAACACAATAACAAACTGTTCATTCCGTGGCATCATCCTCTCCGTTTCTTCCAGCAACACTATTTCCGGAAACACCTTGACAAGCAACTATGACGGCATCGAACTCTACAAATCTTCCCATGTCACAGTTTCGGAAAACACCATAAAAAACAGCAGATTTGGCATCGCAATGTCCCGTTCTCCCAGCAACACTTTCTCTGAAAACACGCTGACAAACAACACCGATGGAATCTACATCTGGAACTCCACTTATGCCACTATCTCGGGAAACACTATCGCAAACAGCGCAAACAACGGCATCAGTTTCATAATTTCTTCTAACAGCACCTTTTCCGGAAACACCATAACAAGCAGTGCAGTCAGCGGCATTAGCCTCAGCAACTCTTCTAATTGCTACGTATCTGAAAACAATTTACGAGAAAACATTCAGATAGGTCTAAGAATCACATATTCAACATCAGCAACCATCGTCAAGAATGAAATAGTGGGCAATCATAATCCAGAATATCTGGGTGCGACAGGTCTGGTTGTTTTTCATTGCACAAATAGTGAAGTTTCAGAAAATCAAATAGCTGAAAATGACAATGGCGCTGTGATTTCAAATTCTCAAAGCATCAACTTTTACAATAACAACGTAACCAACAACGGATTCCATGGTTTAAACATCGTCAATGGGAACGGTCATAGAATTTTTGGAAACACCATGAGAAACAATACCAATGGCATCTGCCCCAGCGGGGGCACAAACACTCAGATTTACGAGAACACTCTGCAAGAAAATGAATATGGCATAGCCGTCTATGGTGCTTCAAACAACTTCATCTACCACAACTACTTCATCGACAACCTAATACAAGCGAATAACTTCCATGGACAAGAGACCAATTCATGGGACAACGGCATACAATCAGGCGGCAACTACTGGAAAGACTACACAGGAGAAGATAGCGATGGTGAAGGCATTGGAGACACGCCCTACATCATTGACGGGAATAATCGAGACAATTTTCCGCTCATGAATCCAAGTCCCCCTCCCTTCATAGCGTACAAGCTCATAGTGGACAGCAACCCCATGGGAGTAACATTCACAGCCGACAGCGCATCTTACACAACCCCTTGGTCAATAACCTATAACGAAACCACATCAGTCAGCTTGGAGATGCCCGAATCCTGCTCCTTCAAAGACGAAGACTACATCTGGTGGCGATGGAGCGACGGAAACACAAATCAAAAAAGAACGGTCACTGTGAACAAAAACACAGCATTAACAGCCATGTACAGACCAGAAGACACGTCACTGAAAATTTCGGTTCTGTCTCCAGAAAACAAAACCTACGCCACCACAGAGGTTCCATTAGAAATCACCGTGAACAGAATATTTTTTGGGACATCATACAGCCTGGATGGACAGGCAAACGTAACAACTATCGGAAACACAACCCTAACTGGGCTATCTGACGGATCACATAACATCATAGTTTACATTGAAGATGCACCCGGAAACGTCAGCGCCTCAGACATCGTCCACTTCACAGTTGACACTATTCCCCCTGACATAAAGGATGTATCTCAAATGCCCATTGAGAATAATGGAACCACCGGAGAAACCCACGTTAACGCCACAGTCACTGATGCCGTAAGCGGGGTAGAATGGGTGGCTTTGAACTACACAGACGGCAACGGAACATGGGTCATCAGCGAAATGGCGAACCTGGAAGAAGACATCTGGAACGGCACTATACCAGCGTTTCCCCATGGCACAAACGTCACATACATCATCATAGCAAGAGACAAAGCCCAAAACACAATCACAAGCGAAGACCTGTCTGGATACCCAAACGAGTACGAAGTACTTCCAGAGCTACTACCATGGATCATCCTTCCCCTATTCTTAACCTCACTATTCGCAGTGGCAATTAGAAAGCGAATATTCACTCCAGCCCCATAAGAAACATACGGTAGACTCTAAACAAAAATTCCAACTACGGGAACACGGCTATTCTATACGCTGTCATATCCGTCGCTTCGGAGAAAGTTCACCAATCCGCCTTTCCCCACAATCTTTTGCATGAACTCTGGCAACGGCTTCGCCTTGAGAGTTATCCCCTTGGTCTTGTCGTGAATCTCCCCACTTTTTATGTCAATTTCGACATTGTCGCCGTCGTCTATCTTGTCAGCGTCTTCGCAGACATAGAGAGGAAGCCCGATGTTTATGGAGTTTCTGAAGAATATGCGGGCGAAAGATTTGGCTATCACCGCGCTGATTCCAACAGCTTTTATGGCTACCGGAGAGTGCTCCCTTGATGAACCGCACCCGAAGTTGTTTCCCGCAACTATCACATCTCCCTCTTTGACCTCCTTAGCGAATTCGGGTCTATACTCTATGAAAGCTATCTGACCCAACCGTTTCCGGTCAGTAGTAACGGTGTATCTGCCTGGCGTAATCAGGTCAGTGTTTATGTCGTCCCCAAACTTCCATGCCCTCACAGGTAATCCCTCGGGTCAGCAATCTTTCCAGCTAACGCGGATGCCGCAACTGTCGCCGGAGAAGCTAAAATAATATCCGCATCTGGAGACCCCATTCTTCCAGAGAAGTTACGGTTCTGGCTTGAAAGGCACGTTTCTCCTTCGCAAAGCACTCCCTCGTGTCTGCCGATGCATGGACCGCAGCTTGGATTGCAGATGGTTCCACCAGCCTGAACGAGATTCTCCAAGTATCCTTTCTCGAAGGCTTCCAAGTATATGTCCTGTGAAGCAGGGGAAACTATCAACCGGACATTTTTGGCGATTTTTTTTCCTTTCAGAATTTTTGCAGCAACTTTAATGTCCTCTAGTCGTCCGTTGGTGCAGGTTCCAAGGAAGGCTTGATCTATCTTTCTTCCCTCAACCGCTGATACGGGCTCCACGTTGTCTACTGCTGGAGGAAGGGCAACCTGAGGCTCAATCCTGCTGACATCTATTTCATATTCGTCCTTGTAGACCGAGTCCTTGTCGCTTCTGAAGATTTTTCCTTCTCTTTCTCCCAGAAACTCAAGGGTCTTCTGGTCCGCCTCAACTATGCCGTTTTTGCCTCCCATCTCAATAGCCATGTTACACAATGTCAACCGCGAAGAGACACTTGCATTCTTCACGTAGTCTCCAGTGAACTCGCAAGCCCTGTAGAGGGCTCCGGCGGCTCCAACATCTCCCACAATACTGAGGATGACGTCCTTGGCATAGACGCCTTTTCGTAGAGAACCGGTTAAATTGAATTTGAGGCTTTCAGGAACTTTGAACCAGCATTTTCCAGTAGCCATGGCTCCCCCAATGTCAGTTGACCCCAAACCAGTGGTGAAGGCTCCCAAGGCTCCCTCAGTGCAGGTGTGAGAATCAGCGCCAACAACAACATCTCCGGGAGAAACAAACTGTTCAACCAAGATTTGATGACAGACCCCATTGGTAAAGAAACCTTGAAGGTTCTGGTCCGTAACAAATTTTCTTGTTTTCTGATGTAGGGTTGCTCCGGCAACGGTTGGCGGAGGAAAGAAGTGGTCAAACACGATTATGACCCTCTCTGGGTCGAAGACTTTGTCTGTGATGCTGTAGAAACTTTCGATAGCTAAAGGACCTGTGGAATCGTGAGCCATAACATAACTTACATCGGCGACTACAAAATCGCCTGGAACAACTTCTTTCTTGTGAGAAGCGTTAGCCAAGATTTTTTCTGCTATTGTAGACCCCAATGAACTCAGTTCCTTTGAATTTCCCCTATCAGTTCTTTAATTTCATCAGGCGTGTAGGAACTTCGCCTTCCCCCACTGGAAAAGGATGCTTTGACTCTCTCAAGAACCTTTTTCGCCGTCTCCTCAGAGATGTCAAGTCCCAACTCATTCTTCGCCACATACAAGATGCCGTGTCTACCCCCCAGTTCGTCTATGTACACTTTTCTCCTCTGACCCACCAGTCTGGGCGGATAAAACTCGTATGTTGTTGGGTTCATGAGGACGCCGTGCTGATGTATCCCGGAACTGTGGGCAGTCACATTTTCGCCAGTTAACGGTTTCTGGGGAGGCATCTTTATTCCTGAAACTTCCTCGACGAATTTTGAGAGGGCAGTTAGCTGGTTCATCTCAAAGGGGCTTGTGCCGAAGATTATGTGGAGGGCGGGAATAACTTCTTCTGTTATGGTTATGCCAGCTCTTTCGCCTAAGCCGTTTACGCTGGTTGATACTGTTGACGCTCCGGCTTCCACGGAAGCTAACGAATTTGCCAAAGCTAATCCAAGGTCGTTGTGGCAGTGGACCTCGATGGGAATGTCGATAACCTTTCCGATTTCCTTCACAAGAAAGGACATTCCATTGGGGCTTGCGCAGCCCAGCGTATCGACGATTCTGGCTCGGTCTGCTCCTGCTTCTTCTGCTGTTTTGTAGGCTTTTTTCAGGAAATTTAGGTCGTTTTCTCGGGTTGTGTCTTCTGCGCTGTATATGACGAAGAGTCCATAACCCTCTGCGTAGCTGATGTGGTCAGCCAGCTTCTCCAGATATGTTTCTTGGCTCATGCCTTGGAATTTGTATTTTCTGTGGTAGGGTGATATGGAGAGGGAGAGCACGATGCCGTCGGCTCCCGTGTCCGCCACAATATCTATATCTTCTTTCTTGGCTCGGGCGAAGGCGGAGAGCTGTGCATCCAAGTTCATGTCGACCAGTGCTTCGATGCATTTTCTCTGTTTTTCTGAGGCGGCGGGGAATCCGGCTTCTATCTGCTGTATCCCCACCTCGTCCAGTTTCTTAGCGATCTTTAGTTTGTCTTCTACGCTGAATATGACGCCCGGGGTCTGTTCTCCCTCTCTCAGGGTGCTGTCATGAACGATGTATTCATCTAAGGAGGGAGCCTTGAAGTTGGCAAAATTGTAGGGGCTCGGTAGGATTCCTTCTCTGCTTAGCCGCTTTAGCAGCTTTTGCCCCTCTTCGTTAAGGTATTCTTCTTCCACTTGGTTGAGCCGCCTTTTTCACACCGTTTTGTTGAATTCAGTTTTGGAAGTATACAAAACGCACAAATATATATACTTTATGTAAAATTATCTTACTTAGAATACGAAAACATTACATTCATTTCTGAAACCGTAGTTAGACCCAAAATCGCTCAAAAATGAAACTTTTACCAGCTACGTAAGACGATCATGGTGTTTGTGTTGGCGACACCTGTTAATCGACGGATTTTCTCAAGGCACTCATCGACGTCAGTTATGTTCAAGCCGGATATGATGACAGCGATATCGTATTGTCCAGTGATCTCGTAGACTGTTTCGACAGTAGGGAATTTCTTCAGCGCTTTGGAGACCTCAGAAGTTGGCAAGGATGGGTCTACTGAAAGTAGAGCTATTGCCTCTGCTCCTTCGGTAAGCCCGACCTTGACGGTGAATCGTCTTATTGCCCCTGAGTCAACAAGGGCTCTGATTCTCTTCCGAACAGCTCCTTCCGACAAGCCAACTCTCTTTCCGATGTCACTATAGGTGGCACGACCATCCTGTTTCAGAATTCCAATTATCGCCTTGTCAGTATCATCCATTTTCTCCACTCCATATACACTATCTATACGGAAAAATTTAACGATTTCTGAAAAACCCCAGCGAATTCATAACGATTTTCGCATCTCAGTTCCCCTTTTCCCACCAAAATGTTGGTAAGTTAGAAATGTTGCTCAATAAGCAGGCGGGAGGATATTTTATACGGATTTCGTATAATTAGTTGGGAATTGTGCAAAACTGCTAGCTGTAAATCCGAAATTCTTATAAAGAGCAATGGTTTCTATAATGGTTCAAATCAAATTGAGAGGTGGAATTTGTGAAAAGTGCGAGGTGCCCCGATTGCGACGCGGAAATCGAAGTCCCAGATGATGTCATGAAAGGAGAGATTCTGAGCTGCCCCAGCTGCGGTCTGGAACTAGAAGTGACGGGAAACAAGGGAGATTCCGTGGAGCTCAAAGAACTGGGAATCGAAGGCGAAGACTGGGGAGAATAATTCCCTCTCTTATTTCTTAACGTTTACATACGAAACAAAAAAGAAGCAGACCATGAAAAACATGTACTGAAAGCGTTTGAAGCAAGGATGTAAGAACAGACATGAGCATCGGAATTCTATTTGAAAGCTCCGAAACCGACGAAAAAGGCATCAAAATGACTGCAGAGCAGATGGGAATAGACCTGGTCTACATTCCCTTTCGCAAAGTTGCCTTTCGTCTAGACAAAAACAAGTATACACTTGGCACTAAGGGAAAAGACTACACCAAAGTTCTCAAAGACATCAAAGTAGTGCTGAACAGAGCGCAAAGCAAGAACCGCAGACTCTTCGCAGCCAACGTACTGGAAGCTTTCGGGAAACATGTGATAAATCCCCAATGCGTAGAATATGTCTGCTTCAGCAAGTTAAGGACCTTACTCCATTTTTGGCATGCAGGAATCACCATCCCCCACACAGTCTATGTTCCAGTTGACTCCATCGAAAGAACCATGGATGGAAGGAAGATACGTAACGAGGAAGACATAGCTGACCTGATGCAACTGGAACTTGGCCATGAAAACATCGTAATCAAACCAGACGCTGGAACCCATGGGAAGGATGTTCAACTCGCCAAAGACCGAGAAGACCTGCTAGCAATTCTCAGGGAAACTCAACCTTCAATAATTAATCCTGTAGGAATTCTTGCTCAAACCCTCGTTGAAAAATGGTTCTACGACTTGAGAATAATAGTCACCAAAGAAGATGGAAAGCCGCCATACTGCTATCCCACAGCCTTAGCACGGGCTGGATTCAAAGACTTCAGGACAAACACCTTCTTGGGCAACATGGTATTCGGCGTAAACTTGCCGTCTCACATCAGAAAGATTTCAGCCAAATGCGGCAAAGCCATCGGAGGAGACAGCAGAGCATGGCTCCTAGCCTTTGACGCCATGATAGATGTGGGCAAAAACAAAACCATTGACGACGAATACCTCAACGGAGAATTCAACAAACTAGAACCATCCTTCGATGCAGTTAAAAAACTTAAGCGAGACAAAACCAAAAGGACAGACTTTCCAGAATGGAACAGAAAACTGGAAACAGCTTTCCAGAACTACAAAAACCAAGAAGCCTACTTGAACATTAAAAACATCATCGAAGAAAGCATAGAAGAAAACAAGCATAACATCATGTTCCACGAAGCCAACGCTTGCCCAGAATTCTGGGAGCAAACAAGGTTGGCTGCCGGAATAAATTTGGCAGAACCACTGCTCAAAGGAGCTCAGAGCATAATTGAATCCGACCAAGGAGAGTGAAAAGATGAAAGTAGGAGTAATAGGCGGTTCAGGATACGTAGGCGGAGAACTCCTTAGATTACTACTCCCCCACCCAGAAATAGAACTCACCACAGTAACATCCCGCGCAAACGCCGGCGAATACATCTTCGGAATTCACCCAAACCTCAGAGGAGCCACCCAATTGAAATTCACTCCCCCAGACCTCCACCACATCACAGAGAACTGCGACCTAGTGTTCACGGCAACACCCCACGGTAGCGCAGTAAAACTTGTCCCGCAACTCCTTGAAACAGGACTACGAGTTATCGACATGAGCGCAGATTTCCGCTTGAAAAACTCAGCCGACTATGACAAGTGGTACGGATGGACGCATGCTCACCCAGAACTGCTGAGCGATGCAGTCTATGGTTTACCTGAGCTTCACCGCCAAGAAATCAAGGATGCCCATTTAGTAGCATGTCCAGGATGCATGGCTACAGCGACGATTCTGGGATTGGCGCCTCTCGTTAAGGCAGGGGTGATAGAAACGGATAGAATCGTGGCTGACGTGAAGATTGGTTCTTCGGGTGCAGGTCGAAAACCCACCATAGCATCACATCACCCTGAAAGATTCGGAGGCGTGAGACCCTACAAAACAGTGGGACACAGGCACATAGCAGAAATCGAGCAGGAACTCAACCTCTTAACAGATGACCCCGTGACAGTTTCCTTCACACCCCACGCCGTCAACATGATCCGAGGGATTCTCTCAACCATCCACACTTTCCTCAAGAAACCCTTACCAACAAGGGAAATCTGGAAACTCTACCGCGCCCACTACCGAGGAGAACCCTTCGTACGCTTCGTGAAATTCAAGAAGGGACCTTATCAGCTGCCAGACCCCAAAGTTGCCAAAGGAACAAACTTCATCGACATCGGCTTCGAAGAGGACCCCCGCGCTAACCGGCTAATCATATTTTCTGCCATTGACAACCTCATGAAGGGGGCGTCTGGACAAGGAATTCAGTGCCTAAACATCATACTCGACGTTGATGAAAAAACGGGATTAGAGTGTCAAGGTTTCCATCCGATGTGATCAAGATGCTGATTGTAGTGAAGATTGGCGGAAGCATCCTCAAAGAAGTTCCATCCGAAGTGGTTTCCGACATAAAGAAAGTTCTATCCGAAAACCAGATGGTTCTCGTTCACGGTGGAGGAAAAGGCGTCACAGCGATAGCTTCCAAGCTTGGCAAGAAACAGGAGTTTGTGACTTCGCCCACCGGGTTCCGCAGCAGATACACCGACAAGGAAACCATGAAGATCTTCACCATGGTCATGGTTGGAAGAATCAACAAGCAGATAGTTTCAGCCCTTCAGCGTCAAGAGATACCTGTGGTGGGTCTCTCAGGCTTGGATGGTTTTCTCGTGCGGGCGAAAAGGAAGAAGCGTTTGGTTATTGTTGATGAGAGGGGAAGGAAACGGGTAATCGATGGCGGATACACTGGAAAAGTTAGTCAGGTCAACGCTTCCCTGCTGCGGATTCTTCTAGAGAATGGTTATGTGCCGGCAATCGCCCCAGTTGCAGTTAGCGAGGAGTACGAGCCTCTTAATGTGGATGCTGACCGGACTGCAGCCAACGTAGCTGGAGCCCTCAAGGCAGACAGGCTCATTCTCTTAACGGACGTGGACGGATTAAAATTAGATGGGGAAGTGGTGCCGAAGTTGGCTGTTTCTGAGGTTGAGGAAGCTCTTCCGAAGATTGGTGGGGGTATGATAACTAAGGTTTATGCTGCCATGGAAGCTATTGAGCAGGGTGTCGGTGAAGTGGTGATTTCTTCGGGGGTCAGGAAGATGCCGATTTCCTCTTCTTTGAATCATGAGTGTGGGACGGTGATAAGCCGTGAATGAACGTGAGATTATTGATGTTGAAGAGAAGTTGATGGCAAACGTTTACTCTAAGAGAGAGAGAGTCATCACGAAGGGCAGAGGAGCCTTAGTTTGGGACATTAATGGTAGAGAGTATATAGACTGCACGGGCAGCTACGGAGTCAGCATTGTCGGGCACTGCCATCCAAGAGTTGTGGAGGCGGTGAAGAGGCAGGTTGAAACCCTCATTTCATGCCATGCATCCTTCTACAACGATGTTAGGTCGGAGCTTTTGCAGAAGATTGTCAGCATAGCACCTAAGGGGCTAAACAAGGTTTTCCTCTCAAACAGCGGTTCGGAGGCTGTTGAGTGCGCTATCAAGTTGGTTCGTAAGTTTTCTGGTAAGCCCGAGATAATTGCCATGGTGGGGGCATTTCATGGGAAAACGATGGGTGCCCTCTCTGCGACTTGGAAGCAGAAGTATCGTGGACCCTTCGAGCCTTTGGTTCCGGGTTTCAAGCATGTTCCTCCGGACAATCTTGAAAAGGTGAGGGAGGCTATCACTGATAAGACTGCTGCTATTCTCGTGGAGCCCATTCGGGGGGAGGGGGGGGTGAGAGTGCCTTCGGACGATTTTCTTCCGGGGTTGAGGGAAATCTGTGATGAGAAGGGTGTTCTGTTGGTTTTTGATGAGGTGCAGACGGGTTTTGGTCGTACTGGTAAGGTTTTTGCTTGTGAGCATTGGGGTGTTGTTCCTGATGTTCTTTGTCTTGCGAAGTCGGTGGCGGGTGGTCTCCCTATGGGGGCGACCTTTGCTAGGGAGGATGTTATGGCTAGTTTGCAGCGGGGGGAGCATTCGAGCACTTTTAGTGGGAACCCTCTGGTTTGTGCGGCGGCATGTGCTGCGATAGATGTTTTGGTTGAGGAGAGGTTGCCGGAGCGGGCGGCGACTCTGGGGAAGTACTTCATGGGGAAGTTGGAGGCTCTAGGTGAGAAGTATAGGATTGTGAGGGAGGTTCGTGGGCTTGGGCTTATGATTGGGGTGGAGACGCGGTTCGATGTTTACAATATCATTTTGGGGTGTATGGATCGGGGTGTTCTTGTTCTTGATGCTGGGAGGAATGTTCTGCGGTTTCTGCCGCCCTTGGTTATCGAGAAGGAGCAGATTGACCGGGTGGTTGAGGTTCTGGATGAAGTTATGGGGGAGGATGGTAGATGAGTGATTATGCGGTTAGGCTCTTGACTCGTATGCTGGAGATTTACAGTCCGTCGGGGAAGGAGGAGGAGATTACTCGGTTCTTGCAGGAGGAGCTGGAGTACTTGGGTTTCAGTGTTCGGAGGGATGAGGTGGGGAATGTGATTGGGGAGGTGGGTGAGGGGGAGCCTGTTGTTCTGTTGTGTGGGCACATGGATACTGTTGAGGGGATTATTCCTGTTCGGGTTGAGGATGGATTGCTGTATGGTAGGGGGGCTGTGGATGCGAAGGGTCCTTTGGCTGCTATGATTGTGGCGGCTTCTCGGGTTGTGAGGGAGGGTTTTCCGGGGAAGATTCTTGTTGTGGGTGTGGTGGATGAGGAGGGTTCAGGTGCTGGGATTCAGCATTTTGTTGAGTCGGGGATTAGACCTGATTTTGCTGTTTTTGGGGAGCCGAGTGGTTTGGAGAAGGTGGTTTTTGGTTATAAGGGGATTTTGACTGTGAGGATTAGTGTTGAGACTCCTTCGGGGCATTCTGCTGCGCCGTGGTTGTTTGAGAATGCGATTGAGAAGGCTATGGAGTTTTGGAGGCAGATTCAGAAGCTTCATCTGAGAGAAGAGAAGTTGAGGAGCAGGTTTTATTCGATTACTTGTTGTTTGACTAAGATTGAGGGGGGGAATACTTCGGCTTCTTTTATTCCGTCGAAGTGTGTGGTTCATGTTCAGTTGCGGATTCCGCCTCAGTTGAGTCCTGAGCAGGTGTTTGATGAAGTGAAGCGGAAGATTGAGCGGTATAAGTCGACTAATCCGAAGGTTTCTGTGACTGTGGAGAAGGTGGATGTGGCTAAGGCTTTTGAGGCTGACCGGAGATCGGTGATTGTCAGGGCTTTAGCTTGGGGGATTAGGAAGACGACTTTGAATTATGCTTCTTTTTCGAGGAAGACTGGGACGGGAGACATGAATGTTCTGGGGAATGCCTTGAAGATTCCTGTGGTGACTTATGGACCCGGAGACTCCACCCTAGACCACACACCAGACGAACACATAGACATCCAAGAATACCAGACCAGCATAGAAGTCCTAACAAAAGCACTCAAAAAACTACCCGAACTAGCCAAAAAACACAAAAAAAGACAAAAACAAACTAGCTAACAATTAACCATCTTAGAATATGGCTTTTTCTTGAAAAATGTGCACGCGTATTGAAATTAGTGAGTCCGTAATTCAAATTTACAGATTAACCGGAAAAAATTATCTGGTTAATGTACTCCTCTAATGATTCATTCTCTTTGTTCTCTTTTGGAGATACCCGTTTTATTTTTTTTGTATCGATTAAATACAATATCTTCAGAATTATATTTCTCAGATAACTACGTGCGCTATTTGTCAAGTAAAAATCATAATTTGTTTTTCTTCCATGTGCAATAGTTGACCTCATTTTGTACAATGCTTTTAATTCTTTAAGATGTTCAATTCTTTTTCCTGATTCTTTTTCTGTTAAAATCGCGGCTCTTTCACAGAATTTATGATTTAAATTTGGTTCCTGCGAAAGAATAAGACGTTCTATTGCTGCAACATAAAAAAAGAGTTGTTGATGAGGTGGAGCGTGAATTTCAGCCATTCTAAAAAAATGTAGAGCATCTTTAAGTCGTTCCTCCAAATCGCAAGATGGATTAACACAAACATCATTCAATCGCTGGATAAGAACGTTGGAGTCAGGATCATATGGATATCTTCCGATCTCAATACCACGTACGCATGGAAAAGCTGTGCCAACATCAACATTATATTCAATAGCCAGTTGAGGTAATCGAGTTCTACCCCGCATGGGGCTAGCAATTCTGAGGATGTCTAAAGAATCCTGTGCATGAACAAAAGCATTTTCCATCAATATATTAAAGCTGATTGCCTTTGGAGGCGAAATCCTTAACCAAAAACCTACATTTGGATCTTCAGGAATCAAAAGTTGTTTGCAAGCATAATCAAGCACTTCATCTTTTTGTTTATTATTATAAATGTTAGAAGTATCACCCTTTGCTAATTTCAGGGCAATTTTTTTTACAGAATCTGGCAATTTGGTGAAGCTTACAAGATTTCCATAACCTAAACGAAAATTTTCAGGAAAACCACTCAATTCAACCAATTGAAAATAGAAATCTAGTTTCTTAATAGACAGAAACTCATTTACCTCCTTTTTAAAGTCTTCAAAAGTAGTTTTTCCTCTATTTCTTCTAATGACTACCATAAAGAGGAAAATAAAGTGTGTTGGGTCAAGTATTTCAGTTAAACCAAGATCTATGACAGTTTTCCTTAGTTTGAAAACTCCTTTTTCGTACTCAGCCAAATTATCCCAGAACTCATATAATTCTAAACATTTTTTCTTCAGTTTTTCAATTCTTTCAGATTGATTACTAATCGCCATTCCCCCCATAGGAATCTGTTGGTGATAAGACGTAATTAACTTGGTGTAGCTTGATAATGATTTCGCACGAGTATTAGGGTTATGGTAAAGGGTTTTATTTTAGGGTTCATGTCAGATATTGGATTAGATAATGGTGAATTAGTGTTGAGGGTTGCTTTTCAGGGTGAGTTGGGGGCTTATAGTGAGAGTGCAGTTTACAGTTTTTTTGGTGAGTCTGTTGAGGTGAAGCCCTGCGAAAGCTTCGCCGAAGTCTTCGAAAGCGTCAAAACAGACGACGTAAAACACGGAGTAGTTCCCATCGAAAACTCCATCGAAGGCAGCGTAAACCGCACCTACGACCTCTTCCTAGAATACAACCTCAAGGTCTGCGGCGAAATAATCCTCAGAATCAGCCACTGCCTCATCGCCCACAAAGGCACCAAACTAAACCAAATCAAAACCGTGTACAGCCACCCCCAAGCCCTAGCCCAATGCAGAAAATTCTTGGAACAACACAAACTCAAAGCCACAGCCACCTTCGACACCGCAGGCAGCGTAAAAATGATAAAAGAAGAAAAACTCATGGACGCAGCCGCCATAGCCAGCGAAAGAGCAGCACAAATCTACAACATGACCATCCTCGCCAGAGAAATCGAAGACATCAAAAACAACTCCACCCGCTTCTTCGTCCTCAACAAACAAGACTCACCCTACTCTGGACAAGACAAAACCTCCATAATCTTCGCAGCCAAATCCATCCCCGGAGCACTCTACCAAGTACTAAGGGAATTCGCAGAAAGAAACATCAACCTAACAAAAATCGAATCCAGACCCACCAAAAGCACCCCATGGGAATACCACTTCTACCTAGACTTCCAAGGACACAGAACAGAAAAACAATGCCAACAAGCCCTAGAAGCCATCAAAGACAAAACCTTATTCGTGAAAATCCTAGGCTCCTACAAAGCAGCTAACAAATCAAACTCCAAACTCTAAGAATCATCCAAAATCCGATACATAACCTCATAATACCGCTCATAATCAGGGTCCAGTTCCTTCAGCCGCCTCTTAACCTCCTCCATCCTACGACTAAAACCACCACAATCCTTCCGCCTAACCAACTCCAGCCACTCCTCCACCTTCTCCAAAAACAAGCCCTCAATCTTCTCCACCTCAGGCAAACTCATCTGCAAATTCGAATAGAAACCCGTCTCCTCAGAAGCAACAGCCTCCGCCAACGTCAACAAAAGCCTGTAACTGGCACCAGCAACCTCCTTAGCCAACCCAAAATTAGGATAATCCAGCAACGTATCACCGACAACCAAACCCAGAAAATGGGGAAGACCCAGAACCACAGACATCAACTCATCATGATCCCTCGGCGGCGTAATCACCACCTTCGCCCCCTTCCCCTCCAACCAACCTCCAAACTCCATAGCAAACTCCAACTCTTCATCGTCAATGGGCGTAAGAACGAAATTCTGCCCCTCAATGCTTTTTGCGCCGGGACCAAACACTGGATGAGTTCCCAAAACCCTGCCTTTCTCCACGTATTTATGCAGCAAATTCACGGGAATTTCCTTGATAGAGCAGATGTCCATGACAACCTGACCCGAATTAATATGAGAACCAATCTCCTCCAAGACAGCCTCAAGATTCTCCAAAGGCACACACAGCAAAACCCTGTCAGCACCCTCAACAGCCGCAACATTACCCTCAGCAACCTCAACGCCAAACTCATCCCTTAACGCCAACAGTTTTTCTCGGGTTCTGCTGGAGACCACGACAGAGGCGCCTTCTTCCTTGAAGAATCGGGTGAACCATCGACCCATCTTCCCCGCGCCAATAATAGCAACCCTCAAGGTAAAGCCTCACAAAGCTTCCCCAAACCTTCCTCAATATCCTTCTCTGGCACGGATAAAGCTATCCTAAAGTACTCCCGATAATCCCCAAAAGCGGTCCCAGGAGCAATAGCGACTCCATGGTTGAGAAGATCCAAGGCAAAACGCTCAGAATCCAAACCATCAACCCTAGGAAACAGGTAAAAGGGCGCGTCGGGACGAGAAAACTTCATCTTCGCTTTTGAAAGGATACTGCAAGCCAAATCCGCCCTTTTTCGAAACCGCTCCCTGATTTCATCCGCAATCCTTTCCCTAAACTCCAACCCCTTCAAAGCCCCATACTGGATAAACGCTGGAACACAAGTAGTAGTTATCTGATTCAGCTTAATCATCTTCTGAGCCAACTCCTTCTCAACAACAGCGTAGCCGATTCTCCAGCCCGTCATAGCAAGAGTCTTGGAAAAACCATTTACAAGGATATTACCTGTGCCAAAATCTAAGATGCTCTTGGTCTCAACGAAGCTTATGTCACAGTAAATCTCATCAGACAAAACCGTGGCTCCCCGCTCATTCGCTACCTGAACAATTTCACCAAAAGTCTTAGCGTCAATCACCTTACTGGTAGGATTGTTGGGACTGTTCAAGATTACCAGCCGCGTATCTTTATCCACCAGATTCTCCAGTTTTGAAACGTCAACCTTCCACTCAGAATCAAGCTCTCTCTTCAAAAAGCGTATCTCAGCCCCCAGCCTCCTCGCAGCTAACTCGTAACTTGTCCAGTGAGGAGAGGGAACAACAACATTCTCTCCCTTCTTCAGCAACAGAAAAAGCAGGGAAAAGACCGCCCACTTCGAACCAGTGGTTACCACCACATTCTCCGCCGAAACACCATGAATCTTCGCCAGTTCTTCCCGCAACTCCTTCTCACCCGCAGCAGAAGAATACCGCGTCTTTCCCTGCTTCATAGCTTCATAGGCAGCCTCAATTATTTCAGGCGATGTCGGCAGGTTCGGGTCTCCCAGATTAAACTTGATAATCCGTTTGCCTTGATTCTCAAGTTGTATCGCTTTTTCGCTTATTTCATACAGCATCTTCCTCAACTCACGGGAACGAACTTCTCAACAAGAAATGTATAATGCTATTTTAAGTCTTCTCACTCGGCACCCTGAACGAAGACGCCCAGAGCAATTATCCCTTTGAAGATAGCCTCCACTTTCTGTGGGTCAAGTTCCGCCTCCAATGCCTTCCCCATGACATTCAAGTAAACCTGATCTTCCCGCTGAAGGTCCCTGACAGCAATTCCATTCTCCCTCTTAATAGCGCCGATGCGCTTACAGAACACCATCCTGTCCTTCAGAAGGAGGACAATTTTCTCATCGATTTCGTCAATCTTCTTCCTTAACGTCACTATATTCTCCAACAGTCTCAACTCCCAAGACCTTAGGTATGCAACCTGCCCGAAGCAACTGATCCGCCAAAACGATGGCAACCAACGCCTCGACCACGGGCACAGCTTTAGGCACAATACAGGGATCATGCCTACCTTGGACACGAATCGTCGTCTCCTCCATCGTTGACAGGTCCACAGTTTTCTGTTCTTTGGAAATCGAGGGCGTCGGCTTCACAGCAGCTCTAACCACAAGGGGCATTCCAGACGAGAGACCGCCCAAGATGCCGCCAGCATTGTTAGTTAAAGTCTCGATTTCTCCGTCTTTCAGTATGTAGGGGTCATTGTTTTCTGAACCCATCAACCTCGCAGCCTCGAATCCAGCGCCGAACTCGACACCCTTGACTGCAGGCATGTCAAAGAGCATCTTGGCGATTTCTGCATCCAGAGAATCGAAGATTGGTTCACCGACCCCCACTGGAACGCCTGAAGCTATGCATTCAACGATTCCTCCCACACTGTCACCTTCCTTCTTAGCCTTCAGAATTGTCTCCTCCATCTTCTCTGCCATCTCTGTGTCGGGACATCTCACCGCGTTCCTGTAAGTGTTCTTCCTAGCCTCTTCTAGGGTAGGAGTTTTCTGGAGTCCCATTTTTCCTATCTCTGTTGTATAGGCTAGAACTTCGACGCCGAAAAGTTCCAACAGTTTCTTGGCTATGGCACCCGCCATGACGAAGGCCACGGTGATTCTGCCAGAGAACCTTCCTCCGCCACGATGGTCATTCAACCCCTGATACTTGATTCGGGCAGGATAATCTGCGTGACCGGGTCGGGGTCTATCCCTTATCGAATCGTAATCGTCAGAAATCACCTCTTTGTTCCACACTAAGGCGCAGATGGGAGCGCCAGTCGTAAAGCCGTTGTAGGTTCCCGAGAGGATTTCAATTTTGTCTTTTTCTCTCCGGGCGGAAACGATCTCCCGTTTTGGCGGTAATCTCCTGTCCAGTTCTTTCTGTATGTCCTTTTCTGTGAGGGGTAGGCCTGCTGGGCAGCCGTCTATGATGGTTCCTATGCATCTGCCGTGGCTCTCGCCGAAGCAGGTTATGACGAATTCTTTTCCTATCGAGTTAGCTCCCATGGACATTCGCTCCTAATGAACGCAGGTCATTGAAGAAGTGCGGGTATGATTTATTTATGCATTCAGAATTTTGGATTTTCGTTCCACCTTTTGCTCCAAGGGCGGCTACGGCGCATGCCATGGCTATTCGGTGGTCGTTGTGGGGGTTAACGGTTGCCCCATGCATGGCGCATGGTCCCTTTATGGTTAAGCTGTCCTCTTTCATTATGATGTCAGCCCCCATCTTCTTCAGTTCTGCGTGGAGGGCGTCAAGTCTGTCGGATTCCTTGTATCTAAGCCTCTTCGCATTATATATCTTCGAAGTTCCCTTGGCGTAGCATGCGAGAACCGTGCAGACAGGAACTAGGTCAGGTATGTCCTTGGCGTCGATGTCAACTGCGGAGAGTTGCCCCCCATCGACTTCTACAAACTCGTCTCCAACATTAACTGCTGAACCCATTCTCTGTAGTACATCCAGTATTGTTTTGTCCCCCTGCATTGTTTGGTAATTTAGGTTTTTCACGGTTACCCTTGATGAAGTTATCGCTGCGGCTACCAAAAGGAAGGCTGCAGAGGAAAAGTCGCCCGGAACGGTATGGTTGTGGGGAATATAACTTTGATTTGAGGGAATCCAGAGTCGAGTAAAATTGGCTGTTGCTGTGGCTTTTATGCCGTGTTTCGCGAGCACTTCCAGGGTCATTTGGACATAGCCTTTCGACTCCAGTATGGTGGTGACCGTGATTTCAGTGTCTTCCTTTGCCTTTGGACAAGCAAATAACAGTCCGGAGATGAATTGGGAGCTTACGTCCCCTCGTATCAAAGTTTTTCCTCCCCTGATTCCTCTTCCATTAACCTTAACAGAGGAGCCATCGTTTTTCTGCTGAAGAGTGGATTCAGCTCCCAGTTGCTTTAGGCTTTCAAGGAGAGGGGCTATAGGTCTCCTCTCAAAGGATGCTCCGAAGAGGAATGTTGAAGGACCGGGGGCGAGGGCGGCAACAGGTATCATGAAACGAAGAGTAGAACCCGACTCCCCACAATCTATAGGGCTGTCAGGAGTCTTAAGTGCCTCTTGTCCATAAATCGTCCACCAATTCTCTTTTAACTCTGTTCTTGCTCCGAAGGCTTCTATTGCCCGCAAAGTTGCTCTGGTGTCATCCGAATCCAGAGGACCAGATATCTTCGAAGTTCCCTTTGACAAGGATGCGGCTATGAACATTCGGTGAGTGTAGGCTTTAGACGGAGGAGCCGAGATCACGCCTTCCAGACGAGCAGTCTTCTCGACTACAACCTCCATCTTTTCAGCTCACCACCCTGGCTTTCTCCTGATTGATTCGAGCCTCCAGAATTTCTCCCTCACGCTTCTGCCAAACTTCTTTTACATGGTCTACCTGCTCGTCAGGGACGATGGCGGTTACGGCGGGTCCGGTTCCGGACAGTCCAGCGGCTAGGGCTCCTGCGGTGAGGGCGTCTACGGCTGGGGATGAATCGTAGCCTAGTGCTGAGGAGTAGATTAAGCCGTTGAGGGTTAGGGCTGCCCAGTGGTTTCCCTTCAGGGCTTCTCTGTAGGCTATCTTGACGACGGGTGCCATCTCTTTCATTCGCTTAACGTCTGAACTTGCGGTGTAGGTTTTTTTGGCTGGAACATAGAAGAGGACAACTGGGGCTTCAGCTACTTCGAAGCGTCTAATGATTCTTCGCTTCGTGTTATCGGTGATTACGATTCCTCCGAAGTAGGAGGCGCAAGCATCGTCGAAGGCTCCGGTTATGGTAACATGTGCCTCTATTGCCCCGTCGACGCCCAGTTTCACCACAGTGACGTCTTCCAATCTTCGTTCTAGGGCAGCTGTGGTTGCCAAGGCTATGGCGTTTGCCGCCGCACTACTGCTCTTTAATCCTCTGGCTATGGGGATGTTTGATTGTGTTTCAACCTTGGCGCCAAACTCTCCTTCTAGACCAAAATGCTTGAGAACTCTGTGGACTGTCTTTTCTGCCAAGAGAGTGTCTTCGGAGGAATCCGACAGAATCTTTGTCTTAACGGTTCCGGCTTCGTCTATAAGGCTGACGCTGGCTCTTGTCCACAGGTCTACTCCTATGGCTGCGCCTTTGCCTGTTGCTATGGCGTTTATTATTGTGGCTGCTCCGTGAGTTATCGCCTCAGCGCTTCCCTTCAACGGTGGACACCCTGTTCCTCTAGTTTTTTTAGGGCAGCTTTCTTCATCACTTCAACTGGAGCGGGCTGGTTAGTCCAAATTTCGAAGGAGACGGCTCCTTGATAGAGGAGCATCTCAAGCCCTGATACAACCTTAGCTCCAATAGCCTTTGCATCCCTTACAAGCTTTGTTTCCAGCGGGCTGTAGATTATGTCCATTACGCATTGGTTAGGTCTCAGCAGAGACTTGGGAACTAGGCTGCTGTTAACATCCGGATGCATGCCGACAGAAGTCGCGTTAACCAGAATATCCGCATCTTTCATCTCTTCCTTCAGACGTTCAGATGAGAATGCTCCGCCCCTCACTTTTTTGCCGAATTTCTTGCTCAGGACTTCAGCTAACATTTCCGCCTTCTCTGAGGTTCGGTTAAGGACAACAAGTTCCTCAACTTCTTGCACCGCCTGAAAGGCTATGGCTTTACCTGCGCCTCCGGCTCCGAGGAGAAGCAGTTTCTTCTTGTCCAGAGATACGCCGTTTTCTTTCAGGGCTCTCATGGCGCCGACGCCGTCGGTGTTGAAGCCAACAAGTCTTCCCCCATCATTCAAGATAGTGTTCACTGCGCCGATGGATTTTGCCGTTGAATCTGTCTCATCCAAGTAGTTCATGACGGCATTTTTGTGGGGCATGGTCACGTTTAATCCTCGAAAACCCAAAATTCTTGCGCCTATAATGGCGTCCTTCAGCTCGCTTCTTGTGACCGTGAAAGCCACATAGACCAGATTCAACTTCAATTCCTTGAAGGCGGCATTATGCATTACGGGGCTTAGGGAGTGCTCTACCGGGTCGCCGATGATGGCGCAAACCCTAGTTTTTCCCGAAATCTTCATTTTCACTTCAGCCCCAGAGCCTCGTATGCCCGCCTCATCTCTTGGATAGTAAGTTGCCCTTGCGCCGTTTTTCTCTCTTTATCAAGAGAGGCAAAGGTGAAGAAGGCGCCGAAAACAGGAGACAGAAGCCTTGAAGGCTTACCGAGTTCTCCCATGGCAAAACAAACCATCTTAGCATTTTTTGAAGCCTTGGAAACGAAGTTGAAGATTGTTAGGTTGTCTTCAACGCGTCTGGCGGTGGTTATAATTTTGCAGACGTCAGCGCCCGCCACAATTTCCTCCTCAAGAACCTTTGTTAGTTGCGACATGGAAGGGGTCTGGTTGAAGTCGTGGAATGAAACTATGGGCTTTGCCCCCGCTTCGCGGAGGTTGTCGATTAATTTCTTCAGGTTTGGGATGGATAAATCTACGTCTATGTATTTGAAACCGTTTCTCGCGGCGTCCATCAGGACTCTTTGGCGGTCTTCTTCGCTTCCAGAATATTTACCATGGTTTTTTGTTGATTTGTTTGTTGCGATGAGAGGCGTCCTGCTACTGCGGGCAATGTCTGCTAGGCTGTCATGGGTTTTTAGGCTGTCAAGCCTTACTTCAATCAAGTTTGCTTGTTGAGCTTCAGCTTTATCTATCAGGCTGTATGTTTCATCGATTGTTCTGGGAGGAAGGGAAACGCAGACTTTGATGGTCAACGCTCTATCACGGCTTCTTCTTTAACCAATGTCCCGAAGTGCCTGCCGCCCTTTTCCACGCGAGCCAGAATCTTGTCGCCCTTCTCCAAATCCGTCACCGATTTAGAGCCTTCCGGAGTTACAACCCGTATGGTTTCGGCATTCTGGGCAATCGTCTTCAATCGTTTTCCCTTGTATTCCGCTTCGATGAGAAGCATGGGTCTCCACTCAATCTTAGCCCGCGCCACATTAGTTAACCTGACTTTCCCTTCCCTATCCACTATGAGAACCTCATCCCCAGACTTCAGCTCAGACAGATATCTTGTTCTGCTGGGCGAAGAAAGCGTGTAAAGCGAAAGAGGTCCAGCGTTTACTCGGAAGGGGCGCGTCTCCACGTACGGACTCTCATGAACCTCAGCCTGAACAAGGAACAAGCCGGATGACTGGGTGCCAACGAGAATGCCCTCTCCCGGCTTCATGAGGTCAACCGTGTCGATGCAGACCCTAGCGCCGGTTCCAATCTCCTTCACCTCAACAACTTGGACAGCAACCAACTCAAGCTTAAGAGACGCCTGCCTTGCAAAATCAGCAGTCTCCTTGAGTTCCTCCACATCCGATGTTTTCAGGACCACTCCGTCGGCTCCTAACTCCAGAGTTTCCAAGGCTAGTTTTGCCTCTTTTGCACTGGAAACTTCTGCCAATAGTTTAGCTTTTCCTCGGGTTTTGGCGATTAGATTTTCTAGGGGAATAATTTTCCAGTCTGGCGTCTTAACGATTAGGTATTCGGTTGAGAGTTCTGCTGCTTCTATGGCGGTTTCCTCGTCCTCTTTCCCTTCTATGGTTACATTTACGGCGACGCTTTTCCCCTTTCTCTTCAGCTCCTTCACCTTTTCACCGTCGAAGGATGAGAGCACAGTAATGTCGGGTTCCCCAGAAACTGAGGCTACCTTATTTCCTGTCTTCTTGGCATTCTCTACATCCTTTGCGCCAACAAAGAGGACATCGCAGAACTGAGCCGCAGAATTCAGCAAGCTACTTTTTTGTTCTTCAGGAAGGGATTCATCTATCTTGGCCCACAGTTCTTTCATTTGGAGTCACCAAGAATCTTCAAGGCTTCGTCGACAGATGCACGTTGATGGACAAGGGCTGAGAGAGCCTTAACCATCTTTGTGGGGTTCTCATGTTGAAACACGTTCCTGCCGATGGAGAGACCCGCTCCTCCAGCTTTCAGGGAATCATGTACCATCTTCAGAACCTCTCGGACAGTCTCCACTTTTGGACCGCCAGCGATTATGACGGGAACATGGCAACCGCGGACGACCTCTCTGAAGGACTCGGCATCGCCAGTATAATTTGTCTTTACCACGTCAGCTCCCAACTCCGCCCCTAACCGAGCTGCATGAGCCACCACATCCACAGCATGCGGATTCTTTATATTGGGACCTCTTGGATACATCATAGCCAGCAAGGGCATGCCGAGACTGTCGCACTCACAGGCTACGCTGCCTAATGTTGCTAGCATCTGGGCTTCCTGTGGAGCACCTACATTAACGTGGACAGAAACAGCATCCGCTCCTAGTCTAACAGCGTCTTCTACAGAGCAGATTTGAACTTTATTGTTTGGGTTAGGACAATGCATCGTAATTCCGGACAGGTGGACAATTAAACCAGCGTTTCCAGTGTCCACGCTTTTTGCTATGCCCCGGTTGACAACAACTGCATCAACGCCACCCAACAAAAGTTTGCTAACAATTTTCTGCATGTCCACAAGTCCCTTAACTGGACCAACCGTGACCCCATGATCCATGGGAACAATTACTGTTCGATTGTCATCTCTGAAAATTCTTCGTAAGCGCCTCTTTTTTCCTGGTTCCAAAGGTTTCCTCTCCATTTCAGATGAATTTTTTAACTTTCAAGTATTCTGCATTGAGGACGCCGCATCCGGCGGCTCCCCGTATGGTGTTGTGGCCTAGAGCCATGAATTTAACCCCACCTAAAACTGGGTCCTTTCTGATTCTGCCCACTACGGTGCTCATGCCCTTGCCCTCCATTCTGTCGAGTCTGGTTTGCGGTCGATCCTTCTCCTGCCTAACAATGACTGGCTTTTCGGGGGCTGATGGGAGATTGAGTTTTTGGGGTTCCCCAACAAAGTTTTTCATGGCGGCTGCAATGGCTTCGGGCTCTGCGTTCTGTTTCATCTCTACGAAGACAGTTTCCATGTGTCCGTCCAGTGTTGGAACTCTGTGGCAGCTGGATGAGACCTTGAAGTCTGCGGGTTTTGAGGGAGAGCCTAATATTTTTTGTGTTTCACTCTCCATCTTTTCTTCCTCTCCCCCGATGTAGGGGATGACGTTGTCTATGATGTCTAGGGAGGCTACTCCCGGGTATCCTGCGCCTGAGATTGCCTGCATTGTGGATACGATGACGCTTTTGATGCCGAATTCGTCGTAGATGGGTTTCAGGGGAAGGGTTAGGACTGTTGTGCTGCAGTTGGGGTTTGTGACGATGGCGCCGTCCCAATTTCTTTTTCTGCGTTGTTCCTCGATTAGGCTGACGTGACTGCAGTTTATTTCTGGATTTAGCATGGGAACATCAGGGTCCATTCTGTGTGCAGAGGCGTTGCTCACGACGATGTAGCCGGCTGAGGCGAAGGCTTCTTCTGTCTTTCCAGCCACAGCTGAGGGTAAGGCTGAGAAGACCACATCAACATCCTTAACGGCTTTTGGTATTATGTCCACAACTTCCATCTGAGCGACAGCTTCCGGAATCGGTGTTGATTGTCTCCATCTTGATGCTTCACCGTATGTTCTTCCTTTGCTTCTTTCTGAGGCGGCAACAACTGTGACCTTGAACCATGGGTGCCCCTCCAGCAGTTGAACGAAGATTTGGCCGACGTTGCCTGTTGCTCCTAAAACAGCTGCTTTCAACATTTTGTGTCATCTCGTAAAGCATTTCTAACCAAGTTAAGAGCTTTCTCCTTTTCCTTCCAGCTTACAAAGAGAAGAATGCTTGAGGTGATTGTCATTAGTCCGAAGATGTTGATGCAGTTCAGCCTCAGAGCCTCTGATATTCTTCCTGTAAGCCCCGGAGTCTTTTCTAGACCAACGCCCTTGATCTTTAGGAAGGCAAGTTGTCTTCGGACAGACATAGCTAAGGTCTCCTCATGCTTTAAGATTACTTCATGAAGTTTTTCCAGAAGCAAATTTGAGTTAGAGTTCTCAGAAGCATAAAGTATCATGGAGTCGTAGTTCACGGATAATCCCAGCAGTGCCGCATGGTTTTTCACTGTTTCAGCCAGCTCTTTTATAACTTGAGGTTGCTCAGAAACACCTTTGCCCACAACTGTGATTGACAGGGCGGGAGATGAACTTGCCAAGGCTACATCCAGCTCCGCGGAGAGGGTTCCCTTTATCAAAGTTCCTTCGGCGTTCAGATTACCGTGAGTGTGCCTGATTACCCTCACTCTCAATGATGAATCCTTGTATCGCAGAGCCTTCCTGTGAATGAACTTTGTGCCCGAATCTGCTAGTCCCACCAAAGTGTTCACATCAATTTCCGGAATCCTTTTCGGATTATCTATTACCTTTGGGTCAGCAGACATAATTCCTTCGGCGTCGGTAACTAGGATAAGTTCGTCTGCTTCCAGAGCTTTCGCTAGTATGAAGGCGGTTGTATCGCTTCCACCCCTCCCCAGCGTGGTTACTTTGTTGTCTTTTGTTCTGCCCACGAAACCTGCAATAACTGGGATGACGCCCTTCTCAACGAGGGGGAGCACATGCTGTCTGGTTCTATCGTAGCACAGGTCTAAAATGGGGTTGGCATCTGAGAACACATCGTCTGTCATGATGGGCCATTCCGAATCCAATGGGTCAATGTAACGTGGCTTTAATCCTTGTGCGCTCAAGGCTGCGGCGATAATTCTGATGCTGGTTCTCTCCCCCATGGCTAGAATCTCATCTAAGTCTCTCTTCTCTACCTTGCCGTTAGAGGCGTTCTTGGCTGCAGTTAGAAGCGAATCAGTTGTCTTTCCCATAGCCGAAACAATCACGGCTATCTGTGTACCCTTCTTTGCTTCTTCAGAGACTGCCGTAACTGCCCTCAATATATGTTCGTGATCTGCGAGGCTGGAACCTCCAAACTTGACTACAATTCTCTTATGGTTTTTTTCCTTATTTTGTTTCATAACACATAAACCCTCCATGAAGCCCAGAAAGCTGAAACGCGTTTTTTACAGCAAGCTGGGCCTAATTATAAAAATAATAGCCAAAGCTATAGAACTGCCAAAAAGTATTCGAAGTCGTTGAGTGGCTATTCATAGGCTCAAGTTCCTTTGCTTGAAAAGACAGAATAACTTCTGATATAAAAGATTATCGTAAGTATAAAGACGCTTGAATCGGATATATTTGATGTGTTAATGTTTAAACAAGTTTCTTAAGATGTTCTTTTGCTTCGTTGACGCTCTGGAAACCGTATTCTATCTCCCTAAAGTTCTGCCTCAATTTGATGACTTCCTTTCTAACTTCAGCAGGTTTCCTCTTGCCCTTCACGACATCCAAGATCAACGAACACAGGCGCTCTATGTCTCCTTTTTTGAAGCCCCTTCTAGTTACGTCCTGAAAACCTATCCGGAGACCCGACGGGTCCTTTCGGTTGTGCTGATTATCATAGGGCAGAAGATTCTTGTTCAGAATTATGTTGGCTTCCTCAAGGCTTGAGGCAATCTTTTGTCCACCGCCGTAATCTCGAACGTCAACAGCAATCTGATGGGACCTCGTAAACCCATTCTTTTCACCCAAAACCTTCACGCCATTCTCGAAGAGACATTTGCCCGCCGTTTGAGCATTCTTAACTGTCTGCTTAGCCAGCTCCTTACCATAAAGTTTCAGCTCCAAGGCTGCTAAACCCAAGGCAGGAAGCCGCCCAAGATGGGTGTTTGATGTTGTTAGGGGGAAGATTGCATGTTGCACCTTCTTAATCGCCTTATCCATCCTCTCATCCCCGGAGTTGGCGAGGATAACCCCGCCTTGGGGTCCTGGAAAAGTTTTATGGGTTGACGCGGTTATGAAATCCACCCCTTCTCCAAAGGGGTCCTGAAATTCTCCGCCGGCAATCAAACCTAAGACATGAGCTGCATCATAGACAATGTA
Organism: uncultured Candidatus Bathyarchaeia archaeon; assembly: GCA_964418675.1. Classification (GTDB taxonomy): domain Archaea; phylum Thermoproteota; class Bathyarchaeia; order Bathyarchaeales; family Bathyarchaeaceae; genus Bathyarchaeum. The sequence continues at coordinate 75,012 of CAYQMM010000004.1, forward strand.
AGCGCCTGTTTCTTTAGCAACTTCTGCTAGCTCCTTAACTGGATGGGGAAACTGGAAGAGGCTGCCTCCAAAGGTCACTATGCCCGGTCTAGTTGACTCGATTATAGTCGCGGACTTTGCCGCGTCGATATTCAGTTTGTCTATGTTGTATGCGTGATTGATGGTCTCCAAACCCAAGACCCTGCCAGCTAAACCAGAGTAGTCATGGGTGATGTGAGCTCCAGCGCTGAGGGGAGAAACCACCATGCGGTTATTTTTTGTCGCTAGCGAGATGCCTTTGAAGGTGGCGAGGTTCGCGTGGGTGCCCGAGACGAGCCTCACATCAGTCCAATTGCATCCAAACAAACTTTTCATCAGGTCCGCGGCGTAATTTTCGATTTGTGTCATGTATTTTTGTCCCTGATAGTGCCGCGCTTTAACGTGTCCCTTGAGGTCATTCTCTCCTTCAGCGTATCTAGATTCCAGGTCCTGTGACAGGCTCAACATCTCCTTCACTGCCGGAGATTTGAGACCCTCGCTCGCAATCAGGTTTATACATTCCTCGCCCCGGTATCTTTCATGGTTCTCGCTTGCTTTAATTAAGCCAAGAGCTAACTTCAGAAAGTCCTCTTCCACGGTTCGGTTTCCTCCCAAAATTTCTGTAGGGCATTTTGTTGGTTTCTGAGCACTACGTCACTTATTTACATTTCTTTAGCACAAGAAACTGTATCAGCTTCTGTTGTTATCTTAAAGTGAAAAGATGGAGTTATTGGCAGTCAATATTTTGATTTCATAAATCTTTTTTATATTTATAATCTTGATTTAAACGGTGCAACTCATGAGTAAAAAGAAACTTCACTACGGAGTACGCCTAACCACAGACCAACTAAAGTACCTGAAGACAGTCAGTAAGCCCTCAGAATGGATAAGAGAAGCAGTAGACGAAAAGAAACGACGGGAAGAAAAGAACCGCAGAACAAAATAAAGAAAACAGACAAACACAAAACAGCACAGAAAACAGAAGATTCGACCCACCGAACCCCCAAAACCGAAGTAAAATAAAATTCTCCAGTTGCACATTTTCAGCTTTATTGTCACATCTATTTGTTCTGCAACATAATTGTCCAAATGGTTTTGCAAGTTCTGAATCTACACATCCCACTCAAGTTCTTGTGAAAGGGGGAATGAAAGGCAGCAGATACATGTCGGAAAGATTCTCTCTGCAAAAGGTTTCCCTCAGAAAAGTGTCGGATTCATTAAAGATTTCTGATTTTATTCCGACACATTTTTATAGGCGTCCCGTCCAATCTACCTATTGGAAGTGATAGTTTGTCGGGATTTGACGGGAAAAAACCGGAAACCACCGAAGAATTCGTCAAATTGCTTGCGGAAGCAAAGAAAAAGGAGAGGGAGTTGAGGAGGTCTCGGGGAAGTAGGTCTCTGAAACCGACAATTAAGGGCACTGCGGAGATGTTGGGGATTCATCGTGATACTCTGTATCAGTGGATGAGAGAATTTGATGTTGATTTCGCTGAGGTGGATGAGAGAAAGTTGTTAATTGCGGATGCCACGAAGCGTAGAGGGGCTACTTATCTGATTGGCGAGGCTTTGATGGGTGAGGGCACAGAAGTTGCTCATGTAGATTTGTTGATTGGAGACAAGGATGGTCCGGTTGGGGAAGCTTTTGCCAACGGCTTATCAAGCTTGTCTGCCGGTCACACTCCGCTTCTGGCAGTTATTAGACCGAATCTTCCACCCAAACCTCACACTCTTCTCGTGCCAAAGGTTACGGTGAAAAACATGGAACATGCAGGGAAGATTTTTGGTCCTGCTCAAGCAGCCGTAGCAAAGGCTGTTGCTGACTCTGTTGAGGAGGGCGTTATTCCGGAGGATAAGGTTGACGAGTGGCTAATCGTCTGCAGCGTCTTTATTCATCCCCAAGCTAAGGATTATCGTAGCATCTATCATTATAATTATGGAGCCACAAAACTGGCGTTGAAGAGAGCCTTAGATAACTATCCTTCATTGAAGAAGATCATGTATGACAAGGATAGAGCGAAGCATCCCATAATGGGCTTCCAAGTGCCTAGGCTTTGGAGACCCCCATACCTGCAGATAGCCCTCGACATTCCCAGCGTGGAAAGAGTGAAGAAAATCATCAGCGAACTGCCGGAGAGCGACAGAATCATACTGGAGGTTGGTACTCCGTTGCTCAAGAAGTATGGCGTGAATGTCATTCGTGACCTGAGGAAAGTAGCGAAGGACATGTTCATCGTGGCGGACCTGAAGACTCTAGATGTTGGAAAAGTGGAGGTTGACCTAGCCTTCGAAGAAACCGCCGACGCCGTTGTAGTCGCTGGATTAGCAGCCGCAGAAACCATCGACAAATTCATCCAAGAAGCCAAGAGGCTGTCAATATACCCAGTTGTTGACATGATGAACGTCGATGACCCTGTCGGAAAGCTTCAGTCTCTCAAGAGCTTACCTGATGTTGTGATTCTCCATCGGGGCATAGACGTGGAAAGTACCGGTAAGACCCGATGGGACATCATTAAGGAGATGCGGCAGACCTTCAAGGACAAGAAGTTTCTGGTAGCAGTCGCCGGTGGTATAACTCCTGAGACAGCGCCTGAAGCCTTGGCTAACGGGGCGGACATCATCATTGTCGGAAGATACATCACCCAATCAAAGGATGTTGAGAGGGCGGTCAGAGAATTCCTAAAGAGCACAAGAGAGATGGCGGAAGACATAGACCTTTTCAGGGTCCACGTAGAATAGGGGCTAACCCTCCCCTCTCTTTTTGGCTATTGCATCGATTTCAACTAACACTCCGACTATGAGGTTTGCTTGGACCGTAGTTCTAGCTGGGGAGCCTTTCTTGAAGTATTTGCTGTAAACCCTGTTAAAAGCCTGAAAGTCGCTGATGTCACTGAGAAACACAGAGGTTTTCACAACATCAGTTAAACTTAGCCCAACGCTTTCTAGGATGTTCCTTATGTTCTCCAGTACCTGAGTTGTTTGCTCTTCAATTCCTCCCTCAACAACCTTTGAGGTCTTGGGGTTAATGGCGATTTGACCTGAAACGAAGACAAAATCGCCGCTCACTATAGCCTGCGAATAAGGACCAACGGGTTTAGGAGCCTTTTCCGTGAATACGATTCTTTTGGTCAATACATCTGCCTCGTAGATGGCTCAGTTAAAAGATACTTATCAAATTTTGCTGTTTGCGTGAATATTCTATCAGACCTGAGAAAGCGTATTTGCATCTCTGCTCTTTCTTGGGATGAAGTTTTGTGAACCAAAAACTTGCAGATCTTCGATTGAAATATGAAAATTTCAAGAAAGGAAACGAGGACGCATTCATGGTTAGAAGTGAAGCTTTGGCTGTCCTAGAAGAGGCGAAAGAAAATGGAAATGAGCAGATCATCGACGAAGTTGAAGATATGCTTCTAGACCTACTTGCTTCAATTCAAGAGAGCAGGTGCAACTGTAACCGTTCTTGCTGCTAGCAGATTTAATAGCCTGTTAGAACGTGGATTCTTAGATTCCGGAACTCCAATGGACCAGAAGCATAATACTTTCTGCTTTTTTGAAAGTGATGAAAGAAAAAAAATAAGATAAAAAAGAGTTTTTAGTGAAAAATAGATGTTAGCGTGTGAGCTTAGTATCTATTTCTTCTCGGCGGTCTTCGTTTAGCATAACATTCTCGGCAATATACAGGTCTGGTGCCATCTGGTTTGAATGGAACTTGACATTCTTGTCCACATTCAGCGCAGACTGCATCGTGCATTTCTCTTGGTCTACCATAAGACATTCATTTCGCACCTCCAATTCGCTGAAAGAACTAGTTTCTTCAAAACACTAATTCAGGAAAAGCTACCACAAAGTTACTTATAAACTTGTATGCATACGGCTGATTACAGTAGAATCCAGAAGCTGGGTTGAAAGTTACTCAACCACCTTTCTTTCTCACATAAACTGTTTTGAGTTCATCAACCTCGTTTTCGTAGCATCTTCTACACTCATCATCTAATGCATCAAGCTTTACAGGCTCAACCCGAACCTCATAACCCAAAGATTTGTACAACTCAACAATCTCGCTTAATCTAGGCTCCCCGATAGTAGTGCGTTTAATCCATCCCATCTTCTCCAGTTTCTCCGACATTGCCTTTTCATCCCAAGTTGAAAGCATTCAGCCTAGTCCATTAGTTGATATTCGCTTACACATGTGCCATCCTTTGGGCAGATAGCCTTTGCAGTTCCCATATCCCAGATGACCTCTGTTCCATGACACTCTGGGCAACAATACGTCTTCACCATCAAATCCCCCATATGATATCATATCCAAGTTGTACTAAAGATTTAAGGTCAGAAACTTTAGATGCAAGAAAAAGTCGATGATACCCGCATGTTTCAGCGGAGAAAACTGAAAGTTAAGCTTTCAGTTTTTGTAGTCTGGTCTCGATGTTTTTTATCTGGGTCTCAAGGTGTTCTTTTGCGCCTTCAAGCATCTCTATCTCCTCCTCAACAGTCATGAAGCGTACCCCAATGCCTAGATGACCCTTAGCTGTTCCACACAACAAATTTTCACCTCCTCCTCTCGAAGTTTGGAATCGAATATCACTAAACACCAGAGAACAATTTATTGACGAGGATAGAGCATAATCAGTCACTCCTCTGGTACTCATCGGGTTGATTCAATTTTCTTTTAGAAAACGTTAATTACCGTGAAAAAATTATCCTTGCCTGTGAGGTGTTGATAGTGCCTGTTGTACAAGTCAATGTTTGGTCTGGCATAAGTTTGGAAAACAAGAAGAAGGTAGTGGAAGGAATTACGAAAGTTTTGGAGGAGATAGGCATCCCCAGGGAAGCAATCACCATCATAATCTGTGAGGAGCCAAAAGAGAACTGGGCATCAGGCGGAAAACTGCATTCAGAAAGCTTCGCAAACCTCGGACCTAAACCTTAATCGGGGTTTCCCCTTCTTTACCATTTTACACAAAGAACACTGAAATAAGAAACAGCATATTCTTTAATATTCAATCTAACATCAGATATACCCATGAACCTGAAGATGGTTTTGGGCACGATTCTAGTCGCTGTTCTCTTCTTTTTGGGAGCCATTTTTGCTCTTGCGTCAGTATATGCACCAACAAGATTAATCGTTGCTGCCCTCTTTTTTGCTGTCGGCTTTGGAATTTTATATTACATAACCAGAAAGCCTAAAGTCAGTATCCAGAGATTGGAGTTTTCGGGTCAGATGAAAGCTGTCGCCCTTAAATGTCCAAATTGTTCAGCTTCCATAACATCAGATCGCATCAAGATTGTCTCTGGAGTCCCATATGCAATTTGTGCCTATTGCGGTCATACCTTCGAGGTAGTTGAGGAGCCGAAATGGTGAAACTGCATGCCCTACTGGTTGCATTACTTGCTGGGCTAATTTATGTTTCACTGATTGGAGGAGTAGCTGCACAAAGGCAATACTTTTTTGGGCAGGAATGGGCGGAAGTATGGATAAATCCGGACGGCTCCATTGATCTTTTCCATAATATCAGCATAACTCTCGTTTCTGGTGATGATATACATTGGATAAGTGTTGGTCAACCTCAGGGTGATTTCTTTATCGATTCCGCCATGGACCAGTATGGGAATACTTTAGAAGCGACGGATATCAGTTCCGGAAGCGACTACAAGGTTAAGGTTAATCTTAACCCCCCTCTAAAAGCTGGAGAAACTGTTTGGTTCACTTTGCTTACAAATGTTGCTCGCATGATTTATGAGGATGAAACTAACCCGGGAAATGATGGAATGCAATTCACTATGTCATGGTTCTCAGAGGCAACTATTGAGGACCTGCGTGTGCTCATTGTCTTGCCCCCCGGCATCTCTGAGAGCGAAGTGAAAACAGGCTCTATCTTCTGGAGCAACATCCAATATGAAGATGATAGGTTGGCGATTTATTGGGAAAAACAGAACATTCAGCCAGATGAGAGATTTACAGTCGGAGTTTCCTATCCAAAACAGGAGGGATGGACTTCCTTTAGAGAAGGGGCTGATGGTTTAGGAGCTTTTTTTGAGACTTTTGGGTCTTGGATACTGATGTTTGGAGTGATTGGAGTTGTGCTTGTTCTTGTAGTATTTGTTTCTCGCAAGCGACCTTATAAAAAACCCACCATTGGCATCGAATGCCTCGGGATAGTGAGGGGATTAACTGCTGTAGAAGCTTCTTATCTTTTGGATTTGAAACCGCCACAAATTGTCACTGAGATACTGTATAGTGTCCTCAAGAAGAGAGCCGTATGGGTTGAGAACACATCGCCCTCTCTAAAATTTAGAATATTGAAACCTTTCGTTGACAAGACGGGAACAGCAGAAAATCCATTGCGGTATTATGAAATCGATTTCCTCAACGCGATTAAAGATGATGGCACTCTGGATGAAGAGAAACTTGCTTCAACAATTATGTTTCTCCGAACTACAGTGGAGGAGAAGCTGAAAGGATATTGCAGACGGGACACAGTGGATTATTACCGAAAGATTGTGGATAAGGCTTGGAAACAGGTTGAAGGAGCCGGAACAACCGCATTGGCATCCAAAGCTTATGATGAACAATTGCTTTGGCTGTTTCTAGACCCCAAACTCTCAGAACGCACCCAAACCGTGTTTACGAACCGGATTTTTGAGCCAAATCCTCTCTGGTTCTGGTACTGGTATTCCTACCGGTATTATCATCCAAACCCCACATACAAACCTAATATTAATCTTCCAGCTCAGGCTCAAAAGCCTCCGACAATACCTGGTGCAGATTTTGCCAATAATATTGCCACGGCAATAGAGAAGAGTGCTAACAATTTTGTTGTCAACATGGAAAAGTTCGCCAATGCAATAGTTCCTATGGCTCCGCAGAAATCGTCTGGGAAGCCTGTGCATCAAAAAGCTAAGTGTGTATGTGCGTGTGCTACTTGTGCATGTGCCTGTGCCTGTGTTTCATGCGCGTGTGCTTGTGCGGGGGGAGGGGTCGGATAGTAAAGGAGGTTTGGTTATGAGTTTTGTAAATAGGATATTTCGGAGACCAAAAATTCCTCAAGGAAGATACATGTATAGGGGGGAAGGCAATTTTAGGGGTTTAGCTCTTCAGCTAAGGGTTGAACCTGACGGAAAGGGACTTCTAGTCATTAATGCGAACACTGTTTTGTTTTTAAACGAGACTTCAACAGCTTACGCCTACTTTCTGATGCAGGGATATACAACTGAAGAGGTTATCTCCAAAATCAGAGGCATTTATCGAGTGAAAAAGAGACAAGCCCGTACCGATTATGACAAGTTGGTCTATACTGTAAGCACATTGGCGCAGACTGAAGAAGTTGACCCTATCTCTTATCTTGACTTGAAGAAGATTGAGCCTTTCAGCCAAGAGTATTCTGCTCCTTTACGTGTTGACATGGCTCTTACTTTCAGATGCCAGAACAGTTGTGTTCATTGTTATGCTGGGGGCTCCCATGAAACAGATGAACTTACCACCGAACAATGGAAACAGGTAATCGATCGCCTGCATCAGGTTGGCGTGTTTATTTTGACTTTCACTGGGGGAGAGCCGACTCTGAGAGAGGATTTGCCTGAACTTCTAGGTTATGGACAAAAAAAGGGTCTGGTAACGGGATTAATCACTAACGGCAGAAGATTAACCGATAAAAAGTATGTCCGGTCCCTTGAGGAATCGGGACTTGATTTTGTTCAGGTGACTCTTGAGTCTCATAAGCCGGAGATTCATGATTTGATGACTGGAGAAGGGGGAAGCTGGATGGAGACCGTGGCGGGAATCAAGAATCTCATACCAACCCAAATCTACACCACAACAAACACGACATTAAGCAAACATAACGCAGGGGATTTTCTTGAAACTGTAGATTTCCTTAAGGAACTGGGGGTTGCTGCCTTCGGATGCAACAGTTTAATCTATTCTGGAAAGGCAAAGGATGTGGTTGATGATTTTGTTATGCCCCTTGAAGACCTGAAGGTTCTATTGCCAAAGGTTCACGATAAGGCAGCTAAGCTGGGACTGAAATTCCTGTGGTACACTCCAACCCAATATTGCAAGTTTAATCCTGTCCAGCTTGGTTTAGGCATAAAATCTTGTTCAGCAGCGATGATAAACATGTGTATTGCACCAAATGGGGATGTGTATCCCTGCCAGAGCTACTTTGAGAGTTTAGGCAACATCCTGAAGGACGAGTGGAAAAACATTTGGAACCATCCGCTAGCTCTCAGAATAAGAAATAGAGAATACGTAGAACCAAAATGTAAGGAATGCCCCCAGCTGCTAATTTGCGGAGGAGGATGCCCCCTCGAACTCCAAAACAAGAACTACGCTTGCACAGGTCTATAAGAGATAAACCAAAGCAGTCTCTAACTTATGCTGTGGAGCCGGGGATGGGAATTGAACCCATGTATAGTGAGTCTGCAGCCCACCGCCTGAGCCACTCAGCCACCCCGGCAGCCTAAACTTCATCCTCCAAAGCTATAACTTTTCCTCTACACAACAATTGCATGATTTTCCCTAATCGTTACTGATTCTTTTGGGACACTTGTATTTGCCCCAGATTTGTGCTCAGGGTAATATCATACCTGATTTACTGTAAATAGGCTTCAAAAAAAGGCGTGATAGAGGGGAACATAAACCCCTCTCAGAGTTCTCAATATTTACTCATCTAGTCGCATGAGTGCCCCGAGTGCATCGAGTGCCCTGCGTGCTCACCCGTGTATTTTTCAGGGTTATCATCAAAGGTTTTCTTGCATCCGGGAGCACAGAAGTAGTAGGTTTTTCCCTTGTAAACCGACTTGAGCTTCGCCGCCTTCTTATCCACTTCCATGTTACAAACTGGATCCGTTGCCATGCATCTTCACCTCCTCTAGTTTTTAATCATCAAGTTCCTTATGTCTTCCAATCCTTGGTTTAAACCTCTTTAGAAGGGAGGCATTTGAAACTACCGTCACAGAACTGCTTGCCATAGCTACTGCCGCATAAACTGGATCCAACAAAACATGAAAGATCGGGAAGAAAGCGCCTGCAGCTAGGGGGATGAGAGCACTATTGTAGAAGAAAGCCCAGAAGAGGTTCTGCTTGATCTTCCTCATAGTGGCTCTGCTCAACTGGATGCTGACAACCACATCTCTCAAATCATCCTTAATCAACACGACATCTCCAGTTTCCAAGGCTACATCTGTTCCGCTGCCCACGGCTATTCCGATGTCTGCCTGCGCTAAAGCTGGAGCATCATTAATCCCATCGCCCACCATGGCAACAATCTTTCCTTCATCCTGTAACCGCTTTATCTCGTTGGCTTTTTCTCCTGGAAGGACCTCTGCTAGTATTCTATCCACGCCAACTTGTTTTGCAATAGCCTCAGCTGTTCTTTCATTGTCCCCTGTAAGCATTACCACTTCGAGACCCATCTTCTGGAGAGTTTTCACTGCATCTACAGAATGCTCCATCAAAGTGTCAGCTACCGCAATTATGCCCACAGCCTTCATGTCCACAGCCATGAGCATAACGGTCTTTCCACCTTCTTCTAATTCCCTCATTTTATCTTCAAGCTGCCCAATACTAATGTTCTTTTTCTCCATCAACTTCCGATTCCCAAGAAATATTTTCCTATCATCATATTTTATTTCCACACCATGTCCAGGTATAGCATTGAAGAATTCTGGGTCCACAATTTCAACTCCCTTCTCCTTTGCTCGTTTTACGATAGCTTCTCCGAGGGGATGTTCCGAGTTTTTCTCTGCAATCGCGGCAAGCTGTAGTAGCTGCTCCTCACTGTATGGCTTAGCTTTTTGTGCCGTTGACGTTGGGTTGCCCGTCGAAGTTGGGGCAGCAATGATGTCTGTGACCTCTGGTTCTCCTTTAGTCAGTGTTCCGGTTTTGTCGAATACAATGGTCTGAAGTTTGTGAGCTGTTTCAAGGGCTTGTCCGCTTTTGATTAAGATTCCATTTTCTGCACCCTTTCCGACGCCAACCATGATGGCAGTGGGGGTAGCAAGACCCAAAGCACATGGACAAGCAATGATTAAGACGGCGATGAATACGGTAAGGGCGAATATGAAGCTGGCGCCTCCAAGGAAGAACCACGCAAGAGCCGAAAACGTTGCGGCGATTATGACAGATGGGACAAAATATCCCGCAGCCACATCCGCCAGCCTTTGGATAGGCGCCTTAGACCCCAAGGCATCCTCAACCATCTTAATAATCTGCGCCAGAACCGTATCAGCCCCCACTTTTGTTGCTCTGAACTTTAGCATGCCAGTTTTGTTCAAAGTGGCTCCGACAACCTCGTCGCCTACCTTCTTCTCGACAGGTATGCTTTCGCCAGTGATGACTTTTTCATCTACTCCCGAGTAGCCCTCGACTACAACTCCATCTACGGGTATCTTTTCTCCAGGACGAACAATCACTGTATCTCCCACTTGGACGTCTTCTATGGGTATTTCCATTTCTTTCCCGTCTCTGACTACTCTTGCTATCTTCGCTTGTAGTCCCATGAGTTTTCTGATGGCTTCTGAGGTTCTGCCCTTAGCTATAACTTCCAAAAGTTTGCCTACTAAAATGAAGGATATAATTAGTGCAGCCGTGTCGTAGTAGACTTCTCCTTCAGGAAAAACGCCGGGGATGAAGGTAATGACGGTGCTGTAGATCCACGCCGCGGATGTGCCCATTGCAATCAGCGTGTCCATGTTGGCGCTTTTGTTCTTTAATCCCTTATAGGCTCCAACATAAAAGGTCCAACCAACCCCGAATTGTACAGGGGTTGCGAGTAGAAACAACCATACCTTATTTGGCAATATAGGTAAGATTTTAAACCATGTGAAAAAAAGTGTTGGTATACTCAACGCTAGACTAGTTACCATTAGATATTTTAGATTTCGAATGTCCCTTTCTCTTTCCTTTTTCTCTGCGTCTTCCACGCCTTCTCGAGGTTCGATGACGTCGTATCCTACATCTCGTATGACTTTTTTGATTCCCTCTAAACTGATCTGTTCTGGATTATACTCAACCGTCGCTGCTTCTAGTGCAAAATTGACGCCAGCCTTGTATATGCCCTCCGTTCCGTTTAGGGCTTTCTCTATCGTCTGGGCGCATGTGACGCAGCTCATCCCCCCGATTTTCAGGGAAATGCTTGCATGTACGACCCTATAGCCAACTTCAGCGATTGCGGCTTCGATAGTTTTTTGATTTACGATATCTGGGTTGTAATCTATGATTGCTTTTTCGGCTGCGAAATTCACTGTGGCCTGAGTTACGCCTTTTAATTTGGATAATCGTTTTTCTATTGTCTGGGCACAAGTAACGCAGCTCATTCCACCAATGTCGAGGACAAGCCTTTCGCTCTTTTCTTTAGCCATTCCTTTCCCTCTTTTGTGCCAGCTTGGCTTTTTGTTATATTCAGGTGAGTGGGGAGCAGGTATTCTTGCATTCTGCTCATGTAGTATGGATGAGTTGAAAATATATAAATATTTCTTTTTAAGATATATCTTTAAAAGCGTTACTTTGCTAAGCCCATAAAAGGTTAACGGAGCCTGAAAACCATAATGTTTTAATTATGCCTTCTCAAGTGAAAAGCCAAAGACAAACTCACGTTTTGGGAGGTGACCGCCACGAAAGAAGACGAAGAGCTTGAAAAGATAAAAGAGAAAAAGATGGATGAAATGAAGAACCAGCAGACGACGGGTGTAGTGAAGTTGTCATCATCATCTTTTGACGGTTTCCTAAATGAGACTGATTTGCCTGTTTTGGTTGACTTCTGGGCTGACTGGTGCATGCCCTGCAGAATGATGGCTCCTGTGATGGAAGAACTGGCGAAAGAATTCGCTGGAAAAGCCCTGTTCGGAAAACTCAATGTGGACGATAATCCTGATGTTGCCAGCCGCTACGGAATCATGAGCATACCCCACTTCCTAATCTTCAAGAAAGGAAAACTCGCCGAGAAGATAGTTGGTGCCGTGGGGCGCGACCCTCTAGCAAATGCCGTAAAGAAGCATCTCTAACAAGAAGAGAAATAGAACAGAATATGGGAAATGAGTCTACTTGTCATTGCAAACCCCCAAAAAGAAAACATTGGGTTTCATCGTGAATCCCATCGCCGGCATGGGTGGAGCAGTCGGGCTAAAGGGCACCGACGGAAAAGAGATAATAGAAGAGGCGATTAAGCTTGGAGCAGAGCCAGTAGCTCCAGCAAGAGCAGAAACTTTTCTCTCCGAGTTAAAGGCTGCAAAAGAAGACTTACAGCTCAAGGCTGGAGCAGGATGGATGGGGGAAACGGAAGCCCAAAACCAAGGATTTTCCTGCAAAGTTTTTGGAGAGAAACGCAAAGAAACCACAGCAGAAGATACTGTGTATGTTGCAGGGAAAATCGTGGAGGAGAGCGTTGACCTTCTCGTTTTCTGTGGGGGAGACGGAACAGCCCGCGATGTGCTGAAGGCGGTTGATTCCAAACTTCCGGTCTTGGGTGTTCCAACAGGAGTTAAGATGCACAGCGCCGTTTTTGCCGTTGGACCCAGAGCCGCAGCAAGGATTGCCCTAAGGTACCTGTGGAAGGAACTACCATTACGGGAGGCGGAGGTCATGGACGTGGATGAGAAGGCTTTCCGAGAAGGCAGAGTGTCTGCAAAACTCCACGGTTACCTGCTAACTCCCTATGAGTCAAGGTTGATTCAAGGGTCCAAGATGGCGTCTCCCATGACAGAGAGTGAGCTGCGTAACCAAGCTGCTATAGCCATCTACGTCATAGAGAACATGAAATCAGACATCACTTACATAGTTGGTCCGGGAACGACCACCCGTACCATAGGAGACCTCTTGGATGCCAAGAAAACTCTCCTTGGAGTGGACATTTTCCATAACAAGAAGCTTATTGCCAAGGACGTGAATGAGAAGCAGATTCTAGAGCTGATTGAGGGAAAGCCCGCTCGAATTATCGTCACTCCCATAGGGGGGCAGGGATTCATTTTCGGGAGGGGAAACCAGCAGATAAGCCCGAAGGTAATCCGGAAGGTAGGCTTCGACAACATAATTGTCATTGCAACAGAGAACAAGTTGAGTAACCTGAAAAGCTTGAGGGTTGACACCGGCGACCCAGAACTTGACGCTGCCCTTCGCGGCTCCATCAAGGTTGTGACAGACTACAAAAGGGAGCGCACCGCGCCAATCGAATAAGTATAAATTGTGTGAAACAATTCTTATCATAAAAGGCTGATGTAGATGAAGAGACTTGTTACCATGGGTAGGGGAGGCAGCGGCAAAACAACCTTTGTCGCCCTCATGACCAAATACTTCATCGAAAAAGGTGAGACTCCCCTCCTCCTCATAGACTCGGACCCGGACCAGAACCTAGCAGAGATGGTTGGGATAGACCTCAGAGAAGAAGGAAGAAAGACAGTGTCCGAGCTGCTTGTGGAAACCTTTCTGGAGGGAGGAGGCACCACAGTTGGAGTTCCCCCCTCACAGAGGCTGGAGAGCAAAATCTGGGAAGTGGGACTCTACGAAGGAAACTACTTCGACTTCATGGCTATCGGAACAAAATTCATAGAAGGCTGCTACTGTCTTCCCAACACCGCCCTGAAGAATGCCTTGACTGGGTTAACGAAATCCTACGAGTACGTGCTCATCGATTCTCCGGGAGGACTGGAACACCTGAACAGGCGGATAGCCTCTCAGGTAGACGACATATTCGACATAATAGACCCATCCCAGAAATCCTTCCATCACGTAGAAAGAGCCTACCGAGTCGCCAAGGAAGTTAAAATAGAATTCAACAACTTCTACGTGGTCGGAGGCAACAGGGTTCCAGAAGAATGGGAGGCAGAAGTTGAAAAAAGAACAAAACTGGAATACCTGGGAAAAATCAGCTACGACAAAGAAGTAGAAAACTACGTCCTCTACGGCAAACCTCTGCTCGATCTACCTGAATCCTCTCTCGCCTACAACTCAGTGAAGAAAATACTCCAGAAAGCGGGATACTAGTAGGAACCTAATAACAGCGTATTGTTGAAAACAGGCTTTTTCGTAACTTCCTTCTCTTTCAGTTTTATATTGCGAGTGTCTGTGCGAGTTGTAGAAGGCTCAGGTCCAATGGTTTTTCTGTTTTGCATGATTTCTCAAGTTCGAGGCTGGTTATTCTCCCTTCCTGTAAACCAACCATCCTCTTTCCCTGTTCATTTAGCAGCAGTTCAACGGCTCTGTTCCCAAACAAATTAGCTAGGAGCCTGCTTCTGGCTGTGGGATTGCCGCCTCTCTGGGCGTAACCTGTAACGCTTAGCCTAACCTCAATTCCCGTTTCTTTTTCGATTTCTTTCATGAGTTTATGGGTGTCTCCAATTCCCTCTGCTGCAACGATTATGCCCGACTTCTTTCCTTTTGCACTGCTCTCCTCCAGCGTCCTAACGATACTCTCCAATGTATATTCCACTTCCGGAACCAAAATTGTCTCAGCCCCAACAGTTAGCCCAATCGTCAAGGCTAGAAAGCCTCTTTTCCGTCCCATAACCTCAACTATGAAGACCCTATCGTGAGAGTTGGCTGTATCCCGAATTTTATCAATCTCCGTGACCGCCGTGTTCACGGCTGTGTCAAAGCCTACAGTCTCCTCCGTTCCAAAAACGTCATTATCAATTGTCGCTGGAATCCCCACAATCTGGGCATCAGTCTCCATGCTTAACTCCAAGGCTCCTCTTAATGAGCCGTCACCACCAACAACAACGAGTCCTTCAACCTTGTTCAGAGCAAGAGTTTCCGCAGCTTTCCGCACACTCTCCCTTTTTTTGAATTCTGGGCTTCTCGATGTGCGGAGAATCGTGCCGCCCAAATGAAGTATTCCACCAACACTTCGGGGAGTCAGCCTTCTGAAGGTGTTAGTCAGCAAGCCTTCCCATCCCCTCTCGAACCCTAACGTCTGCAGACCTTTTGAGTAAGCGACCCTGACAACTGCCCGGATGGCAGCATTCATGCCCGGGGCGTCTCCGCCGCTCGTCACCAATCCTATCTTCTTCATCGTCCATTCTCCAATCAGTAAACTTAGAGAATGTTACTCTAAACAAAATAATAAACTTGTTCAATGCCTTCAAGAGTAGCGTTTACAATTAAGTTTAAAAGTCGCTTTCGGGACATTACTGCAATGAAATTGGAGGAATAACATTTGAGTGACGCAGCTCAAGGTCAATATTGGATTCCAGGAGCCACCACCATCGGCTTAGTTTACTCTGACGGCGTAATCTTAGCCTCAGAAAAACGGGTATCCTACGGCACCATGATAATGAGCAGAACAGGAAAAAAAGTCTTCAAGATTGCGGATAGAATCGGTGCAGCATGCGCAGGCTTGGTCTCCGACATGCAGATTCTGGTGCGAGAAGTGGAAGCCTACGCAAAACTGTTTAAATTCGACACAAAGAGACAGATGCCCGTGAACTCAGCCGCAAAAGTCATGTCAAACGTCCTCTTCGGCAGGCGCCTGCTTCCTTTGATTACCCAAACCATCGTGGGCGGAATGGATGATGACGGACCCTCAATTTACGTGCTTGATGTTCTTGGGTCTGTTTTACCCGACAAGTATGCTGCTGTAGGCTCAGGAGCCCAGATTGCCACGGGGGTCCTAGAGGAGGGATACAAAGACAACATGTCCCAGAAGGACGCGAAAGCGCTGGTGTTGCGAGCAATAAAATCGGCTGTGAGCCGTGATGTCATGAGCGGCGACGGCGTAGACTTCTTCACAATCACAAAGGAAGGAATTCAGGAAGAATCCAGTAACTTCTAATTGTGCAGAAGATTAGCCCAAGGCTTAGTAGATTTTATGAGGATAGTTTAGAAACTTTAATACCGTCAGGAATGAATTGTTTCCTGAGGGGCGAAACAACATGTCATTCCAGCTGACTATCGAAGATGGCAAGTTTCTCGTCAATCTAGCAAGAAAAGCTGTAACCGAATACCTAGAAAACGGGAAGGTCTTGCAGGTTCCCGAGGGCGTTTCATCCAAGCTTATGGAAAAATGCGGAGTCTTCGTCACATTAAACAGCGTCCACAGAGGAGAGAAGGCGTTGAGAGGCTGCATTGGGCTACCCTATCCCACCACTCCCCTAACCAAGGCAGTGATAGAGGCTGCCCTCAGCGCTGCAACGCAAGACCCTCGTTTCCCTCCAGTCGCCCTCAAAGAACTTGACAACATAGTCTTTGAAGTGAGCGTCCTAACTCCCCCTGAACGTGTCGAAGTAGAGAAACCCATGGAGTATCCCTCAAAAATCAAAGTTGGGCGAGATGGTCTCATAGTTGAGAAGAGCTACTGCAAGGGTCTGCTTCTACCCCAAGTCCCAGTTGAGCTCCAGTGGGGAGAGGAAGAGTTTCTCTGCCAATGCTCCATGAAGGGCGGCTTACCACCAGATTCTTGGCTACTAAAGGACATAAAAATTTACAGGTTCCAAGCGATAATTTTTGAAGAAGTCTCACCCAAAGGGGAAATCAAACTGAAAAAAATTTGAGGAACAACGGCTTATGCGAGTTCTATTCTGTCCTTCTGGCGTGGGTTTGGGGCATGTTGGTCGTTGTATCCCCATAGCTCGGCGGCTTGAAAGAGACGGAGCCGAAGTACTCTTCTCAACTTACCGAGAGGGCATCAAGTATGTTCAGCATGAAGGCTTTCAGGTAGTGGAAGCTCCATCCATTGGCGTCGCGGTTAAACCCGACGGAACCATCGACTTCAGGCAAACCACAGTAAAGCCCGGACCTTTCATGGCTGTCTTCACTTCCTGGCAGCAGGTTGATGCTGAAACCAAATTTATGAAGGCTTTTGAACCCGATGTGGTCGTTTCGGATTCGCGGGCTTCTTCTCTCTTGGCTGCAAAACTGCTTGGAATACCTAAAATCTGCATTCTAAACCAATTTCAGGTAATAATTCCGCGGCATACAAGGTTTCTGAGGCTCGCCAGACTGGCAGACGCCTTCACATTGACGGTTATCGGAAAAATATGGACAAGCGCCCTCCAAGCGCTGATTCCAGATTTCCCTCCACCCTACACGATTTCGACCAGAAATCTGCATATTCCAAGGGCTTACCATAAAAAGATTAAATTTATTGGTCCCATTCTGCCTGTGCGTCCAGACGACCTGTCCGACAAAAAGGAACTTCGGAAGAAACTAGGTTTGGCTGAGGATAAGCCTCTGATTTTTGCGCCCATCAGTGGACCCGCGAAGGAGCGTGCCTATTTCACGGGCATCCTTCGGCAAATCTTCCGTAAATTCCCTGATGACATTCAGGTAGTTATGTCCCTTGGCTATCCTGAGGCTTCGGCAGAGCCTGTTAAGGATGGAAACTTGATTATTCACGGATGGATTCCTAACCGTTTTGAATATCTTAAAGCCTCTGATGTTGTTGTCTCTAGGGTTGGTCATGGAACGGTTTCCCAGTCTGTTTGCTATGGCAAGCCGCAGATTCTTGTTCCCACACCAAGTCACACAGAACAGCTTAACAATGCTAAGAAGGCTGTTGAATTAGGCGTAGCGGAGATTGTTCAACAGGAAGACCTAAGCAAGGATGTTCTGCTGGCGGCTGTCAAAAAAATTCTGGAGAACAGCAAATTTCAGGAGAGAACAGAACAAATCCAGAAGGAAGTCCTGAAATGGGATGGCTTGGAAACCGCCGCCAAAATAATTGTTGATGCGGCATAAAGGTCATTTACTGGGGCTTATCTCCAGCATTTTGAAGCCTCGAGCACAAGGATTAAGTGTCTCCAACATCTGGGCTTCCTCTAGAAGTTTGCTACTGCACTCAGCATATCCAACAACCTCTTTTTCTGCAGGCATTAAAGACAACAACTCAATGCCGTCTTCCACGAATTTCGGTTGACACTTAACTGGAAGCCCAAGCTTCAACTTGATATTCTCCTTGACAGCCTTCTCTGCAGTGTAGCGAATGGCGTGGGCGCCCGAAGTTAGTTCAGCTATCCTAACGGGAACGCTCTCTTTTCCAAAGGCAAAAACTTCTATGCCATATGTCCGGATGATGGCTGAAGCGATTTTCCTTAATTTCGGCAGAATCTTCAGAATCTGCCCCCGCGCCTTGCGGGATTTTCTCATGGTGGAGATTCCTACCGCAGAGAAGTTCTCGAGGTTAATGCCTCCTAAAGACATGTCCAGATGTACTGCATCAGCCTTCACGTTCTTCAAAAGTTGCTGGCAGAGTTCTAGTTCATGAACTATCAGATGATATCCATCATCCGCTTTGGCGAAGATGGGTTCAGCTAAGATAGAGCTTGCCTTTCTGTAGGGAGGCTCTGCCAGAATAGCTACTGCCGCCACCACAGACACTGGTTCGAAACGGTCATTTAAAATTGCGGCTCCAGAGTCCGCAGCAACTATCCTCAAACTGTCCCCTCCAAAGGTTAAGTATTTGCGAGAACGCTCCTCCCTACCCACAGGAGTTTCTCGACATGTATTATTTCGAACAGGATGGATTTATTTTTAACTGGATTGCCTGTTTTGGTTGGTCTTCGTTTTAGATGGCTACGGCAACCGTAAATTCAGCAAGTTGAAAACCAGAATCCGGAGACGCCAGCCACATTATGTTTTTTGTCTGAGGTTCATTCCAAGAACGTAGAGTTCCGCGCTCTTTGCTCTGCTAGCCTTTGGCTTAACCAACTTCACAAAGCTGAAACACTGTTTTGCCTCGTCAACAAAATCATTTAGCATACTTCCCTGAAAGACCTTAACAAAAAAGTTTCCTCCAACCCTAAGAATCGAAGTTGCTATCCGCAGAGACTGCCTTGCCAAATCAATTTGGCGAGCGTGATCCAGCCCCCAGATTCCAGAGATGTTAGGCGAGACGTCTGCGATAACAGCGTCAGCTGAACGGGGCAAAAACTCTAAGATGTCTTTGACTGTTTGTAGTTCAGTAACATCGCCGACGATGGCGCGAACGTTGGCTGAGTTAAAAGGTTCTATTCGTTTTAGGTCAACTGCCAACACGAAACCTGCGGAACCCACAAGCCTTCTGGAAGCCTGCGTCCACCCTCCGGGAGCAGCCCCCAAATCCACCACCACTTGACCAGTCTTGATGAACTTGTATTTCTTTACTGCTTGAAGAAGTTTGTAGGCTGCTCGTGAACGAAGTTTCTCCTCTTTCGCCTTCCGATAATAATGTTCTCTTTTTCGTTCCCTGACCCATGCTTTAGGCAAAACTAGATTTCACCGGAAGATTCCGTTTCCCCTTTTGAAAGATTTAAAATCCACTGGGTCATTTTCTGGCATTCGTTAGGAGAAATGGCACTCCAGACTCCGCATCTCGCATCGTTCGAACACATCAGACAGGGGGAGTTAATGATGGAATTGAGAGATGCGGGTTTTCTTTTGGGATAAAGGCGGTACGTCCATCTTCCCTCAGAGAGTTCCTTCTCACGGCGGATCAAACCCTTGGTCTCCAGTTTTAAGGCTATTCTGCTGCCCTCTCTGCTGGTGGCGTCCAGTTTTCGCCACAGTTCGGACTGGAGTACGCCGTCGTGTCCATTGTTTACAATAACATGTAATGCTTTGTGTTCTAGTTCGTTGCGTCTCGGCATTTACATCTGTCCTTTGCGTCTTCATAATATATAGCGCCTTTAAAGCATAAAAAGATGTATGGTATTCTCCTCCTTTATGCATTTGTGGAAAAGGTCTTTCTTGACCGATTACGAAACGTTTTAACACTCCGAAATCACATTTAACATCAAAAAATCCGATGGTATGCCATTATCTAATGGTGTAGCTTGTTGCTAGGAGCCAAAGAAGTTGCCTGTAAACGATTCAGTTGACTCTTACTGTCTAGGCATCGAATCCACGGCAGATGATTTCGGCGCTGCAATCCTCTCCTTCGAAGGCAAGGTTCTTTCCAACGCGAATGACTCCTACCTGCCGAAGAAAGGAGGAATCCATCCGCGGGAGGCAGCTAGACATCACGCTGAGGCAGCAGAAAAAGTCCTCGCAGAAGCCTTTGAGAAAGCGGAAATAAAGCCCCGAGACGTTAATCTGGTTGCTTTTTCTCAGGGACCCGGCTTAGGTCCGTGCCTCCGCACAGGCGCAACCGCAGCCCGTGCCTTAGCTTCTTATCTCGGAGTTCCCTTGGTGGGAGTCAACCACTGTGTGGCGCATATTGAAATCGGCAAGTTGGCAACCCGGGCAAGAGACCCTGTTACCCTCTACGTTTCGGGAGGAAACACAATTGTTTCTGCTTTCGAAGCCGGTAGATACAGGGTTTTTGGGGAGACCCTAGATATTGCTGTGGGGAATTGTCTGGATGTTTTTGCCCGAGAAGTGGGGCTGAGGCAGAGACAGGGAGCGCCTTTCGGTGCCATAGTTGAGGAGTTGGCGGGTAACGGCAAGAGCTTCGTTTCTCTTCCCTACACCGTGAAGGGTATGGACTTGTCTTTCAGTGGGCTTCTCACAGCGGCTGTGCAAGCATTTCGTGAAAAGAAGTTTGCTTTGGAGGATGTTTGTTTCAGTCTTCAGGAGGTTGCTTTTTCCATGCTGACCGAGGTGACGGAAAGGGCTTTGGCTCACACGGAGAAGCCTGAGGTTCTCTTAACCGGGGGAGTGGCGGCTAACAGGAAGTTGCAGTCGATGCTTAGAGTGATAGCTGAGGAGCATGATTCCCGCTTCTGTGTTGTTCCCCGGCGGCTTGCGGCAGACAACGGGGCTATGATTGCTTGGACTGGCATTCTTGCTTTCAAGAGTGGGTTGTCTACGCCTATTGAGAAAAGTTTCGTTAATGTGAAGTGGCGTCTTGAAGACGTTTATGCGCCTTGGGTAGAGGGATGAACCGTGCTCATAAAGAAGGGTGCCGAAGCCAGCTTATTCTTGGAGGAGTGGCATAACCGCAAGGTCATAATGAAGCGGCGATTGCCCAAAAGGTATCGTCTCCCAGAACTTGACATGGAGATTCGTTCTCAACGGACAGTGCATGAGCCCCACATCATCCACAAAGCCAAGGAGGCGGGGGTTCCTACGCCCACAATTTTCATGGTTGACGTGGCAGACGCCAACATCATAATGGAGTTTGTGGAGGGAAAACAGGTTAAAGAGATTTTAGACCACGTTTCTCCGGAAGAGAGGCTGAGGCTGAGTGATCATGTTGGCAGAATGATTGGGCGCCTCCACAAGCACGGAATCATCCACGGCGACCTCACAACATCAAATATGATTCTGACGCCCTACGGCAAAGTTGTCTTCGTTGACTTCGGATTAAGTGAAAGGTCCAAGGAGCTGGAATCAAAGGGTGTTGACCTTCATCTCATGAAGCGGGCTCTCCAGAGCACCCACTACAAGCATGCAAAGGAGTGTTTTGAAGCTGTCATGAAGGGATACGGTGAAGTAGTGGGAAAAGAAGAGGCGAAAAAGGTTACTGCTAAGATTCGGGAGATAGAGAAGAGAGGACGCTATGTTTCAGAGAGATGATGAGCTTACACTAAAAAGAAGTCTAAATATATTGATGACCTTATGTTAAGATTTGATGAGGTGGTTTGTTGAAGCTTCTGCTTGACGAGATGTACGCTGGCTTAAAAGAATACTTTGAGATTCTAGGATGGAAAGTTAAGACCGTTCAAGAGGCAGGGTTGCAAGGGGCAAAAGACAAGGATGTTGTGGAATACGCATTAAACAACAACCTGCTCCTCGTGACGCAAGACCAGAAACCAGCAGACATGGCACATCTCAAAGGCGCCAAATACGTGCTTATCTCCAACGCAATGATTGCCAAAATAGCCGACGAAAAAATCAGAGAAAAATACCCACAGCTCAAACAGAAATAACATTAACACATGAAATTTACACCTATAACCGAGGGGACAGTAACATGAAAGCAAAAACTAAAGTTTCCACAAACTTTCTGAGAGGCAAAATCGCCATCTTCGTAACAACCAACATTCACAAGTTTCAGGAAGCCCGTCGCGTCCTCTCAGAATACAAGATTGCAACCGCCAAGCTCAGGGTAGGAGCCATCGAGATTCAGGATGACAACCCCGAAAACATCGCCAAAGCCAGTGCCATAGACGCAGTGAAAAACTCTGGACTCCCCATTTTCGTTGAGGACGCAGGCATATTCATTGACGCTCTAAATGGTTTTCCCGGACCCTACTCCAGCTATGTTTACAAAACCGTGGGAACCAAAGGCATCCTCAAATTGATGGAAAATATTGAAAACCGAGATGCCTACTTCCAAGCCGTAATCGCCTTCAGCAGTCCAGAAGAAGAGCCCACATGCTTCACCGGCAAGGTGAAGGGAAAAATCTCGTTAAAGGAGCGGGGGACTTCAGGTTTCGGCTACGACCCCATATTTGCGCCATCAAAGGGCAACGGCAGAACCTTTGCGGAGATGACTACAAAAGAAAAGAACAGGTATTCCCATCGGGCTGAGGCTCTGCGAAAGTTCGCCAAATGGTACGCTTCCGGTAATATCAAACGAAGATTTTAAATACCCCGCCATTAAGGAGTTCGGAGGAGAAAACATGCCTAAGAAAGAAAAGGGAATATCCCATCAAACAAGACCAGTTACCAAGAGACCTCCAGCATGGTGCAGATATACAGCTGAGGAAGTGGAAGCCCTCGTCATGAAACTGGCTAAAGAGGGGCATCCTCCCAGCAAGATAGGAACAATTCTCCGCGACCAGCACGGTATCCCTTTGGCGAAGCCCATCACAGGAAAATCCGTTACTCAAATTCTTAAAGAGAGAAACTTGGCTTCGTCTCTTCCAGAGGATTTAGAAAATCTTTTACGAAAGGCTACACGCCTTCATGTTCACTTTGACAAAAACAAGGCGGATTTACATAACAAGAGGGCTCTCCAGATTGTGGAGGCTAAAATCTACAAGCTCTCCAGATACTACAAACACAAAGGCGTGCTTCCTCCAGACTGGAAATACGAACCAAAAGCAATAGCTCTCTTCTAGTGCTGGGGTTCCCTTTTGACCGTGACGAAGAAACAGATTGCCGACCTCATGAAAGACGCATCCGAGGCGGCTAACCTTATTCAGGAACATATCAAAAATGATGACGTTATTCACGTATCCTCTCACATAGACGCCGACGGTTTATCAGCAGCGGGGATTATGGGAAAATCCCTGTTCAGGGCAGGAGCAAAGTTTCGTATTCGCCTCGAAAGGTGGATGGACGAGAAAGTGGCTGACAGGATAGCCGCGGAGAAGCCTCCTCTAACAATATTTACTGACATGGGAAGCGGCTACCTTGACCTCTTAGGTGAAAGACTCTCTAACCGAGACGTAATCATCCTTGACCACCACCAACCCGTTGCAGAACTTCCCGCTGGCTTCGTTCAGGTTAATCCTCACGTTCACGGGATAGATGGAACCCGCGACATCAGCGGCGCAGGAGTAGCCTACTTCGCCGCCAAGGCACTGGACAAAGCCAACCTTGACCTAGCCTGTCTCGCTGTTGTGGGAGCCTTAGGAGACCTGCAGGATAAAAATGAAGAGCGGAAATTGGGAGGCGCCAACGAAACCGTGGTGGAAGACGCGGTTAAGTCGGGTTGTCTAGAAGTAGAAACTGATCTTCTCTTCTTCGGAAGGGAGACGCGTCCCATCCATCAGGCTCTTGCACGAACCACAAACCCCTTTATTCCGGGAATAAGCGGTGAAGAAGACAAAAGTCTCGCCTTTCTTGTAAATCTGGGAATCAAACCTAAACGGAGAGAAAAGTGGCGGGCTTTAAGGGACCTTTCGGCGGAGGAGAAGAAAAAGCTTCTTTCAGCCATCGCCGACTATCTGGTGTCTAAGGGCTTAGCTGGAGACACTGCCCTGAATCTAGTTGGACAGGTTTACACGCTTTCTAATGAGGAGCCATGGACTCCTCTCAGGAGCGCCCGAGAATTCACTGTTATGCTCAACGCCACTGGACGCATGGATAAGGCTGGTCTCGGCGCAGCCATCTGTATGGGCGACCGAAAAAAATGTCTGGAGGAGGCAATGGCGATAATGCAGGAATATCGGCGTACCATCACTAAATATCTCAGTTGGGTAACTGAGGAGCCGGGACGGCTAGAAGAGCTGGAAAGCATCTACGTTGTTCGAGGAGACGGCTTTATCGACGAGAAGGTCATCAGTCCAGTCTCCACAATCCTCTCAACATCTCTCTCCCAACTGGGCAAACCCATCATCGCCTACTCCACCATCTCCGGGGAAGACATGGTTAAAGTGTCAGCCAGAGGGCTAGAGCCATTAATAAAGAAGGGCTTGAATCTCGGGGAAATCCTACAGGTTGCAGCTGAGAAATATTCTGGCAGAGGAGGAGGACATGACGTGGCTGCCGGAGCCCAGATACCAATAAAAGATGTGGAGCCCTTCCTTAAGCTCGTGAATAAGCTGGTTAAGAAGCAGCTGGAGGGAACACAGCTTGGAGGCTGAGATTCGCCTCTGCTACGGAAATGAGAGGGAGGCAGAAGCGGTGGCAAAGGCTGTTTCTCCCGACAATGTGGAGGTTCCACCGGGCTTAACCGTGGAAACTGTGAGAGAGGGAAGTGAGGTTCTGACGAGGGTGGAATGTCAAACAAGGCTGCAGACCTTCATAGCCACTCTCGACGACCTCTTGTCCTGCGTCTCAGTGGCAGAAAAGACCTTTACTGTTGCGAAGAAATTCAAAGCACATGGGAACGTTCTGGAGCCTTAATATTTCGTTTTGAACTGGGTGTGAATGGTAAAGGTTAAAGGGTATGCTGTGTATATGCCAAAATTAATGGGTGAAACTGTATGAGCAACGGTGAACAGGTCGAAAAGGAGGACCCTATAAAAATTCACAAAGAAGGAACAACCTTGGCTGACGTCGGGAAATTCGAGGAGGCAGCAGAGAAGTACCTGCTGGCGTCTGAACTGTATGAGAAGAACAAGAACTTTTTCGATGCCTCCTATGCTCTGTTTAAGGCGGCGGAATGTAATTTTCAGCTGAAGGATTATGGTACAGCTAAGGAACGCTTTCTCAAGGCAGCGGAGTTGGCGTTTAAGATGGGCTATGACCGCTTTGGAGTCAGCGCCCTAGAGTATGCCCTTGACAGCTACAAAGCCCTGGACGAAGAAGACCAAACAGAGGAACTTAAAAAGAAGATAAAAGAAGTGAAAACCAAACTCCAAAGTTTCTAAACTCGCCTTTCTTCCGTTGCAACAAAACGTTAAGATTCTTGAACAAGATTGTTCTTCAGTTTTTCAGGAAAAAGTCTGTTTTCAACAATACGCTGTTATTAGGCTCCTAATATGATTGGGGTGGGTTATCGCTGTTTTTTTCTTGCTTCTGTTATGAGGTCTGTGAGGGCTGCGAAGGCTTTGCTTACGTCTTCCATGGCTAGCACGATTATCGTTTCTGTGAAGCAGCTCATGGTCTCCTCAATGTTGATGTGCCTCCGTGAAACAGCATTATAGAAAGCCTGCACACACCCCGGAGTATCAATTATCTCATCTGGACTGCGGATGATAACAGTTGCCAGATTCTGTTTCTTATCCACCACAGCCTTTTCAGCGAAGACCGAGCAGATTTTGCTGAAGGAATTCAAGTCAGAAATCAAGGTAACCACGGATATTCCTTCAATGACCTGAAGAAATTCCCCTGAGAACCGCGCTACGGTTCTTCTTATTTTTTCCAAATTCTCTTTCGATTTTTCAACTGAAACCTTAGCCATGTCTGTTCTGATGTTCAAGACGCTTCCCGCCACAACCCTTGTTATTTTTCCCTGTAAGATGGTGTAGTTGGCTTTGGCTCGCTTAACCGAAGTTATCACGCTTTCAAGCTTAACGTCCTGATCTACTGCTTCCTTAACCTTAGGCATCAGCATTCTGGCTATGGCGCTGTAGTTGCCGTATTCTCTCTGCAGAGCGTCCTGCAGGGAGAGGTCTTCGTCTATGAGTTTTTGTACGGTTTTTGAGATTGAATTGACCATTTTTGGTCACTTTTGCCCATTTTCTTATAATATTGACCAAAATCTATATAAGCATTTCCCGAATTATCAACGTGAAACTGGGAAACACGATGAAGGACACCATCATACTAGCCTACTCCGGCGGACTGGACACATCCGTCCTAATAAAATGGCTACAAGAAAAATACAAAGTAGACCTGATAACGGTCACCATGGAACTGGGGCAGCACAGCGACCTAAAAGAAGTCAAAGAAAAAGCCCACAACCTAGGCGTCAAAAAACACTACTCCATAGACGCCACAGAAGAATTCACAACCCAACACGTCTTTCCAGCCATAAAAGCAAACGCCCTCTACGAAGGAAAATACCCCATAAGCACAGCCCTAGGACGCCCCCTAATCGCAACAAAAATGGTTGCGATAGCAGAGAAGGAGGGAGCAGTAGCAGTCGCCCACGGCTGCACGGGAAAAGGCAACGATCAAGTCAGATTCGACATAACCATCAAGTCCCTTGCTCCCAAACTCAAGGTGATGGCTCCAGTTAGAGAGTGGGGACTATCCAGAGAAGAAGAAATAAAATACGCCAAAGAGAAAGGCATCCCAATTCCCCACTTATCCGACCCCTACAGCATAGACCAGAACCTCTGGGGACGCTCCATAGAGTGCGGATGCCTAGAAAACCCAGAACAGGAACCGCCGGAAGAGATTTACGAGTGGACAGTCTCTCCCGAAAAGGCACCAGACAAACCAGAATACATCACCATCAAATTTAAAGACGGCGTCCCATGCGCCCTGAACGGCAAGAACCTCAATCCAGTAACCCTAATAGAAAAAGTGAACAAAATCGCCGGTAAACACGGCGTTGGACGCATCGACCACATGGAGGATAGGCTGGTAGGCATCAAATCGCGGGAAATCTACGAATGCCCCGCCGCCCTCGTAATACTAGAAGCCCACAAGGATTTGGAGAAACTGGTTCTGACCCGCCATGAGGTCATGTTTAAAAGGCAGATTGATGACCAGTGGACTTTCCTAGTTTACACTGGCTTGTGGATAGACCCCCTACGGGAGGCTCTTGAAGCCTTCATAGACAAGACTCAGGAACGCGTCTGCGGCGAAGTGAAAATGAAGCTGTACAAAGGAGGCTTCGGGGTTGTGGGACGCTCCTCACCCATGTCCCTCTACGACAAGAATCTGGCAACCTATGACGTCAAAACCTCTTTTGACCAGTCTCATGCTGAAGGCTTCATAGAACTGTGGGGACTACCCACCAAAGTAGCTAACATACTGAAAGAGAAGGTGAAAAAGGAAGGAAAATGTTAACGGAACGGACGGTTTGCACTGTCCGTGCCAGAGAAGGTGAAAGAAAATGTCGAAGTTGTTGCGGGGAGGAAGAATAGGCTCTGTTCGAAAAGATGTGGTTGAGTTTACCTCATCCATCAAAAGCGACAAGAAGCTACTGGAAGCAGTGATCAAGATCAACGAAGCCCATGTAGCCATGCTTATGGAGCAGAAAATCCTCGATTGGCAAAAAGGCGCCAAGCTCCTAAAGGCATTGACAGAAATTGATCCTAAAATGAGGCTGAAGCCCTCTCTTGAGGATGTTCACCTAGCCGTCGAAGAGGAGGTTAACAAGAAAGTTGGCTTGGAGACCGGCGGAAATCTGCATATCGCCAAAAGCAGGAATGACCAAGTGGCAACAGCCATCAGGATGGAGCTTCGAGAAAATCTCCTGGAACTGATGAATTTTGTTGTCAAGCTGCAGGAGGCTTTAATCGGCTTGGCTGAGAAGCATGTCAAAACGTTGGTGCCCGGCTATACGCATCTGCATCCAGCCCAGCCCATCACCTTCGCCCACTACCTCCTAGCCCATGTGGACATGCTGGAGAGGGACCTGAAGAGGCTGGAGGAGACGTATCCCCGAGTCAACCTGTGTCCCATGGGTGCGGGGGCTATAGCAACCACAAGCTTCCCCATAAACCGGAACAGAACCGCTGAGCTGCTAGGTTTCGGTGAGGTCCTAGAGAACTCCATCGACGCTGTGGGCAGCCGCGACTTCATCCTAGAAACCTTGGCTAACCTCACATTAGTTGCCGTTGACCTGAGCCGACTGGCAGAAGACCTGATAGTCTGGAGTTCCCCAGACTTTGGAATAATCGAGCTTCCCGAAAGTTTCGCGTTTACAAGCAGCATAATGCCCCAGAAAAAGAATCCCGACCTCCTAGAGGTTATCAGGGCGAGGATGAGCCATGTCCTAGGCAACTTTTTAGCCTCCGCAACCACCATGAAGGCGCTGCCCTCAGGCTACAACTTGGACTTTCAGGAGATTACCCCCAAGCTTTGGGAATCCCTTGAAACAGTTGACGGCTCATTGGATATGCTCTCTGAGCTAGTTAAGAACCTGAAAGTATCCAAAGACGTTTTCAGCAAGCCAGTTCTCAAATTCTCAACCACAACAGAACTAGCCAACGTGCTAGCCAAGAAGTATGGCGTTCCCTTCAGGACTGCACACAAAATAGTTGGAACCCTCGTCAAAACCTTGCTAGACAAGAAACTGAGCCTTTCCGACGTCAAACCTTCAATGCTCCAGAAGGCTGCCAAAGATTCAGCGGGGCTAGCCTTGAAGGTTAAGGATGCGGATGTCCAAGCGTCCATTGACCCTGTGAAATTCGTTGAGAGCCACAAAGCTAAGGGTGGTCCGTCCGCGGCAGAAGTCAAGAGGATGCTTAAAAACCGAAAACAGTTGACGGCTCAATCAAAGGCGAATTTGAAAGAGAAAAAGGGCAAGTTGGATGCGGCTGACGGTCAGCTAAAGGCGGTAGTTAAAGGTTATTTGGATAAGGTAAACTTCAAAAGTTAGGAAAAGAAGTTGTAGGTTAGAACTGTGAAAGCAAAAGATAAGCCCTCGAAAACTGGAAAAGCCGTTCTCGTTTTGGAAGATGGCTCCACTTTTCTCGGCTATGGCTTCGGCGCAGCAAAGAAGGTTGCAGGCGAAATCGTCTTCTCCACCTCTATGGTTGGATACCCCGAATCGCTGACAGATCCCTCCTACAAGGGACAAATCCTAACGTTCACTTACCCGCTTGTTGGCAACTATGGGGTGCCACCCTACACCCTAGAGAAGGGCGTCCTCAAATACTTCGAATCTGAAGACATCAAGGTAACAGGCTTCGCCATCCACGAATTGTGCAGGAATCCTTACCATTGGGCATCCACCCGAACATTAGATGAGTGGCTCAAAAGCGAAGATGTTCCCGGGATATATGGCATTGACACCCGAAAGCTCACTAAGAAGCTCAGAGTCAAGGGCGTCATGCTGGGAATCTTAAAAGTGTGCGATGAAGG
Organism: uncultured Candidatus Bathyarchaeia archaeon; assembly: GCA_964418675.1. Lineage (GTDB taxonomy): Archaea > Thermoproteota > Bathyarchaeia > Bathyarchaeales > Bathyarchaeaceae > Bathyarchaeum. The sequence goes on from CAYQMM010000004.1 coordinate 104,257, forward strand.
AGAGGAACCTGACCTCGATAAGCTCCTGAAAGAAGTGAAGACGGTTCAGGACCCCAACTTCACAGACCTCGTAAAGAAGGTAACAGTGAAAGAACCAGTTCGCTACCAGTCCGGAGGAGACAGGTTAGCGGTTCTGATTGACTGCGGCGTCAAATACGGTATTCTCCGCAACCTCCTGAAACGGGGCTTCGACGTGATACGGGTGCCCTACGACTTTTCGGCAGAGGAGATTCTGGAATACAAGCCCGACGGCGTCATAATAAGCAACGGTCCCGGAGACCCGAAACAATGCACCAGAACAATTGAATCTGTCCGAATGTTAGTTGCGGAAGACACTCCAATAATGGGCATATGCCTTGGAACACAGATTCTAGCCTTGGCATTAGACGGCGACACCTACAAACTGAAGTATGGTCACAGGTCCCAGAATCAGCCCGCCCTTGACTTGGAAACGAAACGGTGCTACATCACCACCCAGAACCACGGCTACACCGCAGAAAGGAACTCGCTGAAAGACACTGGGCTGGAGGTCTGGTTCATGAACGCCAACGACAAGACAGTTGAAGGCGTAAAACACAAGAGCAAACCCGCCTTCGCCCTTCAATGGCATCCTGAAGCCTCGCCTGGACCCTACGACACGGAGTTTCTCTTCGACAGATTCCGTAAACTTGCGGGGGGCTAAAGAAGGTGCCTAGGTTCGAATGGATAAAGAAGGTTATGGTTCTCGGCAGTGGCGCCATAAAAATTGGAGAAGCCGCAGAATTTGATTATTCTGGAAGTCAGTGCTTGAAGGCTCTTCGGGAAGAAGGAATAGAAACTGTTCTGGTTAACCCTAACATAGCCACGATTCAAACCGACCCCCGCCTAGCAGGAAAAGTTTACCTGTTGCCTGTAACGCCCGAGTTCGTTGAGGAGGTCATCGCAAAAGAACTCCCAGATGCAATTATGCTGAGCTTTGGGGGACAGACCGCCCTAAATTGCGGTGTCCAACTTGCCAAGAAGGGCATTCTCAAGAAATATGGTGTTAAGGTTTTGGGAACTCCTGTCCAGACCATAGAGGACACTGAAGACAGGGAATTGTTTAGGCAGGCTATGATCAAGGCTGATTGTTCGATTGCCAAGAGCAAATCCGCCAGCTCTCTCGAAGAGGCAGTCAAAGTGGGCAGGGAAATCGGTTATCCTGTTATCATCCGTGTGGCTTATACATTGGGCGGTAAAGGCTCAGGCGTAGCCCGCAACGAAGCAGAACTGAAGGATATTGTCTGCCGCGCTTTGGGTATGAGCATGATTTCTCAGGTGCTCATTGAGGAGTATTTGGGTCACTGGAAAGAGATCGAGTATGAGGTTATGCGGGATTACGATGACAACTGCATAATAGTCTGTAACATGGAAAACTTTGATCCCATGGGCGTTCACACGGGCGACTCCATAGTAGTTGCGCCATCTCAGACTCTCTCCAACCGGGAATATCACCTTCTTCGTTCCGCGTCGATAAAGGCGATACGAAGTCTAGGCGTAATCGGTGAATGCAACATCCAGTGGGCGCTGCATAAGGAATCAGAGGAGATTCGCGTCATAGAAGTTAATGCTCGGCTGTCACGAAGCTCAGCTTTGGCAAGCAAAGCAACAGGCTACCCCATTGCGTACATCGCAGCTAAACTGTGTATCGGTTATACGCTGCCGGAGTTGCTGAACAAGGTAACTGGTGTAACAACAGCTTGCTTTGAGCCTGCTCTCGACTACCTTGTAGTTAAATATCCGCGCTGGGACTTGCAGAAGTTCAGGAACGTGGACAGGCATATTGGTCCTCAGATGAAGTCTGTTGGAGAAGTTATGGGCATAGGAAGATGCTTCGAGGAAGCCTTACAGAAAGCTATCCGCATGCTAGACATTGGAAAGGTTGGAATTGTCTGTAACCTTGGCGAAGACGAAACCGAACAAATAGAAACAATAAAGGATGTTTTAGCTTACCCCACAGACCAGAGGCTCTTCAAAATAGTTAAGGCATTGAAAAAGGGCATTTCCGTCGAGGAAATCTACAAACTGAGTGGCGTTGACCCTTTCTTTCTCCACAAAATCAAAAACGCCATCAACATGGAACAGAAATTACGCTCCATAGACCCGAAAGACAGCGACTTTCTGGAGACCATCCGGGAAGCGAAGCGCCTCGGATTTTCAGACAAGCAAATCGCCATCTGCCGTGACACAGACGAATTTGCCATACGCAAGCTGCGGAAAGAGGCAAAGATAGTTCCTGTGGTTAAGCAGATAGACACTCTAGCCGCTGAATGGCCAGCAAAAACGAATTATCTTTACTTGACTTATGGTGGAGACGAGGACGACACAGAGTTTTCTTCAGTTAACAGGAAGGTTATGGTTCTCGGGGCTGGTGTCTTCAGGATAGGGTCCAGCGTGGAGTTTGACTGGTGCGGGGTTAACACTATCTGGGCTCTCAAAAAGAACGGCATCGAAGAGGCTATAATGGTCAACTACAATCCCGAAACGGTCTCTACAGACTATGACATGTCAGACAAACTCTACTTCGAAGAACTGACGCTGGAGAGGATTCTGGACATATACGACAAGGAGAACCCGCTCGGAGTCATAGCGAGCGTAGGCGGACAGATTCCAAACAACCTAGCCCTGAAACTATCGAACGCTGGAGTGAAACTGCTGGGCACGACAGGGGAGAGCATAGACAGGGCGGAAGACAGATCGAAGTTCAGCGCTCTTCTGGACAAGCTTGGGATTCCTCAGCCTGAATGGAGCGACCTATCAACAAAACGGGACCTCAAAGAGTTTGCTTCGAAAATCGGTTATCCCGTCCTTATTCGTCCTAGTTATGTCTTGTCAGGCTCTGCAATGAGGGTTGCCTACACCCAAAGCGAGTTGGACAGCTACCTCAAGCTGGCTGCCAAAGTTTCACGGGAACATCCCGCTGTAATCTCGAAGTTTATAGAGAATGCCAAGGAAGTTGAGGTTGACGGCGTCTATGACGGCGAGGACAACATCATAGGAGCCATCATCGAGCATGTTGAGAACGCGGGAGTTCACAGCGGCGACGCCACCATGGGCATCCCAACTCTGACCTTGAATAGCGACGCCTTGAGAACAGTTCAAGACTACACCCATAAAATTGTGAGAGCACTTGAAATCAGGGGACCCTACAACATTCAGTATCTCGTAAAAAACGGCTTCACATACGTTATCGAATGCAATCTTCGTGCTTCTAGGTCCATGCCTTACGTCAGCAAAACCCGTGGAGTCAACATGATAGAACTTGCTACTCTAGCGATGCTGGGCAAAAAGTTCAAGGATTCTGGATTCACTGATTTGCCAGAAATCACCCACTTTGGAGTGAAGGTTCCCCAATTCAGTTTCATGCGTTTAAGCGGAGCCGATCCAGTATTAGGAGTTGAAATGCTGAGCACGGGAGAAGTAGCATGTCTAGGAGAGAACTTCACCGATGCCCTATCAAAGGCATTGCAGTCAGCTGACTTCAAGATTCCACCCGAAGGCGGCTCAGTGCTCATAACTGTCGGAGGAAAAGAGCTGAAGGAGAAGGTTGTTCCTATCGGAAGGGCGCTGAGGAACATGGGTTTCAAAATCTACGCCACCAAACATACTGCTGAAGTTCTGCAGGGTGCGGGAGTGAACAACATTTCAGTTCTGCACAAGGTCAGGGAGGTGGGGCAGAAACCCAACATAGTTGACTATCTAAAAGGAGGAAAAATCGATATGGTAGTCAACATTCCTATGCCTAACCATTCAGGAACAATCTCTGAAGTCCTGAAAGACGAATACACCATCCGCAGGTTAGCAATCGAATTCAACGTTCCGGTGGTAACGAATCTTCAGTTGGCGTCAGCCCTCACCAAAATGTTGGAGCAGCGGGAAGGCAACAAATTTGACATTCGCTCCCTGAATGAGTACATGGACAGTTTGCCGAGGAAGTTCTGGTAGATTAGCTGTCACTCTTTTTTCTTCTGAAGAGGCTGAACCTTCTGAACTTCAGTTTTGCCGTCAAGATTTTTTCTGTGCCGAAGAGTCTAGCTGCTATGTAGAGAACTGCAACTGTGAAGATTGTCATGTAAATGATTCCTCCGATGGCTCCAAGATAATTTCCTGTGAAAGCTACATTTGCCGCCAAAATTGGATGAGTAAAGGGTATGGCAAGCAGGATAATCGATAGGGGAAAAGGCAAAGAGTAGATGTCCGTGAAGATGCTAAAGAGCATGGGAAAGATTAACAGAATGGAGAGTGGACCTACTAGTGCTTGGGCGCCCCTGACATCCTCGGCAAAAACAGATACTGAAATTGCCAGTGCTAGGGCGGAGAGCAGTGCCATGAAGAGGGAGAGCCCGATGAGCAAGTATGATAGGGGGGTGGGTGCCAATCCGATGGCTGCGAGGTCTACGCCACCTCCAGTTGGTATAGCACCTGTGAAGGAACTTGTGTAGTAACTGAAGCCTATGAGGTAGGCTATGGCGCCGACAACAGCCACTACTATTGAGCCAGTCAGTTTCCCTGCTAGAATCATGAAGCGGTTAATGGGCAACGTTAGTAGAGTTTCAAGTGTCTTCTCCTCTTTCTCTGAAGCCACAGCTGTTGCTGCAAGTTGCATGGCGAAGATAAGAAGCATCATTATTCCTACAGGCATGATGAAGGACTGGGAAACCACCAAACCGAAGAGAACAGTGGGATTAACATCCACACCTTCCCCTTTCACTATCGATCTCTCCGACAAAGCTATAGGATTCAGAACAGTCGTTGAGTTGAATTCGGGAAATCTTTCGTTAATTCTCTGGTCAACAAGATTGCTTTCGAAGAGGCTCACCAGAGAACTGACCGCAGAGGAGCTTGCGGATTCTGCTATGCCCCCTCCCCTGAAGGGCGTGTAAACTTCCAGTTCCGATGTTTTTACCTCAGTTATGTTCTGACTGAAGCCTGAAGGGATAACTATGAGACCCGTGAGGTTCGAGTCCTGAACATAAGCGAAGGCTTCGTCAAAGTTCAAATCATCAACCTGAACAATTTTAACGTTCAAGGTCGCTAGGAAATTCGTGAGGTTTTCGGCAACGGCACCTCCATCAAGGTCCATTACTGCTACTGAAAGGTTTCCCATACTTTTCTGTGCTGCTTCCGTGGAAGTTCGTATAGCGAAGCCCATCAAAGGGAACATTATCAGGGGAATGATTATCATGGGAAGAAGAATTTTCGGGTCTCTAACCAGCTCCTTGACTTCCTTCACAACAATGTTAAATAAGCCTTTAAGCAAAGCCAACCACCTCCCCAAACACATCCTCAAGGTTAACCGCTTTGTATCTGGCTTTGAGCTCCGCCGGAGAACCCGTGGCTACGATTCTGCCCTTGTTTATGAGAGCCACCCGCTCACACAGATACTCCACTTCTAGCATGTTGTGGCTTGAAAGAAGCACTGTAACTCCATGCTCTTTCACGTACCGCTGTATGATTCCTCTTACATGAACTGAGTGAAGGACATCCAGTCCGCTGGTTGGCTCATCCAATACTGCTAGTTTGGGTTTTGTCATGAGAGCCCTAGCCACGAGAAGCCGCCTCTTCATCCCCTTGCTGTATCCCTTCACTTTATCCCTGAGGCGTTCCCCTAATCCGGAAATTTCAGAAGCCGCATCAACCAACTCTCTCACAGCATCTTTATTGTTAGCCCTGAAGCTTGCCATGAACCTCAAGTATTCATTCCCTGAAAGATTCTTGTAGGCGCCAGCTTCCTCAGGAAGATAGCTGATAAGGCTGCGTACCTCTGACGCTTCTTCAACAACATCATGACCAAAAACATTCACCGTACCTGAAGTGGGCAAAAGCAAGGTAGAAGTGATTCTGAGGGCAGTTGTCTTACCCGCACCATTGAGACCGATGAGACCGAAAATTTCACCCTTCTCTATCCTGAAACTCAAGCCGTCAAGGGCTCTAACTGAGCCAAAAACTTTCACCAAATCTTTTGCTTCAACCGCAACACTCACTGAAACATCACCCTACCTTAGATGGAATTAGAGGAGCATCTTCAATAAATCTGCTTTTGTCACGATACCAATAACCTTTCCCTTCGTAGAGATTAAGACCGCGGGATAAACCTGTAAAAGGCTTGAAATCAGCGGCAAGGGAGCATCCTCTCCAACTTGGGGAAAAGCTTCCTCCATGACTTCGCCTACGGATAATCTGGATATCTGGGAGAGGTCTTTGCCTGCAGAGACCTTTCCGATGATTGTTTTCTCTGAAATGCTTCCAACAGAGTGTTCTCCGTCAAAGACTGGAAGCTGAGAAATCTCATGTTCCGCCATGGTTTGAACAGCCTTGGAAACAGTGTCGCTCTTCTGTATTCCAATTACCTCGCTGTGAAGCACCTCTTCAGCCCGCACCTCTGCTTCTGTCTGTAGCCGTTCCAGAGCATCAAAAATAGCTTTAACTTTAGTGTAGGAAGGATCAATTTTTCCCGATTCCAGTTTTGCAATTAAGGACTGGCTTACCCCAGCTAGCCTTGCAAGTTGCTGCTGTGTAAATCCAGCTATTCTCCGTTTTCTGCCGACCTCTTCGAGGGAAGGTAACATGCTATTACGGTTTGCGGGCTGGGTTTAAATTCTTTTTGGAATAAAAATTTCAATAAAATATTAAAGGTGAAAGGTTGTTTGCTATGTTCCATATTGGTAGGGAAATACTGGAGCTAACATAGATGGCAAACTCAAAAAAAGGTAACGGACGAACAATCGCGGAGATTAACCAGAAAATAAAGAGCGGCGACGTTCAGGTTTTGACAGCTGAAGAGATGAAGAAGCTAGTGGAAAGCAGCGGCGTGGAAGTGGCTTACAAGGAGGTTGACGTCGTTACAACAGGAACCTTCGGAGCCATGTGCTCATCAGGAGCCGTGATAAACCTCGGGCATGCTGACCCGCCAATAAAAATCCAGAGGGCATGGCTAAACGACGTTGAAGTCAGCCATCCCGGCGCTGCTGTCGACCTCTACATAGGCGCCACCATGATGTCGGATACGCAGCCTTTCGAGTATGGCGGCGGTCACGTGATAGAGGACCTCATAGCTGGCAAAGAGGTTGAAGTTAGAGCCACCGCCTATGGAACGGACTGTTATCCCCGAACTAAACTGGATACAACCATCACAAAAGATGACCTGAACCAATTCTACTTGCTGAACTTCCGCAACTGCTACCAACGTTACGTCTGCGCCACAAACAGCCGCGACGAAATCATCTACACCTACATGGGCAAGCTTTTGCCAAGGTTCAAAAATGCCACTTATTCAGGAGCCGGAGCCTTGAATCCCTTGATGAACGACCCAGACTACGAAACCATAGGAGTTGGAACCCGCATATTCTTGGGAGGAGCGCAAGGCTACGTTATCGGCGAAGGCACACAGCACGACCCTAACAACAGGTTTGGTACTATGATGGTTCGTGGAGACTGCAAAAAGATGAGCGCAGAATTCATTCGTGGAGCTGCCTTCACCAAGTACGGCACAACCATGTATGTCGGAATAGGAGCGCCCATTCCCATACATAACGAAGGGATAGCTAAGAAGACGGCATTACTGGATGAAGAGATTTTCACGGATATAGTTGATTATGGAATCCCCCGCAGAGGACGCCCCAAACTGGGCAAAGTCAATTACAAAGAATTGAAGTCGGGCAAAGTAACCATCAACGGCAACAGAATCAAGGTGAGCTCCCTCTCCAGTTTGAAGAAGGCAAGGAAGATAGCTGGGACGCTGAAGTCATGGATTGCAGACGCTCAGTTTTACCTCTCTGCTCCCGTTGAGAACCTACCAACCGACACGGTTTGCAATCCTATGAAACAGACGGAGGAGGTATCCTTCGTTAACAGCGTGACCCATGCTGCTGTCACCTGCAGGGATGACGAAGATATTAAAGCGGTTGCCCAGCGAATCATAAGCAAATCGGTCAACCACGTTGTTGTAGTCAACAAACAAGGAGAAATCAGGGGGATGGTAACCTCATGGGACGTCACCCGCGCCGTTGCCGAAGGAAAAAACCGGCTTGATGATATAATCACCAAGAAAGTGGTGACCACGAGACCGGAGGAGACGCTGGAGGTGGCTTCAAGGAAGATGGCGCAGCATCATATATCTGCTCTGCCGGTGATAGACAGGGACAAGAAGGTTGTGGGACTCATAACCTCTGAGGACATATCTAAACTGAGGGGAAGGTGAAGGAAGATGGATAGGATTCTCTTAAGATTCTCTGAAGAAAACGTTGAGAAACCAATCACGGCACAGGTGATTCTTGAACTGGGAATACCGATTAGAATTGTGGCTGCAACAGTTGACGCCCATGGTGGGGACATCCTGATAGAGGTGCCTGCCGTTCACATCGATAAGATCGTTAAAGCCTTCAGAGACAAGGGTGTAGACGTCACCTTTCCGAAGCTGATTGAGATAGATTGCGAAAAATGCATTGATTGCGGCGCCTGCTACGCCCTCTGTCCCGTGGACGCCATATCTTTCGATGAGGATTACTCTGTAGTTTTCGACGAGAAGACATGTATCGGCAGCCCCTGCGGCTTATGCGTCAACGCTTGTCCGGCTAGAGCCATAACACTTGTTGAGCAGCATCGTAGCAATCAAAAATGAAAACAAAGAACCTCTTCAAACGGGCTTTCCGCCTCAAAGAATCAAACTGCACAATAATAGCAGACAAAGAAGACACCATCGAGAAGGCAATATCCTCAATAACATACCACAGGAGACAGCTTGAGAAATACATACAAGACCATCCAGAATTTCTTTATAGTCTCCAACCGGTTCCAGTGGAAAAGGGACCAAAGGTAGCCAGGTTGATGGCTGAGGCTTCCTTGAAGGCGGAGGTTGGACCCATGGCTGCTGTTGCCGGAGTGTTAGCTGACCTAGCAGTTGAAGAGATGATTCACGCCGGAGGTAAGGTTGCCGTGGTAGAGAACGGGGGAGAAGTCTCCGCTGTTTCAAACCAGCCCATCGACATTGCCTTGGCGGCGGGTGATGCTCCCCTCTCAAGAGAGATGGGCTTCAGATTGAAAGACTTCCCTATAGGAGTAGCCACGAGCTCAGGGTTGTATAGCCACGCTTTAAGTTTCGGCGAGGCGGAAGCTGTGACTGTTTTTGCTGTTGACGCTGGGGTTGCTGATGCTGCAGCTACGGCTGTGGCGAACCTGATAAAGGGGGATGACGTCCGCGGTGTAATTAAAGTGGGAATAGAGCGAGCCTTGAACATAGACGGTGTTAAGGGCGTCTTTATCCTGTATCGGGGAGTTGTGGGAAAAGCTGGACAGGTCCCAGAACTGATAAAAGTGAACCCTCAGGAGTAACCGCACTTTCTGGCATGTCCCCTGTTAGGGATAGCAGATTTTTCAGGAAAAAACCTGTTTTCAACAATACGCTGTGATTAGGCTCCAAATATGAAGGCTCACTCTTGTTTGTTTGATAAGAAAACTAATTTAGGGCACCAAAGATAAATTGGGTTGGGAGATTGTTAGGATGCCTATCGCGTATGTTTTGATAACCACAGAGGCAGGTGCTGTGAAGAGTGTTTTAGAATCCCTGAAGAAGATTGATTCTGTGAAAGAGACCTACATGGTTTACGGCGTTTACGACATCGTAGCTACTGTTAAGGCAGAGACCATGGATAAACTCAAAGAAATTGTTACGTGGGACCTAAGAGGTTTAGATAGAGTCACGTCAACTTTAACCATGATAGTCGTTGAGGAAACAAAGTGACCAGAGACCCCTCTTTAAATACCTACAGCAATTAATCTCCCTGAAGATTGAAAATTTTATATAGGTCAAAGCATGTTGTGTACTTGAGTATCATGGCTGAAATTTGCCCTACCTGCGGACTACCCTCAGATATTTGTGTCTGTGAAGAAATCGGGAAAGAACAACAACGAATACGAGTACGTTTAGAAACCAGAAAATGGGGAAAAGCAGTAACCATCGTCGACGGCATCAGCGACAAAGAAGCCAACCTAAGCCGCCTAGCCCAGAAACTCAAAGCTTTCTGCGCCTGCGGAGGAACAGCAAAAAACGAAGAAATCATCCTGCAAGGCGACCACCGAGACAAAGTTAAAACATACCTCATCCGACAGGGCTATCCTGAAGAAAACGTTGAAATCCAATGATGACGAGAGAGATTAAAGATGGGTATACTTGCAGATTTTCGCGAAGTAGTTAAAGGACTTAAACATAAAAACCCCAGTGCAACCACAATTAAGCTTTGCCCAAAATGTGGAAGCCAGAAAATTACGCTTAGCAACGGCTTTACGTATCCGCAACTGTACGGAATAACCCCTAGGCGATACATCTGTGTAGAATGCGGCTACAATGGACCCATATTTATGGAACAGACAAAAGAGGAAAAAGGCTAATCCGGCAACTCGATGCCCAACTGTCTCCTCAAACTCTTATACCGATTCCTTACAGTAACCTCAGTTACACCCGCAGCCTCAGCAATATCCTTCTGAGTCTTCTTCTCACCCTTCAAAAGACAAGCAATATACAGGGCAGCCGCAGCCAACCCCATAGGATCCTTACCCGCAGCCGCACGCCTTCTCCTAGCTTCATGAAGAATCTTAATGGCATGACCCTGAGTCGGACCTGAGATACCTGTTTTCTCAGCAATCTTAGAGACGTAAGTTAGAGGATCAGCAATCGGCATCTGAACTTTCAGTTCTCGGAGCAAGAGGCGATAACAACGAGCCACATCCTTCTTGTCCACAAAACTGGATTCAGCAATCTCCCGAAGAGTTCTAGGAGTTCCAGTGGTTCGACAAGCAGCATAAAGAGAAGCAGCAGCAATAGCGGCTATGGACCTTCCTCGCACCAAACCTTTGTCCAAAGCCTTACGGTAGATAACAGCAGCCTTCTCCTTAACTGGACCGGGAATATAGGATTTGTCAGAGAGACGATCCAATTCTGCCATGGCTTGGGCAAGATTTCGGTCTACGGAGGAGTGAACTCGCGATCTTATCTGCCATTTCCGTAGTCGCCACATCTGGAGTCTCGTGGAGAGGGGAAGTTTGCGTCCGAAGGCGTCCCTGTCCACTCTGCCTATGGCCGTGGATAATCCTTTGTCGTGGACAGAATATGAGGTGGGTACTCCAACTCGGCTTCTGGATGCCTTTTCCTCTTGGGTGAAGGCTCGCCATTCTGGACCCTTGTCCATCATCTGTTCTCGGACAACTAGACCGCAGCCTCCACAGATAGTCTCGCCAGTATCATAATCGTGAATAAGATTTGTGCTTCCACATTCAGGACACTTTTCTGTGGTTCTTTGGGAAATTTCTTTTTTTTGCGTGGCTTTTCTCCTCGACAAATTTTCTGGCGAGAATTCCGTCATTATTGAGGTTCGTCATCCTGTTAAGGGTCAGAAACCGTCCGTCTGGCCCGCCGTAGTAACCCTGAGGCTACGTTTTAATATATAAGCATTACGATTCGCTGCCCTTTACTTCACATAAAGGGGAGTAATATGTATAGAAACCCCACTTTTCCCGTGTTTTTCCTTCCAAAACGAGGGTGATAAGAGATTTATTAGGCAGAAGAGAAACTCTCCTGTAGCAGAATAGCCAAAAGCCCGGTGGTGTAGCGGTCAATCATGGAGGCCTCTGGAGCCTCTGACGGGAGTTCGAATCTCCCCCGGGCTACCAACCATAAAATTTCACAGTTATTTGTTGTATTCAAGTTGTAGAAATGAGTTGCTAAGTTTTTAAGTTATGATTTGATTATTTTTGGAGTTATTAATTTTGATTGGACGGGTGTGTGAATATTCAACCGTACCAAGATATGAGTATTTTTGATATTGTGTCAACTACATACTCTGGATGGTCCTTTAGATAATTGGTAATCGAATATGTCAACTCAGCAATCATTGAACTGGGTGCAGAGATTTCACTTACCACTTGCTCATTCTGTGGTGTATATTCCCAACCATCAAAGACAACTGCTGTGATGATTTCTTTGGGACCTGGGACAAAAGCATCAGTATGCCATGTCTTTGTCACAGATTCCCCTCCATCCATTCTTGGCACTAGACTCGGAAAATCAATAATGTGTGTTGCAATAGGAACTGCAGGATCATCCTCCTTATGGACGATAAGAAGGACACTTGTACTCTGAGAATTAACATTTCCGATGTTTGTAAGAGTGACAGATAGATCAGCATCTTCCCAAAAAATCCAATAATGCGTATTACAATCAACAGCCACTTGAAAAACTGGGTTTGGCATATCGAACACTATGTCAGCTGGAACAGTTTGGCCAGAGCCCACTTCAACAAATTGGCTTTTTTCGCCATACTGAGGAATTATCAATACCAATTCGTGTGTACCAGGATCCACGCCCTCAATTTTTAACTCGCCCTCATCTGTTAGATGCCCTTGATCAACTCCTCCTAGAATGACTCTCACATAACCATTGGGAACCCTTCCAATACGTTTCCCAGTTTCTTCATCTGTCAATGTTACAATAACCGAGCCTTTTGCCAAAACAGGAACTGCACTAGAAGTAATGAGGATAACAATTACAATTGCGGCAATCGCTACTATACAAACCAGTAGAATCACTTTTCCTTTAGGCATTCCATTTTCCCCTTCAGAACATCATTGCCTAAAATATGTTCCAATAGTACTCTTCATTAACCACTTTTAAGATTTTAGGATGATTCAAAAATGAAAATGGAAGGCGTAAAGCAACTACATGCACAGAAAACTGTGTGTATACTCTTAAATTTTAATTTCTAACTGAGGATAGGGGCTGAGGAAGCAGTTCTGCTTATTGGATGTTAATTCTTTTTTAAGCTGTTGAGGTATAGAATTGGTGGGTATGCAACATGAGTTTCTTGTCGGGTAAGGTTCCAACCGAAGTTTTGGAGGAGATTGTTTTCAAGAATTTGGGAGCAAAAAGAGAGGATGTTGTTCTCACTCCGTCCGTAGGCGAGGATGCGGCGATAGTTAGAGCTAGAAACACGATTCTTGCAATATCATCTGATCCGATAACCGGAGCTGAAGAGTGGTTGGGATGGCTAGCAGTCCACGTAAGCGCCAACGACATCGCAACCCGCGGAATTCAACCCCGATGGTTCAACTCCATCATACTACTACCAGAAAATTCAACAACCAAACTCATTGAGAAGATATGCACCCAGATGGACAAAGCTGCACGCCAACTGAACATCGCCATCACCGGCGGACACTGCGAAATCACCATGGGCATTGAACATCCCATAGTAGCCGGATGCGCCATAGGTGTTGCCGAGAACGGAAGATACGTGACCTCCAGCGGAGCAAAAGTAGGTGACCGCATCATCCTGACAAAAGGAACAGGAATAGAAGGAACAGCCATCCTAGCCTCAGACAGAAAACAAGAACTCCTAAAAATCTTCGACGAAAACTTAGTGAAAAAAGCAGAGAACTTCTTCGAAAAAATCAGTGTAGTAAAAGACGCCCTCACAGCCTTCAGAACCGGAGGAGTCTCAGCCATGCACGACCCCACAGAGGGAGGAGTGGCAGGAGGATTGCATGAACTGGCTGACGCCGCAAACGTCGGCTTTCAGGTTTACGAGGAAAGAATTTTGATTCCAGAAGAGACACGTAAAATCTGTGCGTATTTCAAAATTGATCCTCTTCAGCTCATAAGCTCCGGGTCGCTGCTCATAGTTGCTGAAGAAGAGAAAACAGACGAAATAATCCGAAGCCTGTCAAGAAATGATATTCAAGCCTCGCTAATAGGCGAAGTAACAGAGGCTGCATTGGGAAGAAACTTGATTACAAAAACGGGAGAAAAAACCGAGTTAACCAGACCCGTCAGCGACCACCTCTGGACTGCCCTCGCAAAACCAGATAAGACCCATCAAAGTTAGTTTCCAGATAGGTCTTGGCGTAAATATTCTGCCAGATTCTTTATCCCCACAAGCTGAACCGCCACAAATCCCGCGGCCATTCTGAGCCAAACTCGTAGAATCTGTATAAGAACTGTTGCCGCTGCGCTGACGGAGGATTGTAGGGCAAGCAGAGTGTAGAGCCAAGTCATGGCTGTATCCACAACGCCTACTTCTCCGGGTATTCCAACGGGGATGGACTGGATGCTTACGCTAACAGAGTGAACAACGATTATAATGACAAAATCAATCTGCTGACCGAGAGAAACGAAGACCAAGTAAGATAGGAATATGCTGAAAAACCAGCCAGTTAGTTCAGCTAGTATTGGTGGAATCAAACTCCTCGGTTTTCTGCGTAAAGTATCTATAGAATCATGGAAGGCACTTAAACTCGTTATTGCGCTTGCCCTATGGCGGTCAACATTCAAGCGCCCCCTCGTAATAAACCCCAAAAAACGCATCAAAGCGTCAATTAATCGTTGCGCCAGCCTCTCTTTTAGACTGAAGAGGAATATAAAAAACAGCGAGATGCTGATGCCAACAGTAACAAGTAAAATCAGAATTGAGACACCAACAGGAACCTCGATTCCGCGAATGTAGAGAAAAACAAAACTGAAAATTAGGCTGCCTAAGGGGATTATCATGGATAAAATTCTGTGACTTACAACTGACGCCAAAACTTTCCCTGCGTTTTCCCCTGACCCCTTAGTCATCAAATAAGCTTTGGTAGCATCTCCACTGATGGATTCTGCCGGCACCAAAAGGTCAACAAAGACGCTTATCAACGTGAATAGGAAAGTTTTTCGAAAGGGAAATTTTATCGAGAGGGAGCGAAGAAAAAACTGCCAAGACAGAGAATAGGATATCATATTTGCAAAGAGAACCGCGACTGCAAGGGCATAGTAGAAGAGGTTGACCCGCTGGATTATGGCTAGCATGTCAGGAATGCCGACGAAAAAGTAGAGGTATGCAACAAAGATCAGAATGCCTAATAGCAGAAAAGGAACCGTTCTCTTCAGGGACAACTGCTTTTCAGAAACCATCAGCTTCCTCGCCCATCTTGAATACGAGCAAATAGAAGCTCCACCATATTATCTTTTACCCGATTCCCCCCTCAATGAACGGCGCGTATCTAGAGGTAATTACCCGATTTAACGCCTTTCAACCTTCCTCTGAAAAACACAATAACCAATGCGACAGTTAGAAATAATGGAAAAATAATCCAAGAGGAAAACTCCGGAATTATAGCTGGCTCCATAAGTGGATAGTTGTCTAGAATCTGTTCACCTACGATGTAGGGTGAATCTCCTATCCCATCCCCATTAGAATCTTTTCCAGCGTAATCACTCCAATAGTTACCTATCTTACCGTTATCCATTGACCAGAAGTAGATTCTATCGTCCAAAATTTCTAGTTGTAGATTATTGTTCACGAAACTATTTTGATATGGAACAAAGGTTGTGACAATTTGCATGCCGACAGGATTGTCTGCAACATAGTTCTGGACGAAAGTAAAATTAGAACCTTCGGTAACTTTGAGAGCGGGCCCACGGTTACCAATAATAACATTCCCGCGAACAATATTATTGGACCCCCAATCCTGGCTTATCCCTCTGCTACAATTAGATATTGTGTTATTCGCAACGATTGTTCCGATACTTGCGATAGAAATGCCTGCCCGGTATAGGTCACTGCCATCTCTCACGGTGTTGTCATAGACTAGTTCATAATTGCTTGTTCCCCCAATTGCTATGGACCCTGTAACATTATTTGCAAAAATCTCGTCATATGAACCCGAGTCACTTCCTATCGCGCCATTATAGACTGTGTTTTTGCTGACAGAGGCATAAGTGCCCCTGCAAAAAACGTTTGCACCAATTAAGGTGTTTTCTGTAAATAGCTGATTAGACCCTCTAAGGGCTACGCTAGCACCAAAAATATTTCCAGTTATTATTGCTCTATCTCCGTTTGCGCCAATCTCCCCACCATCACTATTTATAGTTAAACCGGAAATTTTAACGTCGCTGGCTTCAATCGTGATTGGTTCAGCGTAATATGACAGCGGTGTGGTAATTATTATCTTGGTGATCCATTCTGGATGCAGAAACAACATGGTGGTTTCAGAATTTTCGCCCATCACTGTAATTGTCCTGTTAATAATCAGAGTTTGATTTATTGGGCCCTCATAGTTTCCTTTTTTTACAAATATTGTGTCACCATCGTTGGCGTTTTCGATTGCTAAAAAAATGGTGGAATAATCATCAGGGACAACAATTGTTTTAGGCTCTGCCTTCACTACTCTAGTTTGAGGGAAAAAAACCAAAACAAGAGAAAAAACCATTAATACAACAAGTATTGATTTAAGGCTCTTCATTTTTGCTAAATAGCTAGCTTGGAATGAATTAAAAGCGTTTTTGTCAAGAAACCTTGACTAAAATGAACTAACTGCCTGTTCAAAAGACTTTTCGCATGAGCACATGAACTTATTAAGAATCAGTTACTTTAAAATTCAGGTTCTGTTTTTCCCAGTTTCTTGTCTAAGCATGCTTTGATGAAGCCGTAGTATTCTGGTTCTGGTTTGGTGGGTCTGCTCTTGAATTCGCCGTGGAACTGGGAGGCAAAGAAGAAGAATCTGCTGGTAACCTCCAGAATCTCTTTCCTCCTGCCGTCAGGACTGTTGCCCGAGAAAACCATTCCATTTTTCTCCAAGGCGCTCCAGTAGTCTGGATTGACTTCCCATCTGTGACGGTGACGCTCAACAATCTTGTCAACACCATAAAGTTTGTGAGCTATCGTTTCTTTCTTCACCAAAACTTCATGGGCGCCTAACCGCATAGTTGCCCCCTTCTTCTTGACATCCCGCTGTTCAGGCATCAGGTCAATCACAGGGTGAGGAGTCTCCGGATTTATTTCAGTGCTGTTGGCTCCATCAAATCCACAAACGTTGCGGGCATATTCGACAACTGCCAACTGAAATCCGTAGCATACTCCCAGAAAGGGCACGTCATTTTCGCGGGCAAAACGAATAGCACAGATTTTTCCCTCGGTTCCTCGGGGACCAAAACCGTAGGGAATGAAGATGCCGTCGTGCTCCTTTAGAAGTTTTAAGCCGTCTGAACCTTTTTCTAGTTTCTCTGCCTCGATGTAATTTATCTGAACGGTTGTTTGGCAGGCGGCGCCGGCGTGTCTGAAGGCTTCGTTCATGCTCACGTAGCTGTCGACCAAGCCTGCATACTTGCCAATCAACGCTATCTTAATTGTATTCTGTGGGTTTTCGAAGCAATCTACAAATTTTTGCCATTCACTCCAGCTTGGAGTCTTTTTTGGAAGGCATAATCGTCTGCAGACATAATCGCCCATGCCCTGTTCATCCAAGATGAGGGGAACTTGATAGATGGATGGAACGTTGTAGGAGCAGAAGACGGCTTCTTCGGGAATTGTGCCAAAGAGCGCTGCCTTCCGAAGAGTTTCGGCGTCAATCATCTCCCTGCATCGGGCAACGATTGTGTCGGGCTGGATACCTATCCGCCGAAGCTCGTTTACGCTGTGTTGAAGGGGCTTGGTTTTCATCTCGCCCGTGACGTCCAAGATTGGAACAAGGGCAACATGAACGTAGAGGGTGTTGTCGAAGCCATCTTCTAGCCGCATCTGACGAATAGCCTCCAAGAAGGGCAGTCCTTCGATGTCTCCAACTGTTCCCCCCAGCTCGGTGAGGACAATGGCGCTTTTTGATCGTTCTGCGACTATTCTGATGCGGCGTTTAATCTCGTTGGTGATGTGGGGAACGATTTGGACGCATCTGCCCAGAAAATCGCCCCGCCGTTCCCTGTCAATGACGGTCTGGTATATCTGCCCGGTTGTTATGTTGTTTTCTTTTGGCAGGTTGATGTTTAGAAATCTTTCGTACCCGCCTAGGTCAAGGTCTGTTTCGCCTCCGTCCTCGGTAACGAAGACCTCTCCATGGATGTAGGGGTTCATGGTTCCAGCGTCAACGTTCACGTAGGGGTCAACCTTTATGACTGTAACGTCAAAGCCTCGAACCTGAAGCATCTTACCTATAGAAGACGTGGTGATTCCTTTACCAACCGAGGAGAGTACCCCGCCAGTTACAAAAATATACTTAACCATCAGCTTTGACCTCGCGATAACACAACCCTAAACTATGTTTCCCGTTAAAAATCCTTTCTAAAGGCAGAGTCTTTGCTTCGCCGTAAGGTAGCTAAAGCCTGTTTGCCAGCTTCTTTCATTGTTTTGCCCAGAGAAATAAACCCATGATTCTTTATCACGATTAGATTGTTATCTCCCAATGTCCTCAAAACCTCCTTTGCCAATTCTATGGAACCGGCTTCATGCTCCTCTTCCGTGATGGGCAGTTTAAGTTCCTTAGCATTCGCTATGATTGTGTCATTGTGTCCATGAAATATCGCATTTATCTCCTTCCGTGTCTGGTAGATTAGAAAGTGCATTACCGCCTCTGAGGAGGGCTGCCTCTTGCCTTCAACAATAACGGTGTTACTCATTTCATCGTAACTTTTCACGTGAACAAAGCAATCATTGCCGAGGTTTTCTTTGCTTTTTAGCCCAGACGCAGTTATTATGAACCCTTCTTCTGATTTGAAGCTCAGGTTGCCCGTGTAATTTCCTTTAATCTCCGGAGTCAACTCATTCTTCTGGAAACTTTCACACCATTCCTTCAACTCTTCAATTTTTGTATCGCTGGGAATTTCGTTGGAAACAAAAGTGATGTTGAATCTGATTTTTCCTTCTTTCATCTAATCACTTTACAGTTGGTTGGAACTATCTACAACCATTTTTTCCTTCTAAAATAAATCAGCATTATTACGCCGATGATGAGCATGACAACATAGACTAGGGGATAGCCCCAAGGTGACTTGAGTTCAGGCATGTATCTGAAGTTCATTCCATAGATGCCTGCTATAAGGGTTAAGGGCATGAAAATTGTCGCAATAATCGTTAACACTTTCATGACTTCATTCATTCTGTTGCTGACGCTTGAAAGATAAATATCAAGCATCCCAGAAAGCATATCCCGAAACGTCTCTATTGCATCAATAACCTGAATCGTATGATCGTAAAGGTCTCTCAAGTATATGTAGATGGATTTGTCAATTAGCGGTGACTCCCATCTTTCCAGCCGACTGATCAACTCTCTTAGAGGCCAAACTGACTTCCGCAGAAAAATCATCTCTCGCTTCAACATGTGAATTGTCTGTAAGGTTTCTGGCGACGGGTTCGAAACCAGCTTGTCTTCTATGTCTTCGATTTTTTCTCCAAGTTTTTCCAGAATTATAAAGTAGTTGTCAACGATGGCGTCGACTAGGGCGTAGGCAAGATAGTCTGCGCCCATTTTTCTGATTCGTCCCCTGTCACTTCTGATTCGTTCCCGGATGGGGTCGAATACGTCGCCTTTGCTCTCTTGTAGCGAAATAACGAAGCTTGGACCGAGGATTATGCTGACCTGTTCAATTTTCGTTTCGTTCTCTTCTTCGTCGTAGCGAAGCATCTTCAGAACGATAAAGATGTAGTCGTCAAATATCTCCAGTTTTGGGCGTTGACCAGTATTCATGATATCTTCAAGGACGAGGGGGTGTATTTTGAAGTGGGTTCCAATTTTTTCTATGTCTGCCAGTTGATGAATCCCATCCAAGTTTATCCATGTTGTAGTTGGCTTGTCCTTGAAGGGCAGAGTTTCCTCAATAGTCTCTACTTCCTTTTCTTGGAATCCCGCCTCATCATAATCGATGATTGTAATCGTTACCTTGCCAGTCTTCTCTTTCCCAATGTACACTGGGGTTCCCGGTGGAAGACCACTCTTCTTTGAGCGCTTCTTGAGAAAACGACGCGTCACAAACACCCACTGCTCGGTTTCCCGCTAGGATATATTTATAATTTCTTGAAGCGGTGGATTTCTATTTCTTCTTTGATGCAGCTCTTTGTGCCCTTGCTTTGAAACCTGAGTTTTTTCCAGTTCGGTCAGAATGAGATTGGATTCTAGATGCAGCTTTCGAAGTCATTTTTGAGCCTTTTCCTTTTCCCATTAGACACCCCCCTTCGATTAAAATTGTATATTCTATCTCTTACAAAAGAGATATATATTCTTTCTTACGATTTAATATGTTGTGGGTGGGTAAAATTGTTAAACACCATAAATGAAATGAAACTGAAAATCTTATTGAAAGATCCCCGTGCCATAGCAATTGTTCGAAAAATTCCAGAGATGGAACGCGACGAGGTTATTGAAAAGTTTATTATTCTTGGAGAAATGGTTATTTCTCATGCTTCTATATCTACACGTAAAGAGACTGTTGAAGAATTCTTTTCACCACTTAAATCAGATATTGAATTGATACGAGAGCAGCTAAAGCAGATAGTTCCAACTATCGCAACACCCGCAAAAAAAGGAGAAGTTACGGTCGAAAACATCTTCAAAAGTCTTAGAGAACACTTTATGGATGACTCTTTTGAAGACGTCTCAGTAATAGGAAAATATGCAGATATTTTAGCGACACCTGAAAATACCGAAACACCAATACTAATTGAACTCAAAGATTACAAAAACACAGTTCCTTCAAAAGAGATAGACAAGTTCTGGAGAGACATGGAACGACGAGGATCAAAATATGGAATTTTCATTTCAATGCGCTCAGGAATAAACAAATGCTCATCATGTATTAATCTAAAACGAAAAATGGACAAAACCGCAGTTTTCGTAGTGGACAGCGAACTAAACTGGTCTGGACACTTGTTCGCATACTATGTCATGAGGAAGTTGATTGAACTTGAAAACATTAAGAAAAGGGAAATCATGGGTAAAGAAATAGGCAAAATCTTAGCCAAAATAAATGCGTCCGTCCTAGAGCTTCAAAATCAAAATAAAATGATTGACGAAATTCAAAATATTGCTGACAAACTAAGAACAACAAACAAAAAGAGATTAGATGAACTAATCAACATCTCTAATGAATATCAAATAAAACAAAGCCAAAAAATAAGTGACATATTAGAAGACCTTAGAAAGGTTGAACTTTAATGAAAACTTTCTGTCCACTCATTCCAAAACCATGTCTGTTAATGTATTCTTTCTGACGCCCTTGGCAATTTCTTTTCCAACAAGTCTCTCTGCTATTTTCAAGGCAAAAAGCATCGCAGTTGCAGGTCCCCTGCTAGTTATTACGTTACCATCAACCACAACAAAATCCTCCAGAACCTCACCCCCCTCCTTCTCCACCTCACTCTCCATGCCCGGATAAATAGTGCACTTCCTGTTTCTCAGAATCCCCGCATCAGAGAGAACCGCCGGTGCAGCACAGATGGCAGTTACAAGCTTACCTGAATCAGAACTCCTCTTGATTATATGCAGCACTCTCTCATCCTGTCTCAGATTCTTGAAACCCGGAGACCCACCTGGCAAAACGATGGCATCAAATTCTCTCATTTGAACCTCTTCGATTGATTTGTCAGGGATGATTTTTATGTTATGGGCTCCTTCCACCAGATCAGGCAGCAATCCGGCAACCGTCACGTTTATTCCGCACCTTCGGAGAACATCGATGACAGTCACTGCTTCCATCTCTTCAAATCCCGGAGCCAAAATAACCAAAGCTTCAGCCATCTTAATTCACCTTAGTATAATACTGACTGGAACCGCTTTAATGCTTTTAGCATAAAAAACACGGGAACAAGACGTAAAGTATCTAAGAGGGAAATCAATTAACTCTAAGTGGAGCATCGATCATCATGAATAAAGTTGAATCGAAGGGTCATTCGGAAGTTGCAACCCTCGCGAGCGGCTGCTTCTGGTGCGCCGAAGCAGTCTTTCAGCAGATTAAGGGTGTGGTGAAGGTTGAGCCGGGCTATACTGGCGGTTCAATGCTGAATCCCACCTACGAGCAGGTTTCAACTGGAACCACAGGACATGCAGAGGCAGTCCAGATAATGTTTGATTCTAGCGTCATATCTTTCAAGGAGATTTTGGAGATTTTTTTCGCTACCCATGACCCAACAACCCCGAATCAGCAGGGAGCAGATGTTGGTCACCAATACCGGTCCGCCATCTTCTATCATAACGATGAACAGAAGGCAACTGCAGAGGAGATTATTGGAGAATTGACTGCGGAAAAAACCTTTGATTCACCGATTGTAACGGAGGTCAAACCCTTCAAAGCCTTCTACAAGGCAGAAGATTACCACAAAGATTACTTCAAAAAGCATCCCCAGCAACCTTACTGCAGAGTGGTGATTTCGCCGAAGATTGCGAAGCTGCGGAAAAAGTTTCGGGACAAAATCAGGAGCAGCTAATTAATCCTGTTCGGTTCAATTATTACTTTCAGCGATTCTCCTGCCTCTGCCACCAGCCTGAAGCCTTCAGCAGCTTCTCTGATGTCGAGTCTGTGGGTTATCATGTCTGCAACGTTTATTTTCTTTTGAGCCAGGATTCTCAGGGATTCTTCTAGGTCTCTTGGGGCTGCTCCATAGGAGGTTTTCAGGGTTATCTCGTTTCTCCAGAACTGGGTTATGGGGATGGGAATTCTGGTTGTGGGGTCTGGAACAGCGAAAAAGAGGATTGTTCCCCCGCGGTCTACGCACTCTAAGGCTGTTAATGCTGCCTTCTCTGCGCCTGTGCAGACGATTACCTTGTCTGCGGCTCTTCCATCGTTTACTTTTTTCAGTTTTTGCGGCAGGTTTCCTCTAGCATCAATCGTGTTGTCTGCTCCAAATTTTTTAGCCAGTTTTAGGCGATGCAGGTTTATGTCGGCTGCGATGATTTTCTGGGCTTTCTTCTGTTTTGCCAGTTGTATGTGGAGTATTCCTGATACTCCGCTCCCAATTATCAGCAGGGTGTCGTCTTTCTGGATGTCTGCTAGCCGTTGACCTCTGACTGTGCAGCCGAGGGGTTCGATGAAGGTTCCCTCTTCAAAGGACATATCAGAAGGTAGCCGGTAAACACCAGTTTCCACATTTATTTTTGGCACTTGTATGTATTGGGATATGCCTCCGGGATAGTAGTTGGTTGTGTGGAGGGTTTCGCATGCTGTGTGATGCCCCGTTAGGCAGTAGCGGCATTTGTTGCAGGGTACGTGGTGGGAGACGAAGATGCGGTCTCCCGTCTTGTATTTGGTTACTTTTTTTCCTGTTTCGGCGATGATTCCTGTGGCTTCATGCCCCAGAACTCTGGGTGCCTTGGGGAGCCTGTACCATTCGACTACGTCGGTTCCGCAGATTCCGCTTGCCATGACTTTCAGCAGGATTTCGTCTGGTCCAATCTGTGGTTTTGGGATGTCTTGGATTCTTATGTCTTTGTTGTTGTGGTAGACGGCTACAAGCATTGGTTCACCAAAGGGAGGAGAGCTAGGCTTTTCCTGCTTTTACTTGTTGGAATAGTTGTTGTGCTTCTTTGGCTGTGAGGTTTTCGTGGATTATTCCTCGTATGGCTCGTATCATGGCTACGGGGTATTCGTGTTGCCAGACGTTTCTGCCGAGGTTTACGCCTATGGCTCCCTTCTGGATGCCGTCGTAGACGAATTCGAATACTTCTAGTTCGGTGTCAACTTTGGGTCCGCCTGCGATTACGACGGGCACGGGGCAGCCTTCAACAACTTTCTCGAAGTTTTCTTCGCAGTAGTAGGTTTTTACTACTCGGGCGCCTAGTTCAGCCGCTATTCTACTGCATAGGGCTAGGTATCGGGCTGTGCGTTTTTCGAGTTCTCTGCCTACTGCGGTTACTGCCATGACGGGTATGCCGAAGTCTTCGCATTGGTCTACGAGGCTTGCGAAGTTCATGAGGGTTTGGTGTTCGTGTTTGCTTCCTACGTAGATGGACATGGAGACTGCGCTGGCGTTTAGGCGGAGGATTTCGGTTATGGAGGTTATCTGTCCTTCGTTGGAGAGGTCTTCGCCTATTACGCTGTTGCCTCCTGAAACTCTGAGAATTATGGGTTTTGGGATGGTTGGGTCTACGCAGTTTCTTAGGACGCCTCGGGTCATCATGATGGCGTCTGCGTATTGGATTAGCGGTTTTATGGTTTCTCCGGGTTTTTCGAGTTTGCGGGTTGGTCCTTGGAAGTAGCCGTGGTCTATGGGTAGAAAGAGGGCTCTTCCGTCTTGTTGGATGAGCCTGTTTAATCGGTTTTGGATTCCCCAATCCATTGTTATTTTCCTCCCTCATCCTTTGGTCTTAGGATTAAATAGCCTTTCTCTATAAGCCAATGATGAAACTCATAAGTAGTATACCGACAGGCAGTTTTACACGTCATCCTAACCTTCTCATACTCCTCCGACCCAGACTCCAGCTTATTCAACTCAACCTGCACAGGACAAGGAATATCGTTACAAAATTCCCTACGCTTATACTCAACGAATCCTTCAAAAGTCATGTTCGTTCCTCTCAACCTGACTCTTATTTTCAAGTTAATTGAACTAAAACCTTTCTGATTTAACTAGGGGCTTTTAATCGTAAACTTCCATTAGTCCGTATGGCACTTCTATTCTCTAACATCAAATATCTCATGTCGGAAGATTTATTAAAGCGATTATCTGACCTTATAAAAACAGTGGGGAGATTTAATCTATGTCGCAGAGTTCTGTATCGTTCCCAATTATGGCGGGACCTAAAACAGCACTTAAAGAGATAACTACTGAATTGAGAAGCTTCATATATTTACCGAAAGAGGGACTCCAAGGGGAAGATATACCCTCACATTTACTTTGGGTAAATGCAAAGGCAAATCGCGCCAAAATTTCTTTCCTTCCACCATTGAAATGCAAAGAGGTTTTTAATGCTGAAAAATATGAGATTCGTGATAACGAGGTTATAATTGAAAAGTTGGAACAGGAAGGGTACATCGGGCTATCATTTGAATCGAGTAAAGTTCGTGAGTTAGAGGTTGTTATTCCAGTAGAATATATTGTACATATGTCCAATGGTGATGTTATCAAAGAGGAAAGGAAAATCAAGTTATTCAAACCACAACTTGTGATTAAACCCCCAAAAAATCATGAGATTGAAGTTAATCCAAAGACCGGGTTTATCAAAGGGCGAATAAACGTTACAAATATTGGAAGAGGAACGCTAGCAATTAAAATTTCCACAACTGAGGATAGCTCAACTGAGCTTGTAACCCCTCCTGAGCACCGTGAGTACGCAGAAAAATATAATTCCGATCTTCTTGAGGAACTATCCGAATTGGCAACAGAGTTTCCAAAATTTAAGTCAATTTTTGATGAAACTATTGAATGGAACGAAAAGGATTTGAGAGAAGTACTTTCTAAAGAGCGAAATGAACTTCTAGAATATCTTAACAAACTTACGAATGTTCTTGCCAAGGATAAAGAATTGCTACAAGGTTTTGTAGAAGCATATATGAAAGCTGCTGCAAAAAATAGCGAATATATTGAAGCTATTAGAAGGCTTGTTAAATTATTTGAATCCATGGTTTCACGAAACATCATTCTTGCAAATCCGCTTGACGAATTAATTCTTCAAGGAAGAATGGAAGAGGTTTCACTCAAAATTTCCCAAACAGATAAAGTATTTGATGAATATGACGACATCGTTTTACCCAAGATACAGTTAAAGGGTTCAGAGGCTATGAGAATTCCAATTTACAAATTATTCATTTGGGGTTAAAGATATGGAACAAGGGGAAATTGCAAAAACTATTTTTGGAGTTGCAGAACAAATTCATAAAATCTGGGAAAAGATTCCAAAGACAAAAATTCTCAATGAAGAAACTACAATAAATGTACCTGAATCTGTTATTGATTATACATTGGCTGCCAATGTTCCTTCGAATTTCAGATCTTTAAGAAATACCATAGAATTTAGTGCTCCTTCTATCATCAGAGTATCCGTTGCATCTCTCCATCCATTTCCCCATACTGTGAGAGGAGCAATTCGCAAATTTAGTTATGATGATGGACGTGTTGTCTACGCGCTATTTCCTGAACTTTTACCGTCAGACACTGACTTGATATCAGTTACTGTTAGTTATAGAATCGATGACCTATCACTTATTGATGATTTAGTTAATAGAAACAAAGCCCATGAACCTAGTGGTCCTGAAAGAAACGAATACTGGATGTCGGCACAATTAAAACATCCAAAAGTACTGACAGAAAAGTTTGGAAGATTCGACCTCAAAGATATAGATGTGACGGTAGATGTTGGTGTCCATAATGAACTAAAGAATACGATTCCCACCTCTTTTAATAGAAGATTAAAGGCTTTTTTCAAGATATTGGCTGAAAGGGATCCACGGCAACAGTTTAAAGCTGTTCCCGCACTACGCAAACTTGCAAGATCACCAACCGCTGGTCGAGAATTCGATATTATAACTGAGCTGGAATCTCTATTTATGCCGAGAACGTTCTCAAAATACGTTGACGTTCTTAGAGATTTCCGATATTCAGATTGCTACAAAGGGAGTGAATTCTTCGAATTGCCGCTTCAACTGATTCCGAAGAAAATGAATGTGATTTCTAGAGTGGACCTTAGTTTAGAGAAACCCGCTGGAGAAGGTACTCTGTTTTATAAAAATAAGAAATTCACTGAAGCCTTAGAAAAAATTGTGTCAAGTTAAGACGCACATATGTTACATCGTTGATTTATACTGTTTGCAACTAGAGTTATTCCCAGTGAAAACATCTGTAACAGAAAAGAAAAAGCATATTGGATACCGTGACTTGTATGATTTCGCTGGGATGTGATAGGCATGTATGATGTGGTGATTCTTGGTTCTGGTCCTGCTGGTTTGACAGCCGCTATTTACACGAGCAGGGCTGGGTTGAAGACTCTTGTCGTTGCCGGAGCATTGTGGGGCGGTCAACTCATGTTCACACAGGAAGTGGAGAACTTCCCAGGATTCGAAAACGGAATCCTCGGACCCAAACTCATGGAAGAACTAAAGAAACAGGCAGAACGCCTCGGCGCAGAACTAATCCTCGAAACCGCCACCGCCACAGACCTAAAATCCAAACCCTTCAAGGTAACAGCGGGAAACAAAACCTACGAAGCCAAGACGGTTATCATAGCCACCGGAGCCCAAGCCAGATGGCTAGGCTTAGAAAGCGAAACACGACTGAGAGGCAGAGGAGTTTCAGTCTGCGCCACCTGCGATGCAGCCTTCTTCAGGAACAAGAAGGTTGTGGTTGTGGGGGGAGGAGACACAGCCATGGAAGAAGCCCTAGTCCTCACCAAATTCGCCAGTGAAGTCACGGTTATCCACAGAAGAGACAAACTACGAGCCTGCAAATGCCTCCAAGAAAAAGCCTTCGCGAACCCCAAAATAACCTTTGTCTGGAACAGCACACCCCAAGAGATTCTGGGAAAAGACAGAGTAGAAGGAATCAAACTCCGAAGAGTCGATACAGGAGAAGAAACCGAACTGCCCTGCGACGCTGTCTTCCTAGCCATCGGCTACAAACCAAGCACAAAAATCTTTGAGGGACAGATAGAACTGGACGACAAAGGCTACATAATCGCCAGAGACGGCACAAGAACCAGCATCGACGGCGTCTTCGTTGCAGGCGACGTCGCAGATTACCGTTACCGTCAGGCAATTGTCGCGGCTGGCGCTGGAGCCAAAGCAGCTCTGGACGCAGAAAAATACCTTGAGATGACATAAGAAACACCCTGCACAAGACAGAAACCAGACAAAACTTTTACACGACAACCCCCCTAAATGAAACTGTAACTTCTCTCACAATGAAGACAGCAAAGAATAGGAGAGTCAGTCATGAGCACAAAATCCTACGCAAAAAAGCTGGGAATCGTCGGCAAACCTAACACAGGCAAATCCACATTCTTCTCAGCCGCAACCCTAATCCCAGTGGAAATCGGAAACTATCCCTTCACAACCATCAAACCCAACCGCGGCATAGGATACCTACGCACCCCCTGCGTCCACAACGAATTCAACGTAGAAGACAACCCAAAAAATAGCCTCTGCCTAAACGGAATCCGACTCGTCCCAGTCGAACTAATCGACGTGGCAGGGCTGGTCCCCGGCGCATGGAAAGGACGAGGACTAGGAAACCAATTCCTAGACGAAATCCGAAGAGCAGACGCCCTCCTCCACGTAGTCGACGCCGCAGGAGCAACAGATTCCGAAGGAAAACTCTGCAAACCCGGAGACCACGACCCCATAGAAGACGTCAAGTTTCTAGAGACTGAGATAACCATGTGGATGAACCAGATACTGAAGAAGGACTGGGCTAAAATGGCTAGAACAGCCGAGTCAGGCAAAGAGGACCTAATCTCCCTCCTCGAAACACGCTTAAGCGGACTGGCAATAAACAGATTCCACATAGTTGAGAGCCTAAGAAAAACCGGCCTAAACATGGAAAAACCAACCCTCTGGAACGACGAAGACCTCATAAAACTCGTGGATAACCTACGAAGAGTCTCCAAACCAACCCTCATCGCCGCCAACAAAATCGACCTTCCAACAGCAGAAGAAAACGTGGAACGACTAAAGGAACTGGGATACACTGTTGTTCCCTGCAGCGCAGAAGCAGAACTTGCCCTCAGACGAGCAGGAGAAAAAGGCTTAATCGACTACAGACCCGGAGACTGCCGCCTAACAGTAAAAAACCCAGAAAAACTAACAGAAGCCCAAAAGAGAGCCTTAGAGATAATTCAGGAACAGATACTGTTCAAATTTGGGGCTACAGGCGTCCAAGAAGCCCTCAACACGGCTTTCTTCGAACTCCTGCAGATGGTTGCCGTCTATCCCGTCGAAGACAGCGAACACCTCAGTGACCACAAAGGTCGGGTGCTCCCTGACGTGTACCTCGTTCCCTATGGGACTACAGCACGCCAACTTGCCTACATCATCCACACCGAACTGGGAGAAAGCTTCATCCACGCCATCGACATCCGTGGAAAACAGAGAATCGGAGAAGACTACGTGCTGAAGAACAGGGACGTAATCTCAATAGTCAGCGCCAAAAAAAGAGGATAAACCAGAAATTTATGCTTCACCTGTCGAAGACCTACATTTTGGCAAGTTTTATAGGAGAAATCCCTCTTTAAGGGAAGAAGAAGAGACATGTCCTCAAAATTGATTGTTGTGAAGGCTGGAACTGCAAGTTTAACCAGAAGCGACGGCTTCCTCGACATAGAAGTGATGCGCAGACTGGTTGATCAAATAGCCGAAGCAATCAAACATGGGAATAAGATAGTTTTTGTAACTTCAGGAGCCATAGCCGCAGGCATAGCCGAGCTTGGCATACCTCCAAAACCCAATGATATAGTCTTCCAGCAAGTTTCAGCGGCAACCGGTCAAAGCATCATAATGTCTACATACCGAGAACTCTTCAGGGAGCATGGCTTAAAAGTTGCCCAAATCCTCCTCACAGCAGAAGACCTCTCTAACCGAGCTGCTTACCTTCACATATGCGACGTTTTGGAGACGGCTTTACAATTGGGCATCGTCCCCATCATCAACGAGAACGACGTAACATCAACAGACGAACTTATCCCGGTAACAAAAGGTTACGAAGTGAACTTCAGCGACAACGACATTCTATCAGTCCTTGTGGCAAATGCCGTAGAAGCAGACCTAGTTGTCGTCCTATCCAACGTAGACGGCTTATACACAGTGAACCCAAAAAAACGTGGAGCAAGACTAATCAAAACAGTTGAAAAAGTCATCTGCGAAGAACTTGAGTGCGAAATAGAGGAAAAGAGCCGGCGAGGCAGAGGAGGAATGAAGACAAAACTCAAAGCCGCTGAAATCGCCACATCCAGCGGTGTACCTTTGGTGATAGCCAATAGCCACAGGGAAAATGTGCTCCTTGACATACTCGCGGGAAAACAGATAGGTACTCTCTTCAAGCCCCAAGAACGGTTGCCTTCAATAAAGAGATGGATTGCCTATGGCGCTTCAGTGAAGGGGCAAATCTTCGTAAATGAAGGTGCAAAAAAGGCGATTCTCCAAGGCGCTAGCCTTCTTCCAGTAGGAGTAGTTAAGATTACGGGAACCTTCAGCGAAGGTGACGTGGTCAGCATACTGGATCAAGATGATGTCGAGTTTGCAAAGGGAAATCCAAACTATAATAGCGGTGAGATAAACATCATCAAAGGCTTGAAGACAAATCAAATCGAGAAAGCGCTTGGATATATAAGGCGCAAAGAAGTTATTGCTCGAAGAAACATATGCCTCATAAAGTGAGAACAATGATATTGGAAATCTGCAAAAAAGCAAAAATAGCCTCGGCGCAACTAGCCCAAGCTTCTACTGAACAGAAAAATAAGGCGCTAAACAACATGGCTGATGCCATCGAAAAAAACAGCGCAGAAATTTTACGGGCAAACCAGATGGATGTTGAAGCTGCCAGAGCCAAAGGTGTGAAGGCTGCGTTGATTGACAGGTTAATTCTTGACAAACGCCGACTAGCGGGTATGGCTGGTACCTTAAGGGAAATAGCTGAACTAGCCGACCCAGTGGGCGAAATCGTGAAAACATGGACTAGACCTAACGGCTTAATCATCGGACAGCTGCGAGTGCCCATGGGTGTAATCGGAATTATCTACGAGTCCAGACCCGACGTTACCTCAGAAGCATCTGGACTCTGCATCAAATCGGGAAATGCCATAATTCTCAGGGGCGGCTCGGATGCCATAAACTCGAACATGGCAATAGGAAAAGCGTTGAGAGAAGCATTGAAAGAGAGTGGGTTAACGAAAGATGCGATACAGGTCGTCTCGGTAACCGACAGAAGCTTTGCCGAGAAACTCATGAAAATGAGAGATTACATAGATGTACTGATTCCACGGGGAGGGGCGCAACTAATAAAGACCGTGGTGGAAAAGGCAACGGTTCCAGTTATCGAAACAGGAACTGGAAACTGCCACATTTACGTTGAGGAAGACGCTGACCTCAACAGAGCAGTCGACATAATAATAAATGCCAAGTGCCAGAGACCGGGGACATGTAACGCCACAGAGAAACTGCTGGTTCACAAGCATGTTGCAAAACAATTTTTGTCGAGGATAGTTGATGCTCTCCGCCGGGAGGGAGTTGAGGTTAGAGGAGACGAAAAAACGGTTGAGGTAGTTCCTGATGTGAAACCTGCTGTCGAAGAGGATTGGGGAACGGAATATTTGGATTTGATTATTGGTGTGAAGGTAGTGGACGGTTTAGATGAGGCAATTGCACACATAAACAAATACGGCACTAAACATTCCGAGTCTATTCTAACAGCAGATTTTGACAAGGCACTAAAGTTTATCCGTGAAATAGATGCTGCAGCCGTTTACTGGAATGCTTCTACACGCTTCACAGACGGCAACCAATTCGGTCTGGGAGCAGAAATCGGCATCAGCACCCAGAAACTGCACGCACGGGGTCCCATGAGCGTCAGACAACTAACAACAACGAAATTCTTCATTTTAGGCAGAGGACACATCAGAGAATAATCAAGTCGTCCAACCAACCGGCTTTCGCATTTATTTTTCGCTTAAATATTTTGCCTAGGTTTTTTCTGCTTTTGGCTTGGTGGTATTTGAAGTAAACCTCGTTGTCAACAATTCCCATAATCTGTATTTTGCCAGTCCTGTGGGACATAATGTATCTGAAACGTTTACTGGGACCATTGCACCTTGCTTTCGCATTCTCTATAATGTTGACGCCTTCACATATTGGAACTTGAAATTGCTTTTTAACTCTCTTGACAGGTCTGCACTGAAAGACATAGTAAGGATTAACGCCTATTCCCACCAATCTGTTCATTAATTCTGCAAGTGTTTCAGCGCTATCGTTGATTCCTTTGAGTAGAACTGTTTGGTTGTTAACTATCACCCCTGATTTAATCAGGTTGTCTACAGCTTCGATTGACTGTTTAGTTATCTCTTTTGGATGGTTAAATTGGGTAACAACCAGTAGCCTTCGTTCTGGAGTAGAATAGTCTGCCATCAACTCCAGTAGCTCATTGTCTTGAAATCTTGAAGGAAACGTAACTGGAGCCCTGCTTCCAAACCTAATGAAGTCAAGATGAGAAATGTCAGATAGCATTGATAGGAATTGTTCGATAATCTCGTTGGGAAGCACAAGAGGATCCCCCCCGGAAATCAGCACATTGTTTATCTCTGTATGTTGCCGTATGTAACGCACTGGGGCTTTGAAATCTTCAATTATCTCCTTAGTTTCTCGTCGTCCGACGAGTCGTTTCCTAAAGCAGTGCCTACAATACATTGCACATCTGTTTGTGGCGAGTATCAGTGCAGTTTCAGAGTATTTGTGTTGAAGCCCTCGCAGTTTTGTATTTTCCACTTCGCCACTAGTATCATAAGAACCTTGCAGATTCAACTCGCCTAGTGAGGGGATAGCCATTTTTCTTATGGGGTCGTTAGGGTTACTCCAATCAATAAGTGACAAGTAATAAGACGTCACTTGCATGGGGTGTATTGCAGTGATTTCTTTGAGTTTTTTCATTTCTTCACGTGATACGTCAGCATATTTGCTTAATTGCTCAACTGAACTGATTAATTCATGGTTAAACATAGGTTCAGTGACCCTATATTATGGACATTTACACTAACATATATGCCCTACTATTCTAATCGATTCGATTTATGGTAGTAGTTAGAAATATCGAAATAGTTTAATTTTTATATGACTTCCGTAGACTTTCAGGGAAGACAGATCATGACAAGAAAAGCGGTTCAAGTTATCGATGATGTGAGAACGATAAAGCTATTAGCCGATCCTTTGCGAAGAGAAATAATCAGAGAAATAACAAATCAGCCACAAACGCAGAGCCAACTTGCAAGAAAATTGGAATTCACCCCATCCTCGACGATGCATCATCTGAGAAGGCTACGTGAAGCAGGATTAATCAAAATTGGGCGTAGCGAAGTAGGAACATATGGGATACTGGAAAAATACTACGAGCCTACCGCAAATTTGTTTATTGAGAATTATAAAAAAACTTCGGCGAAACTGCAAAAGTATTTCCTTCACACTCATGTAGAACGGCTAAGAGGCATGCTAGCCACGTTACAACTTCTTGCAGAAAAAGAGGGAAAATCGGTCGAAATTAATCCAGAAGAACTTTATGCCATGGCACTGGAAATTGCAAATGTTTTACCGGAAATTGCAAGAAGGTTTGAGCAGACAGAGATTGACAAAAATAGAGAGGTCCTTATCATAAAAATATACGCTGAAGCTCTCAATTCGATATCTAACAGCAAATGGAAAAATCTCTGTGCAGATATACTATAACGAAGGTTACTTGCCGAAGCGGCGTTTTCGTCTCTGGTATGTTCGAACTGCACGCAGAAGGTCTATTCGTCTGAAGTCTGGCCAGTTCATGTCCACGAAGCAGAGTTCGCTGTAGGCGGATTGCCATGAGAGGAAGCCGCTGAGTCTCTCTTCTCCGGAGGTTCGGATGATGAGGTCAGCGTCTTGCTTTGGCATGTGAGCCGTGTACAGGTATTTCTCGAAAAGCTCTTCGTCTATGTTTTCGGGATTTAGCTCTCCGTTTTCCACTTCATTAGCTATCTTCTTTGTTGCGTCAACGATTTCTGCTCTTCCACCGTAAGCTAGAGCCACATTCAGGAACCGGTCATCATACTCTTTTGTGGATTCTTCTAACTGCTGAATCAATGCTTGGGTCGTTTTGGGCAGGAGGTCTAGGCGACCTATGGCTTTAACTCGGATTTTGTTTTCGTGAATGCTCTTGTTCTTAAGGGTTGAACGCAGTTTTTCATCAACCAAGTTTAGAATCTCTTCCACTTCTTTTGGGGAACGGCGAAAGTTTTCTGTAGAAAAAGCATATAGTGTAATGGATTTTACCTCCAGTTCTAGGCACCAATCCATCAGTTCATCGATTTTGTCGGCTCCAATGTGGTGGCCTATCCATGGGGTTAGAGCTTTCTGGGATGCCCATCTTCTGTTTCCGTCGAGGATTATGGCTACGTGTTCAGGTTTTATTCCATTTTTAACCTGATACCATAACCACTTTTCGTATATCTTGTAGATTCCTAACAGAGAGAGCAAACCTTGAAGCATTATTTAACCTCGAAATCTTGCGTCCTGTAGTGCGTGGGCACATGGGCATTGCCGTTTCTGCGGTAGAATACGGATGGTCTCTCTTAAAATTTGCTGAATAATAGGCATCCTCTCTTTCGCAGCCGCACTCACTTCCTGAGCTGTAAGCCGTTGTTGCTGAATTCCCGCAGCCATGTTCGAAACAAAACTTACCGTGGCATAGCACATCTCCAGCTCTCGGGCTAACACAGCCTCAGGCACGACAGTCATCCCTACCACATCACAACCCAAACGCCTGAACATCTCAATCTCCGCAGGAGTCTCAAGCCGAGGACCCTCAGTACAGACGATAACGCCACGATTCCACACTTTCTCGCCACGCTTCTCCAAAGTCTTCACCAGCAATTCCCGAACTTCGGGGCAAAACGGCTGAGACATGTCCACATGGGTAACAGGAGCCTCATCGTAGAAACTGAGTTTCCGAAGCTTTGTAAAATCAACGAGGTCATGAGGAACCAACAAGTCGCCCAGCTTAAAATCGAGGTTTATGGCGCCCACAGCATTTGTCGCGAGAATTCGTTTAACTCCAATTTTGGATAGAGCGTAGATGTTAGCGCGGTAGTTCACCTTGTGGGGAGGAATAGAGTGGTGAATGTTGTGGCGGGGCAGGAAAGCCACAGATTTACCGCCAACATCTCCAACCGATATTGGAGGCGGGATGCCATAGGGGGTTCCTACATAAATCTGCTCCGTGCCCTTAAGCAAGGTTTCTAGTCCAGTTCCGCCAATGACTGCTACATCAGCTTTCCTCATGTTCCCCCATTGCCTCTTCTGTCTCTTTGAAGAAGTCACTGTATTTTCTACGCAACACCAACACTGTTAAGATTGTGGACACTATCACCGGTATTCCCCCGATTATGGCATAAAGCAATGGAGCCAGTTCGCTTAAGGATGATTCTGGGTCGATTGGGTTGATGAGGATTGGCGAAGCTTGAACAAACATAACAGAAGACCACGCGACAACAACTATTATGACGAGGGTCCTCCACAGCCTGAGGTCCCGCTCACCGAACCAGCGAATCGCCCTGCCCGAAAGTATAACGCATATGCCGATGGCAATGAGATAGGTTGCTACTGAAAGGAACTCTCCAATAAGCTTCGGAATCATTGTGAAGGGGTCAAGCCCTGCAGTAGCCTCTGCCACAGCAGTTCCTCCCAGATAGCCGCCAACCAGAATCAGCAAGATTCCCGCAACCGCGGAAAAACCTGCTATCTGCACAGTGAAAGGAGGAGGAGAATACTCTCTCACCCATTTGACAAAGTTGGCAACCGCCTTGTCGAGTCTGAAACCTCTCACAAAGAGGAATGCACCTATAACTATAGCGAGGGCGTATCCAGCGTACTCCAAATAGCCTCTCCACCATAGGACACCTAAGACGATGAGCAAGATTCCTGGGAGACCAAGGAGTATTCGAGAATAGCGGGGGTTCTCCACAAGAACTTTCATGTATCGCGAAAAGAGGGCTGCGGTTTCTTCGATGGATTTGCTGTGCTTCATCACAATTCTTCGAACCGAAGTAACTGGCACCCTTGACTCAACCAGCGGCAATACCATCTCATCTGTGTAACCGTCAGTAACGAGGATAACATCTGTAGCCGGAAACACCTTCAGAACCTCAGTAAGTTCGGTTACGAGCTGCCTGTCAGCCTCTATCCCCCCCAAATCGGAACCTGCTATGGTCGCAACTTCATGCTCCTCTCCTTTAGCTCCCTTTTTGAGGTTGTCGTAGATTCTAATAGCTTCGAATATGGCATTGGCGTCAGCTTCCTCAGGGTCTCGAAGGGCTAGACCCGTAGCAGCATTCACGTTCTCTTTTCTTCCAAGGATAGGCGTGTTTAATCCCGCCTTCATACCCAAGTCGTCGTCCCTATCGACGCAGAGAATGAGAATGCGCTCCGCCTTGGCTGATGCCGGCATAATTGCTCTCCCATTAATCCTTTTATTTAGAGGCACACTTTAATCTTGTCGTTAGTTTTTCTCTTCAACATTCATAAAAAAGCTTTGCCCAAAATTACACAAGTCCTTTCTCAGCCAGAATCTTAAATTCTTCCCACAGCAACTTCTCGCCGCGTTTCAGTTTAGCTAACGCCCTCTCCTCCAGCTCTTTCTGCAGTTCACTCTGACGTTCAGCCGTTCTCTTATCCGCGGTTTCCTTCAACTCTCCTTCAAAGGCTCTGATTCTTTCAAGAAGTTCCCCACAGCTTTGGTGTAGTTTCTGAGCATGCTCCCTAGTTTCCACATACTTCTGATGAACCTCATCGGCTTCAACTTGGAGTTGACGGGCTTTGTCAAGGGTTTCAAGCATCTGCCCATGAAATTTTTGGCTCTCTTCAGCCAGTTCCGACAATTTCCCGTGAAGAACCTTTGCATCAGCTTCAAGGTTTTTCTCTTCGCTTCGCAGCTCCAAGAGCTCTTCTTTCACCTTTTTTATTTTTTTCTGAACAGACAGTTGGGCTTCAAGCTGCCGCACCTGATTAACTAACGTTTCTTCTTCTTTTACTGGAAGGGAGGTCGTTTGAATCTTCCAGTCAATCTCCTCAATCTCCCTCTCTATATGCTGCAGGTTCCCCTCGGGTCTCTTTTCCATCAATCCCCCGAGTTTCTCTTTTAACTCCGAAATTTTGTCCCGCTTCTCTTTGCGTCTAATCCTCACTTCATCCCGGAGCCTTTTTAGTTCCTGAACCTGCTCGTTTAAGGCGTCTCTCTTTTCTTTAATGTTGGCAACTTCTTTTCGTAAACTTCTGATTTTTTCGTGAAGGGCGTTTCTCTTGTCAGCCCACTTTTTTGCTTCCAAGTTCAGCTTGTTTCGCTCTTCCTTAAGCGGGATTAATTCTTGGTTCAGCCTTTCGATTTTGTGTTTGGGAGATTCAGATATTTTCTTCACTTCCTAGCTGGGCATAGCCCCTGAATGGAGCTATTGAATCAAAGCTTCGTCTTGTTCTGACGAGTTGGGAAGAAGATGCCATGTTTAGGTTGTTCAGGGTTTTATTCCAGTATGATTCTTGCATCGACTGTTTTTGCTCCCTTCTCATAAACCAATACAGGGTTCAGGTCAAGTTCTTTGATTTCTTGGTGGTCCATCACTAACCTTGAAGTGCTCAGCAAGATTTTAACTATCGTGTCTATGTCACGGGGTGGTTGGCCGCGATAGCCTCTGAGAATGGGGTACGCCTTTATTTCTGAAATCATCCCTCTGGCGTCCTCTTCGGTGATGGGGGCAATCCTGAATGCCACGTCTTTCATCACTTCCACGAAGATTCCTCCGAAGCCGAACATCAAAGTTGGTCCAAACTGAGGGTCCTTACTTGAACCAACTATGACTTCTGTTGAGGCAGGAGCCATCTCCTGAACGAGGATGCCGTTAATCTCTGCGTTGGGTTTCACTTTCCTCACATTCTCCAAAATTTTCTTGTAGGCGTTTCCAGCGTCCTCTTGACTTCTGATGTTAAGGATTACGCCGCCTACGTCAGATTTGTGGAGTATATCGGGAGAAACAATCTTGAGAACTGTGGGGTAGCCGATTTCCTCAGAGAACTTCACTGCCTCCTCAGCAGTTCCAGCTACCCTAAACCTTGTGACAGGTATGTCATATTCCATACAGATAGTCTTAGCCTCAGGCTCAAGGAGGTAGTTTCTTCCCGCATTTCTAGCCTTCTCAAAGATTTTGGAAACCTTTCCCGACAACATTAACATCCTTTTGTGGCTGTAGAGAAGTAGGTAAGTAATTTTCCCTTCTAACTCTTTCGCATACACCGCCAAAGAAAAGCTGTTTTTTCAACATGCTGCTGTGATTAGGCTCCAAATAGAATTCGGGGGTTCAGTTTTTTATGAACGTGGCTTTCGTAGCCCGTGTTTGATTGTCTTTTCTGTTTCTATATGGATTAGCCGATGTTTTTTGCCGCAGATGGGACATGACAGAACCTGTCCCGTGTCCACTTCTTTTTTGGTTGCCTTTGGCTTCTCTACCCTCTTCTTTTCTTTCAGTTTCTCTTCTGCTGAGATTTTGGAAAGTGACCAAGCACGTTCAAGGATGAAGAGGGTTATGAGTGCCTTTTCGTCTTCTTGCCTGCAGAGAGTAACATAGTGTTTGCCGGGCGCCGTCTTTCCAGTTGCCTCTTCATAGGATTTAATCGTGTAGTTCTCTCGGATGATGCTTGGAACCTCTTCGACGGTGGAGACGTTTTTTCGGCTAAGCCTATCATTCTCATCCGCCTGTGTTAAGGAAAGGACATCGTAGAGCATGCCCTCAATTTTGCTAACTTGAAAGACCATGGTATTCCCTTCCAGCTGGGAGAAGCGGACACCTGCTGGACACTTAACAGCTTTGACCATAATCTTTCCAAGTTCCTTGTCTTTGCACAGTTTAAAGAGCCAATCGCCAGTAAGGAAGTCCTTTGCTCTGTAATAGTTCACTTCACCGTTTCTCAATTGGCGCAAGCTCATGTCATACCAAGAATCACGGGGTCGGGTTTCAACCCGTCTAACCTTGATGTACTTCAGAAACTGCAAGCGGCTACACTCTCCACACAGATTTTCTCAGGTTAAAGTTTAAGATTTTCGGAGTCAGTCACGTAAGACCTGGTATTCAACCAGTGGATTCAGCTAAAAAAGCAATAAGCATGTATTTTTTTAAAAAAGGGGGATTTGGAAGGTGGTGCTTCCATTGTATGTGCGCATAATTTTGCGGGAATTTTAGTACTCTACTTTTCTGGGTAACGCTTTTGCTTGTTCAATCCAATCTTTGACTGCACTTAAAGTCGGAGTTCTCCGTACAAGTTTTTTCGCTTCGTTGATGCCAACAATTGTTGCATGAAGATTTTCGGGGTTTCTTCGGGCAAGCTCAACAACAGTGTCAACACCTGCCTCCTCCAGGAGGTCTGAGTACTCTTCGGCGATGCCTTTTATTCTGAATAGGTCAGCTTTGTTAACCCATTCAAGAATCAACAGCTCTGTAATTCCAGTTTTTTCAGCAAGCTCCTTCCTTCCCGTTTTAGTCGAACCTGCTTCCAGCAGATCATGTGTCGTCTTGATTCCTTCATTCTCAAGTTTCTTGCCATAGACTGGTCCAATTCCCTCGATCTCCTCTATCATCGCATAACGTGGGGGAGCTTCCTTCATGAGTGTACTTTCTACTTTGACCATCATTTCTTTTGGGCCGTGA
This sequence comes from uncultured Candidatus Bathyarchaeia archaeon, assembly GCA_964418675.1. Taxonomy (GTDB): domain Archaea; phylum Thermoproteota; class Bathyarchaeia; order Bathyarchaeales; family Bathyarchaeaceae; genus Bathyarchaeum. Next base: position 143,401 of record CAYQMM010000004.1, read on the forward strand.
CTTCTTTCGTATAGCATCTTTGCGATGGAGAAATAGAGCCAGATGAGGAATCCATAGATTACGCCGTTTATGATCCCTTCAGCTAAAGCCCCATAGTTAGTTTGCATCATATCGGGAGCAAGTTGTCTAATTATCGAACTTCCAATGGGATAACTTATGCCAGCAACTGAAAGCAAAAGAAACAAAATGAAACTTATGATGAAAACGATTGCGCCTATCATGTTTTCACTTCCTTAACCAATTATATCTTGGTACCCTTTTTAAAATCGACGATGCATTTTCACGGATAAGCGGTTAATCAAGGTATTTTCGTTCAAAAAAAGGATGGAACTGCGGCAGTTATGTCCATTTTGTACGGCCAAGAAGCTTGACTCGGAATCATTATGTTTAAAGTTTATTTGCACTTCAGAAGTCTTTTTACGAATACACAGCCTTGTACGAGTCATGAAGCACATTAAGCTCTTTTGGACCGTAGGCTGCTGGATATCAATGTTTCTTCTCACAATATATCACACCATCATCTGCAATTATGGGGCGGCTCTCCCTGTGTGGTACGCCACAGCCATAACTTGGATGAGCGGATTGATTGCGCTTTCGTCTCTAGTGAAAACTGATGACTTTTAGGCTGTTTCAGGCTCGCCCATGCGTTTTGCCTCAATCAAAACGATGTTTTCGTAGGGGACATTGACTTGGGCAGCAACCCGCGCCTCAAGGGTCATCTCATCAAACGCTTTTAGAGTTCTGTTTACGTCAGAAAGAGAGGATTGAACAAGCTGAATCCTGCCTCCATCAGCTAAGAAGTGGGGAGCATCAACTACGAATTGGTCGATGATTTTTCTTCCGTTTGGTCCTCCTGCCCACGCCTTCCCTATCCAGCTTCTCTCTTCATCTGGCTCAGAGGGGAGGTACGGCGCATTGAAAAGTATCAAGCTGAAGGATTCATTCGGCTTGATGGGCTGAAACAGGTCTCCACGCCGAAATTCGATCTTCTCTTTAATGCCATTCATTTCCGCGTTCTTGATGGCGCATTCTATAGCATATGGGTTTATGTCAACAGCCACAACTCTTTTGGCTTTTTCCGCAGCCAACACAGCTAGGATTCCGCAGCCAGTTCCCAAGTCCAAAACAACATCGTCTTCTTTTACCTTCAGTTGTTCAGCTATGAGAAAGGTGTCTTCGGCAGGCTCGTAGACGTGCTCATCAACAAGGAAAACATGATCTTTGAAGAAGACTTTCTTTGGATAGGCCATTCGCAGGTATCCTACAGTCTGACTTTTCTTCCCGCTAAATCCAGCTGGAATCTCCCGAACTCATCTTTGACGCTTCTCAGCTGTTCAGAGGTTAGAACTGGACCGTCCTTGCAGACCATCAGTTTGCCTATTCCGCAGCTGCCGCACAAGCCGATGGCGCAGCGCATTAGTCGTTCCAGACTGGCTTGGAGAGGAATCTGATGCTGTTCTGCCAGAAGGAACATCTTGTGCATCATCTGTTCAGGACCACAAGTATAAACCATGTTAAACCTTCCTTTCGTTAACATCTGTTCTGCCTGTTCGGTGATGAGCCCTTTGAGTCCATAGCTTCCATCCTCTGTCGTGTATATTGTCTCGGAGTCCACGCTAGAAAGCGCTATAGTTAATCGGTCCAGAAACAATAGCTCACTTCTGGTTTTAGCTCCCACCAGCAAAGTTACCTTGGAGGCAGTTTCTGCAAGCTTCTCAGTAAGAGGCACCAGCGGGCCCACTCCTGTTCCGCCCGCAACTAACATAACATTTCCCCTCGTTGTGGTGAAGCCTTTGCCGAAGGGTCCCCGAATTCCCATGATGCCTCCGGGTTTTCGCTGATTAAGTGCTCGGGTGGCTTCTCCAACCTCGGCAACGGTTATCGATGAGAGTCCCTCCGAGGTTATGGTTGAGAGGCTCATGGGAATCTCATCAACACCAGGTATCCAAACCATGACAAACTGACCCGCCTCAGCCCTTCCACACAGCTTATCCTTAAAGGTGAAGGTCTTAACCTTGGTGTTTTCTCTTCGAATCTCATCAATTTTTAGGATTCTCATGCGATTAATCGAATCGAAGGAGGCAGGCACTGAGGATTGGTTTCGCAGATGAACTGTCAATTCTATCCAAGACCTTGTTTCTGGATTTATCCTCTTAAAGAGTTGATGCACATTAAATATATAATGGCATGTACCTCGAAGTGACCTTTAACCTTGCACTTGAGAATAAAAAGGGGGGAAGGGGAGTTATTGCATTGTCCGGGATTAGATAATGTCATACTCGAAAAGGTATTCTGTTGGATTCCACCCAATCATTTGGCTGTTTTCGCAATCGATGTCATCTGCTAACACTAACCAGATTTTCTGTGTGGTTTCAGGTGTGTCTTTTCCATCATCTATGAACGAGCTGAAATCATATTCGCCTGAAAGATGGATGTTTCCACCTTTGTTGGAAAATCCTTTCAATATGCAGGTAGCGTATGGCCATTCGTCATTGTGTCCATCGGCGCCATACCAAATTAGAGCGTACTCGGTTTCTGCCATCAATTTGTGCCCGTTGAATATGAAATTGTTTGATTCGAATGTTAATTTTCCCCAAGCTCCATTTTCTACTGGCATCCAACTGACTGGGTCTTTCTCGTAAAGGTAAAGGTGGTTTACCGCAGATGTACCTTTGTTCAATCCATTGTTAGCTGAAGGCCCATTTGGCTTGACAGCGAAGACTGGAATTGTTGCCATAGTCATTAAAGCCAATGTTGCTAGAATAACCAAAGTTTTTTTATACATTTTGTTTCCCTTCGTTTCCGTTCGCACTTTCCCTAAATACTTATTCTAAATAAAGATTATCCTTAATTTGTTCTGCAAATATACAATATTATTTCCTATTTCTTTCCAATAATCAAAAAATCAGCCATAATTCTTCTTTTCAGACATCCAGTTGTTCTACATCACACATGCCCTATTAGGGCAAAAATGGGGGACTAAAATTGTTTTGGACTTGGGGATTTGAGATTAAAAAAATTAACTCCTAAATGCTCAGGTTAATCAGGTTTCAAATAATGCGCCAAGCTGGCAATGAATATAGAGGTGCTTGATCACGATTATAAAACTGGACTCGGTAAAAACTTCTTTAGAATTTGTGGGCTAGCCCTACGAGTTCTTTCACGTTCGTGTAGCCCTTCTTCTTCAGATAGCTGTCTATGCCTCTGGCGACAGACCTGAAGACTTTCAGTCCCTTGTAGGCGATGACTGTTCCAATCTGAACCGCCGACGCTCCAGCCAGCATGAATTCGACGGCGTCCTGCCAGCTGGTTATTCCGCCGCAGCCGATGACTGGAACATCAATCGCCCGGTAGACATCATACACGGCTCTGACTGCTATGGGCTTTATGGCTGGTCCAGATAATCCGCCGAACTTGTTGGCTAACAGGGGTCTAGCCGTCTCAATCTCTATAGCCATCGCCTTAACGGTGTTTACGGCTGTTATGGCATCTGCCCCAGCCTCCACCGCAGCCCCCGCAACCTCACATATGTCTGCAACGTTAGGAGTTAACTTCACAAACACCGGCAGGTTAACATTCTTCTTCACTTTCTCTACAACTTCCGCCAGCAGTGAGGCGTCGCATCCAATCTCTGCTCCAGCCTTCTCCACATGGGGACAGGACACATTCAACTCCAGAGCATCCGCCCCCAATTTAACCGCAGCCTCAGCAACCTTGGCAAACTCCTCAGGTGAGAAAGCATAAATGCTCACAATAATGGGGACTCCAATGTTCCTCAGTTCCTGCATTTCCTCGCCGAAGTGGCTGATTCCCGGGTTGGGCAATCCCATGGCGTTGAGCAAGCCGCAGTCAACCTGAACAACAGTTGGATTAGGATAACCACTTCGCGGTTCAAGCCCCAAGGACTTTGTGACAACGGCTCCGGCTCCCGCCTCTACTACACTTTTCATGGATAAGCCGGTGTACCCGAGGATTCCTGCGGCGAGCATGGTGGGGTTTGCAAGTTTCAATCCGCATAATTCAGTAACGAGACGACCCGACATCTTATGCACCCTCGCAGTAAAAGTTATCCACTGCAAAGATAAAGGTTAGGAAACATACTCTAACACAACTCGATAATGGATGGTAAAACCTGTGAAAGCCACAATAATAGAATCTGTAATGGGAGTTCTTGCTTTCGGCGAAGACAACAAGCTCGTAGAAAAAATCTTCTTCCCCAAAAACTCCCTGAAAGCGGCGGAGAAGCTTCAGAAGATAGAGGCAGGAAAGCTAATCGAGGAAATTGAAATCCTAGTTAAAAAACTGCAGAACAAGGGCTACACCACATTTGTTTTTGAGAACCAGAAAATGGCTAGAGGCGCCCAAGAAAAGCTGAATGTTGAAGCGGCTACGGAGACCTCTTCAGAAGCAGGTAAAATGCTGCGCGAAGATTTGGAAAAGTTTGCTTTGGACTTGAAGTTTGCTAAAAAGCCAGAGCAATTTCGCGCGTGGGTTCACAAGGTTTCTATGGAGCTTGCTAAGCTGAAGGTGAAGAAGACCGTTGAACGGCGAGATTTGCTGGTGGCTCAAGCGGTCCAAAGCGTCGACGACTTGGATAAATCCCTGAATCTCTTCATGAGCAGGTTACGGGAGTGGTTTGGACTCCACTATCCGGAGCTGGATAGGCTTATCGAGAAGCATGAGACCTACGCCCGCCTCGTCGTTAACCTCGGAACAAGAGACAACTTCACCGCAGAGAACCTAGAGAAGGAGGGACTGCCAAAAGCCAAGGCTCAGAAGATAGCTGAGGTTGCTGAGGCTTCCATGGGCGCCGAATTAACTGAGGAAGACCTAGCTCAGATTCAAGCCATGTGCAGAAACGTCCTTGAACTTTATGATGCCCGCCAATCGTTGGAGAAGTACGTGGATTCTGTTATGGAGGAAGTTGCACCGAACATCCGGACCATAGGCGGTTCTCTCTTGGGCGCCCGCCTAGTAGCCATCGCCGGAGGATTGATGAACCTAGCTAAGTTGCCGGCAAGCACAATCCAAGTTTTGGGTGCCGAGAAAGCCCTCTTCCGTTCGCTGAAGACAAAGGCGCGTCCCCCTAAACATGGGATAATCTTTCAGCATCCCCTTATTCACGATGCTAAGCGTTGGCAGAGGGGAAAGATTGCCAGAGCCTTGGCTGGAAAATTAACTATAGCCGCTCGGGTCGATGCCTTCAGCGGCAATTACGTGGGGGAGGAGTTGAAAGCCGACCTTGAGAAGAGAGTCGAGGAGATTAAGGAGAGGTATGAGAAGCCGCCTACTCCATCTCCCAAGAAGGCAGCAGATACTAAGCGTCCGCGGAGAAAGAAACGTGGTCGTGGAAGTTAAGACGCATCCCCGTTTTCCAGAGATTTACTGGGTTACTCTGGAGGATGGCACTCGAAAGTTAGCCACCAAGAACTTGGCTGCTGGCAACTCGGTTTATGGCGAGCGTCTCGTCAAGTTTGAAAGGAAAGAGTATAGGCTCTGGGACCCTTACAGAAGCAAGTTAGCCGCCGCCATACTCAAGGGCTTAAAATTTGTTCCCATCCAGCCACTGCATAAAGTGTTGTATCTGGGGGCGGCTTCGGGAACGACGGCTAGTTACGTCTCTGACATCGTCGGCGAGGGAGGTCATGTGTACTGTGTTGAGTTTGCCTCGCGTTCCCTGAGAGAGTTGATCAGTAAGGTTGCCGCTTTCCGCTATAACATGGTGCCTATACTGGCTGATGCAAGGTTGCCGGAGACATATTCGCGGCTGGTGGAGCAGGTGGATGATGTTTATTGTGACGTGGCTCAGCCAGAGCAGGCTCGGATTTTGGCGGATAACGCTGACATGTTTCTAGCTGATGGGGGCTGGGTTATGCTGGCAATTAAAGCTCAGAGCATAGATGTAACGAAGGAGCCGACAGTAGTTTACGAAAGAGAAATAGCTACGCTAGAATCTAGGGGATTTCGGGTCGAGGAGGTTGTTCAACTTGAACCCTATGACAAGGCACACGTCATGGTTGTTGCCCAGAAATGAGACTTTATGGCGGGTGATATTTTCAGGAAAAAGTACTGTTTTTAACAATGAAGTATTATTAGGCTCCAAATAGAACAAGGGTATTTTCATTGTCCTATAGAAGATTTATTTTACCCTACAATAAGGTTTATAACTTAACGCTCTTATTGAAAAAGACGAATTTGCACTAACACAACAAGAAGGATACCACCCATGGGTCACAGAAAGAAAAGCGCTCCCAGACACGGCTCATTAGCCTACCTGCCCAGAGGACGCGCCAAACGAACAGTCGGCAGAATCCGTTTCTGGCCCAAAGTAGAAGAAGGACCAACAATGCTCGGATTCATGGGCTACAAAGCCGGAATGACCCACATAGTCATGGTGGAGGACAAACCAAGCTCCCAAAATCTAGGCAAGGAGGTATCGCATCCAGCAACAATTCTGGACGTTCCCCCCATCATAGTCTTCGCCATTCGCGCCTACACGAAAAATCAGACAGGCTTACAGACATTCACAGAAGCTTGGATGAAGGACCCACCCAAGGATTTCGACCGAGCCCTTGTTTTGCCTGAAAAATTCAACACTGAAGAGAGCCTCAAGACGATTGAAGAGAACCTAGATAAAATAGCTGAGGTTCGCCTTCTAGCTGCAACACAGCCGAGACTAGCTGGTGTTCCAAAGAAAAAGCCAGACATCATGGAGATTAAGGTGGATGGAGGCTCAATCCAAGAGCAAATTGAATACGCGAAGAGCCTACTGGGAAAAAATGTCTCGGTAACAGACGTTTTTAAAGAAGGCCATTTCGTGGATGTGGTGGCAATAACCAAAGGCAAAGGCTTTCAGGGTCCAGTGAAACGGTGGGGAATCAACATCTTGCCTCGCAAGTCCCGAAAGACCAAGCGGGGAGTAGCCGCCATCGGACCATGGAAACCCCCAAGGGTCCTATACACTGTCCCCAGAGCTGGCCAAATGGGCTACCACCAAAGAACCGAATACAATAAACGAATCCTAAAAATTGGCGTCGACGGAAAAAAAGTTACCCCAAAGGGCGGATTCTTGAAGTATGGCCCTGTAAAAGGAACCTACGTTATCGTGGACGGAAGCCTCCCAGGTCCAGTTAAACGCCTCGTGCGGCTGCGACATCCAGCCCGTCCCCCCACAAAGGTTCCTGAATCTCCTCCGAACATCACTTACATTTCCTTGGAGTCCATGCAAAGATAAGAAGGGTGATAAAGTATGGGTAAGACCTCAGCTAAAGTTTTTGACCTGAAAGGCGAAGAGACAGGCAAAGTTCGCCTCCCTCAAATCTTTAAGACTCCCAGCAGACCAGACGTAATAAAACGGGCAGTGGTTGCCATCCAATCTCACAGATTTCAACCCCAAGGCAGAGACCCCATGGCTGGAAAACGAACAACAGCCGAGTCCCGAGGAGTCGGCTCGGGAATAGCCCGTGTTCCAAGATTGAAGGGAGGGGGGCAGAGAGCCGCCTTCGCCCCGGGCACAGTGGGAGGTAGATCAGCTCATCCACCAGAGGCAGAAAAGAAAATCAAAAAGAAACTTCCCAAAAAAGAGATGCACTTAGCTTTACGTTCAGCAGTCGCCGCTACAGCATCCAAAGAGACTGTGGCATCCAGGGGACACATGATAGAAGATGTGCCTGACTTTCCCCTAGTTGTCGTAGACGAAATTCAAAGCCTAAAAAAAACCAAAGACGTGGAAGAGGCACTCATCAACCTTGGAGTGTGGTCCGACATCTCCCGAGTCAAAGAAAGCCGGAAAGTTAGAGCTGGCAAAGGAAAAATGCGGGGACGAAAAATGAAACAAGCTGTCGGACCATTACTGGTCATAACCAAAAACGAGGGCGTGGCTGAGGCAGCCCGAAACCTTCCCGGAATAGAAATCACATCAGTGGAAAACTTAAACGCTGAACTTTTGGCGCCCGGAACCCACCCGGGAAGACTGACAGTTTGGACGAGCTCAGCTTTTGAGAAAGTGGATAAAGTCTTTGGAGGAAAATAGTTTGGATCCCTACAAAACTATCCGTTATCCTGTCATGACTGAGGTTACAAGCCGTATTCTGGAGGCGGAAAACAAGCTTGTCTTCGTTGTCAGCAGAAAGGCTACGAAGCGGGACATTAAACTGGCGGTGGAGGAGCTTTATGATGTGGTTGTGGAGAAAGTCAACTCGACAATCACTCCTGAAGGCAAGAAAAAAGCTTTTGTGAAGCTTCACCCCGACTACAAGGCAGTGGACGTAGCTATCAAACTAGGAATCCTGTAACCAAAAAATAGTCTTTTGGGTTTCACGATGCAAATATCCTCCAAAATCTTTCCCGTTATAGTATTATTCTTGGTTGTCGGAGCATCTCTGACTCTTCTCCTCTTTCCTGGACTCGTATATGAACTCCTATTCTGGGTGATAGACTCTTTTCAAGCCGGAGGACTCCCCCTCCTGTTTTTAATGATGATTATACAAGCCTTAGCTATCCCCATTCCCTCTGAGCTTGTTCTGATAGCAGGAGGCTTAGCCTTCCCATTCCCCTTCGGATGGCTCGTTGGAGCATTAGGATCAATAGTTGCCGCTCTCGTCGGCTTCTACATTTCCCGTTGGGGAGGCAGGTCCCTCGCAATCCGGTTGGTCGGCGAGAAGGCAATACAGTTTGCGGATAACTGGTTTAATCGTTGGGGGGCTTGGGCAGTTCTTCTGGGAAGATTCGCGCCGTTCATACCTTTCGACGCAATATCGTACGGCTCGGGTTTAACTTCTATGAAGTTGAGGAAATTCCTTATTCCCACTGTGATAGGCACGTTACCCCGAACCCTCTTCTACACCTCGGTGGGAGGCTTTTTTGGTGTAACATTCCAAGAACTTATTCTTCAGTACCATGCAACGAGAGAGATACCTGAAAAGCTTCAGGGTCCTCTTTCTTTCTTCAATGTTATCTTGCTTGCAGTAGTTGTGGTGATTGCAATAATTCTCATAGTGTACTGGCTTGTAACACAGAGGTACGCAGCAAAGAAGGAACCTAAAGGTATTTAAAAAAGGTTCATATCTGTAGAATCTGAATGTTCCAAAGGAAGATGTAACATCTTGGGTAAACGTATTCGAGTGCAAAGACGCGGAAGAGGGTCTTCAACCTTCACGGCATCAACCCACAAGAGGGTAGCTCCAGTTCAGTATCCCCCAATGTCAAACAAGCAGCAGGAGGGAGTTATCCAAGGCCAAGTCAAGGATATAGTCCACGACCCGGGAAGAGGGGCTCCTATGGCATCCATAAAACTTGAGACCGGCGAAACTTACTATTCCGTAGTTCCAGAGGGCGTCTATGAGGGGCAACCTACCCAAATCGGCGGCGAAGCTTCAGTGGATATAGGAAATGTTCTTCCTTTAGGCAAGATTCCCGAAGGCACCATGGTCTGCAACATTGAACTTTCTCCGGGTGACGGAGGCAAAATGGTTCGTTCCTCTGGCGCCTACGCAACGGTGGTTGGGCATACTCCTGAAGGAACGATTGTGAAGCTTCCTTCCGGGAGAACCAAGTACGTGAACGACCTTTGTCGAGCAACTGTTGGGGTTATCGCAGGAGCGGGTCGTACTGAAAAGCCTTTCCTTAAGGCGGGAAACAAGCATCATCTTATGAAAGCTAAGGGACACATGTATCCTCGCACTCGCGGAATCGCTATGATAGCTGCGTCGCATCCTTATGGCAGCAGCAAGAAGGGGGGACGTAAGGTTACAACCGTGTCACGGAATGCCCCTCCGGGCAAGAAGGTTGGTTTAATCGCGGCTAGAAGTGCGGGTAGCAGACGAAAAAGAAGAAGAGAATAGTCCTGAGCAAACCTTGGAAAAAGTACTGTTTTCAACAACAAAGTATGTTTAGTAAGGAAACTCTTACTTTTCGGTTATTAGGAATTAGCTAAACCGTGAATTATATATTTTATTTTTAATAAAATCATAAAACTCCGAAATTTGGGACTATGTAATTTTATTGAAAAAAATTATTTTTTGCGTAGTCTGTCTCCACACTTTCCGCAAGCCCAGAAGTCGCCAGCATTCCGCATGAAAACGCCTTTGCCACAGCGAGGACAGAAAGGGTTTGACCTCACTAATTTTCCGTCAACAATTTGATATCTCATTTCTTTACCTCACTTTCTTCTTTTCTTTCTATACCAATGTCGTGAAATCAATTGTTCATCAAGTTTGACTTTGTAGAGAAAAGTTTTGCCTTTGAAGTAGAGGGTTGTTGGAACGCCTGTATGGTCTTTTTCGTGCCATTTCAAATACTTCTTTTCAACCCATTTAGGTGGTTTCTCTATTTCGTTCCAGAAAGTTAGACTTTTTCTAATTTTTCTAACTATCCTCTTCCATCTTCTTTTGATTTTTCTAAATATCTTTTTCGAGAGTGTCAAGCTTTTGATTTCATTGTATCTCTCGATTATTCTTCTAGTTGACCTGGATAAGTCTAATGAATCAGAGTCGTTGACATAAGTTAAATTTTTTATCTCACCCTTTGGTTTGGCTGTTCCAATAGTTTTTACTAAGAATACTTTGTGTGCAGTTCTAAACGAGTGCCCTTTTCTATTCTTATGGATTCCACCTTTAATCTCAAACAGATAAGAAACATCTGTTGCCTTTAGCCCAGTTTCTTCCTCAAGTTCTCTTATAGCAGCCTTTCTTCTGCTCTCTCCTTTTCTTGCATTACCACCGGGTAACAGATATCCTCTACCACTCTCACTAACAACGAGGATGCCTTTGGGAGTGTCAACTATAGCTGTCCCCCTTCTTCTATGATAAACCAATTACTGCTCTACACCTCCTTTTTGAAGAGATTATAACTAACGAGTGTTATATTGAGAAAAATAATTAAATTTATGGTGTAAGTAAATCACCTAAATTTACCATGCGCACGTTATCTTTTCCTTATGAAAGAGAAGGCAGACAGAAGGGATAAATTTCAACTTTTGGGTTTTGTGGGTTAAAATTTAACCCATCCAACAGTCTCTTGACATATTACGAGGTAATTGCCCACTACAATTAACACACTTTATTTTCTTTTTCTGAAGATTTTAGTCCATTCCATCTCGATTATGTATGTTTTTTGTGGTTTGATGTGTGAGGCTGGCGTCCAATAATTTAAGTTAGTTTAATTTGCTATAATTTTTCATTTAAATTCTATTTTCTTATACGGAATGTTTAAATCCTAATTTTTTACTTCCCGTCTCAAAAGCGGAGGTATTTCAGGAACGCACAGAACTCACTTTTTCTGTTCACCAAAGCTCGTGGGGACAGGAGTCGAGGAGTTCATGCGACAATGGCGTACAAGGCTTGAAGATGCTGGTCCCAGACGAATGGAGCAAAATAAGATTGAATGAACTTAACTCTTCACACAGGCTTTTAAGGAAAAAGCTACATCTTAAGCAGTTGACCAATAGAGCATTGGCATCGTCGCTGTACCAATCGGTAGAAACTACTGAAGGTGAATAACCAATATGATGATTGAAGAGTCCATTGTTGCCTTTCTGATTATCTTGGCCGTTTCAGCGTTAATCTACCTATTCAGCCGATGGACAGCACAAAAAACCTCTCCTAGCGAAGAAAGAAATTCTATGTATGCATGCGGAGAGAAAGTGGATTCCAAAAGGCTACTAGTGAATGTTAGCTTGTACAAATATCTCATATACTTTGTCATCATCGACTCTCCTGCGCTGATAGCTGCGTTTGCAGCTCTAGCCTTGGAGATAATCAACCCATTTCATTTACTAATTTACCTCGGCATAGTTTTGGCAGCAAACTTTCTGCTTCTGGGAGGCCTTGAAGACGCCTGATATCGGCTTGTTGAAGTGGGCTAGAACAAAATCACCTTGGGTACTTCACTTCAATAGCGGGGCCTGCAATGGATGCGACATTGAAGTTGTGGCTTTGCTGACTCCACGATACGATGTAGAACGGTTCGGCATAAAACTGGAACCCTCGCCTAGGCACGCAGATGTACTCATAGTAACCGGGGTTGTGACCAAGCAGGTTGTCTCTAGACTCAAGCGCATTTATGAGCAAATGCCCTCTCCAAAGTTCGTCATGGCAATAGGAGCATGCGCCTGTTCGGGCGGCATATTTCAAGGATGCTACGGGGTGTATAAGCGCCTCGATGAAGTGATTCCCGTTGACGTCTACGTTCCGGGGTGTCCTCCGAAACCCGAAGCGATGATGCAGGGAGTTGTAAAACTGATTGCAAAGGTGAAGGGATAGAATATGACAAAGTTTGAAGATGCAGTAAAAGTTCTCAAAGATAATTTGGGAGATGAAATACTCGAGTTCAAAGTACCTAAGCCCAGAAGAGCCTACATTCACTTAAAGCCAGAGCGCCATCGCGAAGCAATCTCTCTGCTCCTGAAAAATATTGAAGAAACAGCGATTTCAACGATATCTGGAACAGATTTGGGAAATGAAATAGAGCTAAACTACCACATGCGATGCAGCGGAGCAGTAACCATCAAGAACCGCGTTCCCAGAGAAAAACCTTGCATACGAACGATAACAGACCTCATACCAGGAGCATCTTTCTATGAGAGGGAAATCTTTGACCTATTAGGAGTTATGTTTGAAGGGCATCCAAACCTCAAAAGGTTTATTTTACCGGAAGATTGGCCCAAAGGAAATTATCCACTAAGAAAAGATTGGGAACCTCAAACTGCACAAAACACTGTTCCCGCCTCTGAGAATAATTCGCAGATGAAATCTGGAGAACTTGCAGATGCAGGAACGGTCATAAACGTTGTTGTTGGACCTCAACATCCGGCTTTACATGAACCCGAAAGATTCTCTTTCAAGGTTGATGGGGAACGGGTTGTGGATATTGAACCCCGTCTCGGATACGTTCACAGAGGAATCGAAAAAGCCGCTGAACGTATGATGTACTTTCAAGATGTGCATTTGGTCGAGAGAATCTGTGGTATATGCAACGCGGCGCACACAACTGTCTTCTGCCAAGCTGTTGAAGACATAGGAAACATCGATGTTCCCGCAAGAGCACGTTACTTACGCACAGTAATATTTGAACTGAATAGAATCCACAGCCATCTTTTGCTTCTGGGAGTAGCTGGTCACTTACTTGGTTATGAAGCGTTATTCCAGCATGTTTGGCGTGACCGTGAGCCAGTGATGGATACAGTAGAAAGAATCACAGGAAACAGGCTGATGAACGGCTTCAACACAATCGGCGGCGTAAGACGAGATATAACCCCAACCACGGTAGAGAAGATAATAAAAACCATGGCGGAAGTCAGGAAAAGGGCGATTTTTTACAAGACTGTATTCGAAGAAGACCCCACGGTAAGATTGAGAACCGAAGGAGTTGGGGTACTAAGCAAATCTGATGCTTTGAAGTTTTGTGTGGTAGGCCCGGTTGCAAGAGGTTCGGGAATAGATTGGGACGTCAGAAGAGATGATCCTTACGCTGCATATGACGAAATCCCCTTTAACGTGATAACTTATAATAACTGTGATTCTTGGGCACGACTGATGGTGCGAGCTGAAGAGGTGCTCGAAAGCATGGATATACTAATCTACGCCCTTGAACATCTCCCAGAAGGACGCTTGCGAGTTAGAGTTCCCCGAAGGCAACCAGAAGGAGAGGCGGTTAGTCGTGTTGAAGCTGCAAGAGGCGAACTTATACATTATGTCAAAAGCGACGGCTCCGCATACCCCTACAGGGTCAAGGTTAGGTCCCCCTCGCTAGCAAATCTAATATCGTTTCCAGCAATTATCCGAGGCTACTACATCGCCGACATACCTGCGGCTCTCGGAAGCTTAGACCCTTGCTTCTCCTGCACCGACCGCATGGCATTCAAAGACACCCGAAACGGTAAGAGTTGGTACTGGAGTTTAGAGGATGTAAACACTGCCAAAAAGCGGGATGAGTGAGCTGAATGGCTTTTGATTTGATATTTATTGCGAGAATATTAGTCTTTCCCGGTTTTTTGTTTCTCCTGGTACTTGTACTATTTTTTGACTGGTTTGAACGAAAAGTCGCAGCTCGTTTTCAGAACAGGATGGGTCCTACATATACGGGTCCTGGAGGCATCCTTCAACCTATTGCAGATTACATAAAATTATTCACTAAGGAAGATGTAAACCCGAAGCAGACGAACAAGCTGCTTTTTGCGTTGGCGCCTCTTCTTGCTTTTTCCATGTTTGTTTTCACCCTTTTTTACATACCGCTTGATGGTTCAAACGTTATTTTGAACTCAAATTTCGAGGGAGATTTAATCCTCGTTTTTGTGCTGGTAACTCTCGCCAACTTTGGGATATTCCTATCTGGTTGGGCTTCTTTGAATCCATACAGCGGAATAGGTGCAACGAGAATTCTAACGCAGTTTCTTGGGTATGATATACCTCTAATAATCCTCGCAATAGGTCCAGCTTTCCTTGCAAAGAGTCTGTCCATTGTAACTATTACGGCGAAACAAGTCCTTCCCTTTGCCCTCTTGCTTCCTTGGTCTCTTGTGTTGTTTATTATAGTGCTGCAAGCTGAGTTAGAAAAAGACCCCTTCGACATCCCTCATGCAGAAACCGAGATTGTAGGAGGCTATGAAACAGAGTATAGCGGAAGAAAACTGGCTTTCGTAAAGCTTTCTGAGGATTTCCAATTTGTAATTGGCGCTGCCCTTGTAACGATGTTATTTTTAGGCGGCTCCCACGGACCAATATTCTTTGGTTTTCCAGAGTTTTGGCATGTTTTCTGGTTTATGATTAAAACGCTTGGAGTAGTAGTTGTTCTGGAGTATGTTGGTAATGTGTCCGCTAGATTGCGCATAGATCAGGTTGTGCATGGAAACTGGAAATTATTAATACCTCTCTCTGTACTGTCTCTTGCCTTGACGGTCATAGTTGAACCATTGCTGAGGTCAATAATAGGTTAGGAGGAAAAAAATGTCTAAGAAACGGAAACGTTTGCCCTCAATGCTGAAGGACATGGCGTCTTGTATCTTCAAGAAGCCCTTCACCCGCGAATATCCTGTTGTTAAAGCAGAAGTTGCTGTAGGCTTTAGGGGGAGACACATCCTTGACCCGGAGAAGTGCATCAGTTGTGGCTTATGCGAGAAGGATTGCCCCGCCAAGGCGATAGAACTCGTGGAAGTGTCTGGAAAGAGAATGCCGATGTTTTACCTTGACCGCTGCGTATTCTGTTATCAATGTGTTGAAGCCTGCCCAAGAGAGGCGATAAGGATGTCCCAGAATTTTGAGTTGGCAACAACTGATAAGGACGGGATGTTGGTGAAGCCAGAGGAATTCATTTCTAAGAACGAGGGATGACAAAACATGCTGCTTGAAACAGGTTTGGCTATAGGTCTTATTTTCTCTGCGTTCTTCGCTATATATTTGAAAGAAACCGTGGCTTCGGTTTTGTCACTAAGTAGCATGCTCATCTTGCTGTCGTTACTCTACTTCAGCCTCAACGCTCCTTTCGCCGCAATTTTCCAGTTAGCATTAGGTATAGGAACCGCGGCAATTTTCCTTCTTGCCGGAGATACATTAACTAAACAAAGCGACGCGACAACATCCAATAAACAGAAGGTTTTAGCTGTAATTGTTTCCATTCTGCTTTCTATCCCAGTTATTCTCGGAACTGAAGCAACAGAGACTTTCACTCGAACAGTCAGTTTGACCCTCTCCAATGCTCTATGGGAGTTAAGGTCTATCGACGTTATTGCTCAAGGCTTAGTCATTTTAACGGTCGCCATTGGCGTAGCGTTCCTTCTGAGGGAAGAGCGGAGGCGACGTTAAGATGGTGGATTACATCATACTTTCTGTGACGATTCTGGCAATCGGCGTAATCGGCTTGGTTACAAAGCATGATTTGATAAAGATGTTAATCGCCGTAGAAATGATAACAGCAGCAGCCACAATGAATTTTGTCGTTTTTGGTTCACTAATGGAAGACGCTTTGGGACAAGCTTTTTCGATACTTGCCTTATCTGTTGACGCATGCGTAACGGCTGTGGCTCTCGCCCTTGCCGTAACTATCTACCGAAAACTGAAAATCCGCGACGTCCGGGACTTGTCGGAGCTGAAGGAAGAACAATGAAAACTGAAAATCGAATGATGGAGGAGAACTAACGTGTTTATTCCAACGGAGTATGCAGCATGGCTAAGCTGGGCGCTTCCCCTCGCCGGGTCATTATTCGTACCTTTAGCAGCTAAGGTTCGCCAAAGAAGTGTGGGTTGGTACGCCGTTGTAATCACCCTCCTTGCTGCAGTGAGCACGGTCTCGTTAATCCCAGACGTACTCAATGCTCATGGCGAAGCGGCTCTATATTCGATACCTTGGATGCAGGCTATTAACATCAACCTCAGCGTTCTCGTAGACCCCTTAAGCGTATTGATGGCGAACATTGCAGCCTGCGTTGGACTGCTAATCATGATTTATTCAGTAAGCTATATGGAAGAGGAAAAAGGAACACCCAGATTCTTTTTCTTCATGCTTCTTTTCGTCGGCGGAATGATTGGATTGGTTATGGCTAACAATCTTCTTCAAATGTTCATCTTCTGGGAGGTAGTTGGTTTATGCTCCTATGCCCTTATCGGATTTTGGTATAGCAGACCCGAAGCAGCGAAGGCAGGCATAAAAGCCTTCATCGTAACACGCATCGGAGACATTTTTCTCCTACTTGGAATACTGCTAATCTACGCGAACACGGGAACCTTTGATTTTCTTGAAGTAAAGTCTCTTGTGGCAGCTGGAAGCGTCTCACTTCCAATGTTCGCAATAGCAACATTCATGCTCATCGGGGCAATGGGCAAATCTGCCCAGGTTCCTTTACACGTGTGGCTTCCGGACGCCATGGAAGGACCAACACCTACCAGTGCGCTTATCCACGCTGCAACAATGGTTAAAGCAGGCATCTATCTTGTTGCGAGAATCTACATACTCTTTTCCCTAGTTCAACCATGGTTAACCAGCATCACCTACATCGGCGGAATCACAGCTTTCCTCGCTGCAACCATGGCATTAACTAGCACAGACCTGAAAAGGGTCCTTGCGTTCTCCACCATAAGCCAGCTGGGCATGATAATGTCCGCCTTAGGCATAGGAACAGAACTGGGCTGGTTTGCCGGTCAATTTCAAGTACTCAGTCATGCTCTCTTCAAATCGCTGTTATTCCTCTGTGCCGGAGTAGTAATGCATGCCACCCACACCCTCAACCTGAAACAGCTGGGAGGTCTAAGGAAGGAGATGCCCCTAACATTCATAGTAAGCATTATCGGAGCGTTTTCCCTCGCGGGTATTCCGCCTTTCAGCGGGTTCTGGAGCAAAGACACCATATTTGAGTCAATTATTGCAACACAAAACATTCCTGCGTTCATTTTGATATTCGGAACCTCTGTGTTAACGCTCATTTACAGTCTACGGTGGATTAGTCTAGTTTTTCTCGGAAAGAAATCCGAGTTTCTCGAAAGAAGCCACATACACGACCCTAAACCAGTATTGTTGATACCCCTCATCATATTGGCTGCTGTTTCTTGCATTGCAGGATTCTTCAAAGGACCCATAGAACAGTATCTCGCAATGTCCTTCGAGGCTTCTTTCAACGCTGTCTTTTTGGCGGCGGCAACTTCAGCGCTGATTCTCGTTGTGGGAATTCCGGTATCGTACTATTTTTTCTTCAAAAGGAGAGATTTGTCAAGGACCACAGCAAGAAGTTTTTTAAATAATCCCCTCCAACAGTTAATATCCAACGGCTATTATTTCGATGCCGTTTACGATAAAATCCTAAAAGGAGTAATGGGTTTGTCGAATGTCATGTATAGGTCCGTTGAAATGGCAGGTCTTGAAAGGTTACCCTATGTTATCGCAAACGGAGCAATGAGTGCAGCTCAAGGCATAAGCCACTATGTTGAAGGATTTTTAGATAGATTGGTTTACCTTCTAGCGGGTGGAACAGTGAAAACCGCCCATGCAACACATAAACATCTTGAAGAATTCCTAGATAGGTTAGTTTACCTTGCAGCTGGCGGAACAGTGAAAACTGCCCGTGTAACACATAAAACAATTGATGAATTCCTAGATAAGTTAGTCTACCTGTTTTCAGGGAAAGTGGTTGAGCAAGGAGAAAGGATTAAAAAAATTCATAGAGGGCACTTGCCAGACTACGTTTTGGCAGCTGCAATCGGCTTTTTCATCGTCATTATTCTGCTATTACTAACAGCTTTTAGGTGACAAAAATGTACACATTATTAATCGCCCTATTGTTGCCCGCCTTATCCATCCCAGTAGTTTATGGTGTCGGTAGAAAATCCGCGAAAACTGCTGCTTTAATTCTGGCTCTAATTTCCCTAGTTAGCTTATCACTTCTTCTGACGCTGGTGCCCACAGTTCTCAGTGAGGACCAATACGTAGAATCGTATCACTGGATACCGACGCTTGGTTCCTCCTTCACACTTTTTGTTGACGGCATAAGTCTAGCCTTGGGAATAGTAACACTAATTCTTGTTGCAGCAGCAACGGTTTTCTCCATAAATTACATGGAAAAGAAATCTTCGCTTCCACAATATTACGCGTTACTGAGTTTGCTCACAATAGGGCTTCTCGGAGTATTCATCACATCAAATCTCCTTCTCTTCTATTTCTGCTGGGAGCTAATGCTCGTTCCAACCTACTTCATCATAGGCGGATGGGGATATAGAAATTCCTTCGCGACAGCCTTCAAATTCTTCATCTTCACCCATGCAGGAGCAATTTTCGTGCTCTTAGGCATAGGCGCCGTTTACATGCTTACAGGCACCCTTGACATATTCGCGGCACAGGCCATTCTGGCTACGAAAGACCCAGCCATCTTGAACTGGGTGCTGGCAGCTTTCACAATAGGCTTTGCCGTTAAGATGGCTATTGTTCCTGTTCATATGTGGCTTCCAGATGCGCACAGTGAGGCTCCAGCGCCGATGTCTGCCCTTCTGAGTGGTGTGATAATAGGGGCAGGAGGATACGCTATATTGCGGATATCTCTTGGAACAGTTTATTCTGCGATGCTGCCTAGTGCAGGTAATGAATTCTTGTATGTCTTGAGCATATTTGGAATTATATCAGCTTTTTACGGGTCTTTCCTCGCGTTGGCAGAAACCGACATCAAGAGGATAATAGCGTATTCAAGCATAAGCCACATGGGTTACGTTATGTTTGCTCTGTCGCTCTTTCCTTTTGTCCAAGGAATCACTGGCGGAGTACTTCATCTGGTTAATCATGCCGCAAGCAAGGGGCTTCTCTTCTTGACCGCAGGCGTAGTGATGCATCAGACAGGTCTCCGAAACATCAAAGAGATGGGAGGTTTAGCGTCAAAAATGCCTCTGACCGCAATAGCTTCTGCGGTTGCAGCGTTCAGCATAGGTGGCATTCCTCCATTTGCCTGTTTCATAAGTGAATTCTTGATTTTCGTTGGGGCAGTTACCGCAGCCGGCTCAATAAGCTTCTATTTCATACCCACTGTTTTGATGCTCGTCGCGACGGTTTTCAGTCTTGCTTATGTTCTAAGATTTATCTGGAAAGTTTTCTTAGAAGCTCCCAAGGTCGAAATAGAAGTTAAAGATCCCCCAGGCTTCATGACCATTTCAACGATCCTCCTTGCAGCTTTTGTTATTATATTGGGAGTTTATCCTAGATTATTTATAGACCTTATTCATGCGGTTATAACGATATAATGAGGATTACGCCTGATGAACATCTTAGACGTTCTTTTGCCAACTATAGTGTTTACCGTTTGCTCTGTAGTAACGGTTCCGCTTCTACGCCTTGTTCGAAAAAAAAGCAAACTCAATCCTCAACATTTCATGCTGGCTTGGATACTTCTCTCTTTTTCTGTAGCCGCCGTCGGCGTAGTTCGCATAGCAACAGAATATTTTGGTCAGTCTGAATCTTTTATTCAAGTCTCTTCCGCAGAGACGGTTTTGGCACCCATATCAACAGGGTTTCTCGTAGACACCGTATCAGTTTACATGGTGATAGCCTATTTGATAGCTGGCTCAGTCTCTTGCATCTATGGCATCCTACACATAAGCCCTAAGGAGAGCCTCTCTGAAAGATACTATGCGCTCCTGCTCATCGTAACTGGCACAGTTATAGCCGCCACCTTTTCGGGGGACCTGCTTACCCTCTTTATCTTTTGGGAGGCAACAGCAGCAGGTTCCTGTTTTCTCGTAGCCTACAGAAAATCCCGAGAATCCCTAGAGGCTGCCCTGAAATATTTGATTATGGTTATCATAGCCTCGGGATTCATAATCTATGGTTTATCCTTGGTGTATGGTCTTACGGGTTCGCTTAATTTCTGGACTGTCAGAGACGTTTTGATGACCTCAGGAAACACGCAGCTCTTGTTGGTTGCGTTTGCCTTTATAATCGCAGGTTATGCTATCGAAACCGCTATTGTTCCATTTCACATGTGGCTCCCCGACGCTTACACCGCCGCCCCAGCGTCTTCATCAGCTTTCCTATCTGCCCTTGTAGACCAAGGCAGCTACTACATCCTGCTGAGAGTACTACTATTCATTCTAACCCCAACAGCCGTCGTCGATTGGCGATTCACCATGGCAATATTCTCTGCCCTCACCATGATCGTCGGAAACCTCTTCGCCCTAGCACAACAAAATGTTAAGCGAATGATTTCCTACGTCTGTATTGCAGACATCGGATACAATCTAATAGCGATTACTAGCATCACTTCCATTGGACTTCAGGGCAACCTATTCTTCTTCTTTGTTGCAGCAATGGAAACCGCCCTCGCATTCATGGTTATCGGCGTCTTCAACAAGGTGGGCTTGCACACATTGGAGGACCTGTCAGGTATGGGGTCAAAGATGCCGCTGACAAGCTTGGCTTTTGTGGTCTCAGCCTTGTCTTTTTCGGGAGTACCAGTGTTTGCAGGATTTATCGCCAAATATATGGTTTTCACGTCGGTTTTGCAGTCTAGTGTTGCTTGGTTGGCTTTGATAGGAGTTTCCAACTCGGTTCTCCAGTCAGCTTACTTCCTGAGAGTGATACACTACTTGTTTGCCAAAGCTCCTAAGGAAGGCATCAACGTGAAAGAACCGAGGAAACTGCTGGTGCCCATATACTGTTTGGTCATTATAATCGTCATCCTTGGAATATATCCAGCATTAGCCCTCAATTTGATCTCCTCAGCAACCACGATGCCGATAGGATAACGCAAACAGGTCAATAACATCCTCTATCCACGCTTAACCCAAAATTTTAACTTCCACAACAACCATTATGCATAAGGGTATCCTGTGAAATCGAAAAAAGACAGGCTTATAGCCTTCAATGATTTAGAACGTAAAATCATTAACGCTGGCTTCTGCACATCATGCGGAGCATGCGAAGCTGCATGTCCAGTTCATGCAATAACACTTGAGAACGATAAAGTATGCCATGTAGATTGCTCAAAAGACATCGAATCATGTCCAATCTGTTATGATATTTGTCCTCATTCTGAAGCGCTTTTGTCAGACAGCCTACGGTTTGTTGCAAGCACGCCCCTCAGACGAGAGGGGCTAGGCTATTACCGAAGAATATTACTTGCGCAAGCAGCAGACCCTGAACTTAGAAAGCTGGGTCATGGCGGTGCGGTTGTCACAACTCTTTTGACGAACGCCATCGAAAAAGGAGAGATAGACAGCGCAATCGTCTCACAGGCAGAAACCGACCTTCCCATTAAACCCAAAGCGTTGGTTGGGATAGTCCCGGACGATATCCTTTCTGCTGTCGGCAGCAAATTCTTCCCCTCATCAGTGGCTAGGGCTTTCGGAAGCGCAGTGTACGAATACGGAAAAGCCAAAATAGCGTTTGTAGGCGTCCCTTGTCACGTGCTTGCTCTTCGTAAACTTGAGGCGTGGGAACATAAAATCACTGGAAACCTGAAAGTAATAATAGGGCTCTTCTGTTTCTGGACCCTTTCATTTGGTCACCTGCTTAATTACCTGAAAAAGACTTACAAGATTAACCCCGACGAGATAAAAAGGCTTGATATCTTGAAGGATCTGCTGGTTCAAACAGAAAAAGGCACCGTCAGAGTTCCACTGTCAGAGGTTAAGCCGAACATCATGACCAGCTGCGAAACATGTACCGACTTCACCTCAGAACTGGCAGACATCTCTGTTGGAAGCGCATTTCCCCTGAAGGAGTGGTCTACGGTAATCATACGAACAAAGGCTGGAGAAGAGTTCTTTTATTCTGCAGTAGAGGCTGGAGTGATAAACACGGGAGTAATAGAGCTTGAACCAGACGCCTTTACCCATGTAATTGAGACAGCCGTACAAAAAAGAAGAAACGGTCTGAAAGAACTAAATGAAATGAAAGAAGCCTATGTGCCAGTTCCAGTTCGACCCTTACAGGAGATAGCGGTTCTCTCCAAAATAAAGGTCAAAGATGTCATGACAAAGGATGTCAAGAGCGTATCTCCTACTTTAACCATCAATCAATTCTTGGATTTTATGGCAAAACACCATCACACAGGATACCCCGTCATTGATGAAAACGAAGACTTCATAGGCTTTATGACTTTAGAGGATGCCGCGAAGGTTGATAAAGAGCAGAGGGACAAGGTTCTTATCGGCGATATAATAGGAAGGAATCTGGTTGTCGTTCATCCTGAAGAGCTTGCATTAGATGCCTTCAAAAAAATAAGCGTAAACGAAGTAGGGCGGGTTGCCGTGGTTGACCCGATGAACCCAAAGAAACTGATTGGCATACTCGCCAAGACTGATTTAGCGCACATATTGAGAGACCACGTATAAAAGTTCATTTGAAACATGTTATTATGTTAAGGGTCAGGGAAAGTTAAAATATCAAGGAGAAATTAGATGTGTCCATGAATATGATGAGCGAAAAACAACTCTTTCGGAAGATTCTTGTTCCTGTGGATGGTTCCCACTCGTGCCTTCACGCTAAAATGCTTGCTTCTTCCATTGCTCGCAAATTTAATTCTCAAGTAACCGTGGTTCACGTCGTCCACCACGAATTCATGCATCCAGAACTGAAAGCCCAATATCAGCTACCTCCCTCAATTTTGCATAGAATCGAGGAGTCGTATTTAGAGGCAGGCAAGAAAATCCTCAGAAACGCCGAGGAACTGTTTAAAGAGACAGGCATAGAAGTTGAGGCTAGACTAGTTACTTTCGAAGACCCAGCAGAATACATACTTGAGGCAGTGAAGGACGAAGGATACGATTTAGTGGTCATAGGAAACCGCGCCGAACATCAAGCAGAACGTTACTCTCTGGGAAGCGTTACCGAGAAAATTGCAAGACATGCTGAATGCCCAGTTCTCATCGTTAAACAAAAACCAAAACTAAAACTTGGGAAAATACTCGTGGCAGTCGATGGCTCTAAACACGCAGACAAAGCAATTGAATACGCGGTTCAGCTAACCAAAAAATATGGTGTAAAATTGGCTTTAATGCATGTTGAGGAGGATAAGCTGATTCGTATTGGAGGACCACAGATTGAAGATTGTGTGGGGACAGTTGGGGAATGTATCTTAAAGGACGCCTCAACCAAGACCAAAGGAGTGGCATTTGACAAGTTGCTGGAGTTCGGTACCCCCGCGGATGTCATCATTAAAGTTGCAAAAAAGGCGCGTATTGACCTCATCGTTGTGGGAAGTAGAGGATTAAGCAGCATAAGAAGATTCTTGCTCGGCAGCGTCAGTGACGACATAAGCCTGCATTCAAGAAGTTCTGTTCTAATAGTCAGATGATAGTTCGTGAAAGCGTAGAAACATCAAGTGTTCTCCACGGAGCTAAGGTTGAAGACTTTGGTATATTTGACGGGTTTGCTCAGCGACTTTCTCCCAAGTAAAATATTGTAAAACTCTTGTGCGCCCATTTTTACCCCATTCTTTCGCCAGTTCAGGATCTTTCAAAACTTCCTCCACGCCCCAAGCGATGTCGGAAGAACTCTCGCCGTTTACATGAACTCCATTCTGATCCGGACCAGAATTTATAACCTGCTCCCGAAAGCCGACGACACCATGGGCTCCCACCACAACTGGTTTTGCCATAGACATTGCTTCGAGGCTCACGATACCAAAGGGTTCATAGACGGAGGGAAAAACGCAGACGTCAGCGGCAGCATAGTGAAGAATCCTTTCTTCTTCGGGCACAAACTCGAACCGGCAAACAACACGGTCCTTTATTCCCAACCTACTTGTCGTCTCATCAATGTCTTTTTGTTCCTCTCCCTTACCCAAAATCACCAGTTTTGTCTTGGGATACTCCTCCAGAATTGTTGGCATCGCCTGAATTAGGTTCCTCACGCCCTTGACCCACGTTAGTCGTCCTAAGAAAAAGAGCATGCATTCATCGTCTTTGATATTATACCTGCTTCGGATTCTTTTAATGTCTCCTGAACGGTACTTTGTGGGATTGTAACGTTCTGGATCTACTCCATTCCACACTACACTGATTTTTTCCGCAGGCCAACCATGCCGAATCAGATCCTCTCTCATAGCGTGACTGACAGTGATTATGCGGTCTGCAGCTTGGGCAGTAGCTGACTCGAAGTGGTTAACAACTTCAGAGCCTTCGTCTCCGCTTCGACCAAACTCTGTGCTGTGAACATGAAAGACTACAGGTATTTTCGTTTCGTTTTTGATGATGATCCCCGCTATGCTGCTTAACCAGTCATGCACAGCCACCACATCAAATTTGTAACCTTCCTTCCTGATCAGGTGATTGACAAGCTTTGTTGCACTGAGAATGTTGTAAATGAATATGTCGTTGAAGAGGCGGATGTTTGCCCCCCACTTTCTCAGGTCCTCGGTGACGAACATTGGAAAGACGTTACTTGCATCGGCGATTAATGGTCGATGGACTTCTACGCCCTTTATCACTTCTCTTGTCTTCAGATTTCCGGGGTTAAGTGTAAAAACTGTAACATCATGACCCATCTCAACGAATTCCCGGGTTATGTATTCCGCGTATGTTCCCAAGCCACCGACGAGCGCCGGTGGATATTCCCAGACTAAAAAGCAGATTCTCAAAGGTAATCATCTACAGAAAGATTGTGGTTGGAATTTATATTGTTTTACTGTTAGGTGGGCAAGTTTGTTATTTGATTAGGGACAGTTTTGTAGCCTTGAAGAAAGAAACCTTGACAGTAAGCACGGTTATGGTAATTGATTTACTTTTTTACAACTAGAACATTGCAGTCTGCTTTGGTAACTACCTGTTTTGAAACGCTGCCTAAGAGGAAGGCTGCGGCACTGCCCAATCCTCTGCTGCCCACCACTATCAAGTCGAAGTTCTCGTTTCTTGCAGTATCAACTAAAGCTCGTGAAGGATTGGAACCAAGAATTGCCTCTAGACTGCAATCGATTTTTTCCTCCTCTAATAGCTGCTTTGCTTTTAACTGAGTCTTTTCGGTTTCATCTTTGTTTGCTGGTTTATAGACTGTAATGACCTTTATGTGTCCTGAAAACTTTTTTGCGATGCTGATAGCTTCCGTAAGCACCCATGTAGCGTGGGCTGAACAGTCAATTCCGACTAGAATTTTCATCTTTTCTCTCATTTATTCGCACCAGCTACTAATTCATCCTTTTTGACTGAGTTATCCTCCATTAAATCATACCAACCAAGACTTAATATTTTCCATCCGTCCTTGCATCCATAAGTCCGGGATTCTTTTTTATGCCTCTGGCAAGAACTGGCGGAAATGCGAGGGTGGTTATTAAGCTCATTGCCACCAAGGCTGAGAAAACCTCCGGAGGAATCAGACCATACTGAATTGCTACCAACGCAATCACCAATTCTGCTGCACCCCTCGAGTTCATTGCCCAACCAGTATAGTAGAGCTGTTTCCAACTCAGAGTGGAAACTGGCTTAACTATCAGCGTTCCAATCAGCTTTCCAGAGAAAGCAATAGTCACTGTAGCAATGATGAGAGGTGCATTGGAGAATAAAGTGGTGAGGTCGAATGTTAACCCGACGTTAACAAAGAAGAAGGGGACAATAAAGCCCAAGGCAACAAGTTTGATGACGTTTATCATCTCCCTTTTGTTCTGTTCGCTGATTTTTTTCAGTGACATCTGCAGGAGAAAACCGCCGAGAATAGCGCCAATCAGGTAGCCTACATTCAGCGATTCAGAAAGAGCTGCAAGAACCAAGACAAAAATCATGACTAAAGAGAATAATCCGGTATCTTCACCAGGTATTTTATCCAGGTACCTTAGAGCCCTTGAAATCACCTTAAACGATATATAAGCAACTACGAGAAAAATTATCAACTCCACAGGAATCATAGCCAATTGGAATAAGTTTCCCCCCTGAGCGAAAACCACGACAAGGGACAAAAATAGAACCTCGAAGATGTCATCAATAGCCCCTGCTGCAAGCATCACAGCGCCTAGGCGGGTATTTAAGCTGTTCAAATCCATTAATACCTTAACTTTTGTTCCTTCTGACGTAACCATCATAGCTCCACCGAAAATTAATGCGGCTAAAAAGCCGTAACTGGGAAAAACCGCTAAAATGAAGAAAAAACCGAGCGTAAAGGGGACGAGGGCTGAGCTCAGAGATACAAGAATTGAGTCTCGTGAGGTTTCCCGTATCTTTTTGATTTCAATTTCAATTCCAGCTAGAAAGAGGAGAAGCAATATTCCAAGTGTAGCCAGAAAATCAATTATCAACAATGCTGATCCCTCGTCAAAAAGTAGATTCTTCAAGAATGGGATTCCGAACAGTAGTCCTGCTAGGATTTGACCAACCACTGGTGGTAAGCCGATTCTTTTGAAGAGTTCTCCAAGTATGAAAGCGATTACTAGAATGATGGGTACAATTGCAAGTATCTGCATTTTACTGATGTGTTCCCCTCAAGATACAGCTTCAGTTCGTTGCTGATTGTAGCTGTTTTGACATAAGTATTGTAATGTTACTTTAACTTTATGTTTTCATAGCTGCCAGTTTGGGGTTTTTGCGGCACTGGCAAAAAATCCTATAGGAAAGTGGACATTTAATGAAATAAATAGGAGAAGTTCTAGTGGATGATTGGAAATTTCACTGCTGAGGGCGCTTTCTTAGGTTAGATAGTTGGAGCTGATTCGGTAGTGCATAGTATGTCTTTTTCTCTGCATAAAGCCCAAGGAAGGACGATGAGTATTATCGGCGTCATAATTACAGCCGAAGCGATAAGTGCTGAATACAAGTCCTGTGTAATCAATCCTGAGAGTAGCAAAACGTATTGCACAATGAGACCTGTACTAAATCTTACACTGAGACCTACACCCAAAAGCAATGAGTGCTTTCTTCCAAGTAGCTTACGAAACAGCAGATAAGAGCCAGATAATTTTGCGCCAGTTGTAGAAAGCAATATCGCAAGCATCAGTAATGGATAAACAAGAACCGAGGAAAACGACATACTCGCACCTACACTTAAGAAGAACATAGGTGACAGGACAATGTATCCTAAGAAATTAACAACTTTTTCATCACTCTGAAAGTTCTCTGTAGGCAATAAGCTTCTAGCAACGATGCCACCAAAAATCGCGCTGATGGCTGCCAAACTGTCGAAAATGAAACCGCCTACAACTACAAAAGAGAAAAATATGAGCATGATGAAGAGAGGGCGAATGAAACCGAAACTAACGTTATTACTCAAAACGTATCTTATTCTCGATGCAATTGTAACTAAAACAAGGGTGAGAACAGAAATGCCGACTAAATCTAATACAACAAGTGTGGGGTCCGGAAAACCTTGAATGTTAAGGGTTGGAAGGATTATTGGCAAGAAGGGAATCAGTATTAGAGTTAAAACTTCTATTATATCATCTAAAGTCCCTATCCCCAATGTGAGTTGACCAAATCTAGTTTTTAGCAGGCTGAATTTTGCCAGGATGGGTAAAAGAACAGCCTCTCCAACAGTTGCAAAAGAGAGAGCTACAACAATTGACACTAATGGAGAATTATCTACCTGCGCAGGAAACAGGAAGAAAAGGAGACCTCCAACAATGGTAGCTTCAAGACCTACAATTAAAATGGCACCTCTGAGAATATGCTTTCCAAAGCGTTTCATCTGTCCTATGTCTAAATTAAAACCTATCATGAAAAGCAAGAATAACATGCCCATCGTAGACAGCAAATTGAAAGTTTCATCTTGAATTGTTACCTGAAAGAGACCAACTGAAGAAAAAATAATGCCTAAGAATAGCGCCGAGAACATCCAAGGCATCTTCAGATACTTCTCCAATAAGAAACCAAGTCCCAAAGAAAAAGCAAAAGTTACGGCTACCAAAAGAAAAACATACTGCACAGCTATAAACCTCCAGGAGCCGCGCTTCTTCGATTATTGTACGTGTTGACTAAAAACATAAACATCAAATTTTGTAAAAGAAGATTGAAGTTTTTTTCAGACACACTTGACATTCCTTGTTTTTTGTCTTTGGAGATAGAGGGGGGAATTTAAGTTTTTTGTATAACCTTATATGTGGGTATTAGTGATTTAATCAATCCTAAGAAGAATTAAATTGTTGGAATGAGTTCATGTCTGAGACAAGAAAAATTCAAAAAATCGGCAACACCCTCTACATTTCAATCCCTAAATCTTGGACAAATCAACTGCTGCTGAAACAGGGAGAAAAAGTTACTTTAGTCACACAACAAGACGGCTCAATCTCAATTTATCCAAAAACTGAAAATGCCAAACCTAGAGAAATAACTCTGAACGTCAGCAGCAAGAACTCTACCCAATCCCTTAAGCGCGGGGTTATTGCAGCCTATCTGGATGGTTTCGACACCATTGAACTTAAGACAGAGACGGCATTCACTGAGAACCAGCAAGAGTCCATCCGAGAAATCACCAACAGCCTGTTCGGTTTGGAAGTAATAGAAGTAACAAGCAACACTATAACAATCGAGTGTCTGCTCAAACAGAAAATGCCCGTTGACAAGACCATAAATAGGATTCACAATGTAATCATGTCAATGTTCAGAGAGACGATTTCCGCCCTAGAAACCCGCAATATGGAGCTGATTAAAGGTCTAACTAGAAGAACAGAGGATTTCAAAAGACTCTCCTTAGTAACTAATCGCCTCCTCAGAAGCACCATCCTCTTCCCAAAGCCATCCCAAACAGAAGAGATAAGTTTGATTGATTGTGTCGACTATCTACAGATTCTCCACATAACCGCTGAAATAACAGAAAACCTGAAAAAAATTGCTGAGAGCGCTGTTCCACTGATAGATGACCAGTTACCAAAGTCAATCATGAAGTTCATAATTGAAACAAGCACAGGCATAGAAAAATTGTATAACGATTCTATTCAAGCTCTTTTATCCAAGGATATTCTGCTGGCAAACGATATCTTGGACACATCCTTCAATCTCACAAATCTATGGAACCTCTGCTTAAAGGCAAACGGCAAATCACAAATCTCCAATTTGGCTTTAGCAAATATCCGTCTAGTAATCGACAGCTTAGAACAAATACAGCAACACACGCATGAAATCGCTAATATCTCAATTGACCGAGCAGAAGCCGCTGACGCAAGAACCTCATCAGATTTATCCACAAAGGCAAAGCACCCTATCTTCAGGAAGAAAACGGGATAGCTGAGACTAGTCGAAGGTGAAGGCTGAGGGGCAAATCTTGTTCAGAACACATAAGCCGCACTTTGGTTTTCTTGCCACGCAGATGTTTCTTCCATGAAATATCAGGAGGTCCGTGATTCTCTTCCAGTAAGCCTTGGGAACCAATTCCATCAGACCCCGCTCAATCTTATCAGGATTCTTGTTTTCCGTTAGTCCAAGTCTCTGAGAGAGCCTGCGGACATGGGTGTCCACAGCTATTCCCTCAATGACGCCGTAAGCGTTCGACAACACGATATTAGCGGTCTTTCGTGCGACGCCCGGCAACTCAAGCAGTTCCTCCATCGTCTCCGGAACCTGTGAATTGAACTTTTCAACCAGCAACCGACAGCTTTTCTGGATGTTTTTAGCCTTGTTTCTGTAGAAGCCCGTGGGTCTCACGTCCTCTTCAAGCTCCCCCAAATCCGCATCCGCATAGTCTTCTGCTGTTTTGTATTTTTTGAAGAGGTCTCTTGTGACGGCATTTACTCTTTTGTCTGTGCATTGAGCTGAAAGCATGGTGGCTACCAGAAGCTCCAGAGGATTACTGTAATGTAGAGCTGTCTTCGCATCTGGATACTCCTTCTCCAGCAACCCGATAATCTTCAGGACCCTTGCCTCTTCGTCAAGATTCGATTTTTCTTTCACAAACATCAACCTCCAATCTTTTTCGCTACCTCTTCCGGATTCTCAACAGAATTGCATGTTCCCTCGAAGCAGATATAAGCTGTCGGCTTCTCTGCGACAGGATACCCAAGCTGCCTCAACCTCTCAGCGTCAGCAACGGGGTCTATGACCTCCACCACCTTCATGGGATTGTAAGCCTGTAGGCTCTCCCTCCGGAATCGGCGGGTTAACGGATCGTTTCTGGCACCCACTATGTGTACTTGCATGGGATGAAGATAATACTCGACGGCTAAGCCGTAAATGGCTGCCATGATGCCGTATCTCTGGTAGTTTGGAGCAAAGTATTCAAGGGTTTTTCTGGCAGTTTCCAAGTATTTTTTCTTGCCCGTTAGGTGGTGGAGCCTCAGGAAGGCGTCGGCGGCTACGCTGTTATCGTCAAGGGGCTTGTCCAAGGTCTTCAAAGCCCCAAAGGCGCCGGTTTCCTCTGGCTTGTCGTTGAAGCCTCCAGCTTTGTTCCAGAGTTTGTGGAGCATGTAGTCTGCAAGGGTTTCTGCATGGTCTAGGAACTTCCGTTCTGAGGTAAGTTGGTAGCTGTCTACGAGGCACTTTATCATGTACACTTGGTCAGTGAGTAATCCATGGAGATAGCTCCTGCCATTAAGAAGGTAATGACTCATTCCTTTTTTTGGATTGAAGCTTGTCTCCAGAAGGAGGTTCACTGTACGGAGGGCGAAATCCCGGTAAGATGGCTCCTCAAGGATTTCAGAGGCTAGGAGGTACGCTGATGCCATCATGCCGTTCCAGTTTGTGAATAGGGTCAGGTCTATTCTGGGGGCGGTTCGTTTCTGCCGTTCCTGAAGATTTAGTTTGTAGTATTCTTCGTCGGCGTCTTGGCTCCCGTAGAATCCGCCCTTTTCTTGGTCGCTGAGGTTGTTGTTTACGTATGCTAGTATGCCGTTGGCGGTTTCTCTGAAGGTCTCTTCTCCTGTGACCTGATAAGCTTCTAGGTAGTTGGTGAGGAGGGTGGCGTTGTCTTCGCACATCTTTTCGTAGTGGGGTATGCTCCAGTCTCTGGTGGTGGAGTAGCGGAAGAAGCCGCCTTCATGCCTGTCGTAGATGCCGCCAGCCCTCATCTCCATCAAAGTCTTTTTCACGATGTTCAAGGCTGCCTTATGCCCTTGGATTTGATGTTCCAGAAGCGCCAACCTCAATGCCCCGCTGTGAGGAAACTTTGGTGCACCCCCAAAGCCTCCATGCATTGGGTCGAAACGTGAAGCAATTTCCAGCGTCAAACCGTCAACGATGGACTGGAAGACTACACGGTCCAAACCGTACGCGGGGGGTGTTTCTCTTTCTAATTCTTTCACTCTGGATTTTATGTTGCCTTTGTTTTCCTTGTAGAGGCGGCTTACCTGATTTAGTAGTGCCTTCATCTGCTGCGGGGGAATGTAGGTGCCGCCCGTTAGAATCTCGCCGTCTGGTGTGAGGAAGGCGGTGCTGGGCCAGCCTCCCATGTTGTATCGTTTGTCTATGTCGGGTCGTTGGTCGCGGTTCACCCGTATGGGCACGAACTTTTCTTCGATGAGCTTCGCGACTTCGCTGTCGGAGTATGTGGTCTGGTCCATTACGTGGCACCAGTGGCACCAAACAGCGCTGATGCCCAACAGAACTGGTTTGTCCTGCTCTTTTGCCTTCTTGAAGGATTTTTTACTCCAAGGCAGCCACGGAACTTTTGTTTCTGCCATGAAAATGCCTCGTTAAGTACACCTTAACATAGGTTTAGGTGGCTAAATAGTTTACAGCAACTCTCTGTGGCATGCGCAGATTTTCAGGAAAAGTACTGTTTTCAACAATACGCTGTTATTTGGAGTCTAATATGATTGTTGGGTTTTTGTTCTGTATAGTTTCTTTCGGTAAACTATAATCACTGCGATTGTAGAAAGAAGCAACGGCAGAATTATCCATGAGGGAAACTCTGGAATAACGCCATATTCGTCGGTTTTTACCAACCAAATATTACGTTCAGAAGAATTTAAAGGGCAAGTCCATCCTGTGAACACATATCCTCCATCATCGGTTTGGAGCACAGAAGAGATTCCAGCTTGACCAAGCCCAGAATATGTTACATTCCACTCCATATTGCCTCGAAAATCTGTTTTTACAAGAGAAGACACATTACCATAATAAGTTGTCCCCGCAAACAGATACCCCCCATCTACGCACTTCACTCCAGAAGGAAAAACATACAGGTTTTCGTATGTTCTATTCCACTCCAGATTGCCCAAAGAATCAGTCTTAACCACATAAGGAAGACTGTTCATTGTCCCGATTAGTACAAAACCCTCCCCATTTTTTCCTCTAATAACAGAACTAAAATCCAGCCTCTCGCCCTCAAATTTTTTCTCCCATTGGATATTTCCATCTTGATTTAACTTAATAAGTAAAGAAATATCAGATTGAGCCCAACAAGTGAAAACATAACCGCCGTTCAAATCTTCAACAATGCTCCCAGCAGAAAGCCTGTAAGCATATTGGTTATCCAATGAGGTAAAATTTTCGTATGTTCGTTGCCACTGCACGTTTCCTGACTGGTCTATCTTTATCACCCAAACTTTATACCCTTTACCAGAAGTCCATCTATCACCCCAAACAGAACCCACCAAAACATATCCTCTATCGCTTGTGGCAACCAATTGAGTGGCTAGAGCATAATAACCCGGTTCCTGATAGGTACGATTCCATTGTTGGTTACCATCTTCATCAAGCTTGGCAAACCATACCCCGGTTCTCCAAGATACAATCACACCGTTGGCTACCACGTAACCGCCATCTGCAGTGTCCACAAACAATGTGTTAAAATAAGATGGTTGGTCTATGATGGTCTTGTTCCATTGAAAATCGCCATAACAATCGGTTTTTATCAGCACACATGCAGAATTGGTAAAGCCACCACCTGAAATATAATCCCCCTTTATCCCAGCGATTGCATAGCCGCCATCAGATGCCTGCACCACAGAAACTCCCTCAACGGGTCCATAAGTTTGGCTCCACATAACCGAAGAAGCAAAAACTGGTGTAGTCGGTAGAACTAAAAGAAGAACAAATAATATCCCAAAAATTGGTTGGAGGCTCTTCATTTTTTAACTAATATTACTGTGTTTGAATTGGATAAAAAGCGTTTTTGTCAAGAAACCTTGACCAAGTTGGTGTATGAGCGGTGCCCCTCTTGGTTAGTTAAATATGCATTTATCATTCTTATGTTCTGTAAATGAGCAAGACATCCTTCTAAAAACGTGTGCCCGTTCTGATTCCGCCAAGAAAAAAAAGGAGGGGGTTTTTGTGTTTGTGGAAAGTTTAGACTAGGAGGGTTATGTCTGCGTCTGCGGCGACGTCTAGGAAGGCTGCGGCTCCTGCGATTTGGTCTACCTCGGGGATCAGGGTTTCCTTTGTTACTCCGAACATCTCCATGGTGGGGCTGCAGGCGTAGATTGTCACGTTTCCTGTCGCCTTCATTCTTTTCAGCATCTCGTAGGGCGTGGGGTACTTCATCTCTTTCATCTTCGTTTGGAGCATTTCCTCGTATTGCTTGTAGGTTGCGGGGAGCGGGGCTTTATCTAAGGCTCCCTTCTTGAGCATGTTTAGACCCCAGAAGGTGAAATAGAGGTGGGTCTCTATGTCCATGGCTGCTGCGGTGGAGCCAAGTATGAAGGCGCAGAGGATACGGTCTATGGTGCCGCTGTGAACGATTAGGGCAAGTTTCTTTTTTTCAGGCATAAAATTTCCAACCTTTCTCTTGGTAAGATAAAAATGGTTATAACGCTGTTATTAACCTTTTGTAGCCACGATAATTCAGTGCCACCTTACTTTTTTGTGCCCAGAAGTTTCAGGGTTTCCCTGCAGAAATCTGGGAGGTCAGCTGGAAAACGGGACGTCACCAAGTTTCCATCCACCACCACCGATTTATCCACGTAGATTCCACCGGCGTTCTTCAGGTCTGTGGAGACGGAGACATAACAGGTAGCCTTCTTTCCCCTTACAACATCAGCTTCGATGAGGAGCTGGGGTCCGTGACAGATGGCGGCTATCACCTTTCCCTTCTGGACGGCTTCCTTAGCCAGCTGGACTAGGCCCTTGTTGGTTCTCATGCGGTCTGGGGCGCGTCCTCCAGGGATTATTATTGCCGCGTAGTCGTCGATGTCCACGTCTTCTGGGGAGAGGTTAGATTTTATGGCGAGTCCGTATTCGCCGTTGTAGGTTGTGTCTGCTTTGGGACCCACAACATCCACCTCGTATCCCGCTTCCTGAAAGCGATAGTAGGGAATCATGAGTTCGCGGTCTTCGAAACCGTTATGCACAAAAAGTAGCACTTTTTTCATCATAGACTTCATCTAGCTAGGAGGCGTTTTGGGGTGAATTAAATCTTGCGTCAGGGTTGTTTGGTGTATGGTAAAGCTTATAAACATAAGATGAAATCATCTTCATATGAATATTATTTCAACTAAATTGGGGTGAGCAAATGAAACGGAACATAAACGAAGCATGCTACCAGTTTTTCTCAACACTGGCAAACCCCACACGCATAGCAATCCTGGAACTCCTCCGCGAAGGAGCAAAAAACGTGACAGAAATTTCTGAGGCTCTGAACCAAGAGCAGAGCATGATCTCCCACAACCTTAAACTCCTAGAAAGATGCAGGTTCATCTTTTCAGAGAGAAAAAAGAAGAAACGCTATTACTCCCTCAACAAAGAGCTGATGGAGCAGCTATTCAGAGCCTTCACTTTCCACGCCAAGAAATACTGCCCCACAGAGGGGCAATGCCTCACCAAACAGGGACTGAAGAAACGAAAAAAACAGGAAGCAACAAAATCGATATATTTAGCACGCCATTGAAAGGAGGAAAAATCAGAACGTTAAGAAGTATTACAGAAATCAGGAAAGAAAAAGACCGCGGTACACTTCACAAATATGAATAGGGAGGAACAATGGATGGTTTTGAGAAACATCGTTAGAATCAATGAAGAAAAATGCACAGGCTGTGGCCTATGTGTGCCTTCATGTGCGGAAGGAGCCCTCAAGATAATTGATGGAAAAGCCAGACTGGTAAAGGACATATACTGCGACGGCTTAGGAGCCTGCCTAGGAAAATGCCCTGAGGACGCCATAACCATCATACAGAGAGAAGCACCGGAATTTGATGAAAACGCAGTAGAAGAATACCATAAAAAGCAACAGATAATTCCACCAGTTCACTATACCCACCCCACCTCTGGAGGTTGTCCATCAGCACAAGTGAGGCAGTTCGAAAGAAAAAGCGAGGAGAACCCAACAGCCTTTACAGAAAAGAGAGAGTCAAGGCTTGCTCAATGGCCAGTCCAGTTAAAACTGTTACCGCCCAATGCGCCCTTCTTCGAAAATGCGGACCTGCTAATAACCGCTGACTGTGTACCCTTCGCGTACGCCGATTTTCACGAAAACATGCTGAAAGACAAAACCCTTGCGATTGGCTGCCCCAAACTCGATGATACGACTCTCTACCGAAACAAGCTGGCTCAAATATTCAGGATGTCCAACATCAAAAGCGTCACCGTAGTCAATATGGAAGTTCCATGCTGCTTCGGCTTATACCGCCTCGTCAAAGAAGCCATAGCCGCCTCGGGAAAAACGGTTCCTTTAAAACAGGAGACGATTAGCATAAAAGGAGAGAAACTATCGTAAATGGAGAGATGAAAGATGGCAAGTTCAAACGCGGAAGCCTGCCCGGGCATAAAAAAATTCCTTCGTCCATCCCCAGAATATTTCCCGTGCCCTAACTGCGGTGGAAGCGTGGAGATTTGGAGTGACGAGGACGTGGGCGTATGCGACACATGTGAAAAGGAAGTTGGCAGACCTGAAAAGGAAGCATCGTGTCTAGACTGGTGTGAATTCGCGGATAAATGCAGAGAAATAATTAAAAACAAAAAGCATTAACCAGCAACATCACAGAAATGTGATTCGACGTAGAGTCATCGGCATTTTTTAGGAAAAAGTATAAGACAGACAGCGAGAGAAGTTCGTTAAAAAGAGATGGAGGTGTGTCCATGGCGTCTAAAAAACTTTTAGAGATGCTGAATAAGGCAATAGCAATGGAGCTTCAAGTTGCTATCCAGTATATGTGGCAACACGTCTTAGCCACAGGCGTCGACAGCGTTGCAGTTGCTGATGTCCTCAAGGAATTTGCCATCACAGAGATGAAACACGCCGAAGCAATCGCGGAAAGACTAGCTTATATTGAAGGAACCCCAACAACAAAACCTGCGCCTATCTTCGTGGGCGGAAATCTGAAAGAGATGCTTCAAACCGACGTGAAGGCAGAGGAGGCGGCAATAGCTCTTTACAGGCAGATAATCAAAGTTGCCGATGATGAAGGAGATGTCACAACCAGAAGACTTGTCGAAGATATTTTGGGCGACGAAGAAGGGCATCACGACACGTTCACGAACATTCTAGCGAAATAACCTTGTGTAACCTGAACTAGAGGAAGGAGGTGAAGGAAACAGTGAAGAAGATGACCGAAGCCAACCTGAAAGCCGCTTTTGCCGGAGAAAGCCAAGCCAACACCAAATACAACATCTTTGCAGAAAAGGCAAAAAAGGAAGGATACCCTAACGTTGCCAGACTGTTCGCGGCAACGGCTTATTCCGAGCAGGTTCACGCTTCAAACCACAACAGAATGCTTTACGGATCGAAATCCACTTCAGAAAACCTTCAGGCGGGAATAGACGGAGAATCCTTCGAAGTCGAGGAGATGTATCCTGCCTACAAGGCAGTTGCCGTTGCTCAAGGCGAAAAACAAGCAGAGACAAGCATAGATTGGGCACTGGCATCGGAGAAGGTTCACGTCTGCTTGTACCAGAAGGCCAAGCAGGCAGTGGACTCCAAAAAAGATGCGGAGCTGGGTCCCATCAATGTCTGCCAAGTCTGCGGCT
Source organism: uncultured Candidatus Bathyarchaeia archaeon (assembly GCA_964418675.1). Taxonomy (GTDB): domain Archaea; phylum Thermoproteota; class Bathyarchaeia; order Bathyarchaeales; family Bathyarchaeaceae; genus Bathyarchaeum. The sequence continues at coordinate 180,612 of CAYQMM010000004.1, forward strand.
ATACAGTTGATGGCGAGGCTCCAGAAAAGTGTCCTATCTGCAATGCGCGGAAAGACAGGTTCAAGGCGTTCTAGCCTTGAATTCCTCATTGCGACTCATTTCTTTTCTACATTTGTCACAGTATCTATAGATATCTAAGCGTTGCCTTACAGGTTTGAATCCTAGTTCAGCAACCATTTGGGACCACATTTTTCTAACGCTTTCTGCTTCGTAGTCATAGATTTCCCCGCATCTTAGACAAATTACGTTGACATGGGGCGTGATGTTTGGATCGTATCTTGAGCTTCTATCGGTGAAACCCAGCTCTTGCAGCAGTCCCATGTCCGTGAGGAGGTGCAGGGCTTGGTAAACGGTAGCTAAGCTCATGGATGGATATTGTTTTGTCACTTCCTTATGTATTTGGTCAGCTGTGGGATGGTCTTTACGTGAAAGTATCAGCCCGAAAACTGCTAAACGCTGTGGTGTGACCTTGTAACCTTCTTCACGGAGCTTGGCTATGAGCTGCTGGATGTTCATGGGCATTAGCAGCTTTTATTGCCGTTGTTACTTAAATCGCTTTCTATATTGGAGCAAAACTTAAATAATAACCATTATTATCTAATACAGATGGAGTTATGTTAATTTGAATGATAAAAAGAGAAATACAACAAGCCACGCAGGCATCACGAACCGAGACTGGTGGCCGAACCAATTGAACCTGAAAATTCTTCACCAGCATTCCCCCCTATCCAATCCGATGGGCAAAGACTTCAACTACGCCGATGAATTCAAGAAACTCGATTTTGAGGCCCTTAAGAAGGACCTCTATGCGTTGATGACCAACTCGCAGGACTGGTGGCCGGCCGATTTCGGTCACTATGGAGGCCTCTTCATTCGTATGGCTTGGCATAGCGCAGGCACTTACCGCAAGGGTGACGGTCGTGGTGGTGTATCCGGTGGAGCGCAGCGTTTCCCGCCTCTTAGCAGTTGGCCGGACAACGTTAACCTCGACAAGGCGCGCCGTTTGCTTTGGACGATCAAAAAGAAATACGGTAAGAAAATCTCCTGGGCCGACCTTATAATACTCGCCGGCAACTGCGCGCTTGAGTCGATGGGATTCAAGACCTTCGGTTTCGGCGGCGGACGTGAGGACATCTGGGAGCCGCCAGAGGACGTCTACTGGGGTTCCGAAACCACCTGGCTAGATGACAAACGCTACTCAGGAAAGAGGGAACTCGAAAATCCGCTTGCTGCCGTGCAGATGGGGCTAATCTACGTCAATCCGGAAGGCCCGAACGGCAACCCGGATCCGCTTGCTGCTGCCAAGGATATCCGCGAGGTCTTCGCGCGCATGTCGATGAACGACGAGGAGACAGTGGCCCTTATAGCGGGCGGCCACACTTTCGGTAAAACCCACGGCGCTGGTGATGCGTCACTGGTGGGTCCCGAGCCTGAAGCCGCCCCCCTCGAGGAACAGGGCCTCGGCTGGAAAAGCAAATTTGGCACAGGCAAAGGCGATGACACGATTACCAGCGGCTTGGAAGTCATCTGGACCCAGACGCCAACTAAGTGGAGCAACAACTTCTTACGAAACCTGTTCAGCTACGAATGGGAACTGACCAAGAGCCCGGCCGGTGCATACCAATGGAAGCCGAAGGGGGGCGCAGGCGCCGGTGCCGTGCCGGATGCGCACGACCCTTCAAAGCGTCACGCGCCATCTATGCTGACTACTGATCTCGCCCTGCGGGTCGACCCGGTTTACGAGAAGATTTCAAGGCGGTTCTACGAGAATCCGGGTCAGCTAAAGGATGCCTTCGCCCGAGCGTGGTTCAAGCTTACCCATCGCGATATGGGCCCCCGCTCGCGCTATCTCGGTCCGGAGGTCCCGGCGGAGGAACTGATCTGGCAGGACCCGGTACCAGCAGTCGATCATGAGCTGATTGACGCGAAGGACATCGCAGACCTCAAAGGTAAGATTCTTGCCTCAGGCCTGTCAATCTCGGAACTGGTTTCAACCGCTTGGGCCTCGGCGTCCACGTTCCGTGGCTCCGACAAACGCGGGGGTGCGAATGGGGCGCGTATCCGTCTTGCGCCGCAAAAGGATTGGGAAGTCAACCAGCCGGACCAACTGAAGACTGTGCTGCAGACCCTTGAGGGAATCCAAAAGGAGTTCAACAGTGCGCAGTCTGGCGGAAAGAGGGTTTCGCTCGCCGACTTGATTGTTTTGGGTGGATGTGCAGGTGTCGAGCAAGCTGCGAAGAATGCTGGTTACGATATAACTGTTCCCTTCACGCCGGGGCGCACGGATGCATCGCAGGAGCAAACTGATGTGGAGTCATTTGCCGTACTCGAGCCGGTTGCAGACGGGTTCCGTAACTACCTCAAAACCAAATACGCCGTATCGGCAGAGGAACTGCTGGTTGATCGTGCGCAACTGCTGACGCTGACCGCTCCTGAGATGACGGTTCTCGTTGGCGGTATGCGCGTCTTGAATGCCAACTTCGGACAGTCTCAGCACGGCGTCTTCACCAAGCGGCCAGAGACGCTCACCAATGACTTCTTCGCGAATCTGCTCGACATGAGCACGATATGGAAGGCAACCTCGGAAGACAAAGATGTGTTCGAGGGTCGTGATCGAACAACGGGCAAACTCAAGTGGACTGGCACCCGTGTCGATCTCATCTTCGGTTCGAACTCTCAACTCCGGGCCTTGGCGGAAGTCTATGCATGTGATGACTCCCAGGAGAAGTTCCTGCACGACTTCGTAGCGGCGTGGAACAAGGTAATGAATCTTGACCGCTTCGACCTCGCCTGATCGTAGCAAGAGCTAGCTAACGACGACAATATAGTAAGCATTTTAATCTACGAAAAAGCTGATTTTCAATATGCTGCTGGTTTAAATTTTTTACATTTAATAAATCATTTTTCACATATATATATTTAATACATTTTTTACCAACTCCTGTCTTTATTGTAGGGTAATATAGGTTAGATAGTTGTTGGATGGGAGAAGCTGATGAGCATCTTTAGCTGTAAGTTGGAGGCTTTCATCAAGAGAGGCGGTTACGAGATCATCCGTCAAGTTAAGAGGGGAGAGAGAAAGGGACAATGGAAAGGAGTATCAAAAGCTTCCAGAGTCACAGGGATAAGTCGTCCTACAATCTACAAGATTCTTGAGGAGCATCCAGAGAAACCAAGCAAAGTCAAACCCAAATACGTTGACAAGTTAGAAGAGAGCATAGGATACAAAAGATTCATTCAAAAGTACGGAAGGAAACTTAGCAGAAATGATCTTCAGCAATCAGAGAGATACCTCCGAGAAGGATTCAGAAAGCTAGGCTACAAAGCCCCTGAAACATGGATGGAAGAAGACTACCGAAAGCTTTGGCACGATAAGGACTTCTTTAATCCAGAGTGTAAGGGGATAGACAAGTATATTGCTGTAGTTTTCAGAAGAATGATGAGAGTCATAGAGAACTTTGATCTGCTAGAGAAATTCAAATATAATTCTCCTCCAGAGGGAAAAAAGAAACAATGGTTCTTGCATGAAGATGAAATTGAAGCTATGGTCAGAGTTATAGAAGAAAAAGATACGCTAATTCTTCTCTTTGTGGGTATCTCTGTGGGAGCGAGGCATCAGGCTCTCAATGATCTGAGGGTCAAAGATATTGACTTCAATGATAGAATTATTCAAGTGCATGAGTCTAAGACTTCGGATTACGTTCTCAAGTTCCCGCCTTACGCTGTCTTTGAATTAGTGAAACTCTACGTTGAAGACCAAGCCCTCAAACCTGAAGACAGGATATTTCCAAAAAACTATGACTACTATCTTAGAAGGCTCAGGTTAGCGGGGAAGAAGGCTAAGCTGAAGAAACGTGTTTCTACGCATATTTTGAAGCATACTTTTGTGACGCAAGCGTCAAGACATGGAGTAAGTGCAGAGAGCATTGTTGACCAGACTGGGACAGAATTGAGAACTTTAGAAAAGTTCTACAGAGCCAAAGATGAAGCAAAATTACGTCATGAAATGCAGGGAACAGAATACAAAGCGATACCCTTCCATGAATGGATAGGAGCATTAAGCTACCTCTTCAAAACAAGATACAACCGACTCAAAACCAATCACCAAAACAAAAAGGAACACTTCGGGTCACTGAGAATATGTGCATAATCTAATATTCTTTCTGTTTACTAAACTCGTAGGAAAATCAAAATTGAAAAATACTTTTTTCAGTCTTTGGGTTGCCTTCTAAAGTATATCGTTAGCAAGCCAATGAAGAGAGCAATAGCCCCGCCAAAAACATATTCTTTTTGTATTTCGACATAGACAACCATCACATATGAAAAAACAAAACAAAAAATAGCTAAAGCTGAGATGACTACTTCATGTTTCAAAATTTTGTGGGTGTCAAAGATTCTCCAACGATTACCAAGTCTAATTGTTATCCATCTTGTTGTTGATAATTTAGCAAGTCCGTCATTTAACTTGCCGATGGATTCAAGACTAAAGGGTTCCCAAAAGAAATTATTCATGAGCTGTTCTATTTTACCCAATGCTTCATCATTACCAGTCCTGAGGTTTGGAATAACTTTCTCTCTCAGGTTCTTTTTAAGTTTAGAAACGGCTTTCCCAAAATGTTCCTGAGCTAAATCGAAATTCCCAACTTCCCAATATTCTTTTATTTTGGAAAGAAATTCCTTTGCCTTTTTCAGAGCATTTTTTCGATAGTCGGCTTTCATTCCAAGATTTTTGCTTTTAAAGTATAATTCTAGATTGTTGGTTATTGAATAGCTGTAAAATCTCGCCCACTCGCTATCCGAGAGTCTATATTTTTTAACTCTCATAATAAGAACAATGGTAAGTAATAGCCAAGGAAGAAATACAATGGCAAAAGAAACCAATAAAGCCCAACCACTAGGTATTCCAATAAAGAATATGTCTAACGGAATGTCTAAAAGATAAGCAAACACCATTCCAACAATGATATATCTTGTTAGAAAAAAGATGAGCCTTTCATATTTCTTGAACTTGTCCGCTCTTTTCTTAAGTTCTTTCATTTCAGTGGTTTCTGGAATCATTTTGTAACCAAAAAGAGTATTTATGCAAATCATATATAAAATAGCTCATCTATCAACCAAAATAGAAGTAAACCCCCTACCCCCCAACAAATTGGTTAAAAGAGACGCTTTTCTAAAAAAGCCGCTCCAAAAATTAGAGCGAAAAATAAAACCTGATGGAGCTAGAAATTTCGTCAAAGGGCGCTTTAAAAAAATCTATCACTCAGAAAATTTTGGTTCCCAGTTACAAACTAAAACCTTTGAAATTTCAGGAAAAGCTCCTTATTTTCAAAACTTTCTAGAAATAAAGGAAAAGCCAAAATAGCCCCTTATGTAGAATTTTATCTAGAAGAAAGCGACTCATAAGAAAGTCGAAAAAAGTTAAAACCCAGTAATATTGAATAGAGTATCAAAAAAATTTCTGTTCTTGTCTTAGTTGGCTGATTTCAATGGCATCAATAAAACTCACAAAAGAAGAAACTGAAAGAATATCTGCAAATGATTATAAAGTGAAAACAATTCGGGTTTTTGTCAGCTATTCTTCTGCAAACAAATCACTCGCTGGACAAATTAAACGAATATTAGAGCAATATGGTCTGTCAGTTTTTTTGGCTCATGATGATATACCGCCCCTTCATGATTGGCAAGAAGAAATAAGTAATAACCTAAACGAATGCGATGTCTTCATACCCATACTGACACATAGTTTTGGAAATTCGAAATGGACTGACCAAGAAATTGGAATGGCTTTTGGGCTAAAGAAAATGATTATACCCTTGAAAGTTGATGTAGCACCATACGGTTTCATTTCAAAAATTCAAGCATGTAAATTGGATGTAGATAACCCTCGTCGTTCATGTCTTAAAATCATCAATGTGTTAAAGGATAGCCAATTTAAGGAATCTCTAATTGATTGTTTACTCCGAGCATTAGAAGAAGCCTACGATTTTGATAGTGCTACTAAAGTAATAAAAGAATTGAACGACTTTGAAAATTTCAATGAAGAACAAATTAACCACATTATTCGAGTATCAATAAGGAATAATCAATTTCGTATGTGTAGCACAGGAAAAACATTTCTCAGGTCAATAACAAAGAAATATGCCTCAAAGATAGACTCTTTTCTACTAATGACTTACAACAAAGTTAAGGACAGATTCTAGCATTGTAAAGGTAGTCATAAATTAGCCCCTGTGGTAATATTTTTTGGGTTTGGATTTGGGGTTAAAATTTAAACCCCAGTTTTTGGGGTAACCCCCTTCGTAATTCTTCTTTAAATATCTGAATTTTGCAAATATTATTGACCAACTATGAAACCCCAAACAGAAAATCAAACAAATATAGGTGTTTTCAACTACAAAGCAGTAGACAAATTTTAAGTTCTGAGAACCTTTATTCCATCATGCCTTGATTTTCTTCCTAGATTCAAGTCTTGGTTTAAACGGGTTAAAGTGGTCTTAGAATGGTGTATTGCCGAAATTGAATGAATTGGGGAAGAAAAGCGTAAAAGTCTGAAATGAGCCTTAGAATAGAAAAGGCGTGATTTTTGGGTTTGTCACTTGTCACACTTACGTGCGAGAGAGAGGGAAAACAATAAGGTTACACAATTTTTGGAAATTCAACAACACTTTGCATCTTGATTCTAACCATTTTCGCCTTTCCCGTCACACTTTTTGAGGGGTAAAAATCAAGAATCCACATCTTGATTTTGCCCCAAAAAAGTCAACCTCATGTTCATATAAACAAAATTTACAGATTTTACAACTTTTTTACAACGATTTTTTACAAATCAACATAGTTAAGGGCGTTTTAATTTTACTGCTGTTATTAGGCTCCTAATATGATTGTGTTCCACGTACGGCTCTATGATTCACTCGCCCTCGTTGGCAGTCTTCTGTAAACGATTACAGTTAGCAGTGTTGCAGCTATGAAGAGGGGGAGAATAATCCATGATGGAAACTCTGGAATTGTGTTAATGTCAACTGGATTCGTTAATGGATAGTTGTCTTGGTTGTTCTCGTCGAAGACGTAGGGTGCATCTCCTATGCCGTCTCCATCGCTGTCTGTGCCGCTGTAGTCGCTCCAGTAATTCCCAAGAGTACCATTATCCCACAAGACAATATCCGTGCCGTTGCTCCCCATCTGGATATTCTCAAATTCTACATAGTTTGGAAGCACCTGAACAGAATTGTCAATAAAGAGGTTGCCGAAAACCTTGTTGCCAACTCCGCTGACGGCAACATCTCCACCGTTTGGAAAATTAAGCAATACAACGCCGACACTGTTTTGCGTTATATTGTTTCCATACACTGAGGCGTGTTGGCAGCCCTCTGCAAACCTGATTCCCCAACCGTTGTTTGTTATGTTGTTTCTGTAGACAGCGTATGGTCCATAGTAAACTAGGTTTATTCCTCGTTCGTTGCTGGAAATGTTGTTGCCGCTGATAGTTATGTTTCTGGAGATTCCTATGTTTATGCCGTAGCTGTTTTCTGCTATGTTGTTTCCAGTGATAACGATGTTTTCGGCATCGTAACCCGTGATGCCGCCGCCGGGGTTTCCTGTTATGTTGTTCCCAGAGATGAGCAGGTCATTTCTTTGAGGTCTAATGCCTTCAGAGTTGTTTACGATGTTGTTGTTGATTATTTTGCATCCTGACGGGTATGGTTCGTGGTAGTAGTTTGCTACTTCTATGCCGACGCTGCAATTTGTTATTGTGAAGCCTGAAATCGTGACGTTTGGAGCTGCAACTTGAACCGCATCCGGTCTAGAATAAGTGGTGTTGAACAATCCGCGAATTATGGTGTTTTCAGGGTCTTCACCAGTTAAGGACAACGTTTTATCAACAACTATTTGCGTGTCTTCGTCCACGTAGTAGACTCCGCTTTTAACAAATATCGTGTCTCCATCTGAAGCAGCGTTTATGGCTTCTCGAATTGTCGAATAGTCATCGGGAACAACAATAGTCACGGAACCCGACTCAGCAGACTGCACCCCAACCACTAACGAAATTAAAAGTGCCAAGAATAGTGCGGGTGCTAACGCTGTTCTTCGCATAAAGGCGCCAATACCATTTTTCCCGACGTGAAAATAAAAGCATTTTTGTCAAGAAACTTTGACTGAAAAATTTGTATGCATAATTCAGTTGGTCAAGATTCTTAACTAAACCTTTGCCCAATGTTCGACTTGCTTTTGGCTTACAACTCCACACTATCTGTCTACCCGTTTAATCACAAAAGGACTATTTCTTTGCTGCTTTCTTCTTTTGGTAGTCTTTTATGGCTTCATGCAGAGCGTCTGCCGCCAGATTGGAACAGTGCATCTTGATTGGAGGAAGACCCCCAAGGTTCTCCGCCACATCAGCCCGGGTAATCTTCATGGCATCTTCAAGGGTTTTACCAGTGGCAAGTTCAGTGGTCATGCTGCTCGTGGCTATGGCTGCTCCACAACCGAAAGTCTTGAACTTAACATCCACCAACTTGTCGTCTTTAACCTTGATGTACATTGTCATCAAGTCTCCACAAACAGGATTACCCACGGTTCCAACGCCGTCCGCGTCGGGAATCTCGCCTACGTTTCTGGGATTCATGAAATGATCCATAACTTTCTTGCTATACACTATTTCATCACCTCAAGATTTCCTTAGGAGTTAAGGGCGAAAGCGCCCTCAATTTCTTCACTACACCAGGCAACACTTCAATCACGTAATCCACATCCTCTTCGGAGTTTTGTTTTCCCATGGTGAAGACCAGAGACCCATGAGCCTCTTCGTGAGCCAAGCCTATAGCCATCAGCACATGAGAGGGCTCCAACGTTTTTGAAGTGCACGCAGAGCCAGAGGATACTTGGATTCCAAGCATATCCAGACCTAAGATAAGGGACTCGCCCTCTATATAACTAAACCTAATATTGGCGTTGTCAGGAAGCCTCTCAACGGGATGACCATTCAGAAAAGAATATTCAATCTTCTCCAAAACACCCTTAATCAGCCTATCCCGTAATCCTGCCAAACGTTCACCCTCCTTTTCCATCCCCCTTTGGGCAATCTCAGCCGCCTTGCCCATGCCGACTATGCCCGGAATGTTTTCTGTGCCTGAACGTAATCCTTTCTCTTGACCTCCTCCTTGGATGATTGGCTGAATTTTTGTTCCCATTTTGATGTAGAGCGCCCCCACGCCTTTAGGTCCATACATGTCGTTGGAGGAGAGGGATAGGAGGTCTATGTTCTCCTCTTCAACGTTGATGGGCACCTTTCCTGCTGCAGCTACGGCGTCCACATGAAAAATAACATGATTTTCATGGGCTACCTTTCCTATCTCCTTTATCGGTTGAATTGTTCCAATCTCGCCGTTGGCGTACATGACTGAGATGAGGATGGTTTTGTCGTTTATCGCGGCTTTGAGTTTTTCGAGGTCAACCCTTCCTTGTTTGTCCACAGGAACATAGGTTACTTCGAAGCCCTCTTTCTGAAGGTACTTGCAGATGTTCATCACTGATATGTGCTCGATGGCAGTGGTGATTATGTGATTTCCTTTCGCTCTATTACGGAAAGCAGCCCCTTTTATCGCCAGATTGTTTGATTCCGTGCCTCCTGAAGTAAAGATGACCTCTTGAGGCTTCCCTGCAGCCACCAACTGAGCAACCTTCTCTCTTGAATCCGCCAAAGCAGCCTTAGCAACATTTCCAAAAGAATGAGCAGAGGAGGGATTGCCATAGTTCTCCAAGAAATACGGTCTCATGACTTCTAAAACTCTGGAATCGAGGGGCATACCAGCCCCGTGGTCCATATACACTTTTCTCAATCGCCAATTACTCCCTATTCAGTTTTCTTGATTATAAAATGGAACTGGTCCTTTTCTTTGCGCAGTTCAAGAAGTTGAAGCCCAAGTCTCTTAACCAGACGCGGTATATCTTCCTCAGCAGCTGGGTCGTCCGCAATTACTTCAAGAACTTGACCTACATCCAACTTGTCGATTTCTTGGCGTGTCCTGAAAACCGGCTCAGGACAGAAAAGACCTATGCAGTCAAGTTCCCTGTCAGCTTTAATCTGGTCACCCAACTTCTTTAAACCTCCAATAAACCAAAAGTTTCACACATAACTAAAATAGTTTCCCCCATATTTATCTATAACGGTGTTATAGCGATTAAAGCATCAATTTCAAGCTAGTTCGTTTTCTGTCCAGTCAGTAGTAGACCGATCAATATATTTTCCTGAGTATCCCAACAATTTCAATATTACTTTGTTTAGTAAAGTTTCATAAGTATTAACATGACTTAAGACCTTACTCCAATCAGTTTCTTTGAATCGGGCATGACCATGAACAAATTTATGACGTTCATTAATTGCATCCCATTCATGAGGCTTAATTTTCAGATCAATTTCTTCAAAGAAAATCCGATATCGTTCCATAACACCAAATTCATTGGTTTGTAATATTTTATTCACTATATTTTGAACTTTCAGCCTCTCATTTTCAGTCCTGAAAATTGCATCTAATTTTTTACGGATTTCGATTATTTCTTTTTCTATTAAAGACACAAAAATTTCCTTTTCCAAGTAAACTCCATGGCTCTCTGATTTGAATTCGAACCATCCATTTATTATGGATTCTAATGCAGCGGCTAGAATTGGTAAATTTGTACCAGTCGGCATTCCACGAGAAACCCAGATGTACCACATTGCTTCAGTCAACCGAAGCAGATCGCTTAATTCAAAATATTTTGGCATCAATTGAGATATTAGCTCTTTTGAACTTCTTGGAGATGGTAGTTGGATTCTAACAGGAGGGAGATCAGCATTAGAGCAAGAAGACTTTGTGTTCTTACCCCAAGGATCATGACAATATGCTTCAACAAGGTTCTCCTTTTGGTCGAAAACTGTATAACCTATTGAAAGTAATTGTCGCCCAAGAACAAAACTGCATAATTCCTCAATTTTTTTTCTTTGAGACTCGTTTGGAATCCCTCCCCACTTTTTTCTATATTCAATTCCAATGTTCGATGACCATGGGGGTCCAAATTCATTTGGTACTTTTCCTATCAAAAACTGGAAGTCGGATAATTCTATCCAACAGTAATCTGCCGTACCCACTTCTGATCTTGTTGAGACATCTATAGAATCTATCTTATTATCTTCAAAATCGATTCTGTTTCGAATGTAGTTTATTTTTCCTTTCCTTTCAGTGGCTTTCCAAAATACATGATCCCTTGGTCCATTTAGATACCATCCAACAAAATGGGTACCTTCGTTTCTATTTCTATAATTCATTTTTAGACCTTCAAAATACAATTCAGCTATACCAGTAGTTTGTTCTTTTCCTGCGAACAGTGTAGTAAGATTAACAGTCCCAATAACAGCCGATTCAATAGTGTACAATACACCTCTCGAAGAACCATGAATATCAAAACTTTTGGCAATACTGCCTGCAATATTAGAGCGTCTTCGAAAATTTACCCATTCAGGTGAAGGATCCTCAAATTCAAGTAAACATTTAAGGGTGTAATCTTCATCTCTCTTCATCCTGATTTTCTGCTTTCCGTTAGGCAGTTCTTGATTTTGGTCAATTTGAGTAATTGTAATAGGTTTGTGTAAAATTTCCCATTCCAAATGAGGGAAATAAAAGTTTCTCACACGGTTCCCCAGTGGTAAATAATAGAGAGTACTGTAAATAACTTTTGACCTGATGTCAATTAAATAATATTTTAGCAGGATACCATTTATACAATTTTTTTCTGATAAATTTGAAGTCTCTCTACATATTCTCGAAAATTCACAAGTCTTTTGGGGGAGGTGGGATAAGCCCCTTTTTCATCAGCAGACTGGTGGACTCTCGGGCATTCTTTATGATGCGAGTTGCCCTGTCCCAGAGTTCTTGCCTGCTCAATTTAACTCTGGCAACTCCCTCCTTGATAGATTGAAGGGCGCAAGCCACAGCCTCTCTGGGGAAAACCTCCCACTCGTCCATCCTCGGAACTATATCCTCCTCATCTACGCCCCTCTCCTCCGCAAACCTAGCCAGCTCCATTGCAGCTGCTATGCACATCTCATCAGTAACAGTCTTAGCTTTCACATCCAATACTCCCCTGAAGATAGCTGGGAAACCCAAAGAATTGTTTATCTGATTAGCAAAGTCAGAACGCCCCGTGGCTACAATCTTTGCACCCGCCTCCTTCGCTTCCCAAGGCCATATCTCAGGGATAGGATTCGCGCAGGCAAAAACTATCGAATCAGTAGCCATCCCACTTATCCACTTCTTCTTGATGGTGCCCGGTCCCGGCTTGGAAGCGGCTATGCAGACGTCGGCGCCCTTTAATGCTTCAGCTGCATCCCCTGTCTTTGCTTCGCTGTTGGTCGTTAGGCAGAAATTCCATTTCCAAGGATTCTCTACCTTTTCTGCCTCCACATCCTTCCTGTTTGCATGAAGAATTCCTTGCCTATCCACCATTACGATGTTGCCAGCTTTGACTCCTGCCCTCATGAGAACCAGAGCCGTTCGGGTGTTGGCTGAACCCACGCCCAGCATGGCAACCTTTGCTTGGCTCATCTTTTTTCCCACCAGTTTCATGGCGTTTATGAGTCCGGCTAAGATGACTGTAGCTGTTCCCTGCTGGTCGTCATGCCAGACAGGAATGTTAAGCTCCTCTCTACTCTGGTTTAGAACATGGAAGCACTTGGGTTTGGCAATGTCTTCAAGGTTTATGCCTCCGAAAGTGGGTTCCAGCCACTTACATGCGGTGACTAGGTCGGCTTGGTTTTTTGTTGCCAAGCAAATGGGGAAGGCATCTACCCCGCCCAGATACTTGAAGAGCAGAGCTTTTCCCTCCATAACTGGCATGGCAGCTTCTGGACCTATATCCCCTAAGCCTAGAACCCGGGTTCCATCTGTCACCACAGCCACGTAGTTCCATCGGCTCGTGTGGGTGAAGACCTGTTCGGGGTCGTCTTTTATGGCTTTGCAGGAGGCAGCTACGCCTGGAGTGTACCATATGGCGAAGTCGTAGGAATCTCGTATGGGGCATTTTAGCATAACTTGGACTTTGCCTTCGTAGAAGGGATGGTATTTCAACGCAAGTTTGGCTGGCTTCTTTGCCTTTTCAAGAAGTTCTTCAGCGGTTAATTTTTTGGTCATGTATTTGGGTTTTATGTCATTGGATTTAAGGGTTACTAAGGAATCTGCCTCAGTGCCTAGGCAATGTAGTTACTTTCATGAGCTTACAGGGTTCGATTTGAACATTGGACAAAGCAAAGCTTAAGAAAGGGGGCGACAGAGTTTACCCAGTTGGGCTAAAAAGCGAGTATTGCCGAAGGGGGTTAGCCCTGATGTAGCGGGGTGGGGTAGCCAGGTGAACCCGCTGGGCTCATAACCCAGAGATCGGTTGTTCAAATCAACTCCCCGCTACCAAAAATAACCATAATTTTGGCTCTTTTTAGCAAAATAAGCTTCTTTGAATATATTTCTTGGATTTGGTGGGCGTCACGCGCTTTTTCTGTTTGTCATCATAGGGTGCATACAAATATGCTTAAGACCAGACATGTAATAGTGTTGCGTCAATTGCCCAACTATCTTGAGATGAATCGCTTGTTTCGGTTGCCCCTTTGAACCTAATCGTAAATGTTGAAGATATGTGATAAGAAGTGACTGTTACGTTATTCCATCCGGGATTCAAATCAGTAAAAAGGTTTTCCCAGCCAGAACCATTCCATACATCAACCCTAATATCTTCGGCATCCATGGGTCCTCCATAGACACAGAGCTCTTCATTTGCTTCGCTATAGTCTACATTTGTCCATTGAGCCTCAAGATCAAGCTCGTAGTTTTCTCCCGTGTTCCAAACATGAATTAGAGCAATGTCTATCTGCCATGTATCTGGACTCGCATCCGCAACTTCAGTTCCGTCCTTGAATCTGATTGTAAACGTGGAGGTGGTTAACCACTCTGCTATAGAAGCGTTATTCCATCCTGATGACAAATCTGTGAAGATTGTTTCCCAGCCAGTGCCATTCCAAACCTCAACCATAATATCTTCTGTTCCCATAGTACCGCCATAGATTGAAAGTTCTTCGTTCGGCAGGGAGTTGGGAATGTCTATCCACTGAACTTCTTGGTCTAGTCGGGAATCTGTAGACGCAGGTTTAAGAGCATATTGCTGACCAGAATTTTCTTCACTTACATCTAAAGTCCAATCTTTATCACCAGTGGCTCCGGATGATGTTTGGACAAAATAGGCCGTTGAAATACCGATACCATTCCCGGGACTGCTTATTTCTGTTTGGTCGATCCATGATGTACCACCGGAGGCACCTCCAGAAATAGGAACGGCATTAGAATCGCTCATGTCGTAAAGCCAAATCATGGAATTGTCTTCGGTTGTGGTTATGCTTGGGCTCATGGGTGAACTGCTGCTCTCTTGGTTGACGGCTCCCTCTACATGAATTGGAGAGCTAGTGTCTACTCCTCTAAAAGTAGTTATTTGCGCTACCCAACCGCAGAAGTTTGTCCATGTCCAAGTGTAGCTTGAAGGTTCTGAAGCTCCCGCAATCTTCCAATATATGTAGACGTGCTGACCCGAAAACGCATTTTGAGTGTAGTCATGTTCAAGCGTCCAACCTGATGGAGCTGTGAACATGGTGGAACCATCACTATCACTTCCGATTGTTGATACGAGCAGAGCTATCATAAAGTCGTTTTCTATCGTGTTTGTTGGTTTGCTGATTTGAGCAGATGTTCCTGAAGTGGCACTTGCCTCGGCTACGTTGACGAAAGTTATGTCACCCCCTGAACCTGATTCCGTTAGAGTAGCATAAGTTGAATCAGCTATTTTCATATCTTCAAAGTTGATCAAATTTCCTAAATCCGAAGAAGAATCAACATCAGACGTATCATTATCTACAGCATCTTCCAAGTTTCCATTTCCTTCTAGTCTCAAAAGAACAGCATCAATTTGCCATTGGTCTTCAGTCGTATCTGCCGTTTCTGTTCCACCTTTGAATCTAATGGTGAATGTCGTTGAGGTCAGGGAAACTGTATAGTTGTTCCAGCTGTTTGTAGCCAAGTCTGTTGCAAGGTTCTGCCATCCAGTTCCGTTCCAGAAGTCTACACGCAGGTCTTCCGCACCGAGAGTTCCAGTGTAGATGCTGAGTGTTTCTGATGGCAAGAAACTAATAACATCAATAAACTGAACCTCTAGATCGAGTTCATAACTGGAGGATGTATAATAGCTGATATGCAGTGTTGGTCTCCAACTTGAATTTGGTTCCGTATACTCGACCAAGGCAGCATACCAATCGTCGTCTCCTTCCTCATGCAAACCCAAACTGAACCTGTTGACGGATGCCTTTGCATTTTCAATATCCGAATAGGATGCAGAAGATAGTATGAAGTCCTTCAATCCAACCGAACGCAGATCGGGGCTATCATCAACATAAGGAACGCCTGCAGGCGCGGAGCGAGAATATGCTGTGAAGGCAGAATCGGTTGCTGGATTAGCCTGTCCATCGTCATTATATGGGTGTATGTCGACTTGATGGGTTGCAGTTCCTCCTTCGTAGCAGTAAATGGTGAAGTTAACGCCAGTTATAATCGCGTTGCTGGGCAACTGATCTAAAGGGAATTTAATGGCGGTTCTGAGCTTGCCGTAGCCGCCGTCTCCCACAAAGTCGCCTCCGTCATTGGGGTATTTTGTTGAGGTGCTTATGTCTGCGCTCCAAGAGGCTTGGATTGAAACTTCTTGAATTGAATAGGTGTTTTCTTCTGTTAGGGTGTCATAAATCGCGTCTGGACTGGCTTGTTGCGCCGAGAAGTCACTGTGGAATCCAGCACCTGCTGAGTTGTCTATGTCGCTGGTATTGTTGTCAACATAATCCTCCATTCCCCACTCTTCACCCACATTTTCTTCTGTTAGGTTGTCAAATGAAGAGTCCGGACTGTGCTGTTGGGCAGTGAAGTTTGAGTGGGTGCCTTTGTCTTCGCTAGAATCTACATCGGAGAGATTGTTGTCAACGTAATAATAAGGAACATTCCTGATAGTTTGAGCTACATAATTGATTTGTTGGTCGAATGTTAGAGAATGTACAATAGGTATTAACAGAATTAGAATTACGAATAGTAAAGCCACTGTATACTCTTTGAATTTCATTTGATTTGATGTGCAATCTTTTTTAGATATAAAAGATATGAATTACTAATTCATATCTAGATTTCATAATTTTTAATATTGCAGAATTCAAATTCGGATTCTGAAGCGAATATTATGAGAAGAAGAACGGTTGGACCTCTGCTGATAATTATCAGCATGATAATCATTTCTGTATCCGCCTTTGTCTACGAACAAGCATCTAACACCGTTACCCAGAGTATCGATGAAGTTGCAAACATTACACTAAATCAAGGGACTCTAGGCAACATAGAGGAAGGGGAGACAATATTTTACACAGCAAGCAACACATCATCTCTGAATGATATAATAAGCATAACAACGTCCAAAGCCAACGTTTACCTACATTTTGACACAAACTTGAATGACCAAAGCACAAACTACGCTACCTTCCAGATTGTCGTTAAAGTCGGCGACACATTACCAGTTGCATCAAGCAATAGCACTGGTGACACGACAGCAACATTAACCATAGCCAATCCAGACACAACTTCCGGAGTTGTCCTAGATGCAGCAGGAGCATGGACATTCGATTTTGAAATCACCACCACCGCAAATTCAGTAACCACGGATCAAGCTACGACAGTAAACATCATCGTATCAGCTGAAAAAACATCTTAGAGAAATGAAAAATTTTGAAGGCTCCAACAAATGTTACTTGTGTGTGCAAAGATATGACGATGAGAACCGGTGGCTCAAACGGATATTGAAGCTACTCTCCGCTACCAAATTATTTCTTAATTTGGGCTTTTTTAATAAAATGGTAGTGCGCAAAAAGATATTTACTGTTTCATTGAATATTACTAGTTGAGGTGTTGCTTTAATTGGTGAAATGGGAATACAAAGTGCTTCCACTGAAGACAAAGGTTCGTGTAGACCGTTTCGCAAGAGAAAAAAAACCGACAATAGAAAGCATCCAAGACGAATTAAACGCTTTAGGGGAAGATGGGTGGGGCTTGGTAAGCGTTCAAAATATTCGTCTAGAAGATGGCAGACTATTTACAGTTGCTTATCTTAAACGGAAAATTCCATAACTTAAAATGTTTCGCTGGGCGTGTGCATTTCTAGATGTAATATCTTTTATCTATTGTCTTCTTTATTTTCCCAAG